>NZ_JACJQL010000048.1 GCF_014696625.1 Nostoc parmelioides FACHB-3921
TACTCACCGTAGTTACTGGAATATCGGTCACTAAAATTATTCAGAGGGATTCTCCGTTGATATCTCAACTACTACGGAACTGGTATATAAGTGGATATTAACGATATATCAAAAAGAAGGGTGTTTGAATAAGCGATGTCAGCCAAAAGCGAAGTCACAATAAAATTTAGTGGTGAACTACCAACAGCCACACCAGCAGAGAATAAGAAAGTTGCAATCGAGTTGACAGATCAGAACGGCATAGTCTTTACCGCTCAAGTTAACGCCAAAAGTTGGCGCAAGGCAGAAACTAGCGCCTCAGAGTTTGCAGACTGGGCTGGGGCTGTATCGGGTAAGCTTGGCCAACGAACAGAAAACGGGTTTGAGGTGGTTGATGCCGGAATCCAGATTTTTGAAAAGAAGGCGAAGGAGTCAAAACCAGATGTAGCGGCGGCTGAAGTTGGCGCAAGTTCATAGATGTGTCTCAAGCATTCAATAGCACATTTCCACCGAGAGCAAATATCTCATTGCTCCTGGTGGAAGCACTTTCAGTTGGCGCTCCAACATTCTAAAAAGTGGAATCGTTAGAATGCAAAAAAATGAAATACACGACATTTATATATCTACAACAGGTTTGATATTTACGAGCAGTCTTTAGCCCCAGACAGCATCTGAATCGAGTTTCCACTCATGCTTGAGCAATTCCTGGTATGTCGTTTCTCGAATCATCATCTGCTTATACAGCATGAGCAAAAGCTCTTGAGCTTGTTCACGGGACATCTGCTGCACTTGGTCAGCAAAAGTTCTCAGGCTAAATTCTTGTTCTAAAGATAATGTCATAGGTTGATTAATTGCAGGCTCAATCGCCCAACTGGAGGAAAACTTTTTTGGTAAATGCTAAAAATCAGGAGAGGAAGTGTTAATACCTAGCTGCGGTTAGTAGTCGTACACTCATTGAGCTATTGGGCATTCTCCTCTTCAGTGGTGTCGCACCTAGATTGTGAATTTATATTAACAAGTATAACAAAATATTTACAAAGCTGAGGCGATGGTAGATCAAAGCTTAAAAACATCATGTACCCTGATACCTCAGAGATCCTTTTGGTCAAAGACCAAAAAGGTATTACACCACCAATTGATGAGACTACTTAAACTAAGCTATATGCAGAGGTTTCTGCATGAGTCAGGCGACTATGGCGAACTGAATACTGGATAAACTACGCTGGTCAAATCGTCTCTTATTTGCGGACACCGGATGGAACGCTCGTTGAGCTATGCACTCCCGTATCTGCATAAAAGTGTGGCTTAACCTTCACTTAACTGTTGGTCGGGTTTTAGCTCACACGTTCGTCCTCTTGGAACAATGATTGAGAATAGTTATGGGCTTTAGCCGCATTCTTACAAACATCTGCTCCGCTCAACTGACAGAAAGCCGAGATTTCTATGTGGCTTTGCTTGGCTTTGAGGTAAGTTATGACAGTGATTGGTATGTTCAACTTCGCAGTCCGTCTAATCAAGAACTAGAGTTTGGTATTATTCTTCGCAGTCATCATCTGGTTCCACAGGAGTATCAAACTGCTCCATCAGGTATGTATGTAACGTTTGTGGTTCCCGCAGTTGATCTAGTCTACGAAAAAGCAGTAGCTATGGGGCTTCGCATCGTTCAAGAACCTAGAAACGAGTTTTATGGGCAGCGTCGATTCTTAACTGTCGATCCAAATGGTTGTTTGATAGATATTTGTTCACCATTTACTGAAACAGAGAAATAACTATTCCACGTTCTAGCCCCAACGTGTAAGTAGGTGGATGCCTAAATGCGGGATGAATTAGAATAAATGGCAGCCGAAACCCTTTACTGGATACAGTTAGGGGTAGCGTCAGGAGTAGCATCGGGATAGAAAGTACGGATACCACCTTGTCTTCTGACAAATACGGCTTTAAAAGTTCTATTCTCATCTGTGACACCCAGAAGACATACTTGGTTAGTAGTGCTAGTGTTGGGGTTGTTCTTGTAACCTAAAGATGCGTTTGACAAAATTTCTTCAGCACTGAGGGTGTAAGGATAACCTTTGATAGTAGATTGAGCAGTCCCAGTACCTACCCTCATGACAACACCCATTGTGTAGACTGTGTTGGGAACAACTTCTTCCCTAAACGTATTATTATTCAGCCGCCCAGCTAAACCCTTATTTTGCAGTTCTACATAACGACCAACAAAATGCAGCCCACCAATAGAGCCTCCTTGAACTGGTTCTCCACAGAATATATGCTCGAAGCCTTCCACATTAAACCAGACATCGGTTAAATCGTTCAAGAAATCAGTATCAGAAGTACGACCTACTTTGAGATATCCTCCCACAGATGCCTTGACATTTGCTAAGACAGTAGGATTATTCTGCATCATAGACTGGAAGCCAGTGCGACTCACAACAGTACCCGGATCGCCGCAAAGATTGACTACTGCTGTATCAAAGCTGTTGAGAACTGGGGCAGGAGGTGTGACATCAGCAGGGCTACCAAAGGCTAAACCGGATACAGAGTTGTTGATATCGTCAAAGAAAGGTACAGAACCGGCTGGTAGAGAAGGAGGAGTGGAACCGGAAGAACCATAATCATTAATTACGATGTCATCAATATTGGTTCGGTTTGCAGTTCCATCAGTTTTACGAATTTCACAGCGAACACTACCAGAGATATTGGGTGTAAAAGTCGCTGTTTGCAAGGCTGTAGAAGTGGTATTGACAGTAGAGCCGATTTGTATCCATGAAGAGCCACTGTTAGGTGAACACCAAACACCCCAAGTAGTATTAGCGTCAGTACCAAACTTAGCGTATTTGATAGTAATAGAGCCTGCACCCGTAGTGCGATCAAATCGCATTGTCACTCTACCACTATTACGAATGCGGGCAGACTTTGCACCATTTTTTCTGTCAGTGCTGAGATCACCAATCAGAGCATCATTCAAATTCCATAAGCCCGTGCTGAGATTAACATCAGCATTCGCATAACTTGTTTTTGTACCGCTCTCAAATCCTTCAGAAATTGTGGCGCTATTTGCACTAGTTACACAAAAGGTAAGTAGTATAACTGCTCCTGTTGATATCTTTAAAGTCAAGGCTAACTTAGACATACTTAATAGGTTAGTTATTTGAGTTAATTAGTAGTTGATATTGAGCCTAAATAGGTAGATTGACTACCCTAAATTACTTCATTTAAAACGAAGAAATCAAGAGAAAATATATGATTCAAAATCCTATAATTTAAGCAAAGATTAAATTATTGAAGATTTAAACAACTGCATTACGATTGGCAATGCAGTTACTGAGTATGTCATTTATCTATTAAATTTCGATTAAATATAAGTTAAAAAAATGATTACTAATTTATTTTAAAGTTCAGCTATTAGTCCTCATCTTTAACCCATAGCATTCCAATCAGTGTAGCACTTACAAAAATTATACCTGTGTCAAATGTTGCGTCTGTCAGCGAATCCCAAGCACTAAGCGCCGAGTAGTTGTTGGCAAATACTGCGTTAGTAAAAAATTTACAGGGATTTGGAAAAAAGTTGAACATCTTAGTAGAAATTTTTTCAGCCTCTTCTATTGCCATAATTTTTGAAGAATAAGCCAAATCTTTTGTCAAGACAAATGCTAAAATTTTTTCTGCTGCGGCTTGATGAATTTCTTTCCAGTGAACGTCAAGCCCTACATACCCCATTTGACTAACAAATAAATCCAGAATTTCTGTCAAATCCTCAGCTTTTTTAAGGCTCAGATAAGAGCGGATTTGTTTAATTTCAAACAAAACATTTCCCAGACTACGTTTTGAGAGAATTTCTGCTCTAAATTCTTTAATTTCTGAAGAATCTACACTTTCTAATATTTTGATGCTCATTTTATTTAAATAAATAATTGCAGCTTTTTGCGAGCTTTATCTAAAATATTACTCCCAAGTTAATACATCTCGCAGCACATCAGGAATTTCTCCCATCTCTAGGGGAAATTCCAACAAGATTTCTTAACCTAAATACCCAGACTCAGGAAACGATAACAGCATTCGCATTAGCGCTAACCAAACTTCTGGTTCGTATTCCCAAGGTACTATTACGAGTAGAGTGTGGTTAGTACCAAAAGTAATAGCCAATACCGAGCATGAGAGGTGCGAGATAATGGCGACCAGAAGCATTGATATATGCAGGCTGTAATCATCAAACTAAGAAATTAAGTCAATACGTTTCTTACTTTCGACTTTTTGAAAGCATTTTTCTATCTGCTCAAGGGTGGCGATCGCTCTCACACTCAAAAACCCAGCTTTTATGACTGGGCTTTAATGGGGTTATATTCCCCTAGTTATTTATAGAACTTATTTATAATTCAGCACTCTGATATTTACTACACCCCAAGCTTTACTATTTCGGAAAATTGGTTGCCCTTTTATATCTTCTACAATCTGTAGTAGACAAACATATAATACAAGATGTATTATTAAAAGTATCTTAATTACAAATACTACAAAGTTCCATGATCAGCAAGTTATCTTCAAGCATTAATAACGCGGTGCATTGCCAACCCTATCGGGATTTAGGCAGAGCAATCGCGCTGTTTGCGTTTGAGGGAATGTATCTGTTCATTGGCGAGAAATCTATAAGTGTTGGCATTTTTGGAGCGTTAGCCTCTTGGCTGAATCGAGATCAACTTATCCTTAGCGGGAGGTGCAAATGTCTCATAGCACCAACATAGTGCAGAGAGTATCAACTAACTGACCCCCGCTTCTTTTCACCAGAGGCGGGGGTTATTTTTTAGGAGTGAATTAACTGATGGAAGCTCAACCACCTTTTCAGCAATCCCAAATACTACAAAATTCAGTCGTAGTATTCTCCAAAAACTACTTACCATTAGCACGCATCAATATCAAACGAGCAATCGTGCTGTTAGTCACGGGTCAGGCTGAATCGTTGAATTTTGGTACTACAAAACAGTGGGAAGTACGTTCTCCCAGTGTTGTACTACAAGTACCTGAACACATCCGCTTAACCGTTGGCAATCCCGAACGTCATTGGAAAGTACCGCCTGTAAACCGTCGTGAAGTTTTGAGACGAGACAATCACACCTGTCAATACTGCGGTAGCACCAAGCATTTAACGCTTGACCATGTAATCCCCCGCTCAAAGGGTGGACAGCATACCTGGGACAACGTTGTCACAGCGTGTGAAAAATGCAACTCAACCAAGAGCGATCGCTTGCCGCATGAAGCGGGAATGGTACTGAAAAACAGACCCAAAGCCCCAATTCACCCAGCAGTTGCATTTGCTGAACAATTTTGGAACGCACAACGCCTGAGTGAATCTGAGTAATTGACTTCAAACTCAATCATAGAGGGCAATACCGCAATTAAATCATACTGTCCTCTCACTTCTCAAAAAAAACTTTGTAGTATGCCCTTGACACCTTGTAATACATTATGTAGTATATATGTAGTGAAGCACTACAGCCTCTCAACAAGGCATAGAGCAAACACCTCAGAACCATGAAAACTGAATAATTGCCACCCAACGTGGGGGTGTAGCTTAGTCCGGTTAAAAGCAGTCGCCTGTCGAGCTTTCATACCGTGGGTTCAAATCCCATCATCCCCGTGTAGCCTTGTGGACAAATAAGATAAGTCGCTGTGCCTCTCAAGCACGGAGAAGCGGGTGCAACTCCCGTCGAGGCTTCCAAATGTGTCCAGGTCGCCTAACGGTAGGGTATTGGTCTGCTTGCACCGACTGTGCGAGTTCAATTCTCGCCCTGGACTCCAAGCATTGCAGCGTCACCTAACGGCAAGGTACTCGGCTCATAACCGAGAGTATACGGGTTCAACTCCCGTCGCTGCTACCAAATGCACAGATGGTGTAATGGCAGCACTAGGGTCTCCAAAACCTTTAGTCAGGGTTCAAATCCTTGTCTGTGCGTTGCCGTGTCCTGACCGAAAAAGCTTACATACTTGCCTAATGGTAAGGCAACTGTCTCTAAAACAGTATATGCAGGTTCAATTCCTGTGTGTGAATCAACAGCTTTTTCTACTTACACGGCATACATGGTGCAGAAGCGAAGTGGTCGAGCGGCACGTCTTTCAAGCGTGTAATTAGCGGGTTCGAGTCCCGTCTGCACTGCCTCATGGGGTGACGAATGGTGATCGACAGCAACGAAACCAACAAACGGACGCTTGCTGGATAGGGGTTCGATTCCCCTTCACTCCATCCCTTGTGGATGTATTTCTACAAGGTGAACGTTGATTTGGGTCGGTATCCAAGTCCGGTTGAAGGAAGCCGTCTGTAAAACGGATGCCTATGTGCTTCGTAGGTTCAAATCCTACCCGGCCCATTATGGAGAGATTGCTATTGGCAGGGCAAGCTGTTTGCTAAACAGTCGTGAGATTCAGCATCTCATTGTGGGTTCAACTCCCTCTCTCTCCGCCTTATGAGAACGTGGTGTAACTGGATTGCATCTCAGATTACGAACCTGAAGGTTGGGGGTTCAAGTCCCTCCGTTCTCGCCTTATCCCCTGGTAGCTCAGTTGGTAGTAGCGCCTGTCTGAAGAACAGGAGGTCGTCAGTTCGACACTGACCTGGGGGACTGGCACATTGCCCCATAGCTCAATGGCAGAGCAAGCGGCTGTTAACCGCGAGGTTGTAAGTTCGACTCTTACTGGGGCAGCCATTAATTGCAGGATGGACGATTGGCAAGTCGCCTTGACTCTGAATCAAGGAGAGGTTGGTTCGACCCCAACTCCTGCATCCAAATATCAATGGGAAGTAGGCAAACAGGCAAAGCCGTCGCACTTTGAACGCGAAGTTTGAAGGTTCGATTCCTTCCTTCCCAGCTTATACTCCTGTGGCCCAATTGGAAGAGGCGGCTGTCTCAAAAACAGTCTGTGTGTGGGTTCAAATCCCACCGGGAGTACCAATATCGGGATGTAATTCAGTGGTCTAGAAGCCTTGTTTTGGGGACAAGGAGCCGTAGGTTCAAATCCTACCATCCCGACCATTTGCCCTTGTGACGAAACTGGCAAACGTGCTGGTCTTAGAAACCAGATTTTGTGGGTTCGACTCCCACCAAGGGTACTGATACTCCCGTGGCGAAATTGGTAAACGCTTCCGTTTGAGGGACGGAATTGTTACAGGTTCAATTCCTGTCGGGAGTACCAAACTGGGTCGTTGGCAGAGCGGATAAATAACGCCCTTGTGTATGGGGTATTGGCATAGCGGCAAGTGCATCGGACTTTTAATCCGACTTAGACAGGTTCGACTCCTGTATACCCCACCAAATTTTACCCCTGTGATGCAATTGGCAGACATGACCTGCTTAAAACGGGTTTTCTACAGGTTCAAATCCTGTCAGGGGTACTCGCGGAGATAGAGCTATGGTGCGCTCTGGGGTCTCATAAGCCTTCACGTACCGGGTTCAAATCCCGGCTCCGCTACCAAATGCTGGTGTGACTCAACGGCAGAGCAATCGCCTTGTAAGCGAGCGGTTGCGGGTTCAACTCCTGTCACCAGCTTGAATAATGCGATGCCTACGGCGGGCGAAGCCATCGTGGTGTAACGGCAGCATCAGAGTCTTCCAAACTCACGGTACGAGTTCGAGTCTCGTCGATCGCTCTTTTAGCCCTGTAACTCAATTGGTAGAGTGCCTCTCTTACAAAGAGGATGTAGCGGGTTCAAATCCTGTCAGGGCTACCAATTTATGGGAGTGTCGCCTAATGGATGGGCATCGATCTTCTAAATCGATTTGTAGGGGTTCAAGTCCCTTCACTCCTGCTGTCTGGGGTCATAGCTCAACTGGCTAGAGCGTCCGCCTTGCAAGCGGGAGGTTAGGGGTTCAAATCCCCTTGATTCCACTTTTGGTGTCTGAAGCCAAAGCGGTCGCGGCGCTGGTTTGTGGAACCAGTCATAACGGGTTCAAGTCCCGTCTGACACCCCTTAAGGAAGATGCCGCTAAATGGTCGGCAACCGGTCTTGAAAACCGGGGTGGGGTAACACCCAGGGGTTCGATTCCTCCATCTTCCGCCTTCCACCTGAAGCCGAAAAGTGAGGCGCTGTGCTGATAACACAGTCATAGGAGGGGCAGTACCTCCCTGGTGGATTTGTTTAGTAGACAATCGCCTTCTGCAAACCGAAATATTAGAATAGGCGATCGCCAACTCATCTTTCAAAGTTTGTCACGGCTTTTCTGCCTTGACATCAATACTTCTATCAAAGCTGCACGATCAGAGTTAAACGACTCTAACAGTTGTACTAAAGCTTCTTCTACAATTACTTCCTTATAAGGAGCATGAGCTTTTCCTAGCTCTAACTGGAGTGTAAGGTGCAGTTTGTCTAGCTGATGCAGTACATCTTCACTGATTTGAAACGTAGATTTACGCAATGAAACTTTTTCTATATTAACTTGCTGACTGGTTGACTTGTCAGATTGTTGACTGGTTGGTGATATGTCTTGTTGACTTGCTGACTTGTCAGCTTCCTGGGTAGTTAAGGCTACATCTTGCTGACTGGTTGACTTGTCAGATTGTTGATTGGTTGGTGATATGTCTTGCTGACTTGCTGACTTGTTAGCTTCCTTACTGTTTAACTTGTCAGATTGTTGACTAGTTGGTAACTTCTCTTGTTGACTTGTTGACTTGTCAGCTTCCCTGCTGGTTGACACTTTATCTTGCTGACTTGCTGACTTGCTAATTTGCTCAAACCCAGCTAACACTTTATCGGTCGAGGACAACGGATCATTATCGTCATTTAATCTGGCGCGTCGTTTTGTCATCTGTCTTTTCACCTTAATTAGATTGCAGCAATTAAATTAGCGATAATCTGGTAAGGCTGCACCAGCTTGGGGTCTTTAGCATAGATGTGAATTGGCTCACCAGCTAAATTTGACTCAGAAAACTTGATTGACTTTGGAACAGGTTCAAATATCCGAATGTTTTGTAGTCTCTTATTTAAGGAGGCTAAGACATCTTGAGTCATGACGGTATTTTCAGCCATTGTTGGCAAGATTCCCAGTATTTGTAATTGGGGATTAAGACGTTTCTGAACACTTGCAACTGTTTCCAACAGTGCAGCCAACCCTTTTAAAGCGAAAAATTGACACTGTACTGGGATAAGAACTGCATCCGCAGCAGCTAAGGCATTAACCGTTAATAGTCCCAAAGAAGGTGGACAGTCAATTAAGATGTGATGGAATTGCTTGAGTACGGGAGTCAGTCGCTCTTTAAGGATGGAGAAGTTACCTACCTTCATAAGCATTTCTGTTTCTCCCTTAGCTAAGTTGATGTCAGCAGGCAATAAGCTAAGTCCAAATTTAGTAGAAACTACTCCATCGATGACTTCTGCTTTCTCTGTAATAACGTCGTAGCAGCTAATTTGGTCATCAGCCACTTCCACCCCCAGCCCTGTAGTCAGATTACCTTGAGGGTCAAGGTCAACAGCCAGGACAGTATCTTTAAGAGCCAGCAGTCCTCCTAGAGAGATAGTAGAAGTAGTTTTTGCTACCCCTCCTTTCTGATTTGCCAATGCGATAATCATTGAATTTTAACCAAGCATTTTGCTTACGAGATTACTGGCAAGTCATGAATATGGCAAGTTAGGTTGATAACCAGCCGACTTGTCAACTTGTTGGGTTGCCAACCAGCTAACTTGTTATAAAGTATAAAGTTATATTCGTGAGTCGCTAGGAAATCTGGTGTAGCTGCTAATAGGTGTAATCTAAACCGTTATCCTTGTAAGTCTATTTACTTAATAAATGTCTTGTAATCCTCAATTTTAGTAGCCAAGCGGGATGCTAGAAATGAGCTTGCGTCCTTCAAAGCTTTATAAATTTCAATACTTTCTTCTCGATATCGAATAATTTTGTCTTGATTCCAATAATATGGAGGTGTTTGTAGGTTGCTGATTCTATCTGCCAATTTCACCATCCATATTTCTTGTGGTTGCTCCTTTATCCTTTGCAAACTATCTGCCATTTGGAGATGTTTTTCTAGAGAATTATTTTTAGTTAGAGCCAGTACACCATTAGCTACTGATTCACCAAATTCTGTTTTTATTTGCTCAAAACTGATATCAGTATCTTCGATGGTGTCATGTAAAATACTACATTGAATTGCTAAGTCTCCGTCATACTGTTTTTCTGCATTTAAGGCAGCAATTACTTCCACGCTCACAAAACTCAAGTGCATGATATAAGGTATGTTTGTCCCTGGAAATTTCTGCCCCAGATGGGCGTGTGCTGCAAATCTATAGGCTTTGATGTAACTTTCTTGTGACCAGTTCTGTAAACTTTGATATATTTCCATTTAAGCTTAAAATAACAATAAATTTATAAACTATTAATTTGGAACAATATATATTGCTAATTAATAGTAAGATGACAATTTTTAATTCAGTATAGTAGATAATGCGAAATTTAAAATTTATTGTTGAATAATTTTATGGAAACAGAGCAAAATTATTTCATCATCTTCAATACTACAGAGGGAGCATATTTACCTCTCAACCCTGATGACAACGGTTTATTAACTTATTCGACCCAAAAGCAAGCCCGTGATGCTTTTGAGTTGAACTACAAAGAACATCATGAACAGCAATCAGCAACTTGGTCTACCAGTGCTGCAATACATTGGTTAAACCTACAACCATTTGTGGTAGCTTTAAGTGCCAGTCTAACTCCAATGGAAGTGTTAACCACACTCTCAAATTCCGATACTCCAGACCTAAAGGTGTATTCTCTGTCTAGTATTGCTGTGCGTTCTATTAGGGCAGCTAGGGTTGACTTAGAAACTTGCCGCCATTATGAGGTGTCACAAGTAGAGTTGATTAACCCTAAGTGGTGGCAAGAACAACCTGTTTAATTCACCATAGTTATCAATATTTAATGACACCTGAAAGTTTTATAGAGCTTGTTAACGTTGCAAGTCAAATAGCGACTAAAAGAAATAAAGCGATCGCCGTGTTCAACATTGATAACACTTACTATATGGTCGATGCTTGTAAATGGGAACAAGGTTGTCCGTATGGGCTATATGTTATGACAGTAGAACCAGGACAAAAACCTAGTAAGGTGCTTGACCTTGCTGAAATTTTTCATAATCTATCTTAAGAGTCAATATCTCAAACACTACTGGAGACAAAACCTCTAACTCTATTGGTTCGCCAGTGTAGATGACATCTGGAAAGTCTTGAGGGTAAAAGATTCCATGAGGAATATTTTCTCCTTGAAGCCACATTTTGGCTCGATAATCGATACGTTCACCTGATGCTAGGTCTATCCAAAAATGCGGCTCAATTTCTTGATTTTGCCGAGTCAAAACCCCAATCATGGGTTGATGCTCAATGCCATGATTAGTTAACACAGTGTAGCAGATGCGAGTCATACCATCGCATTCTGTTTGAGAAGAATCATAGCAGTCAAGGAGTTGCTGAATTTTTTCTCTTAATATCACCTCATACTCCTTAATCATTTTCTTTGGACAAGGAACTACTTCTGAAAACCAAAGTTTAAAATGTAATAGCCATATCGTCAAAAACGAGCTAAGTTACGAGATTCAGCAAAAACATCAATGAGATCAACAACAGCAGCTGATAGTACACCAGGAAAACAAGCAGTATCACCGAAGATAGTAGCAAATCTGACAGCCACATCTTCTTGGAGTGCTAGAGACAGTGAACTAGATGTGCTGTAGTTTCTGTAAGCTAACTCTAAAGAGGGTTGAGCTTGTTGCAATTTTGCCTGAGAAGGTAAGCGATCGCGCTTGGTGTGTGAATTGAAATTAGGGTCAGCAGGTACTAAGTTCCAAAGTTCATTGATGGGGTAGAGAGATACGGGTAAAAGGTGGTCTAAATCGTACCTGATGCCATAAGAAATGTGCTTTTTTGTCCAAGGGCAAACAAACTCTGTACCTTCCATTAACAGTAAATCTACATTGTTACGTTCCCAAGTTAAAGGTCTGCGATTGTCAGGTCTATCTGTTAACAACTCATAAATGCAACCTCGATGCACTTTTGAGTGATTTTTCTGTTGTAATTTCTCTGTGAACAAACACCATTCATGAATGCAAAGTGCTTCAATCCACAATGACATATCCCCAAAAGTTTGCCACAGATCAGCTTTAATTATTAAGCATTTATCATCTGCTTTAGTACCAGGAACTGCTACAACTTGATAGCTTTGTTCTGCATACCTTAAGGGTTTATCAAATACACTCCAGTGACCAAGCCCTGCATATTTAACTGGCTGCTCAATTGCTTTACTAATGGCTGTGAGAGCAACTTGATAGGCTTGACGTAACGGTTTTGAGTAGCCTTGATATTTTCGCGGTACTCTCAGCTCGTTGATGAGGTAAAAGCCATCGCTAGGGCTGAAGATTCCACTAACACCTGATTCCCATTCACAGCGTAATTTCTCTAGTTGAGGGCGAAACAAGATATCATTTCGCAATTGACCATTAACTATTGCTCGTTGTCCTTGCAAAATAGGGTCACTTGGTTTGACAAAAGGCCAGTAATAAGCAATCCAAAACTGAGCCAGTACCCGTAAAGGCACAGCTACATCCGCGTTCGTTTTCCGCAAATCAGGGAAGCTGAGGACGACATCATTAATGGCACGTAACAAGGCGATTTTGTAGCTTGTTACTTTAGTATCGTGTTTGAGAATTGTGCTAATAATGATGCTGCCTGATGACATAATCTATTCTGTTTTCAAGGTACTTAATTGCTGTGCCAAATATTCAACTTGATTTTTGACAAATTCTAAATTTTTATATGTAGCATCCCTATAATTAAAAATATTCACAATAATTGGAGAAATATCTTCGCTATGGGTACAGTCAAACCCTATCCACCAATAATTATCAGTTATTGGTAATAGTTGATGACAAACTGCTTTGGGGTCATTACTTTGGTGAGATGCTTCAGAAAACGTAATTTTTCCATGAACTTGAATGCACCTTAATTCGTTGTTTGTGCCATCCTTACCATAATAAGGATGAGTTGGAGGAATACCCACATAGCCACACAAAAAACCTGGGTCTTGCCTGACTATTAAACAAGGGAATCCCAGATAAACCCATTCAATTCGGTCTGGTTCTTGCTGCCATTCACCGTCTGCCCATGCAGATTTATCAATCCAATTCAGAGTTTTCATCTATAATATTCCCATTCTGATCACGTTTCACTTCTACCACCTTTACATCAAAACTTTCCCACTCCTCCACAGTAAACCCAGCCTCAGTTTCATCTGGATACCGCCGCGCCATTTCTTGCCATGCAGCTTCTTCGTTGATTGCCCAAATATAATGACCTTGGCGTTCTCTAAGGTCATCTCGACCTATGCAGTCGTGTAAGTATAATGCGTTACGTGTACATCGATATTCGCGCATGGCTGCAAATGAATAAAGATTTAGCTTACTACGTTAAGAAATTTTCTCCTAAATCCGCATCAAACAAAATAGGTTTAAACGTTAGCCCTGGCGCACCAAATAAGCCCATTTTGCTGCTGTCTGTCATCGAAATGATAGCAACGAGGCAGATCACCAAAAACCAAATCCCCTTCAATGCTGAACTTATCGCCACGTTTCTTAAACTATGGAGCCACCTGGAGCCACTACGTAAGCCAGATATAGGTTTACCTTTCTATCACCTGACCAGCGATCGCTTTTGGCATTACCAAATGAAACTGGGATTTGAGGGATGGATGAAAGCCAAAATAAAAATTAGGACTCCTAGCACCATCAGAGAAACAGTAGAGTACGCCTACCTTGATGATGAACTCTGGTTACTGCTCCAAAATCACCAAGACAGAACTGTACTAACTCATGTTTTGATTGACTCCTGGTTTAATGAGCTTACACAGGAGGATATAGAGCCGTTATTGCAAGTCAACGCCTTTGCTGAACTACAAGACCAGTTGCAACGCACTGGTGGTAAAGTTTATCAGCCAGAAGAACTAGAAGATGAGCAAGCTGTAATTGTGCGAGATGGTGCATTCCGTAAAATTGTAGTTTCAACTTATAACTACCGTTGTGCATTCTGCGGATTGCAGATACTTGACTCACTCGGACAGAACATTGTAGATGGGTCACACATCAAACCATTCTCGCAGTTCTACGATGACCGCATCGATAATGGGCTGGCACTGTGCAAAAATCATCATTGGGCATTTGACCGTTTTTGGTTCAGCATTGATGATGATTACACTATCATCGTCTCTAACAGCCTACGGGAAGAATCACCCAACGCTAAACCAATGAGGGAGTTTAGCGGCGATCGCATCATCTTACCTGCCCAAGAGCAGTATTATCCAAGGCTAGATGCAATAAGCTGGCATCGTGAAGAATTTTTGAGACGAGCGGCGTAACGCATAAGCTCATTCTTGTGGATACAGATTAGAGGATTATATTGTAATGAATGTAATTTAACTGAGATGTATAAAAGTAAAACATGACTAAAAAACCCAAAGGTTGGTATAAAGACATTGTTATTCGTCCCGTTATTCATGTAGACGGTTACGAAAGCTATGAGAAAATGTGCAGTATTATTGCTGATATTTATTACTCTGCGGAAGAACAAAAGCTACTGCGCGGATTAATAACTAATCCCGCAGAATCGATGTACATCACCGCGTATACCTTATTTAAAGTCGGTCAAGCTAAATGTCCGGCATATTGGGTAAACAAAGATTTACTCGAAGCCTTACTGCAATCGGTTTTAACCGTTGAAATTGATAGCTTAAATTGGGCAATGAAAACAGGAATGTTTATGCTGCCCAAAGGTGTAATTCTTTCTCCTGAAAATAAGAGCGTTGATGCTGTTTTTTGGAATTACGATAGTGAAGCTGGTATCCTTTATTGGACAGCAACTGATGGATCTAGTTTCTTTTGCCGCAGATTTAAACTTGATGCACAAAAACTTACTTATACTGATTCTCAAGATATTGACCCCAAAGTAGTCGCAGGATTTAACGAGTATTTGCACTCAATTTTACTCCGATTAATTTTAATAATGGAATGCCGCCCCGAATTTGTAGATACAACAAGCGAGGTAATTAGAGTTAATAAAGGTTTTGGTAAAGAACAAGCCCAAGATTTTTATCAACCACTTTGGCTAGGACAAGGATATAGATTCAAAAGTGAAGGGACGCAAAGTAGTGAAGGCAGTAGCGGTACACATGGTACTAAAAGCGTCCACTGGCGTAGAGGCTTTTTACGTAATCAACCTTATGGAGAAGGCAGGCAGCAAAGAAAATTAGTCTGGATTGAGCCAGTTCTTGTAATGGGTGGAAAGGAATCATCATGATGACTAACGATGAAATTAACGCCAAATATGAATCTGGCTTAAACAGATTAGTTCAAGAATTAGATAGGGTAAAGCTACCAATATTATTTGAAAATATTAGGTCTAATCCTAACTACATAATGATTGATGGAGATAGTCAATCTGCTCTAGATTGGAATGATATTAAAAAATCTCAGCTAATTGAATCTTTTATTCTTAATTTACCTGTCATGCCAATTATTCTCTACGAGATGTCATATCATACATACAAAGTGATTGATGGTAAACAAAGATTAAAAGCAATTCTAGATTTTTACAGTAATCAATTAGCTTTAAGTGGATTAGAAATTAAGACAGAATTAAACAGATGTACTTATGCTAATCTCCCAGTTCATGCACAAAAAGACTTGGATAGGCGTTCTTTGTCTTTAATATCTATTATCCCTTCAGAGGATGCGAAACCTGATGAAATAGCAAAATTAATAGAGATTATTGCTAATCGCCTTAATTAAAGCCCAGCGTTTGCATTCAACTATCAGTCCATCAAAAGTGCTTAGAAGGCTTACGCTAGCATTATGAAAATGTGTTTGTAGTTGCTATTTAACTAAGCGCACAGATTGTAAATACATAGTAAACTATGTAAACTATTAGAGTAAGCGATCGCACATTTTAGCTATCCCCAAAATCATCATGAAGTTGCAACGCATTGAGGCAGGTGAATATCTGACTCCTGATGGCAGATTTTACGTCTGCAATACTTACTATTCCAATGGGATACCTGGAAGAAGTAACACAAATAAAGGTTGGTTGATTGAAGATAGAAGCGGGGCAACTCCATTTCTAGTTAGTAGCAATCAGAAAAGCAAGCTGCGGCGAGTGGATACACTTGCACAGGCTAGAGAAATCGTTGCAGGGATTATTCAACGTGATGCTGACGCACAAAAGCTATATACAGACGGATGGTGTAAGGAGAAGAACTCAGAACAGCCGGGAGTCTGTTGGCGATCGCCGTACTCTGGTAGGTTGTTAACGCAAACTGAGGCAATGCTGGAATTGAGTTTAATGTTGTGACAAATAGAAGAAGATGAACATATTAGAAGTAAAAACTATATTCAATTAAAATGACTAATGCACAATCCAAAATAGACGAACTTTTTAAGATTCTTGAACCACTGAATAAAACGCAAGGAGAGCATTCGGTGAGTGTAACTTTCTATCTTGGTATGAAACGTGGAGTCATTAACTTTATGTTGGACTGGAAAAATTTCATTGGTGAACAAGAATTTGAGAATCTTGACGAAGCGATAAAATTTGCATATTCCCTGCAACAAAAAGTAAGCATTATTAATTAATCAGGTTAGCAATTTTATAAAATGTACTACGGATACTGTTGCTATACCAAAGATGATGAGCCTTTGGGTTGGCTATACACATTTGACTCTAATCTTGAATATGCTTGGACTAATAAAGATTTACATTTGTGCAAGCGATGGAAAACAGAAAAAGGAGCTAAAAAACACTTCGATTATTACAACAATAATTGGCAGTTTAAGAGTAAAGGAGGCTATCTCAAAATTGAGGTAATGTCAGAGTTTTCTGAAGCCAAATCGTCTGCTAAGTCTAACCAACAGCTTTGGAATGAAGCTAACCGAGATAGAGTTTATGAGTCACAAGAAAAGTACAATCAAAAACGTCCTATAATCTCATTTCGTCCCAAAGCCGAACTGTTGGAATGGCTGGAAGAGGAACGCAGGCAAGGTGAAGATGGTGAACCTGAGACAGATGCAGCCCTTTTGAATCGGAAACTAGAAAAACTAAAGAGTTTAGAACAACAAGAATTTTAGCGATTCGTTCAAGGATAATTAAAATGTCAAATAAAATATTAAAGTTTGAACTAATTGAAGGGATACCAGAAGACAATGGGATTTATTTTTTATTATTAGAAGATGGTTCTATAAAACAAGGATATCTCGGCTCTTTCTCTTTTCCTTACCATCAAGAAGATATTGTTAGAATTGCTGATTGTGAATCTGAGAAATTTCATTATGAAAAATGTGTTGGTTGGTTAAAATCTATAGAATGATGTTTTGAGTCAAACAATAAGTATAAAATAAAAATTTGTGATAGAAATAGCACAAAAAATTAAATGTTATGGGATATTAGATAACGACTACATGAATGGTCATACTTTAGTGCGTGAAGGTTTCCCATCTCATGCACTACACTCTAAGTTTCATGAAAAATAATCTAGAAAGCTGATTAATAAATTAAAACTATAACCAGAATTATTTGGCTTCCGGCGATCGCTTCGCTTCATCAAGGCATGGGTGGCGTTGCTAGGGTGGTTTATAAACTGACTTGCCTCAAAGACATCTGCACCACATCTCCCACTTTTAGCTATCAATTTTGCTATCAAAGCCGGAAATTACAGACTTAGCATGATTAATTAACACCTGCCTACTTCCGCAAGAAGGATTTAGCTGTTCGCCGAGTGTAAACATTTATGCCCCCACCCACTGAGGTATGATGTACGTTATTGGAAAGGCGCATTATCAATAACGACCCAGTGAGCAATTATGCTTAACGAGCCAATTTTTGGAGAGCTAGTTAAAGTCGAGTTGGAGGCGTGTTTAGATGCACCGATCGCGAGGTATTTTGACGCGCAGCTTGATAAAGACCCGGATGTGTTGGCGCAACTGCTGGCAGATAAGCGCAACCCCAATACTCGGCGTGCTTACGAGAAAGATTTGCGGGATTTCTTTATGAAGATGACTTTATTGCCGCCGACTGGGGATAGTGTGCTGGAGTTTTTGCACTTGCAGCGAGAGCAAGCGGTGATGGTGGTGCTGAAGTATAAGGCGAAATTGATAGCGTCGGGGGTGAGGGAGGCAACCATTAATCGGCGGTTGGCGGCGATTAAGTCTTTGGCAAAGATGGGGCGGAAGTTGGGGGTGTGCAATTATTCCCTGGAGGATGTCGAGGGGGAGAAGGTCAAGGCTTATCGGGATACGCGGGGGGTTGATAGCAAGACGATAGCACTGGTGTTACAGCAGTTTGATAGGGAGACTTTGATTGGTAAGCGCAACTATGCAATTTTTTTGGTGCTGTGGGGTTTGGCTTTGCGTCGCCAGGAAATATGTCAGTTAAATGTGGGTGACTTTGATTTTTATGGGCGCAAGTTGAGGGTTTTGGGTAAGGGTAAGGGAACGAATGAAGAATATTTGGATATGTCCAAAGATGTGGCGGCGGCGATTGCTGATTGGTTAATTGCTAGGGGGGATTTGAATGTTAATTTACCAATTTTTACAGCGTTAGATTTCCATAATGAAGGGCATCGATTGACTACGGATGCTATCTATAAAATAGTGTCGGCGGCTTTTAAGTTCGTGGGGGTGAAGAAACCGATGTCACCGCACAGGGTGAGGCATTCGGCGATTACGGCGGCATTGGATGCGACGGATGGGAATATTAGAAAGGTGCAGAAGTTAAGCCGTCATGCTGACCCCAGGACGTTGATGATTTATGACGATAATCGCAATAAAGACCTGTGGGAGATGTCGGAATTGTTAACGGGTATGTTGAAGGATTCTGAGTGAGATTGATAAATTGACTAGCAAATATTCTAATTAAAGTGAGGTAATTATATGAGTAAAATTATTCAAAATCACTACCAGAATTTAGCAATCCAATATGATAATTTATGGTTTTATTCAGAAAATTACGTGAGGTTCTTTACTGAAGAAATTATTAAACATTTACGCTTAAATATAGCAGATATTTTGGTAGATTTAGGATGTGGGACAGGAATATATGCTCAAGAAATTAACAATCAAATTCAGTTGCAGAAGCCGATTATATGTGTAGATTTCTCGGACAAGATGCTTGAGCAAATTCCTAATAATAGTAAGTATGAATGTATAGTAATGGATGCAATAGAATTTGCTGCTTTGCCTAGAACCTACAATAAGATTCTGATTAAAGAATTAATCCATCATATTGATAAAAAAGACCTTCTATTATCTAGCTTATTTAAGAAAATGGCATCTGGGGGGATTTTGCTACTAATACTTTTGCCGCCAACGATTAATTACCCCTTATTTAGCAAAGCTTTGCGTAAATATGAAGAAATTCAACCTCACTATAATAATCTTACTCAGATACTTGAAAAGATTGGTTTTAATGTAGCGGTGGATTTTGTTGAATATCCTTTGGCAATACCTAAGTCTAAATACTTCCAGATGGTACGAAACCGCTATATGTCTTTACTTTCAAGTTTTGATGATAACGAACTTGCTCTTGGTCTAGCTGAAATGGAACAGCAATATGCCCAACAATCTGTTCTTAAATTCACCGACTGCTTTGTTTTTATAACAGCAAGTAAGAGCTTATGCTAAATCAGGCAATTTGATTGGGTGTTTATAAAATACCTGCTCTGTTAGAACAAACTTAACGGTCAATTTAGGTGATGCTATTGGAGAAATAGTAAAGCCACTCACCCATGAAGAAACTGCTTAAAAGGATATTGGCACTGCTAAGACAAATTTTTCAGCAGTTTTCATCTACTGAGCAACCAAGTTCTCCGCCTTCTTATCACCCGCCAGCAATTCCTATTCCTCCTATTCCTACTTTTGTTCCCCAGTGGCACAACGGGTTGGTACTAGTTTGTTCACAATGTACAGTCGAGCAATTTGACGGCAGTTCTCATCGCATTAATAAAAGTACAACAGCCTCCTCCGAGTTACAAAACTGGTTGAAATCTCGTTTAAAATTTGATGGGCTGTGGGGAAAATATCGGGTTGTTAGCACCAGTTGTTTAGGAGTTTGTCCACAGGGGGGCGTTGTTGTGGTTCTACGTCATGATGCAGTTGGGCAACAATGCTTTATTGTCCGTCCTCAAGGCGAACGCGAAATTCTCTACTCCTATATCAAACAGATGCACAAGTATTAATCTTTAGCTGATTTTTGGTTATCTTCTTATATTCTTAGTTTCGAGCAATAACTAAATTATTGCTCGAAACAAAGTAGATGCTTCTTATTTCAGTGATGTTCATGCTTGAGACTGTAATCCTTCCTCTATTTAGTGGTTTGTGAGAAGGAATGGGAATTTTTCTGCTTAGTAGGACTTGATTTTCTAGAGTGAAATTGTTAATTTCAGGAAAAATCTAAACAGGGTCTACCAAAGTATGAATTTTTCCAAGTTTTATAAATTGGGCTTTTCATTATTGACTATTACACTGATGGGGTGGAATACACCAAAAGCTGAAGCGTCTGTTCTTGTTAGTAGCATACGTAATAATTCTGTTCTTCGTTACAACGATAAAACAGGAGAGTTTATTGATACTTTTGTTCCTGCTGGTAGTAATGGATTAGATGGCCCATCAGGAATAATTATTGGCCCTGATAACAATCTCTATGTCATTAGTATTCGTACTGATAGTGTGCTACGTTACGATGGCAAAACTGGGAAGTTTATTGATACTTTTGTGAATAACAAAGATGAAATTGATTTTGCTGAAGACCTACTTTTTGGTAGTGATGGAAGCTTTTATCTGACTTCTCTAAATTTAAGAGAACCAAGTAAAAATAGTGTTCGTCGCTATGATGGAACGACTGGAGCTTTTATTGGTAATTTTGTAGCTCCTGGTAGTGGTGGATTATACGGCCCATTAGGTATTAACTTTGGTAATGATGGAAATTTATATGTAACTAGTGTTTTTTCTAATCAAATTTTGCGCTACAACGGACAGACTGGAGATTTTATTGATGTTTTTGCTCAAAGCGACAATCCTAACTTGACTTTTGCTGACTTCAGTTTTGGGACAGATGGCAATCTTTATGTCGCTAATCCTAGAAATAATAGTATCTCTCGCTATGATGGCAAAACAGGAGAATTTATTGATTTCTTTGTTCCTAGTGGAAGCGGAGGTTTAGATTCACCTGTAGAAGCCGTTTTTGGCCCAGATGGCAATTTATACGTTAACAGTTTTAACACTGATAGTATTTTGCGTTACGATGGTAAAACAGGAGTTTTTATTGATACTTTTATTCCTGCTGGTCTTGGAGGCTTAGACGGCCCTACTTCGATAGTATTTACAAAAGATATTCCCGAACCAAGTGTTGTTTGTGCCGTTGCGGTTTTTGCTTTCACTAATATTTGCAGTGTCTTATTATACAATCGTAAAAAGTCAATTTTCCCCACTAATCATAACTGAACGCATTCTCTACAGCTTTTACCAATGTTATACCGAGAATGTATAAAGAGTTCAGTTTAGGTACTTAGATGAGGCGATGAAAAACGCGCCATCAACTTTTGGGTGCGATTTATTTGGCTGCTTCTGTTGTCTGGTTGAATTGATGACACGCCCTAGCTCCTTCAATTACTAAGTTTTACTGAACTAAAAGTTTTGGGATTAATAGGTCGTGATTGCTTCAACCAGCAGTAGTAGGTAAATCCTAAACTTAATAAAACTAATGCAGTGTTTGTTTTAGGCTCTGGGACACTGACAGGAGTGATAGTCAATGAGCCGGAAAAATCATTGTTAGGAGTGGCAATTTGGTCATCAGACAAAGTTAACTTAAATTGACCCGTAAATGTACTGCTTGCTGGAATCAAAACTTCTTTGAGTTGAGTAGTTAAAGGTAAGTCAGTGTTAATAAAGTTAGAGTCTTTCATGGTTTCGACTCTCCTGAGATCCACTTTCTATAGAAGAAACAAATATATTGAGCCAACCGCTTTGGGGACATGATCAACTCAAAGCGGTTATTAAAATGTATGCCATAACTTTCCACCTACAATAGTGATATCAGCCAAGATATCACCATGCCCTCTAAGAAAACTCAAAGCAAGAAACCGCCGCCCAGCGAGATGCTCCGCGTCCCCGTTGCGTTAAAAGACGCTGTAAGGGAGTTGTCACGGTTGCACAGGCAAGGGCGTACAAACGAGGTACTGCAAGGAATCCAAGAATTAGTAAACAAATTAGATAGCACTGCTGATATCGATACCAATGCTTCAATACAGCAATTAGAGCAACGGGTAGCCCAACTAGAATCACCGCACTCTTCAGGTTCTACCGATGAGTTGAAAGAGGAACTGACGGCTATCAGCGATCGTGTGGGGCAGTTAGAGACAGCGTATAACCAACTGATCATTTACCTCAATAGCAAAAGTAAACCCAAGCAATCATCCTCACGTTACTACCAGGGTCAGGGTGAGGTAAAGATAGATACTTATACTCTACAAAATTTAGCAAAGCGTTTGGGGGTAGATGTAGAAACTCTAGAGCGTATCCGAGTGAATGCCAAAAGGCCGGAGGAGTTTATTAGCTGGAGTAGGGGACGTGACCCTAGTGGTTTGGGTTGGAGGTATAACCCAGAAAGTGGACTTTACCATCCGGTGAGGTAGCGTGCGGGAGCGCGTTTAACTTCCTTGAGCCAATATTTTCTTGATTCATCGCCAAAATCTTCATCGCTACGGCTTCAGGAACACTCATGGCCGAGCAGCGATTTCCTTAGCCAATAATTCATCTGTGACAGATTATGGATATATAAGCTTTCTCATCTACTATCCCACCTAGTCACACAATAGAGTCAGTGGCAAAGCACAATAGCTTTGGGAGCAACTATTTTTTGCTAGAATATTCACCTACCTCAGACATTGGCGTGCTGCTAAAAAGCACAGCTAGAGATATTTATCATGATTAATTATGCCTTTAATTAAAGTCCAAACTTCTGTATCTGCACCTGAAAAAGCTCAAGTTGAGGCCTTGTTAAAAGGTCTATCAGCTAAGTTAGCTAAACATTTAGGAAAGCCAGAATCTTATGTAATGACTGCTTTAGAAGCAGAAATTCCTATGACATTTGCTGGGACTACAGACCCCGTTTGCTATATCGAAATCAAAAGTGTTGGTACCATGAAATCAGACCAAACTGAGGCTATGAGTCAAGATTTTTGTCAACAAATTCATCAAAGTCTAGGCGTGCCAAAAAATAGAATTTACATAGAGTTTGCTGACGCTAAGGGTGCAATGTGGGGGTGGAATGGTACGACTTTTGGTTAAAAAAAGGAATTATTAATTAGTGGATAATCAAAATCCCAATAACGATGCACTTGCATTCCAGAGCGAGATGCCAATAGAAAATAGCCTGGTGGCACTTGATAAACATTGGCAAACATAGTCCGGTCTTGAGCTAAAATGCCGGACTCAGCTTGCCAAAAAGATTCATGATCCCAAGCTGCTGGGACACCCGCAGCAAATAAAGTTTTCGAGATAACAGGAGAAAATAGCTGTTATCCAACTACTAAATTTATTACTTTATGTAGGATAGAGAATAGCTAAAATTCACCACTCCCCGACTTAATACCTTCCGTCTCCCCACCAATACATCATTCATTCACAATCAAGTTATAGTCGATGTAACCAAGCATCGCCCCTCTTTTTATCGCCTCATAACGGTTCTTCACGCCCCATTTACTATACAAATCACTGGCATATTGTTTGACCGTACTAACAGAGAGAAACATTTCACGGGCAATCTGTTCAAAAACTAAACCCTGAGCCAGTAAACGCAGGACTTGTATTTGTCGCTCACTTGGTGGATCTATCAAGTTTTTCTCAACGAAATTGGGGTCAATATATGTATTTTGATAAAGCCTTTCTAATAGTTTTTTAGCCAGCTTAGGGTCAAGTAGGCATTCATTAAAGTAAGCTCTCTTGATGGCTAGTTCAATCAATTCTATATCGGCACTCTTGAGCATATAAGAATCAGCACCATAACGAAAAGCCGAGTTAATAAAGTCTGAATGAGTCTCATTAGTAAATATCACCACTTTACTATTAGTATTTCTTTTAATTGAACGAGTAAGTTCTAAACCACTCATGTCGGGTAATAGTAAATCGACTAACACAACATCAGGATTTACTTGTTCAATTAACTGAAAACCTATCTTGCCACAATTAGCTGACCCTGTAACTTCTATATCAGGAGATTGTGCAATAGCTCCTTTGATGCCTAAGAGCGTGAATGTTTCTGGTTCAACAATTACTATTTTCAGCATGATGTTGATAATCTTCTAATAGTAAATGGCTATTTATTGGCGGATTTATTATTGGTGTCTAGCGGACACGCAGTAGACACTTGGTGTCTGGGCGGTGTCTGGGGTGGTGTCTGCTGGTGTCTAAGCTGTATAAGGGGTTCGGGCTTTAGTGTCTGTGGTGTCTGGTGTCCTGTGTCCGCTAAAAAAGGGCGTTTTTGGGGGCAGACACAAGACACTATTAGCAGTCAAATTTGATTGATCCTGATAACACCCTCGCCTATCCAGTCTGCTAAAGATGCCCCAACAATTTCATACATCCAGCCCTTAATTTGCTCAACAGTGAATCTCTCACCGTTGACTTTAAAATTGCCTTTGAACTCTCTTACATCAGCTTCTATTCGCTCAGTTCTGGTGAGATATTCATACAATTTCTGCGCCATTGGTGATAGCTTATTTTGTTCATTTGAAGTATCATCAGTCTTGCCACCGATATTAAACTCAAGTTCATAAATGCGTTCTAAAGTGGCTTTATCTATGGGCGGAATTGAGTTAGATTCTGGTGTCACTGTCTCACTAAAGTTAGAGATTTTGGCTGTCATTTTGGGCAGAATAACATCAAGCCATTCGTTAGAACTATCGAGTTTTACCTTTGCTTTACCCGTAGATTTAGGCTGTAATGTAACTGGATCTACTTCAGCCAAACATTCAACCTGAAGCATTTTAGAAACGAGATTATGTAAGCCTTTAATTCCGAATAAACAAGTCTGGGTATTGTTGTGAGCTACCACAGTTAAAGGCATCTCCTGTTTGCGACTTTTAGTAAGTGCCAGCTTGCCGAATTTCTCCAATAATTCTGCATCTTTAATGAAGTCAGCGTAGGTGGTTGCTTCCTCACAAATTAGGGCAGTTGCTTTACCCTCTGCCCAAAGTTTTTGTCGCCATTGCTCCTCACTCATAGAAGAATCATTGAAAGTTTTTAACCTTGATTCCAATTCTTTAACGTAATTGCGGATCTGCTGTTCTATCTCGTCCCATCCGTGATAACTTTCAATCCCTCGCCATTCTGCACGGTTGCTGTCAGGGTCAAGGACAACAACACGGTAGCCAGCTTCTTTTTTCTGTTTAACAACGTAACGAGCCAGCCAAGATTTACCGCCTCCTTGGTTGCCCCAGATGAGAGCAGTTTGTTTGACTAAGTTTTGTACCCAACTGTCTTTGGGAGCAATCGCCTGGGTAGAGTCAGCGCCAGTAACCTTATCTGACGGATTAGTGATATCTTCTATCGACTGCCCTGGCAATGCACCCACTGGCTGTCCGGTTGTCTGTTGTAGTTGCGCCCGTGCTTCTGCCTCAGCCCTTAACCTGACTTGCTCCTGAAATATGGCTAACTCTTGCGGTGTCATGTTTGATAACTGGGCTGCCCTTGCCCGTCGATTCTCAGACCATTGGTGAAATTCGTAGTCTAACTGCGCGGTGTAGCTTTCTTTATGGAGTCTCAAGCCTTCACGAAGCTTGCTAATCAACCAATTGGCTTTTAACTCATTCCTAATTTCGGGTAGCAACTGCATCAATCGCCATTCCCTAGCCTTGGACAATGCGAAAGCACCACCAGTAGTCACGACTGCGGCTAGACCCCAAAGCGGTTTATTTGGGTTGCTCTTTGGAATAATCCTTAATCTGGTTGCTTTGGTAGGCAGGAAATTATTACGTTGAAATTCAGGGTTAGCTGGTGCGTAAGCTTCGGCATAAAACTCAGACTCCGGCATTATGTATCGTTTATCTGGTGTGCAGTATCTAGCGCGGTTATCTGGTGAGGTCAGTGTTTCGGGGATGAAGCAATATTCCACCAAACTGATTTGAGTGCCAGTAAATGATTTAGCGCCACAAATTAACCCGATGGTTGCCAGCACGCCTACAGTAATATTGTTGGCTGTCCCTGAGCTTCTATAAGACTCGAACTGCTTAAGTTTCATTGGTTTGCTCCCTTTAGCACTGCTGCCAATAGCAACAACCCCACTGCACCTAACCCCATCAACAACCAAGGTGTTTCAGGTTGGGGAATTGGTTTAACTTCGTAGTTTCTAACTTCCTCGTAAAACCTTGTCTTACCTGCCTTAGTCGCTCCCCTTACAACCCGATACTCATCAAAGGCTATCCACAGCGAAGCCCCTACACTTGCAGTCTGAACAGTCGCCACCATGAAGTCTTCGCCAATGTGGATTCTGCCGTCATATTGAATCTTGGTGAGGGTGTTGGCGAAGAATAACCCCAGTACAATGCTGCCTAGTGTGCCAGAAGCGATCGCGCCAATGGATAAACTCGTTAGTAGGCTGACTCCAGTGTTAGCGGTGAATACGCCCAAAAATGTGGCTAGAGCTTTGTTGAGGAGTTGCTTGTTATTGAAAACATCCCTAATAGATTGCTCTAGTCGTTCGCTGTCCTCATCCTCTGGGTTGGTTTGAGTTTTTTGTGGTTCACTCCAATAAGGAGAGGGAGTCTGTTCATTGTTGGAGTGAAATTGAGATAGTAGAGCTTCAAGATCATTCATTTTTACTCCTTCTTAACCCTACAAACTGGCATGAAAGCCAGAGTTTAAGAGACTCTGGCTTTTTACTTGTGGTTTAGATGCCCATAAAGTTGCGGAACCACTGCCCTACGCGACTAATCCCAGCAGTCCGGCTGTAGTTCGGCTTGGGTATGCGGTCGGTCTTCGCTTCACTGCCGTTTGTCCACAGTGCGTTAGTTACCGCAGTTTCATAGGCGCGATCTGCTGTATCCTGTGCTTCAGGAACTTTGTTAGACGCTTTGATTAAATCTGCCTCGTATTTTGCTAGAGCCATTAGATCGGCGGTGGCCCCTGCTATCTGAATCAGGCTTGAGCGTTGAGCGTGTCGGGTTGCCTCCGCAGTAGTAGCGTTGACGTGTTCGGCTTGTATCTCGGTCATCTCATTTTTGAAACGCTGCTCTCCTGTCTTACTGGCGTTGATAGCTTTCAGGGTTTGCGTTCCGTGCTTCTGGGTCAGTTGCACCAGTTCCGCGTAGGCTTGATTGACATCCCCCGTGATTTCAATGATTTTCCGATATGCCTCCAGCGCCTTGGGTAAATTGGCTTTGGCTGTGTCCGACAGTCGCGCCATATCTGCAATTCGGGTGATTACCGTTTGGTCGCCCTGCACGGCTTTGTTGAAGTCTTCTGCTGACACGTCAAATAAACTGCCCATTGCGTTGAGCGTACCAGGGGCAGTGCTGGGAATGTGGTTTTTCAGCTTGGCAGATCCATAGTTACGCGCCATGTTTTACTCCTGTTGCTGGTACTTGAGTTGATTAACAAGTGCCTCTGCCAGCCCCAATAGGTCGCCTAAAGTTACTCGTTTGTAAAGACCTTGAACAATTGGAGAGACTGTTGAAACAGCCGACGCTGATACTGTGCTGCCAATAACGTTGATTTCGGCTCCCAGTAACGTTTGGGCTATGTTTTGCAGGAGAAAGAGTTTTTCTACCTTGCTTAGTTGTTCAAATGTGCTGCCGTATTGTTGCTGAAGCTCATCTAGGTAGGAACCATCCCCCGGCATTGTTGAGGTGAAAAAGCCTAGTGGTTTATTCATTGCTGGTAAGATTCAAGTAGCGTATATGATGCTTAATTGCATTTGGAGCGAACACCATGTTTAAGAAGCAATGGATTCGCTCTTTCTCTTAGGATAAAAAACCGTCAAAGCAATGTAAATCAACGTTGTTGTGTGCAAGGAGTTCCCAGCCTAATTCAGTTAATGCTTGTTGAGCATCACTAACATTCACATCGGGGTGAAAATCCAAGGTTAAAAACTGTGGATGCTGGCGGATTTGTGTTAGTAATTCTTGGGCTTGTGTAACTAATTCTGGTAGTGGTTGAGTATTCATAATTTACCTCACAAAATTGATAATTGCAGTGATTCTTGACTGATGACAGAACTTTTTATAGTCGCTCCTTCTACCTCATAACAGCGATTAGTTAAACCTTTGTGATTCAGTTTCAAATCAGCTTTTTTTCGCTGTCCTGCTAGTGGGCGAAAAATAAATTGTGGGGCTTGGATTGTGCCTGTTTTGTAGAGGTAGCGATACAGCGTTCTGTCAATCTGGTAGACCTTTTGGCTGCTGAGAATTGTGCTGTCATAAACTCTATTTAGGTTGTTCATACTTATCAAAACATTGCTGCTAATTTGTTAGCCAGAGATGATTCAACCTTTTTGCTAGGCATTTCCACCGACTCGGAAAAGTCACCGCCGCGTCGTTGGAACTCTAAAAGTATGTAGTTGACCAATTCGCCGTAATCATCAATATTTAGTTGTTCGGATAGTTGTTTAAGCATTGGATGAAACGGCTTTCTAATCACTACTCTGATGCTCTCGTTACTCATCTATTCCCCTCGAATACATCATTGTCGCTAGTTGGTATAACCCCTCTGCATTTGACCAGAGTGGGTTTTCTGCTATTACGAATCCTTTAGCTTTTAATGCCTCGTCAACGCCCCTTAGTTGCGAACCTCCGCCAATAATTAAGCAAGCATCGGCGTTTATCTTCCACGGGTGTATGAATTTGAAAACTGGGGAAAGTGACTTCTGCACCCAAGGCATTAATTCTTGACTGTAAATGTCTTCAAAGCTGAATTGTTTCCCATACCAAAACGGTTTTTCACTACTTTCTAATCCCTGACGGATTAGGTGAGGTATTGCTATTTCACCCTGTAGTCGGTTTTTAAATGTTGGGTTGACGGAAATCATTTTGATTAATTCCTCAACCCCGTTATCAAATGTCTTGCGGTTGGCTAAATGTCCCTTTTGTCCAATTAAGGTTGCTATGACTGTACGATTGCCAATATCTACAATCACGTTCTGTTTGCTGGTGTCGAGTCTATGGGCATTAGCAGCGATGGCGGCGTGTCCTTCGTCGTAAACTTTCAAAACGTGAATGTTGACTGTTGTTGGTATAGGTTTACCACCAAACCTAACGATGTGTTTACCTGCAATGGCATCAATCAACTGTTCCTCTAAATCTCCTCGCTCATGCAAAGAGGCACAGATAATTAGGTTAATTACTGGCTTATAGGGATAGTAAGACAGTGCTGCTAACAGGTGTTTGAGTGATTGAGTGACTTTAGCGGTTGCATCATCAGTCACTCGCAAGTGGTTTTTGGGGTTTGCATCATAAGCGGCATAGCCTGACAACCACTGTTTGTAGTCCAGCTTGGTGATTGCGTCTCCTTCTAGGTACTCTACATAACCCTCAGTTGGTAACTCAGTCGGACGGTAGTAGCAATTCTCTAAATAACTTGGAAACCTGATTTTTCGGTCTGATGTCACGAACTTAACGCCAGAGTTACCGAGGTCGTAACCTGCTATCAGCGTGAGTGTACCCTGATGCCTCGTCAGGGCATTTTCGGGCATTTCTGCCAAATCTGTCATAAGGTTTTACCCTCTAATTATTCAATTGACAAGGTTCTGAAATAGGCTTGCTGTCTTGGTTTTAAACATCCTTGCAATGATGCGGTGGCACACTGGCACTTATCCCATCTAATGCAAGTTTGGTCATTCCCTGACGTTTTTGCCTTAATAGCACTATAGCACAAAAACTATAGTGCTATTGAATCATTTACTTGAATGTGCTAACTATTTGGCGACAATAGTAAAGTATTGCTAATTTGCTAAAGAAACATTTTGCTATGACCGATTCAAACAAACAGGTTTTTGTGCGATTTCGAGTAGATGAAGAAAAGCGCGATCGCTTCAAAATAACCTGTATACAGTTAAAAACAACTATGGATGAAGTTTTAAAAGGTCTTCTTGATAAGTGGTTAGAAGAAAACGATCCTGAGTCAACCAAAAATAAATAGCACTTTGACTATAGTGCTATAATCCTCACATCAATAACAAAAAGCCCCCGGTGGAAACCGAGAGCTTTTAGTTCTTAACAACGCCCTATCTTGGCGGATTCAGCGTTGTTTGTTCACTCATACCGGGAAAGCCCGGATTTAATAAAAGTTAATATGCTTAAACTACAAGTTTACAGCGACAGTTACCATGAGTGCATCGGTAACATTGTCAGGGGGCATTGTATCTATATTACAGCATCAAGAAATTTGCTGTCAGAAATAGATAATAGCACAGTAATTAACTGTTTTAAAATCCTCGGAGACACTTGCTATAGAGACAACACAGAGATTTTTTTAATAGCTAATTATCAACAATTGAATCAAATCGGAGGTATCGCGTAATGGTTGCACAATTCTCCTCCTCTACAGCGATCGCCGGTTCAGATTCATTTGATATTCGCAACTTCATCGACCAGTTAGAACCAACAAGGGTCAAGAATAAATATATTTGCCCAGTGTGCGGTGGTCATAACCTCAGCATCAACCCGAATAACGGCAAATACAGTTGTTATAACGAGTGCCTTCACCGCGATATTAGAGAAGCAATCAAGCCCTGGAGTCAGGTACTAGAAGAACGAAAACTAGGCTCTACACCATCAGCCAGTCCCTTACCCATTAAAGCCAAAAAACCCGCTTGCCCACCCAAAGTTTTAGATGTAGACCCATCACAGTTAAGAATATGTAGGCTATCGGGTGAAATCACCACGCCACAACCTGTAACACCTGATTTCGTTCCCAAATCCGTTAGCTCTAGACTATTAGCTTCAGGAGCAACACCATCCGAATTAAAAGAAATTACAGTCATCGAATATGACTATGGTGAAGAACGAAAGGCTCATAGGTTTTCTTGTCCCTGTGCCGCTAAAGATAAAGGCACAGTCAAAACATTCTCAGTCAGCCGAATTGACCCTATAACTAACCTCGTTGCCTGGAACAAGCAAGGGAAATGGCCCGCTTACAGACAATCGGAAGCGATCGCCATGATCAAAACCACAGAAGGCATACCTGTAGTGCTAGGGCATGAAGGGGAAAAATGCGTAGAAGCAGCCAGAACCCAAGGACTCGCCAGCATTACTTGGGTGGGCAGCAGTTCCGATGGTGAGATCATGCACTCATTGGGACAAATGAAGACCGTCACAGGTAAAGATTTTTTACTGGCTTACTGCGTAGATAATGATTCTACTGGCTGGAACAAAGCCCGTAGAATCGAAGAAATTTGCTCACAAGCCGGAGTGGGTTTTGTTGCCATTGACTTGCTAAAAATTCAGCCATCCCTACAAGATAAAGGAGATGTAGCAGATATTTTTGAGTCGGGCATGACAGGGGATGAATTAGTAGAACTGATACTCCAGCAAATCGAAGAAATTACCACCCAAAAGCAACAACTTCTAGCCCAAGACACATTAGATGTTGCTGATGATGGCGAGTCGGAGCCGGACAACACATTCTTGCAAAAAGGGTTTAACACCCTTTACGGCGAAACAAAATGGATGTGTGCCGATGGCAAGCTGTACTACTGGCATGGCAAAGGCTACAGATACTCACCTGATGCAGTTGAACGTCGGCGCATCACCAATTATTGCAATTCATATCCGGTGATGAAGAAAAAGGGTGATAGCTTTGTCATCACCTACCCTTATGCCAAACCCAACAAGGTCAAAGAATTACTGGAGTGGGTTAAGCTACGAGTCGAAATTGACCCGCAATTACTCAATCCGCCAGGGGTGAACTGTACCAATGGCGTGTTAGCCATTGACTGGTCAGGCCCAATACCAAGGCCAGTTTTAGAAGAACACGACCCAGATAAGCACTTTTTTACTTATGAACCATTGGTGAAGTATGACCCTCTTGCTAACCCCAAACATTGCGATCGCTTACTAGGATGTTTGGACTCCCCACAGCAACAAATTCTATTAAGGAATCTGGGGGCGAGTCTTGATTTAGCGGAAGTTCGCAAGCGTCGCGGACGAGAAACAAAGGTCATACTGGCTTGTGGCTTAGGTGCAAATGGTAAAGATTCGATTCGGCAGGTAGTATCGATCATCTACGGGCATCAAGGCATGACCAGTTGTTCCTTAGCTGACTTTGTAGCCTATGATGAAGGGCGGAAATTTGCATTAGCTCCCCTGGTTAACAGCCGGGTCAATTGGGCATCAGAGAACCCACAGACAACACGACTCGATAAAATTCAATCGCTCAAATTATTTGCTACTGGTAACGTCTTACACTCCGAGCGTAAAGGCAAAGACCACATCGAGTATAACCCCAATGCCATCGGCATCTATAACTTGAATGAAACCCCGCCATTGTATGGAACCATTCAAGCTACTATCGACCGCATTGTTGCCTTGATTTTTGACAAAACATTCAAGAACAATCCTGACCCCAACAATCCAAAAGAGCTATTAGCCGACCCTCGGTTTGCTTATGACGTGGATTTTGTGCAAGAGTGTGTTGCTCCAGCATTTTTAAATAAGATGATTGCTGGGTTACAGGCATTAATCGTTGAGGGCATTGACTACAGCTGCACTCAACAAGCCTTGGAAGAAATTCAAGCGGAAAACTCGCACTTGTTCCAATTCTGCAAGGATACAGGGCTGGCTTATAACCATTCGGGTATCGTTACTGCCTTTGATATCTGGCAACGGCTAGAGAATTGGTACATCGATAACGGTACTTTGTCATTTGAGGAATCTAGCAATGGCAAGGTTAAAGCGATATGGCAGGAACAGTCCAAGCCCAGCGATAAAACAGTCAAGGCGATTAACCAAGCCCTACCCAGAATAAAAGCATTATTCCCCAAGGCCAAATTAACCACTGTCCCCCACCCATCAGGTAAGCGAAAGTTACAAGCACTGCAAGGAATTAGTTTTGATAATGTGCCAATGTCAATAACTGGCACACCCATAGCAATAAGGGATAATTCCACACCAAATTCCACACCAAATCCACACCAACAAAGCCAGATAAATCAAGACTTCCACACCACCCACACCAGTGATGAGGGGTTGGATGAAAAAAATGATTCTGGTCAACAAAAAGCCGATCTAGATCCTCAACCAAAATCAGATATCAATGTCAATGTCAATAGGGCTGATCAAGATTGGGATGGGAATCTTGAGTCAAAATCAGAGATCAATCCCAATGTTGATTGTGAAAATGAAGTAGAGGGCGCTCCATTGGTGTGGGAGGTGTGCGATGAAGTGCCTGCAAGGGATACAGCTAGTTCAACTGGTGTGAAATCTGGTGTGCCAGATGAGCTTATTGCTATGCCAGAGAGCTTATTGACAACAGAAGTAGAGAGCCAACAAAAGAGCGTAGATGTAGCAGAGGTTGGTCTACAAGGTGAAGAGGAAGCGTCACAGCAAACAGTCAATGTTCAAAGAGACGAACAACCAAAATCTTCCACCCCCGGTTCCACCCCCGGTTCCACCTCTGGATTATCAATGGAGGAGGAAATTATTGGCAACGTGGTACTGATTAGAGAGTGCATTGCTTGGCAATCCTGGGGCATGATTGCTGAACTGACCCAAAAATGGGCTGGTGAGTTTAAATCGGCTGTTTGGAAACAGTTGACTCTAGAGGAACGTGAGGCGGTTAAGCAACTCAAGGCATTGGAATGAAACTGTCGCCAGTGTTGGCTCATTCTTAAGCTAGGGAGCTAGGGAAGACTCTAGATAAACAACCTCGCTGTTAAGGGACAGACTGACGCTCTTGCTATTCCTGTTTTACCAAGAGAGCAGCAAGCCCTATGTATTGGCTTCTCTCGAACAGGCAATAGCATTTAAACCTGTTTAGATGAGCCTAATAGGAATTAATTGCTCAACTCAGTACAACAAAAAACGGTAGCAAAATACATCAGTGTGCCATGCCAGTTTTATGTGAAATCTATGGCAGTTTCATGTTGGATTGATGTGAAATCTTAGTCAGAACCATGTAAATTTCATGGGAGCCGTAAGTTTGACCGCAGCCAAACTATGTCAAATTCTTGGTAAATCTATGGTAAAACCTAGTCAGATTGACGTGAATTTCATGTCAGTTGAAAAAATTTGAGTTTCCGCACAGTACGCAAAAAAGTTTTTCCCGTTTTTTGGGTCAAAACTGAAAAAGAAAATAATAGCCAACAAAAAAGAATACTAAATAACTACATTAGTACTACAAAAAAGGTTTAAAAGACTCAAACTGAATGGGTAATAAAGTTTAGAGGGGCAGGGGGTGGAACAAATTGTTTCTGAACCTCAAACTCAATCACCACAGGTAATAGAAGAGTGTTCCACCTCTGGTTCCACCCTCGAATTGTCTTTTGAGCAGAAACTTATGGGTAATGTGGCACTAATTAGAGAATCTATTGCCGATCAGTGTTGGGAGTTGATTGCTGAACTTACAGAAGAATGGACGAGTGAGTTTAAATCGGCTGTTTGGAAAGAGTTGACCCCACAGGAGCGTCAGGCAGTCAACGCCCTCAAAGCCCGTAACCAAACTTAAGGCTAAGGAAACAGCACAAAAATAGGTGAAAATTAGGCTTTTTTAGTTGCACTATGGACAATAAAGAACAACAAATCCTCTGTTCATGGGTAATAAATGCCAAGCCTTTGATGCGCGTAGTTGAGCAAAAGCTTCTAGAGAGCCGTGTTCTAGTTACAAATAAGGCTATAGTAAAAGCCATTTGTACAGTACTTGGTCGCTGATTTGACAGGCAAAATTGACTAAAGGCTGGTAGTTAAATCCTCTGGCTCAAAGATGACAGGTGGATAAAAACCAGCAAGTAAGAACATGAAAAAGCTAATTTATGAAAATATAGATTTTTGGCTAAAGGGGAGGCATTTAAGCAACTCAAGCTCCTTAAAGACACCTGATATAAATGTCAGAGTTTCTGTGGCAGTGCGATCGCCTGTTGCTATTAGAATCATTAGTTACTGATTCAAAAAAGTCTGAGTTTTTGGTTTTGAGCTTATTCCTCAGCCCTCACTAAATCTGCTTTCTTAGAAGAGGGTTAATCTAATCAATGTTCCTGTAGGTAGTTGCGAAAAATGTTTACTTTGGTGAGAAATTTGGTTATACCGAAGAGTAGGTGCGATATATTTATAAATTTGGAAAGATGCAATAATTCTAATTATTGGTAAGTTTTTAAGACTGAAAACTGTTACATTTTTAATAAATGGTATTACAGAATTGGAGACGCAAACGTGGCGTTGCACTTACTACTAGGGGTTGGCAAAAACTTCAGGAAGCAAGACGTAAGTTAGAAGCAAAGGAAAATTTTGGAAATAGCTATACATTGGAAGAAATCAGCACTCTTACGGGATTGTATACCAGTACAATCTCGAAAGTACTGAATCGTGAAGGAGGGGTTGATAAAAAAACTCTTGAAAAGTTATTTTTAGCTTTTCAGTCAAAATTACACAAAAGTGACTATTTAAACTCAAATACTCGGTTAGACTGGGGAGATTCTAGCTTTATTTCTGTTTTTTATGGACGTAAAGAAGAGGTTACCATATTAGAGCAATGGATCGTTGATGAACGTTGTCAATTGGTAGCATTATTGGGAATGGGTGGCATTGGTAAAACTGCTTTATCTATAAAGTTTGCTCAACAGATTCAAGAAGAATTTGAATATGTTATTTGGCGCTCTCTACGCGAAGCTCCACCCGCAAAAACCATATTAACTCAGTTCCTCCAATTCCTATCGGAAGAGCAGGAAACAGAAGTTAACTTACCAGAAAGCTTAAGTGATAAGATATCACGACTAATCTATTATCTGCGAACACATCGTTGTCTGCTGATACTTGACAATGCTGAGTCGATTTTGCGCTATGGGAGTCGAGCTGGACAATATCAAGAAGGATATGAGGAATATGGTGAAATTTTTAGACGTTTAGGAGAAGCTACTCACCAAAGCTGCTTAGTGTTGACTAGTCGAGAAAAACCTAAAGAAGTAGCTCTACTGGAAGGAAAATTACTACCAGTTCGCTCTTTAAAATTAAATGGTTTGAACGTAGCAGAAGGGCAGAAAATTTTGAAACTCAAGAGGTTATCAGCAGCAGAAGATGAATGGAAAGCAATGATTGAATGCTATGGAGGCAATCCATTGGCTTTAAAAATAGTTGCTACAACCATTGAAGACGTGTTTGCTGGTAATGTAACTGAGTTTTTGCAACAAAATACTTTTGTTTTTGGGGATATTCGTGATATTTTAACGCAACAGTTTGAGCGATTATCAAATTTGGAAAAAGAAATAATGTATTGGCTAGCAATTAATTGTGAGCCAGTTTCATTATCTGAGTTGCAAGATGATATTTTATCACCAGTATCACAACGAAAATTGCTAGAGGCTTTAGAATCGCTAATAAGGCGATCACTAGTTGAGAAAAGTATAACAAGCTTTACTCTACAACCTGTAGTCATGGAATATATAGCTCAGGTATTGATAGAGCAAGTCTGTGAAGAGATTGCGACTGGAAATCTTGAGCTTTTTAGATGCCATGCACTGGTCAAGGCAAGTGCTAAAGATTACATCAAAGAAACTCAAGTTCGTCTCATCCTCAAACAAGTAATTAATGGGTTGCTCACTATTTTGAGGAGCAAAAGAGGAATTGAAAATCAATTAACTAAAATTCTAGTTAAACTACGAGAAGAATCACCCGAAGAACCAAGTTACACAGGTGGAAATGTTCTTAATTTGCTTTGTCAACTACAGACAAATTTAACAGGTTATGATTTTTCCGAACTGACTATTTGGCAAGCAGACTTGCGGAACATAAAATTATATGATGTCAATTTTCAAAATACTGATTTAAGTAAGTCAATTTTTACCGAAACTTTTAGTGGTGTTTTGTCAATAGCTTTTAGCCCTAATGGCAAACTTTTGGCAATCGGCGATACTAATGGCGAAATTCGCTTATATCAAGTTATGGATAGTAAGCAAGTTCTTACCTGTCAAGGTCATACTAACTGGATTCCATCACTAACTTTTAGTCCTGATGGTAATATGCTGGCTAGCAGTAGTAGTGATCACACGGTGAGATTATGGGATGTAGATACAGGGAAATGTCTACAAACTTTACAAGGACACACACATGAAGTGTGGACAGTTGCCTTTAGTCCAGATGGTAAAACACTAGTCAGTGGCAGTAATGACTGCACGATGAAACTATGGCATATTAATACTGCTAAATGTTTCAAAACATTTCAAGGACATATAAGTTGGATAATCTGTGCAGTTTTCACTCTAGATGGACAAATGCTAGTAAGTGGCAGTGATGACGACACAATTAGATTATGGGACACCAGTACTGGTGAATGCCTCAAAATTTTCTGGGGACATGATGACGGGATACGAGGAATCACTATCAGTCCTGACGGTCAGACAATAATAAGTAGCAGCGATGACCAAACAGTGAAATTGTGGGACATTGATACTGGTGAATGTATTAAAACTTTACAAGGACATAATGCTGCGGTATGGTCGGTTGCCATTAGTCCTCAAGGTAATCTCATCGCTAGTGGCAGCCTCGACCATACAGTAAAACTATGGAGCGCTACCACGGGTCAATGTTTGAAAACCCTTCAGGGGCATTCCGCTTGGGTCTTTTCTGTTGCTTTTAGTCAACAAGGAAATATTCTTGCAAGTGGTAGTGAAGACCAAACAGTGAAGTTATGGGATGTTAGTACAGGTCGATGTCTAAAGACTTTCAGTGGATATACTAGCCAGTTCTGGTCAGTTTCTTACAGTCCGAATGGTCAGATGTTAGCAAGTGGCAGTCAAGACCATATGGTGAGGTTATGGGATGTCAATACGGGTCAAGCTTTACAAATTTTCCAAGCCCATGATGCTGCGGTTAGATCGGTAGCTTTCAGTCCAAATGGGCAGACACTAGCAACTGGCAGTGACGATCAAACAGTTAAGTTATGGAATACTAACACTTGTCAAGTCTTGCAAGCTTTTCACGGGCATCAAGCGCTAGTTTGGTCAGTCGCTTACAGCCCAGATGGTCAGATGTTGGCAAGTGGTAGTCAAGACCTAACAGTGAAGTTATGGGATATCAATACAGGCAAAACTTTACAAACCTTACAGGGTCATCGTGCTGCGATCCAGTCTGTTGCCTTTTGTCCTAAAGGAAGGACATTAGCTAGTTGTGCTTGGGATCAGACGGTAAAGTTGTGGGATATTAGCACTGGTGAGTGTAAAGGAACGTTTGAGGGTCATACCAATTGGGTTTGGTCAATTGCTTTTAGTCCGGATGGTGAACTGATCGCAAGTGCTAGTTATGACGGAACAGTCCGCTTGTGGAGTGTTAGCACTGGTGTGTGTGTCCAAACCTTCCAGGTATGTGTAAATGGTATCGTCAAAGCAGTTGTCTTTAGCCGGAACGGTCGTTTTTTAGCTAGTAGTAGTCCTGATTACTCAGTTAAGATATGGGATATTGAAACTGGTGAATGCAAAAGGACATTATATGGACATTCCGCTTGGGTTTGGTCAATAGACTTTAGCCCAGATAATATAAATCTAGCTAGCAGTGGTGCTGATGAGACAATTCGAATATGGGATATTAGCACAAGTAAGTGCTTAAAAACTTTGAAAGCTAAGAAATTTTATGAAGGAATGAAAATTAGAGGAGTTAAAGGCTTAACCACAGCAACTATCGCTACTTTGAAAGGTTTGGGGGCTATTGTTTAGAAAAATGACCTCGGCTGCCCCCAATAAGCGTAAATCCTTAAAAATCAGCCATAGGGATATCACTTGGTAATCCTTTTGCAAATTCCTCTAACATTATCCTTTCCAAGTCAAACTCTGTGTCATCTAGTCTATCTAAGCCAATATTGCTAAGGCTGTTAGTAGAACTATCAGCATTTAAAGATTGCTGATTAATAGCAGAATCATCAGAATTTAAAGATTCCTGCTTAATAGTTGTAGTTTTTATCATCTTTCCCTTGTAATTTTGCGTGAATTATATAATGCAAAAGCTGTTTTAAACAAGTAGTACTTGGCTATTAAGTGAGTGCATTGGCAGTTAATCAGTTGCATTCACTCATGCTTATTTTAAATTTTTGATGGTTGTAAAAGCTTCTCAATATCGTCATCTGATATATAGTCCTGTTTAGGTGGACTAAAACGTAACAATGCAGCTTCATAACAGGCTTTTACAATACGATCAATCTCTTGGGAAGTTAGCCCTGCGATCATTACAAGTGATTCTTTTACGTGTTTTACTTCAGTACTAACAGCGCTGTGCGCGCGTAGACAACGAGTGGCTCTGATACCTGATGGTAGCAATGCTTCGACGCTCTGAACGTAAGCCTCTCCTACACATATCCCTAAGCGTTCAGCCGTATAGGAATATCCGACGCAATCGATGGGATCTGAGTCCTGGACACTGCGAGTAAAAGAGTCCACCAAAGTTTTTGCAGCAGGAGGAAGAAGCACCTCTACAACAGCTTCAGGTTTGTATCCCATTGATTGAATATCTAACAAGGCAAGTAGGTCGTGACCAGCCTCTTCTATAGATTTTTGTCCAGCCCACTGTGCCAAGTTATAGCGATTCGCTAAAGCAAAGCGCTCTTGTGCTTCTTTCATAAGTTGTGGGGTAGAGTGGCACAAATGGTAAAAACCAGCAAGCCGCCATACCCAACGTATAGGAGTCAGGGCTGGTGGTCGGCGATTAGACTTGACTGTGTTCCAAGCAGATACTATTGCAGCATCTAATCGCTTTCGAGTTTTAGCTAAGGTATCTGCATCAATTATCTTTTGAACAAAATAGTCATCTTTCAGCTTTGGTTCAGCTTGATGTATCCGATTACACTTGATAGTCTCTACAGTTACTTCATCAGGCTCAATATATGCCGATTCAGTGTTAACTAAAAATTTCTTAGACATAATTTGTTTCACACTCTCATCCATATCATCTAGTACCTTGACCACTACTTTTGCTAGAAAGGGATCTTAAATAAAAACATCTGCAATTTCTTGTAGGATAGGTGTCCGCACTTGTTCAAGATTTAGGAAAGATGGGATGTTTGTCCCACAATAGAATAATTTTTTTCTTGAAAACCTTAAAAAGAGATTTTCCTTTAAAAAAAGAAAATAAAAAGTTTAAGTTCAAGCTTAAAATCATGATTTTCACTGGTAAAAATTTTTCTTAATAGGCAATATTTAATAGGATTTTTACAAACTGAAGACAATGAATAAGACAGACGCGATTGACTCTGCTAGTTATACATCCTCTAGTCAAAAATCGACGCTTAAGCAAATTACATTAGACCTAACATCAGATGAAGCTCAAAACCTTAAAAACTATTGTGAGCAAACGGGTAAAGAGGTAACGAATGTAATTGAGGAACTCATTCAGAAGTTACCTGTGGTTTAATTCTTGTGCGATAACTCTAAATCAGAATATTTGTAACTGAAGTACAGCTTTTAGAGTAAAGCAATCAAAAATTGGCAGATGGAGGAATAGTGAATGGATAAATAATCAGAACTCATCGATAAATCCCTAAATGTAAGGTTTCGCTTCAAAAGTTACTACCAACGGTTAATTGCAGCTAAAAAGTTATGAATTTGGGCTGTAATTATACCTACAATTTCTGAATACAATAGAGAATTAAATCATCTATTGGTATTAAATAGAGGTAGGATGCTTCGTATTATCATGCTTTGTTGTAGTTAATCCTCGAATAAGTTCTCTAATCACATCAGTTGCTGGTCTACCCGTTTGATAACAATATTTTTCAAGGTTTTCAGCTTCATTTGATGCTAAATTTATGGTTATGCGCTTGACAGCCCATTTTTTATTCATGCTATGAATTTAGTAAGATTGAACAAATTTATAGATGTGGTTTTTTAAAAAGCATAATATTGCTTATTCTGTAGATCACTATGCCTCTAGATAGATATATTTTATCGACTAGAGAAGAGTTATAAAAAGCACTGTTTTACTATCTTTAAAAGCTAATCTATACGATAGCAAAACGTTTATCTATTGCATCATCATTTGTCCAAGTTATAGTAGAGCGATTGCCATAAAATTTTCACATCATAACTTTTTAAAATTACTCTAAAATTTTTAAGTTTTCTGTGCTTCTTTTTATTAACTAAATCTTATTCATTTTTCATTAAGAATATTACCATTCAAATGAACAGCAAGCAAATATATAGTTAGTAAAGAGCAGTTTGATGGACTTAATTAATCACTAATGCAAAATAAAACGCTTATAAATTTTTCAATAGGCGTACATATGGGGTAGTGCAACGATTCACGAAAAATTCCGCTATATCACTTGAAATTCTTGCTTGGAAACAGTTTCAGTCTTTAGTTATACGGTACTGATTAGCTATGAATCACCATTCCCTAGTTTGGCTTATTTTAGGCAATGTTATGAGCGCAACTGAGCCTAAGAATAAGGTTTGAGCCTTCTTTAACAAGCAACGGGTGATGAAGACAATCTGCCGCCCGTTGCTCTGGCAGCATCTAATTGCTCAAGCTTGCTCAATCTTGAAGAGCTTTACGCTTGGTACTCCGTTTGAGAATAGTTCCAGCTAATGCCGCGATGCCCAGCGAAAACATAAAGCTAGGTTCGGGAACTGCTGTAACTGTAGTGCCACTTAGGTTAATACGGGCAAATGAATTGGTATTAAAGGGCAGCCCCTGGACGTTTACGAACAATTCATTTCCCTTAAAGGTGACTCGATCAGGTGTTAGACCTAATGTAGTTTGTGGGTCTATCAAAACATTTGTAATTTGCAAAGCTGTGGGTGCAGTGAATGTAAACACATAGGTATTCTGAAACCCAGTTGCAAAGCTATTAAATCCTACGGCGTTATCAAAGTCGATAGCTAGGTAATCCGCACCAGCATCGATCGAAACGTCTACAAGAGATCTAGCAAATCCTGGAGGAACACCTGTACTTGGGTCAAACAAACTCGCAAGATTAGGGAACTCCACAGTTGATTCGCTAACAATCGCAGATGCAGGAAATGAAGTCACAAAGAGTTGACTTGTTGGGGTTGATTGTGCTTCGGTACGAAGTCTTAGCTCTGAACCAACTAGGGTAAAACCTAAAGCTGAACTACTACTAAAAGCAACTATTGCTACGGAGGCAAAAAGCGGAAGTGTCTTAATCATGAAGTATTTCTCTTTATAAATGCCTTAAGTAAACTGATTATGTATAATTTTTCCACATAATGTTCTTAATAAAAATATTTTACGTAAAATCTTTGAGTGCCAGTGCAAATAGACGTGAAGCCGAGATATGTGTAAGTGCGATTCGTTCTGGAGAAACCCAATATTTGGGAGGATTCCAGGCTTCACGTCCAGTAGGCTATTTCTATTGCAGTTAGTGAGAATAAACAAATGTTCCCTCTCAGGAAAGAAAAAGATTGAGTAATAGTGTGAATGAGGGTAACAGGTAATATGAGTATTTGTGTGATCAATAAGCGCATAAGTGCCTTGAAAATGACTTTTAAAGACTCAATTCATCATCCTGTTGCTGCTGCTGTCGCCTTAACTGCCGCCCATATTCAAGAAGCTGCTCGTTCCAATCCGCCGCTTTAGATAAGACTTGTTGGGACTGTGGCAGAAGTTTTAAGACACGCTGTGCGGCCGCATGAGTTGATTGGTCTTTACCAAAAGTCACCAGTATATTAGGAATGTTCTGCAATCGCTCGACAGGCAAAGAGTTGATGTTATCGACTGCCATGTACAAGGTTCGCTCAGGTGGCACATTGCCCCTAACAAGGTATTCGAGCATAGCTCTGGAAATAGCTTCAATGGGAGAAGAACACAGCAGAACATGATTTGTTTTATCGGTCGCTTGACCACCCAAACCGAAGTAAAACCAGCTATCACGGCGTTTGGTTCCCTTAGAGTAGCCTTTAAAACTGTTGTTCTCCCCTCTAGTTCCCCGTAAAAATGCACCGTTACGCTGACCCTCAAGATTCCGCATAACAAAAACAGCGTTTTGTTGGTCATCAGCGTAAACTAGGCTCTGGTTATAAAGCATTTGCAAACAATCAGAGGGGATGCCCCGTTGTTGGGTGAGGTAACGTTCAACGGCAGGCCAGTTGTTTCTATCTTCAACAGGTGGGGTAAATTGTGGACGCGGTTCAGTTTGGATAATGTCCGCCGCCCTGTTTTTAACGTGAGCGATCGCCGCACGTTCTACCCCAGCTTCACCGAATCGCTCATGTAACCAGACAACCGCCTGCCGAAAATTGCAGTTGTTAACGTGCATCACCAAATCAATCGCACCGCCCCCGCCCTTCTGTTGGTCGGGTGAAAAGTCGTAGAATTTCGACCCATCTATATTAATGATGTGACCGTGACCCCTCCATCTTTCCCGCTCGTAATCTAGCCCCAACTCCCAAGCGACATCCAATAATTCCAAGTCGCGCAGAAGTTTAGTTTGCTGCTGCCAACTAGCGAATTGTGCCTCTAATTCCTTGATGCGTCTGTCTAGTCGTTCATTTTCAAGCGCCAAAGCTTTTGCTGTGGCTTCCATCTGCTGTTTTTTAGCTTGCGCCCTATCCCGGTCAGCCGCTTTAGCTTGCAATTGTAACTGGGTGAGGCTGGTATCTGGTTCTATACCGGAATTAACAATGCTGTAAAAGTCCTTGATGTCTTGGTGTTGCGCCCTACTGCCCTTAATGCCACGCTCTAACCCCAAATGTTCTGTAGCTTCGGAGTAGGAGTCTTGAAACTCCCTCATCTTTTGACGACCATCGAAGAAGTGCTTGGCCCTCAATTGCCCTTTGTCATCGAGGGGGACAAAGTAAGCGTGAATATGTGGGGTGGCTTCATCCAGGTGTAATTCTGCCCTGACAATGCGAGATCCGTAGCGCGACTCTAACCATTGTTTGGATGCAGTCAACCAGGAGTCAACTTTGTCCTGCTCATAGTAACCCGCTTGTGTTGGGGAGTTGGGACGGAAATATTCGGGGCTGGCAGTCAATAAAATTTCGGTGCAGTAAACCGCATCGGGGCGAATCTTCCGTTTCTGCTCCCCTATCCTTTCTATCACCAACTGGTCTAATGAAAGTGTTGGGTTATTAGTGCCAATGAATCTGATATTTTGTTTGTCAGGGTCAGCGTTGGGTGTTTCTCGCTGACGTGCGGTGTGCGATTCACTGCCTGCCAAGTTACTGCGTTTAAGCTTTTTAATCCGTGCAATAGCGTAAGCCATGCCACTTTTTGGGTGATTGAGTGTAATTGCGTCGCAGACCCCACGCAACCTTTTTGTTTCGACCGCAAGGGAGAAATGGCGCAAGCCACCCGTCAGGGCAAAAAGGTGTAGTGGGTACACCATTATCTTAGTAAAAGAGCGCGAAATAAGACTGTCACAAAACCCCCTCTGCCGCTAAAAAGCCTGCTGTGTAGGGTTTTTAGCCCTCTGGGGCGCATAGGGATTTGTTCGATGCTTTGGCGTTTTACACCACAATAGCACTCATTAATGGCACTATTGGGGGGAAACGTAATTAAATTAGATTGACATTTATTAGGCTAAAAACACCACATTTAGGCACAATATTATCGCTATCATCGTTAAAGTAGACACATTTATACTCAACTCAAATATTGATAGGTTTTTATACTAAAAACATTTTTTATACTTAGGAGAAGATATGAGTCAACAACACAATTCCTATGTTGAGTTACCCAGAATAAAACGCAAGAGTAATTCATGGGAGGGAAAGGTAATTGATTATTTATTGAACCATCCTTCTAATAGACCAGCGACAGAGTTTGCCATAGAAGCGATTACAGCTTTTTGGCTTGCTGAAGCGTTAGAGGGTCAAGTCAGTCAGCCTGAATTACAGAAAGCTTGTTGGTCAGCAATTGAACGTCTAGAAGCGAAACTGGCAACTATTAGAAGAATAGGCAGAATAGAAAAATTACTTCCAGAGGGAGCAACAGTTCTAAGTCCTTCTGAAAAAACTGTGAATCCTACTACTACTAATGAGAACTCTAATGAGAACTTAAATGACTTGCACCTGTCCACTGATGAGGATGAAGATGAAGATGAAGACACTGACGGTTGGATGGATATAGAACTTTCAGAGGAAAAGAAACAGATGAGAAAGCTGTTTGGTATTGAGTAGTAGTTGAAAAAAGTGCATTAATCAAAGAAAAATCATCTCCTGTGATGTGGGCTGGGTTAAATTTAAGCAAGAATTTTGAAACATAATTGCAACATATCATGATTACGCATTATCAATAAGCTAGGGTCTTATTGACAATAAAAAATACTCAAAAAAGTGGCTGTAATTGAGTCTGGATAGGAATTACAGAAAATTTTGTTCAAAAACAGTGGACGGCCAAAAGGACAAGAAACCACTGTTTTTGATGTTTTGGACGGCCGTTGACAGGTGGGCATTTGTCAGCAGAGCATGACAAATGGCTAAGGTTGGCGCTCACTGGACGGCCAAAAGGACAAAAAACCACTGTTCTTGATGTTTTGGACGGCCAAAAATATTAGTGTCGGATGAGACTGATTTAGCACGGTTAAACTACACTAAGCTTACGGTGTTGAAGGTTTTTAGTTTAGTTGTTGCGTTAGACAAGTTTTTATTTCAGTTAACGCTCAATATATAGAATGGCTGCTGAACTCACAGTGGAAATTTCAGGTTCACTTACTGAAGAAGTTAATCGATTGAGCGGTCTTTTTGAAGTACAATTGCAACACAAATGTATTATAGATTCTCAATAATTTTAGAGTTATTGAGAATGAAATCGGTGTTTTAAATTGGCTGTAAGTCATTGTCAGTAAGCA
>NZ_JACJQL010000049.1 GCF_014696625.1 Nostoc parmelioides FACHB-3921
TGTGCTGTCGAGGGTTTGCTGATTTCTCTGATTGTTCGATACCTAGTGAGTAGATGATACTTTTTATCAATCCACTCTTTTGCCATTTTGTCAATGCGTAAGTCCTAGACTATTATTTTTGTTCAGACATGGACAATCAACTCCCTCTTGCTCATTAATTGGTTTCAAAATACCATTCAAAAATAAGAAACTTATAAGGATAGTGTGACTTTTATTCTCCAGCGATAAGTAGACTACTGAATTTTTCTGAGTGGAGCCTGGGCTGACACAGAAAATCCATTACGCCTGATATCTCCTCCGTCTACCCTACACTACACGCAGGAATCATAACAAACCCCATACCCTTCACAGTGTAAATTCATACTCAGGCTGAAAACTCCAATTCAAAGCGCGAGTTATCTGATCAGGTAAAGTTAAAGGGTTAAAAGGTTTAGCGATCGCCTTAACCACACCAAGCTGCTGAAGTTGCTGTGATGTAAACCAATCTGCTCTAACACTCAACAGGATAACAGGAATTGTTCTAAGTGAATGGTTTCCATGCAATCTGTAGAGAAACGTAGTAAAGTCCATACCCGGCATTAAAACATCAAGTAGGATCACATCAGGACGTTCGATCTCTAGCTGTTTCAGCCCAGCTTGAGCAGAAGCAGCAGTCACCACATTCCATCCCACCAAATCATTTAAACAAATTTTTACAAGTTCTCTAATCGTCGGTTCATCATCAATCAATAATATTTTCCTGATTGTCATGATTAAAATGCTGTGGAAGCTGGAATTTATTAATTCAATGTGAGTTCGATGACCTCTCCCCAAACCCCTCTCCGAGGCGGAGAGGGGCTTAAATAGCCTAAAAGCTCAAGGAGAAATTAGTGTTTTGAAGCCTCTCTCCTTGCAGGGGCTATGGTGTACACACAAGTCTAATAACCTAGCCCCATAACGTTTTGATCCCTCCTAGCCCCCCTTAAAAAAGGGGGAACAAGAATCAAAGTCCCCCTTTTTAAGGGGGATTTAGGGGGATCGAACGACATTTTGCATCCAGCAAAAAGATGTGTGTACACCGTAGCCTTGCAGGGAAGCAAGCTATGGAGAGGGGTTTTTAAAATTCGTCGAACTCACGTTAATTCAGATTAAATCAAGAAGATAAGAAACTTATAAGAGTAATTGGTAATTGGTAGATCCCCGACTTTTTTAAAAAGTCGGGGATCTGAACACCCACAACGTCCTAACTAATCACTCCAACCAAGCATTTGCATGATTTGTTCGCAAATCAGTAGTGGGTTGAATGGTTTAGTGATGACTCCGGCTATATCCAATTGAGCAAAGCGCTTGTAATCATCTGGTAATACTTTAGCTGTGAGCAAAATTATGGGAATTGCTTGAGTCTTAGGATTAGCTTTGATTTGCTCGTAAACCTGAAACCCATCCATATCAGGCATTGACACATCAAGGAGAATTACATCCACAAGATACTCTTGGGCTTTTAAAAGTCCTTCACGACCCGATTGAACGATAATTGCCTCCCATCCGCCCAAATCCTCTAAGCAAGTACAGGCAAGGTCTCGCAGCGATTCTTCATCGTCAATTACCAAGATGCGTTTGCTCATAGTTCTTTTACTGATATTGGCAAAGTGAAATAAAAGGTGCTGCCTTCACCAAGGGTACTTTCTGCCCAAATACTACCATCATGCTGTTGAATAATACTTTGACAAATTGCCAAACCTAAACCGGTACCACCCTTAGCACGAGCGTCGGAGATGTCCACTTGCTGAAAACGTTCAAAGATGGTTTCTAGTTTGTTGGCAGGGATACCTCTGCCTTGGTCTTGGACTTTAAACAGTACCCAGTTTGATTGAGTTTGAGCAGACAAAGCAATCACTGAGTTACAAGGGGAAAACTTGATGGCGTTGCTCAATAAATTGATGAGGGTTTGAATGATTAAGTCGGGAGAAGCCCAAACGCAAGCGGTGGTTGGAGTCAGGGAAATTGTGATGGCAGATGCTAGGGCGATCGACTGTACTGCTTCTACAGCTCGTTGCATTAAATCTGCGGCATTGCAGACTTCTTTGACAAGTTGTACTCGTCCAGAAGACAAACGCTCTAAATCTAAAATATCATTTACCAAACGCACGAGGCGATCGCTATTTGTTAAAGCTTGTTGGATCATCCATTTGGCTTTTTGTGATTTGTTGTCGTATATACTAGTGTTCAACAATCCTAAAAATCCTTGAATGGCTGTGAGTGGAGTACGCAGTTCATGACTGACAATAGAAATGAACTCATTTTTCATCTGTTCAATAGCTTGTTGTTCGGTGATATCCTGGATTTGCAGCACATAGTACAACGGTTGATTCTGGCAATCTCGCACCAGGGACAGGCTTGTTAATCCCCAAGCAATGCGTCCTCCATTACACAGGTAACGCAACTCTACCTGAACTCTGGGATTCTGATTACTCAAAACTTGTGTGATGCAGTTTTCTAGCCGATGAATATCTTCTGGGTGAATGATCTCAAATGCTTGAAAGTTGAAAAATTCCGACTCAGAATAGCCCAACATTTCCCTGAGCATGGGATTGGTTTGCAACCATTGTTGCTCCTCCAATCCCAGCAACGCCATACCAATGGGAGCATCATAAAACGCGTGGCGAAATCTCTCTTCACTCTCACGCAAAGCGGCCTCGGCTTGTTTGAGGTCAGTGATATCTAATACCACTCCGTACCAAGCAATTTCACCATTGGGGCGGCGTTCTGGCCGGGAGTTGGCGCGTACCCACTTCACTTTGCCAGAGGGTGTAATAATTCGCCATTCATGAGCAAAGGGTTTGAGGGTTTTGAGGCTACGAGTTGTTAGCTGATTGTAGAGAGCGAGATCATCAGGATGAACTTGCTGATAAGTCAGTAGAGGATTTGCCAAAACCTGATGGGGTTCTAATTCTTGAATTTCTTGCACCCCGGAACTGATATATTCATAACGCATTTGATTTATATCTGGGTAATAAGCCAAAATATAAATCTGTGCAGGAGAGGCGGCGGCAATTTTTTGAAAGCGAGCTTCACTTTGTAGCAGGGCGGCTTCGGCTCGCTTGCGCTCAGTAATATCTGTTACTCGTACTAAATGAACCACTTGGTTAGTGATGACCGACGGTAAGTCGCAGACCATCGCCACTTCCTTGGCTGCGAGGTTGCCCCAAAACAAATTTCCTTTGCGCGTCAAATATTGAATTTCCGCGTTCCAAACACCTTTGTGCCGGATTTGGGCGGTGATTTGTGCTAGTTCGTCTGAGGTGAATGGTTGCAGTTGAAGCGTATTCACTTTAATACTAAGTAGTTCACTTTTACTGTCAGCTTCAAATAGTTCTACTGCTCGACGATTACAGTCGGCAATTAACAGTGTTTGCGGATCTACCAAGAACAGAGCATCAGCCGATTCATTATAAATGCTTTCACACAAGTCTTTTTGCCGTCGCAGTTCTAATTCGGCAATTTTGCGTAAGTGCAGCTCGTTGTATAGCGCCAAGCTAGTTTGACCCAATTGTTCCATTGATCGGATAATAAATTGGGTCAAAAATAATCCTAAAGCGATCGCTCCTGCTAAAGCCCCAATAGTAAAAATTATCGTTAGGCGTGTATTGGCATCAATTTCTGCGGTAAAGTCTGAGGCGGGGATCACTGTCACAATCAGCCAGTCAAGTCCTAATTGATCACTGTAAGGGATGACGAGGAGAAATTGCTTTTTGCCTTTAATGTCAAAAGTGAGTTGTTGTATGGTCTGAATTTGAGTTAAGTTACCAAAGTGCGATCGCAGATGTTCACCCGCTAAACGAATTAGGGGTTGCTGACTTTGTATCACCTGGAGCCGTTGATTTTGTGTCCCACCCATACCTGTCAGGAATGGTTGTTCAGGGGTTGAAGACGCAACGATCAATCCTGAACGCTCCATAATAAATACCTGTCCGTGAGTACCCACCCGCAATTGCTGGAGGAACTTACTAATGCTCACAAGGTCTATATCGCTGGTGAAAACCCCCAGAAGTTCTTGTCTTTGGTTATAAAGCGCGTAGCTAGCAGCAATTCCTAAACCTTTGGAAGTCGGTACATATAAATAAACCGATGTCCACGTTGGTTTGCCTGTGGAGAGCGCCTGTTGATAGAAAGGTCTTTGAGTGCCATCATAGTTGTGCTGATGAACTAATAATTTCTTCCGTTTCCTTTGACTATCTACGCTATACACATAAAGCTCTCCTTTTTTAAAATCTTTGGTCGAGGAAATGGTAACACCCCGTTCATCGTTGCCGGCTCCAATCAGTCCCCCTTGAGGATTGATAAAATGGACTCTCAGAGAAGCAAATTCTTGAACCTGAGCAAAAAAATAACGTTCTAAACTTTGAGGGTTGGTAACGTCTATATGTTGGAGTGTGCTGGCTTGAACATTGAGACGGTTAATTAAATGTGGAGTCTTTAAATAATTACTCAAATATAAATGAATGCGATCGCTCATCTCATTCATCAACTGATATGCCAAGCTATTGACTGAATTTTGGGAATTTTGCCATGATACATAACTGACTAAACCTGTTGTTCCCCCTATTAGCAGCACAAAGGGAACGGTGAGGATAAATTGTAAGGAAATTTTCAGCTTTTCGTTGTTAGCTGACCTTTTCCTAAAAAGATTGGAGAGCCTCACCTCTGCATCCTCCAGTTCTAGGTTTTGAGTTTTTGTTGTAAACGAGAGCGATTAATGCGGTTGATGACACGAGTTATTAATTCTGGCCCGACTACAGGCTTACCAATAAAATCATCGGCTCCTGCGGCAAACACCTGTTGAATGGATTTGATGTCTGTGTGGACGGTAACTACTAAAATAGGCACATTTCCCCAATGAGAATCTTGTCTCACTACACGGCACAAGTCAATACCACTATATGTAGGCATTTCTAAATCGATCATTAATAGGTCAGGGGTTGTCGTAATTAAAATTTCCCAAAATTTCTGCGGATTTTGCAATGTCTTTACCGCTAGTCCCCAAGGTTGGAGTAAATTGCTCAATATATCCAACATTACCGGATCATCGTCAATGATCATGACTTTTCCTTGACTACCTTGGAATTGGGCTAACATTTGGGTGATTGCTTCCAATACTTCAGTAGTAGTAGGTTTGGTGAGAAAACGCTGCGCTCCCAAACGCGCAACAGCTACTCGCTGCGTAAGGTTATCTTGCTCTGCTATGACAAGAATTGGCGTATTAGGAAACTGTTGTTTGAGTTGCTCCAATAATTTTAGACTTTTTTGACTCGATTTCTGCCCATTGATCTTGAGTAAAATTACCTTGGGAAACTGAGAAAAACTTTGCGGATAGTTCTCCCAATTGAGGGCTACTTCTATCCGCACTCCCCAAACAGCAGCTTCCATTTTCAGTTGATTGGCAAAGGATTCATCATTGATAACCAGTACTAGAGGAAGTGGAACTGGCTCAAGTTGTTCAATGGTAAAGGAAATGGGCGATTGACTTAGTGCTTCTTTAAGTTGCCTAATAAGTTCCGACAGTTGCACAGCATCCTCTAACGCTAAATTTTTGTCCCTAATTAGTAGATGTTCAATTGCTCGCGCTAACTTTGAACCTGTTTCGTAACCAAAAGATCCCAGTGTCCCTGCTAGTTTGTGTGCTTCGTTACTGGCTTGTTGTCTTAGTTCGTCCAGCAATTGTCCTGTATGCAAGGCTTGTTCGGCTCGCTCTAGCAAAGTTACTCGTTGGGCAAAGGTATCCTTGTAGCGTTCTATGGTTTTATTTATGGCAGCAATTGCTGTTTGACTTTTGGTTTTTCGCAGTTCATCTGTCTTGTGACTTTGTTCGCCATCTTGAATTTGCGGTGGCATCTTTAGCCGATAACCCAAGCCATAAACTGTTTCCAGCAATTCGGCTGACATTCCCACCATTTTGAGCTTTTGTCGCAAATCTTTAATCAAATTCGTGACAGCTCCTTCACTTGGCGTAGCATCAATTGACCACAGGCGATCAATAATTTCGCTACGGCTAAAGATACGCTGGGGGTTACGTAAAAACAACCCTAGCAGGCTATATTCCTTAGGGCTTAAAGATATAGGCTGTCCTTTATAGGTAACTTCTGCGGAGATAATATTGACATCCAGATTTCCCCAACTCAGCAAGTTAGGTATTAGTTCCGTCTTGCCTCGGCGCAATAATGCTCGTATCCGCGCCAGCAGTTCTGAGATATCGTAGGGTTTGGTAACATAATCATCTGCACCTGCATCTAGTCCTTTGACAACATCAGCACTCTGATCCTTGGCTGTAAGTAAAAGAATCGGTTTTTGAATCCCCTGAGCGCGGAGTTGCCGACAAAGGTTGATACCGTCAAGCTTGGGAATTAGCAGATCCAACAATATCAAGTCAAAATTTGATAAAGTCGCCAGCATTAACCCATTTTGACCATCTGTTGCCAGCTCAACTGTATAGTACTCAGCCATGAGAACCTCACTCAGTAAGGTTGCCGTTGGTACATCGTCCTCTACCAGCAGAATTTTCACAACTTCTACTATTTACTCACCAAGAATTGATATGATTTACCACAGCCATAAATGCTTAATCCTCACAGAGTTAAGCCCACACGGAACAAGTGCTTTGTAATTTTTTGGCTATGATTTTTTTCGCAGATATTAGCAGATATCTTTTAAAATACATCTGTTTGCTTGATCAAGCAAGCCCAAATAATTAAAAGACGGTTAAGTGTCCCTGGAGTCTCCAGATATTTCAGGCGATCGCACAATTACCTTAACTATGTGGCAGAAGCTATTTATCAAAAACTATTTTTCAGCCCTCTAACAATATTTTCCATAAAGTAAAAATGCAAGGACAGTTAAGACAGTTAAGCAAGCAATAATTAATGTATATTTATTGACTACAAAAATATAAACTTAGTTTATCTTTATTCCTGAAAAACACGTAGCATTGCCCACTTGCCACGCCAGTAGTGTGTTGTAAATATTTAACAGTAGGGGCAGGTTCACAGATATGCTCGAATCATTCACGAATATTTCGCTCAACCCGCCCCTACGGACTCTGGACTGAGGTTGCAATAATTGGCGAGAAGTCCGGGTTAATCAGCATAGAAATCATTTGACTAGACATAATAATTAGTATTTAGAGCAGATGTTTTAGTAGTTTATTTCACAGACTATATTTAACATTTAATACCTAATCATAAGTAAATACTCCCTCGTAGAGAAACTACGTAAAATCTGAGGCTATAAGATAAAGTAGTATATTTAATTTACGTGAAAATCTCTATAAACAAAATACCTTAAGACAAGTAACCTGAGGTGTAATCTATCCAAATCATCGAATAAATCAGGCATCTAAAAAAAATTGACTATTTTGCCAATAATTTAGCAATTAATTCCAAAATTCTTCAGGATTTATAGTTGCATAATATTATCAGTAATCAAGATAAATTAACTATAAATGTGCTAAGTAAGGTTGACATTTTCTACTCACTTGAAGAATTATCTTAGAGAAACAAGGTATTCACTGTTGAGGAAACTATGCATACAGTTATTCTTGTTCTGGTTGAGGTGTTGATTGTAATTGGATTGTCACGGCTGGTAGGCTTGGGATTCAAATCAATCAAGCAACCTTTAGTAATTGGTGAGATTGTGGCGGGAATTATGCTCGGCCCTTCATTATTTGGTTTATTAGCCCCTAATCTAGCGGCTACTTTATTCCCACCAGAGACTCTTCCTTTTCTCAATGTTTTATCTCAAATAGGACTGATATTCTTCATGTTTTTGATTGGGTTGGAACTCAATCCTAAATATTTGAGTGGTCAGTTAGAAGTAGCTGTTTTAACTTCTCATGTCAGCATTTTAGTACCTTTTTCCTTAGGAACAGTGTTGGCATTACTGCTTTATCCTTTAGTTTCCAACGCTGGTGTTTCTTTTACGGCCTTTGCCTTATTTTTAGGTGCGGCTATGTCGATTACAGCTTTTCCCGTATTAGCGCGAATTATCACAGAAAATAATTTGCAAGGTACACGTTTGGGAACATTGGCTTTAACTTGTGCCGCAGTAGATGATGTCACCGCCTGGTGTTTATTAGCAGTGGCGATCGCCGTTGCTCGTACTGGTAATATTATGGGAGCATTCCCCACAATTATCGAAAGTGCCGTTTATATTGGCTTTATGCTGACTGTGGGGCGTTGGTTTCTTCAACGTCTGGCTGTTCACTACCGTCGCGCCGGCAGATTGAGCCAATTTGTCCTGGCGGGGATTTATGTAGCCGTAGTTGCTTCTGCATTGATTACAGAACTGATTGGCATTCACCTAATTTTCGGAGCATTTTTATTAGGTGCAGCTATGCCCAAGGATGCAGATTTAGTCCGAGAATTAGCCATTAAAACAGAAGATTTTGTTTTAATATTTCTACTGCCAGTGTTTTTTGCCTATAGTGGTTTGCGGACACAGATTGGTTTGTTGAACCGCCCCGAACTTTGGTTATTGTGTGCAGCAGTTTTACTGGTGGCGATCGCCGGCAAGTATATTGGTACTTATACAGCAGCTCGTGTCAGTGGCATTAATAAAAGGGAAGCATCAGCCCTTGGTTGGTTGATGAACACTCGCGGTTTAACTGAGTTAATCGTCCTCAACATCGGTTTGGAATTGGGTGTCATTTCGCCCTTACTGTTTACCATGCTGGTAATTATGGCCTTGGTAACCACATTTATGACTTCGCCATTACTAGAGTGGACTTACCCCAAAAAACTCATCAAATTAGATGTAGTTGAGGCAGAAGCAGAAACAGAAACCAGTTTAGATATTACAGCTTATCCTTACCGCATTTTAGTCCCTGTAGCCAATCCCAGCACCCAAAAAGGCTTGCTGCAATTAGCAGTCGCCATTGCCCTTAATTACCGACAACCGGCAATTGTTAACCCCTTGAGTTTGATTGAATTAGAAGAAGACTATGGCTTTGAAAGTACCCCGACTGAGGCTAACCGCTTAATTGCCCAACGTCACCAAAAACTAGAAGAGTTAATTAGTACTTTAGAACCAGCAACGCAATCTTTCATTCATCCTATTGTGCGAATATCCAGCAATGTTGCCAGAGAAACCGCACAGATTGCCAAAAATGAGTCGGCTGATTTAATTATCGTGGGATGGCACCGCCCGGCTTTTAGTAACAATCGCTTGGGTGGAAGAGTCGGGCAAATTCTCGGCACTGCACCCGTGGATGTAGCGGTATTTGTGGATAAGGGAGGGGAGAGACTAGAAAGTATATTAGTTCCCTACTCGGCAAATATTCATGATGATCTAGCACTGACCCTGGCGTTAAGATTGTTAATCAATCGTGACACTTGCACATTGCAGATATTACAAGTAATTCCCCAACAGCAAATTCAAGATGAATTGAGCTACGAGCTACACGCCATGATTGAACAATTACCTCAGAGTGTAAGCGATCGCATCCAAATTACCATTATCCAAGCACCAGAACCAATACAAGCAGTAGTAGCAGCATCGGAAACTGTAGACTTAACAATTGCCGGTACTAGCCGCGCCTGGGGTATTGAACGTCAAACCCTTGGCAGATACACCGATGAACTAGCAATTCAATGCCGTTCTTCCCTACTAATTACCCGTCGCTACAGTCAACTCGCCTCTCACCTAACTTCCGTATTACCTGAAGTTATCCATCAAGAACCCACAGTTAGGAACTGAAACCATGAATCATTTCAATTCGAAATCCTTAGTATTTTATGGCGTAGCGATTACTTCAGTTCTCATTTTGTTTAAAATTGTTACTCTTTATGGAGAAAAAAACCTCCAAGCTTCTCCAGTCCTCAAAAATAGTTATCGTCTTACCTGGAAAAATAACGTTCTTAACTGCGAAAAATCAGCACCAATGATGCTCAACATTCAACAGTCGGGCATTTACTTAAACGCTGCGCTATTCTCAGCAGGAGAAGCCAAACCTCTTACCATGTCTGGTATTTGGAAAAATCAACAAATGAGTTTAGCCGGGAAAATTGACCAACCTACACTCTGTAATATAACCGTACCGCAATCAGTGAAAATGCAAATGCAACTGACAGATAAAGGTAATCTGCAAGGGCAATTAATTATCAGTGACATCTCGCAAACTTTAGAATTTAATGCTACACCTGAAGCAGCCCAGGTCAGACCGGAAAATTCTCGTAGCCATTAGCATAGCAAATAATGTCTCAGAATCAATGGGTGATCAATGATTTCCCGGCCTGATGGCTGAACATACAAGGGATAAATAGTGATGTCTAAGGCAATTATGAGTAACAACATCCAGGGGTGCAAACAATTATTTGGCGCTAGTTTGTGTACCGCCATAACTTTAGTCACAAGCAGTAGTATTGCGGCTCAGGTACAGATGGCAAAACTGAATAATTGGCGCTTTTACCCAGACACCAAAAAGCTAGAAATAACCCTTTCATCTAGTAAAACACCGCAGTACTTTTATTTAAATGAACCGCCAAGACTAGTGGTAGATATTCCCGATACTCAGTTAGGCAAGGTTTCTACACAACAAAATTACACCGGTTCGGTTCAAAGAGTCCGTGTTTCTCAATTAAGCGCTAATGTTACTCGCATTGTCTTAGATTTAGCCCCAGGATCTACTGTAGATGCAAACAAAGTACAACTACAACCTGCTACTCGACAAAACCCCACTCGCTGGGTTTTACGTCCCGCAATTGTCAAAGTGGCTAAACAATCAAGCAACTTCCAACAGTCACCCAAAAATCAACAACCAACAACCCCTTCTTATGTACAATTACCTAGTACCCTGCCTCCCATAACTGGTCTGCAACAGCAACCGTTTGTCAGTGTACCGCCCCTCAACTCCAATAATCCCACGCCAAAATCCAGCAATTTTAACAACACTAATTCTTCTAATCCTCCAGTCCCTACTCTACCTAACTATCCAGTAATTGAATTTGGTCAACCTTTACCTAAGTTCCGTTGAAGATATACTTAGTCAAGTCGCTTCGCGCCGAATTCAATTGGAGCAAAGCGACTTGACCAATCACCAATTCCCATAGATATTTTGAATCTTCAGCAGGATATGTTCTTTGGCTAATTATCTGACATCTTGAGCCAACCAAAAATCATATCTACTGTTAATTCTAGATGAATATCCGGCAACACAGAAGGGCAATCACCACCTTGCAACAGTTCTGGTTGTTGACCTGCCTGGAAGACTAAAATAGACCTATCTGCTGGGTCTAGTAACCAACCTAGCTGACAACCATGCTGCAAGCAATAAAGAATATTACCAATTACCCGATTGGAACTTTGTTCTGGAGAAAGGATTTCAATTGTCCAATCTGGATACAATAAAAAATCATTTGGAGGTTCCCCATCTGCATCAAATGGAATTCGTGACCATTTAAAGACCGCTATATCAGGTACGATGGAGCGAGTACCAAAGCTACAGCGTAACTCAGGGAAAGCATAAGCAATTTTCTGGCTCTCTGCGTTCTCATTGATACTATTGCAAAGTCTTAACTGCAATCGACTATGCTTTCCCTTTGGCATGGGCTTTTGTAAAATCTCGCCATTGATGTATTCACTCGCTGGTTTTGTTTCGGGGAGTTTCAGGAATTCTTCCAGACTATAAGCTGGGGGAATTGTCAGAGTCATGGCTCCTGAATTTTGGGGAAATGTACTTTTAGTTTAGCGTTGAGCAACTCGCACTAATAAAAAGATGCCTACTCCTAGCCCAATAAAGTTTGGTAGCCACGCACCGATGAAGGGGGAAAAAACCCCAGCTTGTCCTAAAGCACCAGTGATAAACCCCAGTAAGTAGTAAGAAAAAATTACTATGACACTAATACCAAAACTAGTACCTTTGCCTGTGCGTTGGGGTATGGTTCCCATCGCTGCACCTACTAAACCAAATACTACACAGACAAAAGGCAGAGCAAATTTTTGTTGGATTCTTACTTCCAGTTTACGAATTTTTTGGCGATCGCCACCAAGGCGTTCAATATTTAGCTGGTCTAAAGCTTGGGCAATATTCATTTCCCCGTAGTCGCGGCTTTGTTCTGCCAAGCTTAAGGGTGTGCGGGGTAGTTTGAGTTGTTGCTTCTCAAACCGGAGAATATTACGATAAGAGCGATCGGGCGCTACTAAATAAATGGTGCCGTTATAAAAATCCCAGATGCTTTGCGCGCCATTCCACTCAGCAGATTCTGCGACGACAATTTGATTTAAACCATCTGTTGAACGGTCGATGATGGTTAACCCTTTCATCCGCTTCCCGTCAAACTGGTCAGCATAAAAAAGGCGGGTTAATATTCTGTTCTTTGTCCCATCTTTTTCTTGTATATCCCGATATTCAGGGTAAAAAATATTCTGTTGTTTGAGTTTGGGCTTATCTGATTTCAGGGCTTTCTCTAAAGTGAGAGTTGCTTGGTAATTTGCAGCTGGGGCAATTTGCTCGTTAAATAAAAACGTCAGCCCTGTGACAACAAAACTCAACATTACCGCCGTCATCACCATGCGATAGACACTCACCCCACAACCACGCAAAGCAATCAACTCACTTTCGCTTGATAGACGACTATAAGTCATCAAAGTCGCCAACAGCGTAGACATGGGGAAAGCCAACACGATGAAATTAGGCAGTTTTAATAAAAAAACCTGCACCGCAATACTAACGGGTAGTCCAGACTCTACAACTCTTCTGACTAACTCAAATACAGCGTCAATCGTCACACCAATGGATGAAAAAGCCCCAACACCAAATAAAAACGTCGGCAGCAATTCGCTAGTCAAGTAGCGATCCATAATTGTAAAAGGCAGCAGCGAATGAAAGCTGTAAAAAGACGAGAGTTTCTTGGCTACCATAATTTAATTAGTCAGTTGTTAGTTGTCAGAGACGCGATTAATCGCGTCTGTACAGTCATCAGTAAACCGTCAACCGTCAACCGTCGTCTACTAAACCTGAAAATTATCACCTAAGTAATATTGACGGACAAGGGGATTGTTGTATAGTTCATCAGCATTGCCGTAGGCCAGAATTTGCCCTTCACGAAGGATATAGGCGCGGTCGGTGATGGCTAAGGTTTCTCTAACATTATGGTCTGTAATTAAGATTCCCATACCGCGATCGCGTAATTGTGCGACAATTTGTTGAATCTCGAAGACTGCGATCGGGTCAACACCAGCAAATGGTTCATCCAACAATAAGAATTTTGGCCCTTCTCCCCCAGCCGCTAAAGCCCTTGCTAATTCCGTCCGCCGTCTTTCTCCTCCAGATAGTTGAATACCTTTACTTCTGGCAACTTTTTCTAAGCGGAACTCCCGTAGTAAAGTGTTTAATCGCTTTGCCCACTCCCAACGCGGCACATTGGTTTGCTCAAACACCAACAGAATATTATCTTGTACAGAAAGTTGGCGAAAAACACTAGCTTCCTGAGCTAAATAGCCAATGCCCAATCTTGCCCTTTTGTGCATAGGTAAGCCAGTAATATCTAAACTATCTAGCCAAACTCGCCCCTGATTAGGTTTTTCTAAGCCTGTAGCAATATAAAACGTCGTCGTTTTACCAGCTCCATTGGGGCCTAGTAAACCAACGATTTCACCCTGAGCGACAGAAAGATTAACGCGATTGACAATTACTCTCTTGCCGTAAGACTTGTGAATATTTTCTAAAACAATTTTCACTATGCCTATGCTGTCTTGTTGGTTGATGCTAATTGGAACGTCGTAATGCTGGTGTTGTCGGAGCCGGCGCGTTAGATTGGCCACCTTGCTCTGCATCATCCACCATATAAATGGATTCTACCTGGCGATTGGATTGGGGTAAGGCCACAAATCGCCCTTCATCAATCAAGTATGTTACCTTTTCTGCGCGGATACTATTGCCACCTTGCTGCAAAATATAGACATTGCCACTAAAATCAATGCGGCGTTCCTTGCTGAAATATTGTGCTTGAGCAGATGTCGCCTGAATTTGACGAGCTGGATACAACATCTGCACATTACCACGAGCAGTGATCACCTGATTTTTAGCATCGTATTCTTGAATATCAGAGCGAATCGTAAGCGGGCGATTTCCCCCTGGTGTTTGTGCTGTAACGCTCGATAATTGGTTAGGCAAGGCTACCGTAGCGAATAAAGTCACAGGTAGTAGCAAAGCTAATCCCAGACGGCGCATTTTTGACAGAGGTAATTTATAGCAGGGCATCATAGGAATTTAATATTCGGGATTCTGGCTTGTATACTAATTATCTCAAGTACTTTCTCCTAAAATATAATCTCCTATCAGGAGTAGCATGAGATAGTCGCTAGCTGAAATCTTGACGCTACGCTAAAGTTTAAAGTTTCAGCGATATTCAGAGACGCGATGAATCGCGTCTGTACAATATAGATCCATTACAATAGAGATTCATTGCATCTGTTGTCTCTTCGCACACATAAAAAATTAGGGAATAAGAAGTTTCTCGTTCCCCAAATTTTTATTCCTTATCATTTGACTAACTAATTATTTGTTACCATAATTGTCGGTAATGACAGTGCGAGACTTTCACTGAGATTGCCAGCGTTTATCTTGTCCGCGCCAAGTTCTTGTAGTGCTTTTAACAAGCCCACGCTCTGGTTTAGTAATTCATCTACGTCAATATTGCCATAAATTGAAGGGTAACGTCGCAGGCGATTGCTGCCTTCCCCAAGCAAAATTACCGCTCCTCGCCAGTTGCGATTGCCCAAATGATAAAGACCCACAGCAATTTGTAAAATACCTTGATAGAAGGTTTTTTCTGGTTCGCTGGCTTCAATCCATAAAGCCTCTAAGGTGTCATGACAGGCGTAGAACTGTCCAGCGTTAAATTGTTCTACACCTTGCCAAAACTCTGTGGGCATGGTTTCACTCATGCCATACTGTCTCGTACTTCTTTAATCATTTCCAGCGAAATTTCTTGTTTTTCGCCAACAAAGTCGTTCTCCGGTGTGAGGAATAGCATACAATGACATTCTTTGCGTTCTCTCATAGGTACGCAAGGGCAGTTCCAGTATGTAGCTTTTACTTCAGCTTCTTTGTCTTCATAGTGGCGACAAGGACACAAAGGCGCTCCTAATTCGTCTTTATGCTTGGCTAATCCTTCAATCACGACTGCGGTCACAGATGGTTCAGAACAGAAGAAAGTGCCAGTGCGCTTGGCATATTGTTCTGAAAAATGGCGCATTGCCTCTAGACTTTTATCGCTGGATTTTGTGTTAGTTTCTGATGAAATCATGGGGATCGGCGGCTGACTATTTAAATATTTCTTTGCATTGTACCTCAGCCTCACTAGAGAATTGCTGGGGAGTTTTCCCCAAGTTTAGTTTTGGGATATGATTTATATTTTTCAAACATGGCTATGGGCAGAAGGGATGGGATCAAAGAATTGCTAGGCATGAAAGATATTTAAATTGTCAGCATTCATTGAAATTTTGAATCATTAAAATACAATTTCATAATGAATGTAAGGGTTGTTGTAACTGGAGTTGGAGAGCCTTTTCTTGCTCTAGGATGATGCCTGGGTAATCTTTGTTAATTACTACTTGTTCTTTTAGAGATGATGTGTCTTGCCATAATACCCAACGACTACCTTGAGGCAGACCAGAAAGACTGAGAGAGTTTTGGGTTAACCAAATCCAAGGTGAGTTTGGTGGTTCGCAATTGGTAGCTTCTTCTAGGAATTTGGTTGCTGCTAGTGTTTCCAAAACGAGGCGTTCTCCTTTGATTAACCCTGTCGATGCAGTCCAAATCTGCACTTGCAATTGCTGATGCTGTGCGTAAAAATACAAAGATGCTGCGGTAATTACTGCTTGTTCAAAATTTTCTGCTGACCAATTACCAGCGCTGTCCAGGGCGATAATTATCTCCTGTCCACTTGTCACCATTTCTAACTCCCGTACCCGTAATTCTCCATAACGGGCGCTAGTCCGCCAGTGAATCAACCGCGTGGGGTCGCCAAGGCGATAGGGACGGAGCGATCGCACTAATCCAGATGTGGCTGTCTGCAATGGTTGACCACGATATTCACTCCTTTGGCTTTCTTCTTGTCCTAATTCATCGACTAAAGGACAAGTTGTTAAAGGTAATACCGTCGGATATACAACGGCTGTAGCATCACATTGACGCTGACGACGACACCAAAATAACCCTAAAGGCGCACCTGTTCCCAGTTCTACGGTATGCCAGCGATAGATACCCCGGTGCTGGGTAGGTTGGTAGTGTACCCAACGGTAAGTATCTTGACTGGCAATTGTTTCCACCCCTTGTTTGATGGGTTTACCTAAAACAAATGGCAATATATCCTCAATTTGTAACAGACTGACGGATTGCTTGGTGGGATTGTGAATTTCTAATTCTAAAGTTAAGTCATCCCCGACTGATACAGGTTGGATAGGATGGCGAGTGACAGATAGACCTGTGAGCGATCGCGGTGGTAAAACAGCTGCTATCCCCAATAATGCAAAACTTACGCCGCTAATGGCATACAACCAGCCAGCCATTGTATTAATCGCTGCACCAAAAAAACAAACAGCAACTCCCACTAGCACCCAGCCGGTGTATGCAGGGGCGCTAGCACGGATTTCTAACCAGTCAGTGATGGGTTTAAGGATTTTCATGTTTCTTTTTTAACCCAATACTGATGAAAATGGGGAATAGGGAAGCAGAGGGGTATAGGGGTGTAAGGGTATAGGGGTGTAGGGTGTAAATGTTTAAAACCCTTCCTTACACCCAGTCTCAACAGACAACCTAGATACGTAAGTCCTAGAACTATGAACTACTGACTATTGACTATTGACTATTGACTATGGACTAATAAATAAAAACTTCCTCACCCAAATTCATGACTTTACCCAACTGGATTACCTTCTCTCGCCTTCTTGGTGTGCCATTTCTGTTGTATGGTTTGTACGACTCTACATCACAGGCTAGGTGGGTATGTGTGGCAATTTTTTTAGTTGCTGCTTTGACTGATTGGTTAGATGGTTATCTAGCGCGAAAACTTAACCAAGTTAGTGATTTGGGTAAATTTCTTGATCCATTGGTGGATAAATTTTTAGTATTAGCGCCGTTATTGGTTTTGGTGGAGTTGGGGAAAATTCCGGCTTGGGGAGTGTTTTTGATTTTAGCGCGGGAGTTGGCGATCGCTGGTTGGCGCGTTAATCAAACGACGATTACAGGGGCGAATATTTGGGGTAAGTTGAAAACTGTGAGTCAGATAGTAGCGATCGCTCTTTTAATTGCACCTCTATCATCAGATTGGCAACAAGTGTCCTTAATTGCCTTTTGGCTTTCTGTGGCTTTGACATTAATCTCTGGCGGAATTTATCTCTGGCCGCAAAAAGTCAGTCAGGCTTCCTAGTAGTTCACCAACCCAAAATTGCTAGGCTAATGCAAGCAGAGGGAGCAGGGGAAGCAGAGGAGCAGGGGGAGAAGGAGATTTTTTTGCTCCTATTAACCTTGCAAAGTTGACTTGCCAGACTACTAGAATATAATCCTTTTATGTTCGTTTGAACATTGACAATATATGTAGTGTTGGTAATGGTAAAAACCAATTACCCATTACCAACCAAATAATTAATAAATTATTGAGAACAAGACTGTTGCCAAGTCTGTTTTTTCTCAACATTTTGCTGTTTACCTGGCGGTACAGTACGCTCACTCATAAAGTAAATATCAAAGCTTTTCAGACTTTGCCCATTAGTATGTTGAGCATTCCAAGTACGGCACAGATATTTTCCGTAGAATGGGTAGAGCTTTTTACCGATTGCCCGATTCAAATTAATAAAATAAGTACGCCACTGCATATTTTGGTAAATGGCACTTCGTAAACCCAAGTCTGGTTTATCCCAAGTTACTGGACTTCCTCCCCGGAAAATATCCACTTCGGTTCCATCTTGCAAACGAGCCGGAATTACGTGCCAGCCGTCATCTCTCGGTGGTGCGGGCGCAAAGATACTCCAAGATTGGTCTAGGCGTGTAGCCCGTCCGATAAATTGTGTACTTTGCCAAACCTTGCGTTTGAAAGCATCGGGGGAATAACTACTGATATTCCAGACAAAAGTATACAACAGCAATAACAGCGCCAAAATATTCAGAATCCGTGATGAGCGTATCTGTATTGGTTTGAATTTAAAGGGTTTGGTGAAATTACCTGCTATTTTGCGGTTAGAAGCAATTACTTCATAAAATTTTGTACCTACTGCCATGATCGGTTTCCATGTTAGTAGGGGAACCAGAAAGCGGAATACAGGTGAGAGACTAACGATATAGGCTATTCCTTCAAATTTGAAATGTCGGTTTCCCTGCCAATCTTCCACTACCCAGGAATTGTAGGTTTGCATATCAGTATGGATATCTGGGTATTCTTGCGCCATTAGTAACGGCGTTCCTGGCAAAATTAATAGTGTCCGTAACAGATGCACTACTTTTTTACAAAAACCACAATCAGCGTCGAAGTAAATTGTCAAGCCTTGACGTTCTGCTGTTTGCAGGCGCTTTTGCAGTCCATTCCAGAAAGAACTGGGGAAAAAGGCTAACCAACTGAAGATGCTCAAAAATGGGAAAATACCCAAGTTCAAAGTTAAGCCAAATCCCGCGTGCAGCAAGATAAAAGTAGTAACAGCACACATCCGAAAGAAGCTGTTACGGAAGGGAATAAACAGCAATAATGGCCCCACCCATTCCAGCACCAAGGTAACGTAGGTAAACAGGGTTAATAGTGGCGGGAAGTTGAGCAGAAAATGACCGAGAGGAGTGGTGTACTGATCAAAACTGAGAGAATAGTAAACAGCGCTCCCATCAACCCAGACTGGACTTTTAGTTTTGAAGGCGGCAGAGAATATATAAATAAAGCATTGTTGGCAAATTAAGGCAAAAGTAGCTCCAGAAACTACCCTTTCCGGTAATTTGCGAGTATGAGTATTCAGAGCGCTTTCAACGGAGTAACTAGCACCAAGAGGTAAAAACATTGCCCAAAACATCAGGGCGCGCAACACATCATCGGCGGCAAAAATAAGTGCTGGATTCCGGTTGTGGAGGGAGATAAGCAAAACCCAAGATGCAATGGTGGCAATCCGCGTGTGATACCCCACTAGCATCAAGAGCGCCATCACAGCAGCAATGCCAAACAACGCCACTTGAAAGATAGGTTCGCCACTAATGGCATGGAGTGACCAGTGCCAAGGTTTGCTGATGTCTGCCAGTAAGGCGCGGGGCATAACGCCTGCATCGGTGTAGTGGGCAGTATAATCGCTGAAGCGAATGCCCAAATCGGTTAAGAGAATCAATGATATGCCGATGCGAAAAGCCGCTAGCGATCGCAAATCCAGCCCCAATACATCATCTAGCTTCTTTGTCAATATATTTTTGGATATTCCCTCATTTGCAGCCATAATTATAAAGTGTGGAGTTAAGAGTCATTGGTCAGAGACGCGATTAATCGCGTCTGTACAATTGTTAGAGATGCTATTAATCGCGCCTGTTGTCTCCCCTGCACTTCTGCCTGAGCTTAATTACGAATAATATTGAGGGTCTTGAGTTGTTCTACTAACTCTGTGGTGCGGGTGCGGCGACCTGGAGGATTGAGGTGGTAGTGGGTATCAGCAAACAGACTAGAATCGGTTTTTACATTCAAGGTTTGTTTATCGTAGAGTACAGGGGCAATTTCACTGAGTTTATCAGCAGTTTTGCTGATATTGCTGAGGGTTTTAGTATCAGTACTGGCATAAATCCACGAAAGGCCGAGAACCAAAGTTGCGCCTTTAGCTTCGACTTCTTTTTTAAACTGACGAATACGTCGTAAAGCGTGAGGAGAAACTGGCTCTTGAATTTTTAGTTGCCACCAAGCTGACTTGAGGCGCTGTTTCATCACTGTGGGATCTCCGTTAGCAGTGATGGGGTCGGAGTAATAACCAGTGAAGCGGCCTTTTTCTACTAATTCTACAGATGACTTTGTGACTGCGCGCAATGTAGGAACACCAAGCAACATAATATCTTGGGCTAGTTGTTTGGCGGGAACACCCCCAAGTCCGGGTTTACCAATGGCTACACTAAACTGACCAGAGCGATCGCCAAATCCATCTTTATCATTTAAGATGAGATACTCCGGTATGAGTACCACAATATCCCCTTTTTTAATGCTATCGGTGACACTGGGTAGAATGACATTTAAGCCTACTGGGCCATCTGTGGCCATGTTGAGAGTCGGGATGCCTAATTGTTGCTGCATCAATCCGGCATCTACGGTGTAGTGCGCCCCAGAACCCCCGACAATTAAAATCCGTTGAGGTGCTTTGACTTCACTGGCGATCGCTTTTTTCTGCTCGTACATGATGCGTAGCCAACTGAGTTCGCCCCCATAACGGGCATTGTATAAGTAACCGACACCCCAGGCTAAAGCGGCGATCGCCAACCAACTGTTAAGCTGTAGAAATTTTTTCATAGCAGCCATATAATTCCTTAGAACTCAAAGTAGATAAAGGGCGATGGTGTATTCGCAGCTAGTAAGACAGTTAAGGCTAACAGCACCCGCGAAACCCAGGGGGAGAGTAACAAGTCATATTCACACGCCCGTTGTTGCCAGACTCCAATGTGTTCCATCAGCAATACAGCCGTGGCTAATACTAGAGTAAATCCTAGTGCGATCGCTTCGTTACCACTGAAGAAACTCATGGCTTCGCCAAGATTGGCTAGGGAATATGTCCAGGGATTGAGGATTGTTTGCAACTTCTCTAATAATCTTGGTGTCTTGGTTTCCATGAAAAACAGACATCCCAAGATTACTGAACCAAAGGTCAACGCCCAGGAAATAAACTGGGGCATAAGGAAGCGTTGCTGTCCCACAAGTTTGTAAAAAGGTCGTCCGGCGTAACGTATGACTAATAATAATAGCCCGTGGTAAGCACCCCAGAAGACGAAGTTCCACGCGGCTCCATGCCAGAATCCCGAAAGGGTGAAGGTGAGAAATAGATAAAATGGGGCCCACTGTTTGTTCTTACCCATGAGAGGTAAGAAAACGTAATCCCGAAACCAAGTGCTGAGGGTGACGTGCCATCTGCGCCAAAACTCGTTGATGCTTTGGGATGTGTAAGGAGCCAAAAAGTTAATCGTTAAGTTAATACCTAAAAATTTTGCTAAACCCAGAGCAATAAAACTATAGCCGCCGAAGTCAAAGTAAATTTGTAATGTAAATAAAAAGGCAAAGAACCATACCAGCCAAGGGTTTTGGGCTTGGTCTAATTTGATATAAGGTGAAATATTATCTGCTAGGACAAACTTCATGAATAGTCCTAAAGACAGCCAGCGAAAACCTGCTTCAAAGTTGTCGTATGTGAATTTAAAACGGAATGATTCAATTTGGGGAAACAAATCACCCCGGCGTTCGATGGGGCCTGCTACTACCTGGGGGAAGAAGGAGACGAAATTGACGTAATCTAATGCGCCAATGGCACGTTTTTTCCGGCTGGTGTAGGAGTCAACAACAAACGCCACCATCTGGAAGGTGTAAAAAGATAATCCTGGGGGAATGGAACCCATACCGGGAATACTCTTGGATTGCCAATTGGTGGCTAATCCTGGTACTAACAGCCCTAGAACATCTTCGACAAAGAAGTTGAGATATTTGAAATAAGCCAGGATGACAATATCTATAACTATGACAGTTGTGGCGATCGCTTTAGCTTTCCATCCTTGTTGACGCAACATCAACCACACCATGACGTAGTTGAAGATGATTTCACAAACAAAAATGGCAAAGCTAGAACGAGAAGCGTTGACAAACAACAGCAAAGACATTGCCGCCAAGCCGATGGCATCAAAGGAACCTTTCCACAGGTTCAATGACTTAGCAACATACCGGACTGTAAAGTAAGGGATGCTAAACAGCAACAGCACCCACCAGAAGGAAAACTCTGAGAAATTCAATTAACATCCCCCCATGAATAATTGATCATTACTAATTCGTAATTCGTAGTTGAGACTGTAATTACGAATTACGAATTACATAGGCGTTAGCCTTGCCGTAGGGTATTACGAATTACTTAACTGCCACTGATTTTGTTCCACAAACCGCCCCAAGCTTTTTCTTTGGGGGCTTCTTGTTTGGGTTGATTGGCGACAGGTTCAGCCGTTGCTGTTTCCGCAGGTGTTACACCTACTTCGTTCACCAAATATTGAGAGGCTTTTTCAATGGTGGGGTAGTCCCAGAGTAAGGTAGGAGGTAGTTCTGCATCAAGCCAGTCTTCTAATTCACCAACGATGGTAACTGAATCAATGGAATCTAGACCGTAGCGAGTCAAGGGTTCAGTCACTTTGATGGTTTGAGCTTTAATGCTCAGTTGTGTAGCAATCTGGTTAACTAACCACTCTTGGATGGTGTCAACAGCGTTATTAGTACTAGGCTTGGAGTTGGAGTCTTTGAGTTGCATCAGTCGTAGTCTCTTGTAGTTGAGGGTTTGCTAATTGAAAGGGAACGATGGAAAACATCCGATTGTCGGTATACAACCGGACTAACTCTTGGGCAACTGCTGCGTCATCAATCCGCCCTGGTAAGGCTTTAGCCGGGCGGAAGGTCAACAGCAGTTTGCGGAGGCCGAGTGCTAACCACTCGCCATTACTAAAGAAGTCTCCCAAATGATGGCGATTGTGAAGCCACATATGGACACAGCTAGCAGCCGCGTGCAGGACGCAGTATTGTTTGGCTATGTCGAAGACTTCTGGCGCTTGCTCATGCCCAAACTGGAAGGCAGACTCTGTAATCTGATGATCAAGAGTATTTAATTCCTCCTGTACTATTTCGGTTAGTTGGATAATTTGCTGCAATACCTCCCCATTGAGGCTGGAGTCTGTCTTTAAATCAATTAGGGATGTCAGCGCTAAACTGAGTCCTTGGAGAACGTCGTCACCGCCTCGGTTGACTAGTTCCAACTTCTTACCATCAAATGGGGGTAAGGGCTGGGTTAAGTCAAAGGTGGCTGCTAGACGTGCTTGTAAGGTGTCTTGGTTGCGTCCAGCATTTCTGATGCGGGACTTGGTAAGCTGACGTAGTTGCAGCAACAGGGCATGGAGGTTAACTACAGTACTGCCATCAAACATACTGATGATGGCGTTATCCCGCAGTACTTTTTGGAAAATGCCATAGTCGTGTTCTTCACGCATATAAAAGCGTGAACCCAAAACGACGGAGACATTCTGCACGACTGTTTCTAGGGTCGTGGTGACGAAGTATTTCACCACTGCTGACCAAACGCTTATTTGCTCTGGCATGGTGTTAAAGCCACGAGCAACGCCGATGGTGGCACAGTCGCAAACGAGGATATCTAAAAACCCATCGGTTAAAGTGCGCTTGGGTTGGGGCATATCATAGACGGTCTTGCCGTATAGCTGCCGTCCCAAGGCAAATTTGAGGGTAGTCCTCAGGGCAGTATCAGCAGCCCCTTGGGAAAAGGCGGCACACAGGGCGCGTGTGATTTGGAAGCCTTTGAGTGCTAGTTCTAGTCCTGCCCCTTCTGCTCCCAAGCGCATGGATTCAGGGATGAAGCAGTTCTCAAACTTGATCCCGCTCATATCGGAACCGCGCACACCGTGGGTAAAGATTTTTGGTAGGTGGCTATAGTTGGCGGGGTCGATTTTGCTCTTTTCTACCATGAATAGGGAAAGGCTACGCGCTCCGCCCTCTTCGTCGGTTTTAGCGAGGACGAAGGTAACGCCGGAGATGGTGGCGCGGTTAATCGGCCATTTTTCACCGTTGAGGATGTAGCCGCCAGGAACTTTTGTCGCTCTCACATCACTGGCGAGTAAATCGCTACCGTGGGCTTTTTCTGAATATGCCAGACACATAGCCCCGTTGGCATCTTTCATAAAGCTGGACAGGATGCGCTTCTGCTCGTCTGTGCCTGCCATCCATGTCAGGTATGACCAGAACATGGTGGTGAAGGCGATCGCTGCGGTTTGGTCACGGCGGGAAAGGACGCGCACAAAGGCGATAAACTCGTCAAAGGAGGTAAATTCGCCGCCGCATTCTGTGGGAATGTAATAGTGTTGGAGTTTCCAGTTGTAGAGCCAATTAATAATCTCGTGGGGAAACTCTTCTCGTTCATCCAGGTCAATTACCTGCTTGAACGACATCACATTATCTGGGTTAGTAGGGTCGCCCAAATCTTTTTCTAATGCTTCTGCGATCCAATATTGCTTGAGTGGCTGCATAATTTTCTCCTTAGTGAGTAACTTGCACCTTTTCCAGCAAAGAGTCTACTTCCCCTTGTAGTCGCCGATAGCTGGCGGTGTATTTGGGGTTTTCGCTCCAATCGGCTAAAACTTCCAACTCACCGGCGAGGAAACTGGCTTTGCAGGCGCGTCGTTGAATTTTGCCACTGGAGGTTTTGAGAACATTACCAGGCTTGACAAGAACCACAGCGTATGCTTGTAGTTCGTGAATTTCGGCGATCGCTTGCCGAATATTGGTCAATACCTCATCTGAGTTAAACTCTTCTTCTGGTTTGCGTTTAACTTCCTGGACTACTACCAGTTGTTCCACGCCATCCACATCGATGGAGAAGGCTGCACCGTAGTCTGGGCGCAGGGACGGGTGAATTTCCTGTACAGTCCACTCCAAGTCTTGGGGATAATGATTAGTCCCCCGGATAATAATCAAGTCTTTGATGCGTCCGGTGATGAACAACTCACCACCCTTGATAAAGCCCAAGTCACCTGTGCGGAGGAATGAGACTTGATTATTCCCGGCAATCTTGGCACGGAAGGTACTTTCGCTTTCCTGTGGGCGTTGCCAATAACCACCAGCCACGCTGGGGTCTGCTACCCATACCTCACCAACTTCATCCGCTTCACAACGAGTCAAGGTATCTGGATTGACTATAGCGACTTGTGTCTCACAAACTAGACGACCGCATCCAGGGATAGCCCGGACTCCATCACCCCAGCTAGTGGCTTCCACAATTTTGTTCTGCTCAATTTTGGTTTTTTCGACCAAACACAGAACAGGTGGTGTATTTCTGGGGCTAGTGGAAACCAACAGTGTATTTTCTGCCAATCCATAAGCAGGTGCAAAGGTTTCCCACTTGAAACCACTAGGGGCAAACTTCTCAAAAAACTCTTCTAAAACTCTAGGGTTAATTGGTTCGGCGGCGTTCCCTGCTGCTACCCAACTGCTGAGATCCAGGGTAGCTAGTTGTGCATCGGTGACGCGACGAACGCACTGTTCATAAGCAAAGTTAGGAGCTTGACTATGAGTACCACGATAGCGAGAAATTGCTTGCAGCCACCGTACAGGCTGTTTGATAAATGCCATTGGTGACATGACATAGCAAGGATGTCCGTTGTAGATAGGTACGGTCAACCCTTCTACTAGCCCGTAATCGTGGAAATATGGCATCCAGGTGATGGAAACGCTTTCAGCATCGTAACCACAGGCTTTTTGTAGATAGGCACAGTGGTGCATAATGTTGTGGTGGCTAATCATCACACCCTTGGGTGTGGAAGTCGAGCCTGATGTGTATTGCAAATATGCCAGGGTATCTGGAGTAATTTGCGGGTCTTGCCATTGGTCTGCTAGTTCTAAATCGATGTCTTCGCTGGCGAACCAAGTCATTTCCTCAAATTCGGGAAAATCTAACTTGGCTGCTTGTAGAACACTCAACAGGTGCTGGTTGGTCAAGACAAATTTAGCGTTGGCATCCTTGACTATCGCCCTTAATCGTGGTAGTGCGCGTTTCAATCTACCAGCATCAGGGGGTGGTGCGGGGATGGCGATGACTCCACCATAAAGACTACCCAAAAATGCTGCCATCACGTCTAATCCCTGGGGGTACAGCAGCAAAACACGTTCACCTTTAGCATTATGTTTCTGCAATAATGCACCAATGGCACGGGCTAGACGATCAAGTTCTGCGTATGTTAACTTTGGGCCTTCTGTTTTCCCATCGATGAGAAACATATAGGCGAGCTTGTCCGGCTCATGATTAGCACGAGCGCGTAGCAGTTCAACCAGGGTAGAGACGTTTGTCATTGGCAACTTCTGGGATAGTTAAGCAGTGAGTCATTTGGTATGGCATCAGATATCTTACTTTGTGCAGATGTGCTGCTTTCGGATATAGACTTGCCAGGGATTTTTGTTACCTATTGATTCAGTAATATTGACACACTCATCTACTTATCGGAAGATATTACTCGGTGTTTTCACTAAAAAAATAAATTTACACCATAAGTGCATCTACTAACTTAGATAAGTCTAGATGAAAGAAAGTATTGACTTTATCAGCATTTACCGTCTCTCTAATGATGTAGGGGTGAGGAGAGATTATAAATTTACTATGAAAATTTTGAATTACTTGGTATCCCTGTGCGTAAATTCGTGGTGAGATGATGGGAGTGTTTTGAACGCAGCGAAAAGTTCTGTAGGAGGGTCTCCCTCCGTAGGAAACTTTTCAAGACAGAGGGGCGCGGAGGTGTGCGCGGAGTTACGCGGAGAGTTTGCTACTGGGTTGATGAGATGGTGGACTGAGAAAGATGAGGAGATGAGGGAGGAATTCTTACTCATCACTCCTCACTCCTAATCAAGGATTTTAGGCGTTTTGAGAAATGCTTTGGCGATAAAAGTGGCGCTTGTGTAGGATTAGGGCGGCAAAGTTAGCTACTAAACAAGTGACTGCTAATCCTAACAAAATATATGTAGGAGGCATGACCACGCCAATCTCGAACCATGTGTATACGTGTAGAATCATCACTACTGCAAAAATACTAGCTAGGCTGAGAGCTTGCCAAATTTGTTGGGTTGGGCGACCTATGACAGCCAAGATAATTGTCAATAATGTGGCGAGTAGGTTGGCTGGGACTAGAAACGCACAAACACCAATACAGTTTGCCCTGGATAATTCAGATAAAGCATGGAAATGAAGCATTCATTTTTGGGGATAACGTTAGCATTTAATGGACAAAATATATTTTTAGATATGTCAACTGAAATTAGGATATATCTAAAGTAATTGCTTCTGTGGTTATTTAACATAAATTAAATTTAACGCTTGACTATCATGCCGACATCTGCAATAGACGGTAAAGACACAGCCGCTATCCAAGCCGCAACAGCAGAAGTTGCTGTATGCGATCGCTCCAATTGGGGAATTATCCGTGTTTCTGATGATGACCGTCTGCGGTTTTTACACAATCAAAGTACTAATGATTTCCAGGCTTTGAAGCCAGGACAGGGCTGTGATACTGTAATGGTGACATCTACAGCCCGGACTATAGATTTGGTGAGTAGTTATGTTCTTGATGATGCAGTCATACTTTTAGTTTCCCCTAGTCGTCGGGAATTTTTGCTGCAATGGCTGGATCGCTATATCTTCTTTGCTGATAAGGTACAGTTAACTGATGTGAGTGAAGAAACTGCCACTTTTAGTATTATTGGGCCTGGTAGTGACGCTGTAGTGAAAAAGTTGGGGGCGGGAGGAATTATTGGTCAACCCCACGGCAATCATATTACTATCAATGGCGGTGCGATCGTTGCGGTGGGCAGTGGTTTGGCTTCCCCTGGATATACTTTGATTTTGCCAGTGTCCCAAAAACAGCAAGTATGGCAGCAAATTCTCGACTCAGGGGCGGTAGAATTGAGCGATCGCGGTTGGGATACTTTACGCATATTACAAGGAAGACCAGCGCCAGATGCAGAATTAACTGACGATTACAATCCTTTGGAAGCGGGTTTATGGCAGACTATTTCTTTTAGCAAGGGTTGCTATATCGGGCAAGAAACTATTGCTAGATTAAATACATATAAAGGGGTCAAACAATATCTGTGGGGTATCCGTCTTAACGCTCCGGCAGAAATTGGAGATACTATTAATATTGGTGAGGAAAAAGTTGGTAAACTCACCAGTTATACAGAAACTCCTGATGGTTATTTTGGTCTAGCTTACATTCGTAGCAAAGCTGGTGGTGTGGGTTTGCAAGTGCAGGTAGGAAACAGTGAGGGAGAAGTAGTTGCTATACCCTTTGTTTCTCATGAATACCCTTAAAAAGGGGTACAGGGGTATAGGGGTGTAAATGTTTAAAACCCTTACCCCCTTAACCCTGTGTGTAATTAATTATGTTTTCCATTACTTATTACCCATTACCCATCACCACAAATATGACCAGTATTGAAACAGACAAGATATTATAAATACTTCTGCAACAATAAGCCCAACTTTTCTTTTGTAGCTACAGGCGCTTTCTCTAGATTTGTCAAAATTGCATATTTCAAAGCTGAATGAGCTTCACTATGTGGGGGATTTTCACTCAAACGCCTCACTGTTTCTTGAATAACTTTTTGAGCATTAACTGCATTGCGGAGTAAATTACCAATTACCATTTCCACTGTTACACTATCGTGGTCTGGATGCCAACAATCGTAATCTGTGACTAATGCCAAAGTTGCATAGGCGATTTCTGCTTCTCTGGCTAACTTGGCTTCTGGTAAATTGGTCATACCGATGACTGTTGCACCCCAACTACGATATAGATTGGATTCGGCTTTGGTGGAAAATGCTGGGCCTTCCATGCAAACATACGTGCCACCCTTGTGGAGTGTGACATCTGGTAAATTTAAGGATGCGATCGCATCAGCTAAAACCCCAGCTAAATTTTTGCAAATCGGGTCGCCGAAGGCAATGTGAGCCACAATACCCTCGCCAAAAAAAGTCGAAACTCGATTTCTTGTCCTATCAATAAACTGATCTGGGACTACCATATCCAGTGGTTTAGCTTCTTCTTTCAAGGAACCCACGGCGCTGGCTGAAATTAAGTACTCCACACCCAATTGCTTCATAGCGTAAATATTGGCACGGAAGGGTAACTCTGTAGGTAACAGCGTGTGATTACGACCATGCCGCGCTAAAAATGCTACTCTTGTTCCATCTAATGTTCCCAAAATCAACGCATCAGAGGGCGAACCAAAAGGCGTTTCTATTTGTACTTCTTCTACATCTTTTAGGGCTTCCATTTTGTAGAGACCACTACCACCAATAATCCCAATCTGTGCGTGAGCCATGATTCTTTACCTGTTGCTTGCGGAACTGCCCAGTTATTGTACCTAAAAGGTGAGTATCAGAGGAGGCATCAAGCTTATAACTATTGAGCATTTGCTATTCCGTGTGCCTACTCATGTCAGACTTTACAGAAAATTGTTATTCTCTTGGGATAAATTTAAAAAACATAAATTTTGGTGAGGAATATGCAAATTACTAGCCCCTCAACCCAAATCAATTTAGAAACACTTTTTGAGCGCATTTTTAGTATTGGCAGAATATCACGCCGAGATCAGCAGTTATTAATGTCTACACTGCTCTCCAAAGACGGCTTAAGCGAAGGTGAACAACAGCAAATTAGCCGAGTATTTACTGCTTTACAAAACGGATTGCTCAAGGTGGTAGATTAACGGCAACAACAAACTCCTAATAAAGCACCAGGACAAGTGTAGGCGATCGCCTTAACTTAATACTTAAGATCAGTTTGAAAAAAGAATGTGGCAGATACCTTGGTAGGGGCTTACATATGTAAGCCCCTACATTTTCCCTATGTTGCATAAATCCTTAACCTTAGTATTACCTTCTGGTGCTTGAAATTGTCTTCTATAAGTCTGTGAGCTTTTTTAGCCTTGAATATGATTCTATTTTTGTTAATCTTCTACTACTTTTGGAAGAAAGAATGATTATTCCATTAGAAAGAAGTAATTAATTTTTTAACTCTCTAGAGTGGACTAAATAGCACGAATATCTTGTCTTAGTTGAATAAAAATTGACTATAGGATTCATCCTTGATTTGTGAAATATACTTAGCATGGTAGGCATTACACACCCTACAGATATTTATATTTTTTCAATAATCAAATCAGATTCTTATACAACATTTTCCTATTTACATAATAAGAATCTATTTAACTTGCACATTTTTTCGTGTTAGCTGTTAACTGTTAACCGTCAACTGTTAACAAATCATACAAGTGACTATGTAATTTAAAAGCTTCATAGCTTATGACTACACAAGCGCAACTACACCAATGGCATGAATTAGCGCAACAATTGCGAATAGATAGTATTCGCGCCACAACCGTCGCCGGTTCAGGCCACCCTACTTCTTCTATGTCACCAGCCGATTTAATGGCGGTTTTATTAACTAATTATCTTCACTACGATTTTGACAATCCACATCACCCTAATAACGATCGCTTCATTCTCTCGAAAGGACACGCCGCACCCTTACTTTATGCCATGTATAAAGCGGCTGGGGTCATCACCGATGAGGAATTAATGTCACTGCGACAATTAGGAAGCCGCCTGGAAGGTCATCCCACACCAGTATTACCTTGGGTGGATGTGGCGACTGGTTCCTTAGGGCAAGGATTACCCATCGGTATGGGGTTGGGGTTAGCGGGGAAATATTTAGACCAGCTACCTTATAACGTCTGGGTGTTGTTAGGTGACAGTGAAACAGCCGAAGGTTCGGTGTGGGAAGCTTTCGACCATGCTGCACACTACACCCTAGACAATCTCATCGCCATTATCGATGTTAACCGCCTCGGTCAACGGGGTCAGACAGAGTTAGGCTGGAATACTCAAGCCTATGCTAATCGTGCCAAGGCTTTTGGTTGGCAGGCGATTGAGATAGATGGTCACGATTTGGTGGAAATTGACCAAGCCTTTAGTGCGGCAATTAGTATTAACGATCGCCCCACCGTAATTATTGCCCGTACCAAGAAAGGTAAAGGCGTAGCGTCTTTGGAAGATTTGGGTGGTTGGCATGGTAAAGCTTTAAAACCCGATGCGGCAAAACAAGCGATCGCTGAATTAGGTGGTGAACGTCACATTACTATTGAAGTAGCCAAACCGGAACCAGGACAACCCACATTAGGTAACCCCCAACCCTTGCAACTACCCACTTATGAACAAGGTGCAAAAGTTGCCACTCGTCGCGCCTATGGCGATGCTCTCAAAGCCTTAGGTGCTGCTCAACCTGATGTTGTTGCCCTGGATGCAGAGGTGAGCAATTCTACTTACACTGAAGATTTTGCCGAAGCTTACCCAGAACGCTACTTTGAGATGTACATTGCTGAACAGCAAATGGTTGCAGCCGCCGTTGGCTTGCAAGTACGCCAGTATAAACCTTTTGCTTCTAGCTTTGCCGCCTTCTTAAGTCGTGCTTACGATTTTGTGAGGATGGCAGCCATTTCTCGCGCCAATATTAAATTAGTCGGTTCCCACGCGGGTGTATCCATTGGTCAAGATGGCCCTTCACAAATGGCATTGGAAGACTTAGCCGCCTTTCGGGCAGTGTGGAATAGTACCGTACTCTACCCTTGTGATGCCAATCAAACAGCGAAACTAGTAGAACAGATGAGCGATCGCCAGGGTATTGTTTATCTCCGCACCACCAGAGAAAATACACCAGTTATCTACGGAATCGAAGAAGAGTTTCCCATCGGTGGTAGTAAAGTTATTCGTAGTTCCGACCAAGACCAAGCCACCATCATTGGTGCAGGTATAACTTTACATGAAGCCATCAAAGCAGGCGATCGCCTCAAAAACGAAGGTATCACAGTCCGCATCATCGATGCTTACTCTGTTAAACCCATTGACGTACAAACTCTACATCAAGCAGCCGATGATACAGATGGTAATTTAGTAGTTGTCGAAGACCATTGGCAGGAAGGCGGATTAGGTGCAGCAGTACTGGATGCCTTTGCTGGTATTGGGGACATTCCTAACTACGATGGTTCCCAACTACAACTAATTAAGTTAGCAGTAAATAATATGCCTAGTTCTGGCACACCCGAAGAATTACTCCATGCAGCCAAAATTGACGCTGATGCCATTGTAGAAGCTGTTAAATCTCAAGTCAGACATCCTATGGGTACCAGAGTTTAAATACATCCTTAATAAAATCTCTCAACTGACTTCAGTCGTCAGCCAGAGGGAAACGAGACCAAACCTTTTTACGCTGATAGATAGATTATTCTATTCTGCACAATTGGTAACAATTTATGCCTCTTTATAAACTTGAAGATTTTGACCCTAACTACAGAGAAACCTTTGGTGGCGATGATGTTAAAGCTTTAGAACTCTATACCCAAAGTGGAGTGAGAGTTGGAGCGATCGCTGATGTTTTAGTTGATAATGAAGGACGTTTTCGTTATCTAGTAATTGACACTCATATTGATGATTCAATTAGCAAAAGAATTTTACTACCAATTGGTCTGTCCCATATCAATTATCCAGAAAGACGCGTTTATGTTGATGGACTGAGCAAAGAACAAGTAGAACATTTACCTGAATATCACGACAATATTGCAGTTGATGAAGAATACGAAGAAAGAGTACGCGGTGTTTTTCGTCCACAAACTAGCAATTTAACTTATGATCGTCAGACATACGACTATCAGCAAGAACCAGCTTTATATAATTTAAATGAGCAATATCATCAAACTTTCAGACTCTACGAAGAAAGATTAATTGCTAACAAGCATCGTGTCAAAACTGGTGAAGTAGCAGTTGGTAAACACATTGAAACAGAAAACGCACGGGTGGCTGTACCTATTCAAAGAGAGCGTGTAGTAATTGAAAGAGCCGCACCAACATCGCCAGATACGATAGTAGATCCCAAAGAAGTTAAGTTTCAACAAGGGGAAGTAGCACGCATTGAATTGTATGAAGAAACCCCAGAAATTCGCAAAGAAGCTTTTGTACGGGAAGAAGTCCGGGTAAGAAAAGTAGTAGAAAGTGATACTGTTGAAGCCCAAGATGTAATTCGTCGGGAAGAGTTAGATATTGATACTGCTGGTAATTTACTTGTCAATGAAACTAATGTAGAAAAGCATGGAAATGTTTGAGATTAGTTAAAAGATAGGTAATAATTACTTACCGTCTGGAGTACAAGTAGGGTGGGCATTGCCCACCACAAGTATATTTCATAAATCAAATATGATTACTATATTACTTTTGATTTTTATTTAAAAACTAACTTCATTCGCTAGAAAGAGGCAATTTAAACAAGAAATATTTAGGTTAGTTATTAGGAGACATTTTATATATTTGAGGTGGAATTACATGGTACTTTACAAGTTAGCAGATTTTGATCCTAATTATCAAGATTCCTTTCAAGGTAACGACATAAAAGGACTTGGTGTCTATACAGAAAGAAGCGATGAGAAAATTGGTACTGTCAACGATGTTTTGGTGGACGATGAAGGACACTTCCGCTATTTAATTGTTGACTTAGGTTTTTGGATCTTCGGTAAAAAAGTATTACTGCCAGTCGGTCGTTCTCGGATTGATTATGGCGCTGGTCGCGTCTATGCAATTGGGATGACCAGAGACCAAGCTGAAAATTTACCTGAATTCAACGACCGTTTAGCTGTTGATTACGATTATGAAGAACGGGTACGTGGAGTATATCGTAATCCCAGTTACGCTAGTAGCACCAATGTAGACAGAACCACATCTTTGGAAGGGTCAGCACCTCTGGAAAGCAGAACACCTCTAGAAGCTTCTGCACCATTAGATGCAAGTTACCAAACAACTACACCTGCAACTACGCATACCCGCGACACCTACAGATACGAACAAGAGCCTGGTTTGTTCGGAATCAATGAACAAGATCACCAAACGCTGAGACTTTATGAAGAACGGCTAATTGCTAATAAGCGCCGTCAAAAAACTGGTGAAGTAGCTATTGGTAAGCACGTAGAAACGGAAACTGCACGGGTAGCAGTACCAGTGGAAAGAGAACGCGTGGTGATTGAACGTGTTACGCCAGATGATGCTGGTACTGCGGTCGCACCTGGTACAGCTGACTTCCGTGAAGGCGAAGTTGCTCGCGTAGAACTTCATGAAGAAACCCCTGACATTCGCAAAGAAGCTTTTGTCCGCGAAGAAGTCAGGGTGCAAAAAGTTGTTGAGCATGACACTGTGGAAGCTCAAGAAAAAATCCGTCGTGAAGAATTAGACGTAAATGCTCCTGGTCTTCCCATTGAAGAACGCTAATTTTTCATTAATTGAGTTATTAAATAATCACTAATAACTCATCTTCCTAATGCAGTACAGGTAAAATTTTAATCATCAATATTAACTTTACCTGTACCTGTAAAAACTCTAAATATAAGTTTTAACAGTAGATTATATGCCCGATAATTTAGCCGCAGAAACACAAATCCATCAAAGAATAACTGATAATTCAACTGAGCCAGACAATTATCATATAATTGAAGAAGAGACAAATATTCGTTTATTAGAAGAAAAGCTTGTAGTTGATACGAATAGACAGAAAATTGGTGAAGTCATTGTTCGTAAGGTAATCGAAACTCAGATGGTGCAAGTTCCAGTGCGGCGCGAAAAGCTGATTGTGGAACAAATAGGCTCAGTAAATAAACAACTTGCAGAGATTGATTTAAGCCAAGGAGAAATTGCCGGCATTGAATTAGCTCAAAATGCTAGCTATGAATTGCCGGGTTGGGATGGTGGTTTAACTGTGAGTGGCAGCTTTAGCTCTCCTAAAATTGCTAGTTTATTATTAAATGCGATCGCTCTAGAACGCAAACATGGTTGTCAACAGGTACGAGTCTCTATTGTTGTTGAAGACGAAGAACACCAAAAAAAATACCAAGAGTGGTTTGACCGTTGTTCTCACGGTCAGTTACCAAAACACGAAAAATCTGCTGATACCTAGTACTGGGAATCAAAAATCAATCCAGTCTAGCTGATCGCTTTTCGTCTTGTCTTTAGACATCGCTCGGTTTTAATAAATATGCCATATCTGGCCCAGAGGGAATAATCCCACCAGGATTTAAGGGAAATAGATTCCCATAATAGTCCCGCTTGATGCTTTCTAAATCACAGGTGCTAGCAACGCCCTCTAGCTGATACAAGTCGCGCAGATATGCACCTAAATTTTTATAATCTTGTATTCTGCGGCGATTACATTTAAATAAGCCGTAATAAACAATGTCAAAACGGAACAATGTTGTAAATAGACGTGCATCGGCTAAAGTGACTTGATCACCGCAAAGGTAGCGACTATTGGCGAGTGCAACCTCAATCTCATCCAAGGTGGTGAATAATTCATCACAGGCTTTGTCATAGGCCTCTTGGGTTTGAGCAAAACCGCAACGATATACACCGTTATTGACATTGGCGTAAATCTTCTCGTTCCACCAGTCAATCTTCTGTTTTAGTTCTTCAGGATAAAGATTCAGTGTAGGATTTTTGGCAAACTCATTAAATTCAGAGTTCAGCATGACAATAATGTCTGCACTCTCATTATTCACAATAGTTTTGGTTTCTTTATCCCACAACACCGGTACTGTGGAACGTCCACTATAGCCAGCTTCCGCCAGGGCATATAATTCAGCTAAAGTCTGACGACCTTCCTCTGGAGTGTTGAACACCCAACCCCCTGAATCGGGAGAGGGAATAACAATAGATACCGAAATTGTATCCTCTAATCCTTTCAATGCCCGGACTACTAGTGTGCGGTGCGCCCAAGGACAACCCAAACCAACGTAGAGATTGTAACGTCCTGCGGCTGGTTGATAAGGGCTATCTTCCCCAGTTCTAACAGAATTCCTAAACTGGCTACTAGGACGAATATATTCTCCTGATTGATTGCGGGGGGCAAGTTTTGACATCATGATTTGCCAAAGGGTTGTCCACACAAACTTACCTAACCCAATAATCAGTTTAGGTGGTAGCGACTTACCTTTTTTCTGAGTCTTACTAATACCAGTCATGATTAAATTGCCTAACTTGCTACCTTTTGCGGCTGATTAGATATTACAGCTACACTTGCTTCTGGTAGTGGTGGACGCAAGCACAAATAAAGCAACGGGCCAAATAGAGGAATCAAAGCAAATACCCAAAATAACTGAGTTTTTTGCCAACCGCGCCGCGCCATATCATCTCCTAACAAGGCAGGAAATAATAGCGAAAGTAGGCAAAAATCTAGGCTCATAACATGGATAAAGCGGTTAGTTTGCCATTGTTGGACAAAGTTGCTCCAGTCTCCTGTTACCAAACCATAGGCGACTAAAATCGCTGCGACTATGGTGAGAATCACGCCAGTCACACGAGAATCTAATAGTTTAATTAAGGTGTTCTTTGTCCCGGAAAACTGAGGATTTGGTTCTCGCAAAGTTAAATAGGGTAACAGTGCAAAAATACCTACGCCAAATGAAGCCGTGGTGAATAACCAAGCTGGGATTTTTTGCCCTCTACCATCAATAAACATGAGGGCGCTGTAAATCATAGGCCAGATACCCATGAGGTTGAATAAGGTGATAACTAGGGGATTTACACCTTGCCATTGACCGGTGGACAAGTTTTTGATTAGCTCGAATGTATCGGGTTGATCGGGAGGAGCAAGGACAAAAGCATAAAATGTAAAGCCTAACCACAGCACCCCAAAGGCAATTTTTCTGACCATGATTTCATCTAATTTAACTGAAGGCTTCTGAGAGGTAATCAGCAGCAGCCGCTACAACTGCGATCGCACTTTCGTAATCTAGGCGTGTCGGCCCCAAAACCCCCACACTACCCAAAGGGACTGCTCCCCGGCGATAGGTAGAAGAAATTAAGGAGCAGGTGCGTATCGGTTCTAGCGGGTTTTCTGCGCCGATACGCACTGTTACCTTGGATTTGTGCGTATCATCTAACTCTGGTTCCTCAAATATTAGCCGCCACAGTTGTTCTTGCTCTTCTTCCAATAGTTGTATAATCGTTTTCACTTGTTGAAGCTGAGAAAATTCTGGCTGACGCAAAACTTCTGCCAAACCCCGTACCATAATTTGAGTTGCAGCAGGCGCAGCACTGCGATGGGCTAATTCTGCTACGGAATTTTTTAGAAACTCTCCATAACTTTGAAATTCTCGATCTAATTGACTCCAATCCAAGGTGCTGATTTCTAACAGACTCCGCCCCCGTAAGTGACTATTTAAGAAGTTAGAAACAATCTGTAATTCCCTGTCAATTACTTCTGGGTCGGGTTTTGTTTCACTCCTGGCTGGGGGTAAATCCATCAGTTTTGAGTGGGTTTCATAACTATCCGTCACCAAAATCAGCATGATTCTTCCCGTTTCTATCTGCACTAGTTGCAAATGTCTGACTGATGCTGTATTGGTTTGGGGCATAGTAATCAAGCTAATACACCCACTCAAGCTAGCTAAAATCTGGGCGGCTCCTTGCAACAGTATCTCCAGACTCCAGTCTTCCCATTGCAGATGCTGTTGTAAGGCTGATTCTACCTCTTTTGCTAACACTTCCGTTCGTGTAGTGTCTCGTAGAGAGGGGGTAATTAACTGGTCAACATAAATGCGATAACCTGAGTCAGAAGGTATTCGTCCAGCAGATGTGTGCGGTTGGTACAATAACCCAGATTTCTCTAGTACGCCCATTACATTGCGAATAGTGGCAGAGCTAACGCCCAGGTCGTATTCTTCGACCAAAGCTTTTGAACCCACAGGCTCTGCTGTGGCTATATAATGACGTACCGTTGCCCAAAGTATATGCTGTTGTCGATTAGTCAACTGGACTTGCATAGGGATATGTTTGACGGAAGGCAAATGCTAAGTAGTTTTTGAAAAATTGTGAAATTTTAAAGCAAAAATTAATAATAGTTAATTAGAAACGCAAAATATATATTTCTATTGTAATAACTATTATTAAATTTCTGTAGTTGCTATTTTTTGTGTCGCCTGATGAAACAAAAAAATTGATGTAATATTATTTGATTTTCTCAGTATTTTTGCATATATGAATTATATAAATTGTATTGTAAGATACGTATTTTTATGGTTGATATATATACTTATGATGCTAGCTAAATGTAGGTTTAACCTAACTATATTGGGCTTCATTTCTGCAATGTCAAACTCAGAGAATTTTGTCAACAATAGCACAAATAAGCTGGAGTTTAGTATTCCAGCTTGAGATAATTTAATGAGCTAGTAAGCCCTTAATACTGGGGAATTGAGGAGTCAACTAGCAGAGAGTAGGCAGCAATACCACCAGCAATATTTTTGACATTGGTGAATCCCTGAGATACTAACCACTGACACATCTGAGCAGAACGGACACCGTGGTGACATAATACAAGGGTTTCTGCTTCTGGATTAAACATAGTTGGGATTTTTTCTGACCACTGAGCATATTCACTCAGTGGCAGATTGACAAAGCCATCAATTTGGGCGATCGCTAACTCTTGCGGTTCCCGTACATCTATTAACTGAATATTTGCATCTTTATTAGCAAGATATAGAGCTAAGTCATTTACACTAATTTGAGTCATTGGTTGCCCAGAAGTATTCCCAGTCATGAGGTTTTAGTAAACAATCCTATATTATTTATGTTGACAGAAAAGGGGAAGAGTGGGGAGGGAAAAGAAGCAGGGGAAGCAGGGGGAGAAGTCGCAAGGAGGGTTTCCCTCCGGGCGAACTTCGGGGGAGCAGGGGAGGCAGATCATTAGTGTATGTTTTTTACTAAGCAGTGAGCTATGACTCTCAGACTAACGAGAAAATCATCACTTCACTAACCCCTACACCCCCACACCCGTCAGCAACTGACAACTGTACAGACGCGATTAATCGCGTCTTTAACAACTGACAAAATAACTAATGAACACACAACGCTCATTTTCTGGTTTTATTGTTGCTGGGGCGATCGCTTTGATTGTGGCGGCGATCGCTGGCTTTTACTGGTTCTTTGCTAAAAGTCCGGTTAACATTGTCGCGTCTAATTCTCAACCTAGTGCAGCCATATTTATATCCAAGCTGGCTCCTGTAACGGTTTCATTGCTGGTTAATCCTGATAAGTTACAATCTTTCGACAGTTCAGGCGAATTAACTAAACTCAAAACCAGCTTATTGGCTAAGAGTGGCATAGATTATAAGCAAGACATTCAACCTTGGCTAAAAGATGAAATTACATTGGCTGTCACTACCCTAGATATTGACCGTGACCCAGAGAATGGTAGACAACCAGGCTATCTGATGGCGCTAGCAACTAGCAAACCAGAGAAAAGCCAGGAATTTTTGCAATTATTGTTCTCCAAACGGGTATTAGCTGGAGCAAACTTAGCAACGGAAGAATATCAAGGCGCAAAGGTTATCTATGATAGTTCTTTACCAGAGTCCGATTCTCTGGCTGGTGCAGTGGTTGATAACTTTGTGTTATTCGCCAACAACCCTAAAGTATTGCGTGACGCGATTAATAATGTCCAGGCTCCTGATTTAAATTTGCTCAGTTCTTCCCAATACCAAAAAGCTATCGAACAAATACCTAAAGGTTCTCTAGCTACGGCTTTTCTCAATCTCCCTCTAGTGGCACAATGGCAAGGGTTAGATTTACCAGAACCAACCTACGATAGTGAAACTGTAGCTTTTACTTTAAATCCTCAGGGAATCTTGGCAGAAACCAGTTTTCTTACTTCATCCGAAGTTACGCCAACATCATCCCCACTATCTAAACCTGTAGGCGCATTACAATATATTCCCGCATCAGCAGGGTTGGTCATTTCTGGTTCCCACTTAGACCATTTGGGTAACAGCGATTTAGCCAAACTCTGGACACAAGCAAAAACAGCTATCTCTGGTTCAGGAACAGATATAATTTCCCGATTGATCCAACCCTTAGCCGATGTCCAGAAAAGTCAGGGTATCAATTTAGAACAAGATATATTTAGCTGGGTACAGGGAGAATACGCCGTTGCATTAATCCCCCGTACAGGTCAGACCATTCCTGACTGGGTTTTTGTGGCAGAAAAGTCAGAAAATGTACCAGAAGCTATTGGGCGTTTAGATGCGATCGCCTCATCTCAAGGACTCAGTACTAATACAATTAAACTGGACAAGCAAACAGTCGTCGCCTGGACAGAATTAACTACTGCAACTCAAAAAGCTGATGGCAAAAACAAACCATCATTTATAGTGGAAGCCAATGTAAAAGGGGTACATACAACCTTAGGCAATTATGAAATTTTCACCTCTGACCTAGCAACCATTTATGAGATTTTTACGGATAAAGACAAATCTTTAATCAATAACCGCAACTTCCAAGATAGTATCGCTACCATTCCCCAACCAAATCAAGGTTATATCTATCTGGACTGGGCAAGAAGTCAAAATTTAGTAGAGCAGCAAATACCCATACTTAAGCTCGTAGAATTAGTCGGGAAACCATTCTTTGAGAATTTGCGATCGCTCACCTTCAGTAGTTACGGTAATGAGTCGGGAACGCTTAAAGGCGGTATTTTATTCCAACTTGATCATTAATTTAGTCAAGCGATCGCGCCTTATGAATAGCCGGCGATCGCTTGATTACAATGGGAACAAGAAAAGGCCAGCCATTTACTGAGTCAGACAAAAGCTTTTATAATATTACTAATCCCAGTGGCTACAAATATTAAATTTGTTAAATATTTGTTCCATTTACCAACAAATTGCTCAGGCTACTAATTTATTCTTGATTAAGCTTAATTTTTATACAAAAATATTCAAAAATATTCAAATTTTTACATATATAGGACTAGTATTTTATTTCTAAAATATAAGTAGGGTGGGCAATGCCCACAGTATCATGCTTGTGGTGGGCATTGCCCACCCTACAGATACTTAGATAATTTCAATAATCAAATCGGATTCCTATATCAAAAATGGGACTTTGAGTATTTACCTAAATATCATTTTTGTCTAAACTATTCTACTCACACTAACTATGACACTACAAATCTTAAATAAAAACACCACGATTTCAGAGCAGCGATTTCTCCTACCAGGTCATTATACCTGGGAAGAATTAGAGACAATAGAAAATTTAACCGCAGATGCAGCAGGTTTGCGAATAACTTATCTTGATGGGTGCATTGAATTTATGACTCTTGGTGAACAGCATGAAATGATTAAAAGCGTGATTGGTATATTATTGGCATTATACTTTTTTGAAAAAGGTATAAACTTCATTCCAGTAGGGAGTGCTACACGACGGGCGAAAGAAAAAAGTGCATCCTTTGAACCTGATGAATCTTATTACATCGGAGAGAAAAAAGAAAATCCCGATTTAGCAATTGAAGTCAATATTACCAGTGGCAGTATTGATAAACTAGAAAAATACAAACGGTTCAATATTACTGAAGTTTGGTTTTGGGAAAACAATCAATTACTATTATATCGTCTCAAAAATGATAATTATGAACAAATTACTGAAAGTGAATTATTACCGGATTTAGATATAAGTTTATTGGTAAGCTGTGTTTTAATGCCTTCAATTATTGATGCAAGAAAACAATTTTTACAAGGGATGAGTCAATAAATATAAACTTACTAAAATATTTGCATATCAATAATGCAGAAATATATTTGTCTTTTTCTCTGTTTGACTATCATTAATACTCTAATTGGTATTTATCATCCAAAATTACAAGCATCAAGTATCATTGTTAGACAAAAACAAAACCCTAATCAATTATTAGCATCTCAGCGTGTGACAAGTCCGTTGTTTCGTATTCTTAAAAATGGCAAATATGGTTTTATCGACAAAACTGGCAAAATAGTCATCGAGCCAAAATTTGATTTAGCTTGGGGCTTTATAGACGAGCGATCGCAGATTAAAATTGATGATAAATATGGGTATATTGATACTACAGGTAAACAGATTATACCTCCACAGTTTAGATTAGCCTTTGCTTTCTCTAACAGACTCGCTTTAGTATTGGTTGATTATAAATACGGTTACATCAACCCTAATGGAAAATTAGTTATTCAACCTCAATTCGAGGAAGCTTTAGCCTTTAGAAATGGGCTAGCAGCAGTTAAGGTTGATGAAAAGTGGGGTTATATAGACTTTAGTGGTAAATTAGTCATTCAGCCACAGTATGATAAGGCTCTACACTTTAACGAAGGATTAGCAGCAATTCAAATCAACAATAAATGGGGTTATATAAACTCTCAAGGACATATAGTTGTACAACCGGATTTTGACGAAACCTTAGCTTTTTCCCAAGGTTTAGCAGCAGTTAAAATTGGCAACAAATACGGTTACATTAATACATCTGGTAAGCTTGTTATCCCACCAGAATTTGATGATGCTTGGGAATTTACTTTTAATTTAGCAGTAGTAAAAATCGGTGAGAAATGGGGTTATATCAATCCTCGTGGTGATATAGTAATTGCTGCTGAATTTGATAGAGTCACAAAATTTTCTGAAGGATTAGCTGCTGTCAAAGTCGATAACAAGTATGGCTATATTGATACTCAAGGTAAGATGGTAATCCAGCCAAAATTTGACTTGGCTTTGAGTTTTACAAATGAACTGGCGTTAGTATATATTGACGGCAAGGCTGGCTATATCAATAGAACAGGAGAGTTTATCTGGAATCCCAGCAATTAATCAAAATGTGAAACATACCTCTTTTCTTACTGGTTTTCACTTTTCTGAGTAAAATCTCCCTCATCAGCATTTATCAAGCAGAGAATATACTCCAATGAAGATGGTGTAAAAACTTTTAATTTTCATTAAAAAAACATAATTGATACTAATCATAAATACGTAATTTGTGCCACATTAAAAGGTTTCACAAACTGTTTATATTTTTCCGAAACTTTTTCAATAGAATATGTATATACCATTACTAAACTATTATTAGAGCCTGTTGGAGGGCTGCTATGAAAGATTGTCGCCCTCGACTTTATTTGCGAGGCTGTTGGCTGTTGGCTATGGTCACAAGTGTAATTGCTACACCTGTCATCGCTCAGACAGCTAATTTTGCCACACTTCACCTATCACCAGGATTTGAACCGGCAAAGGGGAAGGTTTCCGGTCATACAGGTGGGTCTTATTCATTGTCTGCTATTAGTAACCGCGATCGCTCAAGAAAACCCTGCATTGGCTTTGCTGACCCCAAGCCGGATCACATAATGGTTTTGGAAAAGGACTTTCCGCGCCTAAAATTATTTATCAATAGTGGCGGGAAAGATACTACTTTATTAATTCAAGGGCCAGACGACACCACAATTCGCTGTGGTGACGATACAGGAAAGAGTAAAGACGCTAGTATTGACGATATCAACTGGAAAACTGGTACCTATCGAATTTGGATAGGTAAATTCCACTCTGGAGTCAAAACTAACTACACGTTGACGGTACAGCAATAGCTTGGGAGCAGGGGAGAAGAGGAGCAAGGGAAGCAGGGGAGATAAACATTTACTTTATCCCCAATCCCCAGTACCCAATCCCCAGTACCCAATCCCTATTAAAGATATTATGGGATAGTACCTTGTTATGGTTTCCGAGGGTGCTATCTCGATGCTCTCTATACTGCGTGCTGACTTTCGTATCATCTTTGAACGTGACCCGGCTGCTCGTAATTTGCTGGAAGTCTTGTTTTGTTACCCTGGTTTGCAAGCCTTGTTATTCCATCGGGTAGCTAACTGGCTGTATCGCCTTGGATTACCGTTTATTCCCCGCTTAATTTCTCACATAGCTCGGTTTTTGACAGGTATTGAAATTCACCCTGGTGCCACAATTGGACAAGGTGTATTTATCGACCACGGTATGGGTGTGGTTATTGGTGAAACTGCGATCGTGGGAGACTATGCTTTGATTTATCAAGGTGTCACCCTTGGGGGAACGGGTAAAGAAAGCGGCAAACGCCACCCTACTTTAGGCGAAAATGTTGTTGTTGGTGCTGGTGCTAAGGTACTGGGCAATCTTCAAATCGGGAATAACGTCCGCATTGGTGCTGGTTCTGTTGTCCTTAGGGATGTACCCGCCAATTGTACTGTTGTAGGTATTCCTGGGCGCATTGTTTATCGTTCTGGTGGACGAGTTGACCCCCTAGAACATAACAATTTACCAGACTCGGAAGCTCAAGCAATTCGCGCTTTGGTTGACCGCATTGAATCGCTAGAACAACAAATACAAGCCTTACAAAATAATCAATCTGCTGCTAAAGTTCCGGTTTTGGTTGCTGCAAATTCACAAGAAGCAGAGAGATCCCACGATTCTCAGTGGTGCAACCTCAGAGATAAGGCAATTCAAGAGTTTTTAGACGGTGCTGGCATTTAACAATTCCAGGACTTACGCAGTGTTACCAATTTTCTGGCTTTTTTGTCAATAGTCAATAGTCAATAGTCAAAATCAGGGTTTTTTGGTTCAGTACGTGAGTCCTCAATTCAAAATAGCCTATGGCAAGACTGCGCCAACAAGCTCCCGCTAATTGTCTTTTGAAACCCTTACACCCTTACACCCCTATACCCTTACACCGGGTCTCAACAGACAGTGTGCGTAAGTCCTATTAGGGTTCAGCACTCCCCATTATGGGTTAACAGCTTGGATAGTCCACTCTTGGTTGTGATCACGACGATAAAGATAACGGTTTTGTGGTTCACCTCGTAATTCCAAATGGTCTATCTGGGTGGGTTCTAATAGTAGTAAGCAAAAATTAGGTACTGGTTGCTGGGGATTTGGTGGCGGTGGATTAAAGGCTGCCTGATCCTCATCTCTCGGTTGACTAGGGTAAGGCCAAGCAAACTGTAAGCGTGCAGCATCACTCAGTTCTTGCCAAGTGCTAATCCGGGCTGGTTGGAGGTGAGCATGAGATTCATCACTTGCCACTAAAGTTAATTGTCCGGTGATGCGAAACTGCTCTCTGGTATTGGCAAAATACCAACAAGCTTCTGCCCAAGGCTGTTGCTGTATCTGGTCGATTTTCTCACTACGAGCATCAGTGATAAATTTGAGTTGGTTGCTGTCTGCCAAAAAACCGCGAAATACGATAGTCCGGTTAGCTGGATGACCGTTTGCTTTGACTGTGGCTAGTTGTAAGTAGCGGGAGTAAACTAGGCTGCGGTTACGATGGAGGGCATGGGCGATCGCGCTTCGCCAAGGAGCTAGAGACATATTAAATAATTGGTAATTCGTAATTTATATTACTCTTTTCCTTTGTTAATTAAGTTTGATGGCAATCAGCTAATGTCAGATTTACCGTAATGTGTGTGATTTTGCCTGATTTTATATTGATATATAGGACTTACGCATTGACAAAATGGCAAAAGAGTGGATTGATAAAAAGTATCATCTACTCACTAGGTATCGAACAATCAGAGAAATCAGCAAACCCTCGACAGCACA
>NZ_JACJQL010000005.1 GCF_014696625.1 Nostoc parmelioides FACHB-3921
TTTATCCTTTGACTTACATTCACTATTTATCTAAGACAATTGGCTTTATTCTAGATGTTTGAATTTGCTTCCCAATTCTTATTAGCAATTAAGATGCGTTCGCCCTGTTGTGGCTGCACAAAATGTAAAAATGCCTTCATCAAGAAATATTTTTTCTTGAATTACTTCTCTGTCATCGCCAACAACTGGAATATCACGACTCCAAAAGCTGACTTTCCCCATCTCTACTTGGACTGTTTTACCTGCATCTTTGATCGCAGATTCCACTAGTCCACCTACAGTTTCAATTGAGAATGGATTTTCATCAACTAGTCCCATATCCCATAAATAACGGGAGAAAATCCGCAGTCCATTACCGCTTTTTTCTGCCTCACTTCCGTCGGGGTTGAAAATGCGTAAGGCGAATTGTGCTTTTGTTGATGCTAAAGGCCCCAACAAAATACCATCAGATCCAATACCAAAATTTCGATGGCAAATTATTTTAATTTTTTCAGGCGTTAGGCTAAATTTTAAATCCTGAGGATTGATAACTAAATAATCGTTACCAAGAGCATGATATTTATAGAACTTCATTCGTTGAAGTAAATAATTAGGAGAAATAAATAAACCCAACTTGTAGTGAGTTGGGTTTATTTTAAGTTTTATGCTGTTACTTCTGTTTGCTTATCTTGAGTCTGCAAGGATGCGTATAAACGATTTAGGGCGTTAACGTAGGCTTGTGCAGAGGCGACGATGATATCGGTGTTGGCCGCATGACCGGAAAATACTCGTGATTCATACCGCAAACGAATTGTCACTTCCCCGATAGCATCTATCCCGGCTGTTACTGACTGCACGGAGAACTCAATTAATTGGTTGGGGACGTTGACCACGCGGTTAATCGCTTTATATACCGCGTCTACTGGCCCTGTACCAATGGCTGCGTCGGTGAGTTCTTCGCCGTCTGGGGTGCGGAGGGTAACTGTTGCTGTTGGACGTGCATTGCTACCGCAGGAAACTTGTACCAACTCTACGCGGAATAAATCGGGGGCTTGTTGGATTTCGTCGTTAACAATTGCTTCCAAATCCCAATCGGAGATTTCTTTCTTTTTATCGGCGACTTCTTTGAATTTGACGAAGGCTTTATTTAACTCAGTTTCTGATAGTTCAAAGCCTAATTCTTTCAAGCGGGTACGGAAAGCATTACGCCCAGAATGTTTGCCTAAAACTATTTGATTGTCTGTTAAGCCAATCAATTGGGCATCCATGATTTCGTAGGTGAGTTTGTTTTTCAAAACTCCATCTTGGTGAATTCCTGATTCATGGGCGAAGGCGTTAGCCCCAACGATCGCCTTATTGGGTTGTACTAACATTCCTGTTAAATTAGAAACCAAGCGTGAGGTTTTATATATTTGCTTGGTGTCAATATTGGTGAGTGGTTCTTCCGAATCTGGGTGTCTACCTAAGAAGGGATTAAAGTATTGTCTGCGGACGTGCATCGCCATTACCAATTCTTCTAAGGCGGCGTTTCCTGCTCTTTCACCAATACCATTGATGGTGCATTCTAGTTGTCTTGCACCATTTTTAACTGCTTCTAAGAAGTTGGCAACTGCCAAGCCTAAATCATTGTGTCCGTGAACAGAAATAATTGCTTGGTCGATGTTGGGGACATTTTCTTTAATGCCCTTAATTATTGCCCCAAATTCGCTTGGTGTGGTGTAACCAACGGTATCCGGAATGTTAATTGTTGTTGCACCGGCGGCGATCGCTCGCTCTAAAACTTGATACAAAAATTCTGGGTCTGAACGTCCAGCATCTTCTGGGGAAAATTCCACGTCATCGGTGAAACTTTTGGCATAAGCTACCATTTCTTCGGCGATCGCAATCACTTCTGGTCTGGTTTTTTTCAGCTTGTACTGGAGGTGAATATCAGAAGTAGCAATAAAGGTGTGAATTCTGCCTTTAGCTGCTGGTTTAATCGCTTCGGCTGCGGCTTTGATATCATCATGTCTAGCTCTTGCCAAACTGCAAATTACCGGGCCATTTTCTGTCCCTACAGTTTGGGCAATTTTATGGACTGCTTCAAAATCCCCAGGACTAGCAAAAGCAAAACCTGCCTCGATGATATCTACACCTAAACGGGCTAACTGTTTGGCGATCGCCAGCTTTTCATCTATATTCAGTGTTGCACCCGGACACTGCTCCCCATCACGCAGTGTTGTATCAAAAATGATGATTCTCTCTGGTTTAGTTGTCATTTTCGCTATTTGTTTAGTTGTACGTTTTGCTTAAAATATCTAGAACCTAAGTTTGTGTAGTTTTAATTTTGTAAATAATTACTAAGGATATTAACCTTCGGCTTTTTCTATACGGTCTCTAATATCATTTAAGTCTATATATCTATCCGTAGCATTACGTAATTCTCTGGCTATCATTCCTTCCGTCGATACTACTGTGATGTGTGTATTTTTTGAACGTAATAACTCAATTGCTCTTTCAAAATCACCATCACCACTAAATAGAACTACTCGGTCGTACTGGTCTACCGTATTAAACATATCAACGACAATTTCAATATCTAAATTAGCTTTTTGTGAGTAACGACCGGACGAATCATCGTAATATTCTTTGAGTATTTTAGTCCTAACTGTGTACCCTAAACTAATGAGAGCATCTCTAAAACCTCGTTGATCTTGGGGGTCTTTTAACCCAGTGTACCAAAATGCGTTAATTAATGTTGTTTCTGATTGCTCGTTTTTGAAGTATTCTAAAACCCGTCTTGGATCAAAAAACCACCCATTCTTTTGTTGAGCATAGAACATATTGTTTCCGTCTACAAAAATAGACAGACGATTCATTGGGGAACCCATAGAAAAATACACCTAATATATAGTAAAGAATTTAGAATGGACAATAGATTATAGCAATTCTCATTTGATAAATTGACTAATAGCTCTAGCGGAACTTTTCATGTATAGATTTTATCTTACCTCTTTCAATGACTAAAGTTAGGAACAATATAGGAATTCATCTGCTGGTTGTTGAACATTTTAACTCCCAACACTATGAGAAACACCCTGTAATCAAAATCTACCAATAAAATCGACACAGTAACAGGATGGTTTGCTATCCATCTATCAAGTTTACTTCTAAAGAGGTAAGGCATAGGTCTGAAGATAGGAGATTGGGGAAGTAACATATATCGGTCGTGCAATTAACAATAAAGGCGAGTGAAAAATACCAATTCTGTATAGGCGGTATAGGTAGCAGGTGAGAGGTCAATAGATTAGGGGTGAGAAGCTAGGGTCTAATATTGTTTACTCAACAGGGGCTAGGTTAACAGTATTTTTTTCAGTCAGCCATTTGCGGAGAAATCCTATGACTCAGCATGAAAAACTCTTTTATCTACACCCTATATCCTTTCACTTATTCCCTATTATTCAGACTTTACATACAACTAAAGGAGAAAAATCTCTGTTTTCTAGTGTTTAACCTTTAATCTTTAGCCCCTATTATCTTGACTGAGTGGAGATTGTTTAACATAAGTTTGGCGCAGAATAAAATTTATATTACAAATGTATAAGATTATCATTTAAGTTCTGATTTCAATGTGGTTGTAGTATAAATGAAACTAAATAAATAAAAAAATTGTACTTAAACCAATTATTAACACGATATGGCAGAAGAACCTACAGAAAAAATCAACAAAAAAAATGGGTCTACTGCCAATATAGCGTCAAATAAAACAACCAAAGCCACTTTAACAGCAGCAGCACGCCAGTCTCAGCGTCTAGTACGTTTAGGAAACATACTCACTGTTGCTTTCACAACGGGTGCAGCCTTGTTGACAACTTCTGGCTTAAGTTTAGTGCAGTTGCTGGAAAATCAAGCAATATCTGCATTTTTTCAAATCAGAGGACCACTTACCCCGCCAGAGGACATAGTGATCTTAGCAATTGATGATCAGTCCATATCAGTACCCGAACAATACTATAGAACAGATCCACAGAAATATGCCTACCTAGAACCACTGAGTAAGTTTCCATTTAAGCGTGTTGCCTATGCTCAGGTAGTGGAAAAATTGATGCAGGCTGGGGCTAAATCCGTCGCTTTGGATGTGGTTTTCGACCTTCCTGGAAGCTACGGAAATGAAGACGATCGCCAACTGCAAGCGGTATTACAAAAATATAGCAGCCAGGTGACATTAGCGGCACAATACGAAATTTCTCAATCCCACCAGGGATTCTTTACTCAATTGAGATTGCCCTATGAAAAATTTCGTCACGATGAAGCATCAATAGGTACAGTGAATTTTCCTGTAGAGGTGGATGGCAAAGTACATCGCTTAGGTAGTGAATTTGCAAAGATATTAGGCGGAGTGGATGCCCTCACAGATAAAATTCCATCCTTTGACCAAGCGGTGTTGGGAACAGCACAGGTAAAGTATCCTCGTTCAGCAGGAGAACGCATTTATTTTTGGGGGCCGGCTGGCACATTTGCCACGATTCCCTTTTGGCACGTCCTCGACCCGCAAAACTGGAATACTTATTTACAGCAAGGGCAAGTATTTCAAAACAAAATTGTGATTATTGGTGCAACTGCCCAGTTAGCAAATGATTATCATGCTGTAGCGGTTAGTAGCGCTTGGTTATCGTCTGAAAAAATGTCAGGAGTAGAAATTCACGCCAATGCGATCGCCACCTTGATGGAAGGGAAAGCGATCGCCCAAGCAATTCCAAGTCAATCTTTGCAAGCTTTGTTTGTGTTGGGATTAGTTGGTGGTACATCTTTCATCATTACCAGAAGCAAAAGCGGATTTAAGCGATTGATTTTAAGTTTGGCTGTCGCCGGTGGTTGGGGGAGTATTAGCTATATCAGCTTTGTTTATGCACAGTTACTATTTCCTACAGCTATACCAATGTTGGCGATCGCTTTTTGTGGCATATCTTATCTGGGAACAGAAGTAGCTAAAGAAAAAATCCGGACTCGCCAAATAGTTGATATTTTTCAGAAATATAAAACTTCTCCTGTTGTTCAGGAAATTATTAGCCAACAACAAGAACTGCAAGACTTATTACAGCAAAGAAATATAGCCGTATCGGGAAAAATCCTCAGTGGACGCTACAAAATTCTCAAAGTACTTGGTTACGGTGGATTTAGTGAAACATATATTGCCGAAGATACCCAGCGTCCAGGTAATCCGCAATGTGTAGTTAAGCAGCTAAAACCAGTTAACACCCAAGCAAAAGGATTGCAATTAGCTAGGCGCTTGTTTAATTTAGAAGCGCAAAGTTTAGAAAAATTGGGTTCACACCAGCAAATACCCCAACTTTTGGCTTATTTTGAACAGGAAGCAGAATTTTATCTAGTTCAAGAATATATTATTGGTCATCCTCTCAACCAAGAACTGCCGTCAGGTAGAAGTATTAGTGAAGCAGAGACGGTGGCAATTATTAGGGAAATACTGGAAATTTTAGTATTCGTGCATGAAAATGGGGTCATTCATCGAGATATTAAACCCAGCAATATTATTCGCAGAGACTCAGACCGCAAATTAGTGTTAATTGACTTTGGTGCAGTCAAAGAAATTTCCTTACCCCAAACAAACAATCAAGAGCCAGTCCCCTTTACTATTGGTATTGGTACTAAAGGTTACGCACCCAGCGAACAATGTTTTGGTCGTCCCCAATACAACAGTGATATCTATGCAGTCGGCATGATTGGCATTAAAGCCTTAACAGGTATCTCCCCCCACGACCTCCCAAAAGATGAGAATGAAGAAATAAAATGGAGCGATAAGGCACTCGTTAGCCAAGGCTTTGCCCAAATTTTGACCAACATGGTGCGGGAAGATTTTAAACAGCGTTATCAGTCTGCATCAGCAGTCCTAGCAGCACTTGATCAGTTAGCCAATACCCCAGATAAAAACTTTGGACAGCAAAATGACTCATCAATGAAGACCATGATATCCATAGATGAGTCAGATTTGCCGACTACACATTGGCCTTGAATTAATTGGGGATTGGAGATTTTAACTATACCAAGATTCTTCCTTGGCTTTATCGCTAAATAAACCCAACAATGGCCCCAGGAGTGCGCCGAAAATAAAGCCGCCAGCATGGGCCCAGTAGGCAATACCGCCACTTTCCATACCGATGTTAGTGCGTGCTTGTAAACCAGCAAGTCCGTAAAAGGATTGTTGCAGGAACCAAAAACCTAAAAAGAAGTATGCAGGAACACGGAAAGTTGGGAAGAAGAAACCTAAAGGGACTACACCGAGAATTTCGGCGTTGGGAAAACGCAGAATGTATGCACCCATCACACCAGCGATCGCCCCACTAGCACCTAAAGAAGGAATGCTAGAATCTTGGGAGAAGTACCATTGGCTTAAAGAGGCTAAAACACCACAAGCCAGATAAAACAGCAAATATCTGGCATGACCAAGTTTTTCTTCTACGTTGTTACCAAAAATCCACAAAAACAACATATTCCCCGCTAGGTGCAGAAAGCCACCGTGGAGAAATTGGGAGGTGATCAAAGTTGCCCACTCTGGTACAGGTTGATGCACAGAAACACCAGCAAAGCTTAAACTCAGTTCTCGCGGAACAACAGCCGCCAAATGTAAAAAGCCGTCCAATGCTTGGGGAGGAAGATTGGCTTCATACAAAAAAGCGAGGACATTGGCAGCAATTAGCCCATAAGTCACATAAGGCGTAATTGTTACAGGATTATTATCTCTAATGGGAACCACTGGCGTTTTTCCTGATTTTTAACTCACTAGACTCAGAGTAGTAAATTTTGCTAGTAGTTTCTTCTAGCCAGTGGATGAATAAGCTATTCTGCTTTTATATTACATAATCCATCGTGAGGGTTGTTGACCGTTGACTGTTGGCAGTTAACCGTTAGCAATCAAATCATGGTTATGTAATAAATTGACAATTATAGGAAACAGCTGCTTGACCACAATACTGGTGTTGTTCATCCAGCAGATTCCAGATGATACCGTCTTGCATATAAAAGCGTTTGCCAGTGCTGGTAATGCGTACACCAGAGTAGTAACTAAAACCTTGAGTTGCTGCTTCTGCTAACAGGCGATCGCGTTCTTGTTGTACCATCTCCTCAGCACTCTTGCGCGAAGGCATTTTCGTAAATTCATCCCAAGACAGTTCCCATAGTTCTAAAGCTTTGCGATTACCGTAGTTAAAAATTGGGTCTGGTTCCGTACCATGAGAAACTAAGACAAATGGTGCTTCAAATAATGCCAACGCTATTTCATCAGGTGATCCATGCACATCTAGTAATAAATTTCCTGTCCAATGCTGAAAACTTTTAATTAAGCGTTGACTGTGGCGAATAATTATGTATTGTTCCCCAGGATATTCTTTCAAACCAGACATAGATCAATATAAATTGAACACCAAGAACTCAGTATGACATAACAAGCTGTCTTTCCCCCCTCTCTGTGTCTGTGCGTGAATAATTTACTATCCCACTCAAATCAGCAGGATTACTTGAAAGTAGAATTAAACATAAATTAAACTGTGACGCATTTAAATCCTATATTTCGCACTCAGGTTGTCAAAAGTCCACAGTCCACAGTCCAAGCTAGCCTTTAACTCTGGACTCTTGACTATGGACAGCCCTGACGCAAGAGTATTTGATTTAGGTGCATATCACCTTATTCACTTGCAGTTTTTGATAGTTAAAATTACCATTTATAAATCATGTTATTTGCCAACTCTTTAGAAAATCAATTCCAGCAATGGAACGAAGTTATTAGTAAACAACCTAACAATCCTAATGCTTATGTCCGTCGGGGTATGGTGCAATTTCAGTTAGCGAAAATTGCAGAATCAATTGATGATTTTGACACAGCAGAAAAACTAGATAATCGAATTAAGCCTTACCTTTGGCAACGAGGGTTATCTTATTATTATGCAGATAGATTTGCTGAAGGCGCTCAACAATTTGAAATAGATTTAACAGTCAATTCCCAAGACGTGGAAGAAACAGTTTGGCGATATCTGTGCATGGTGCGTTTAGTCGGTGTAACAGAGGCGAGAAATAACTTATTAACCGTGAAAAATGACCCCAGACAATTATGCGTTCTGTCTATGATTTGTTTGCCGGAAATTGCACACCAAATGATGTATTCAATATTGGACAAGCAGAAGGTAATAAAGGTAAATTTTACAGCCATCTTTATTTGGGATTGTATTACGAGGCAGAAAATAATTTACCTTTAGCTCAAGAATATATAGTTAAGGCTGCTGAGAAATATAAACTTGATGACTATATGTGGCATTTGGCGCAAGTGCATAAAAAGCTGCGGGGTTGGATGTAGTTGCTGGATTATTCCCTGTAAAAATAAAAAGTACACCCACAAGGGGTTAGGATATTAGACCAGATTCTTTCAACAACTGACAACTGACACGCAAAGCAAAATAAAATTAAACTAGTAGAAAATAACCTTTTATTAGCAATTTCTAATTATTAGGAATGATATCGCTATAATCCTGAAATACAGGGCTATTACTAGGCTGATTTCGGGTGTTTTCTCATGAAGTTAGATTTAATCAGGTTTTTTCAGGCGTGCAACCCTAGCAAGACTTTGGCTGTCAGCAAACCGGAGGATAGACAATATTACATTGATTTCTCTAAAGTTCGGGGTAGCAAGATTATTGACGAATTAGGGCGAACTATCACCAGGCTTTCCCCAGATGAACCTACTTGTCAGTTGTTTACTGGTCATATTGGTTGTGGGAAATCAACGGAATTACTCCGCCTGAAATCAGAGTTAGAACAGCAGGGATTTCATGTAGTGTACTTTGAGTCTAGCCAAAGCCTGGATATGGCTGATGTAGACGTGACAGATATTTTATTAGCTATAGCCCGTGAGGTGAGTCAAAGTCTAGAGGCAATCAAGATTAACCTCAAACCTGGATACTTCCAAAATTTGTTTACAGAAATTGTCGGTTTTTTGCAAACACCGCTAGATATTGGCGTGGAAGCTGAGTTATCTGTGGGTATTGGCAAAATTACCGCTAAAACAAAAGATAGTCCCAAACTGCGATCGCAATTACGGCAATATCTAGAACCACGCACCAATGGTATTTTAGAGTCTATCAATAAAGAACTACTACAACCAGCGATCGCTAAACTCAAGCTGCAAGGTAAAAAAGGATTAGTCGTCATCATCGACAATCTTGACCGCATCGATAACTCATTGAAGCCTACAGGTCAAATCCAGCCTGAATATTTATTTGTAGAACGCGGCGAACAGTTAAACCAACTCAGCTGCCATGTTGTCTACACAATTCCTTTAGTTTTAATATTCTCCAATGCTTTAGGTAGATTAACAAATCGCTTTGGTATTGACCCCAAAGTCCTGCCAATGGTACCTGTAAAACTTCAGAATGGTCATAAATTTGCCCAGGGAATTAACCTACTGCAACAGATGGTCATGGCTAGGGCGTTTCCTGGGGTGAGTTGGGAACAAAACCAAACATTAATTACAGAGGTTTTTGACAGCCCTGAGACCTTAGATAGACTGTGCTTAGTTAGTGGTGGTCATTTGCGTAATTTGCTGATGATATTATTTCGCTGTCTTCAACAAGAAGACCCGCCCATTTCGCGGGAATGTCTAGACAGGGTAATTAAACAACGCTGTAATGAACTTTCTTTGGCTATTACCCCTGATGAGTGGGAAGTTCTTTACCAAGTAGCGCAAGATAAAAGCCTGAGGGGTCATGAAAAATATGAACTTTTGCTTCCCAGTATGTTTGTATTTGAATACCGGGATGAGGACGGTTCTTGGTTTGATATTAATCCGATTTTGGCAGAAGCCAAAGACTTTAAATTATAAGATGTTGTCTTGTTTATAAGATGAATAATCTACCTAATTCCCATAACTTAACCCCTGAGAATGAGCAGTCGTTACAAACTTTGGTAAGGGCAATTACTTTTTCTCAGGGAGAATTCTCCTTAATATTATTGCGTTGTAATTACGCGGCTTTGCGTAAACGCATTACCCAACAACTACACCTAATTTCTCCAATCAAAATACATGAAATCACTTTACCAGAAACAGTAAAAACACTCTACACCAATATCAATGAACAATTAAGCGATGAACAACCACCCGCATTGATTGTCTTTGGCTTAGAGTCAGCTAAAGACATTGATACTGTGCTGACTGCGGCTAACCGAGTCAGAGAAGAGTTTAGAAAAAACTTTCCCTTCCCCATACTTATCTGGGTTAATGACCAAGTTCTCCAAAAGTTTATTAGATTAGCCACTGATTTAGAAAATTGGGCAACTATTATTGCATTTGAAAGTAGTACTAATGAATTAATTAGTTTTATTCAGAAAAAAACTGACGAAGTTTTTATAGGTGATTTAATTCCCAATCCACAAATTTGTTGGGAATTAAATCGAGGAATCCAAGATTTACAAAACCGAGGTAGAGAATTAAATCAAATCATCCAGGCTAACTTGGAGTTTGTCCGGGGTTTACATGATTATTTATACGATAATACAGACTCTGCTTTGGCTCATTATCAAGATAGTTTAGATTTTTGGCAAAAAAATCATAATTTGAAACGGCAAGGAATATTACTATTTAACATCGGTTTGACTTATGTGAGACAGGCGCAGAAGAATCAGATAGATAATCAGGACTGTTACCAAAAAGCTAGGAAATATCTTCAGCGATGTATTGCAATTTTAGAAAAAGGACACTTTGATAATTTAATCGCTAAGTATATTAATACCTTAGGAGAAGTGTTAAGAAACTTAAATGCTTGGCCAGATTTATATAACCTAGCACATAAATCCTTGAAACTACATAAAAATTATGGGCAGTCTTTAAAAATAGCCCAATCTTATGGGTTTTTAGCTGAAGTTTCTTTAGAAAGTTTTCAATGGTATGAAGCTAAAAAACTTGCTCAAAAAGCATTACAAAGACTGAAGAATATTTCAAATCAAAAAGTCCCTGAACGGAGTTTATATCTATTTATTTTAGCTCGTTCTCAAAAAGAATTAAATGAGAATATCGATGCTATTAGTAATTTATTGACAGCTAAAAATGAAACCTGTGCTTACTATAATCCCAGGCTTTATATTAACATTTTAGAGATGTTAAGTAACGTCTACTTTGAACAAAGTCAATATTTAGCAGCTTTTCAAATTAAACAAGAACAACTACAAATTGAACAGCAGTATGGTTTCCGTGCTTTTGTTGGTGCATCTTATCTTAATCCTCAGCTTCAGGCGATTAATCCCGCCCAATTACAAGTATATAGAAAGGGAACAATTGCTCAAGAAATAGTTGCTTCTGGTAGAGAAAAGGATGTTCAACGTTTGCGAGAAAGGATTAGTAGTACTGAACATAAATTGACTGTTATTCATGGTCAATCAGGGGTGGGTAAAAGTTCTATTTTACAAGCTGGTTTAATACCCGCTTTGCAGGAAAAGCCAATTGCTGAACGTGATGCTTTACCTATATTGTTAAGAGTGTATACAGATTGGGTGGGGACATTAGGACAAAACTTAGCTCAAGCTGTTGAAGAAGTTAGAGGCTATAAGTTATCTCATAATCTTAATTCAGCCGTAGCCATTAGAGAGCAATTACAGAAAAATTCTGAGCGCCATCTGTTAACAGTGTTAATTTTTGACCAGTTTGAGGAATTTTTCTTCGTTTATACCGATAAAGCTAGCAGAAAAGCCTTTTACGAATTTTTACGTTTTTGTTTGGATATACCTTTTGTCAAGATTGTACTTTCGTTGCGGGAAGATTATTTACATTACTTACTAGAGTTAGAACGATTATTTAATTTGGGGTCAATTAATAATAATATTTTAGATAAAAATATTCGCTATTATTTGGGTAATTTTACCCCAGCAGATGCCAAAGCTATTATTCAAAACCTGACAGAGAAAACACACTTTTACCTAGAACCTAAACTCATAGATAAGCTAGTTGAAGATTTATCATGCCAGTTTGGGGAAGTGCGCCCCATTGAATTACAGATTGTGGGGGCGCAAATGCAAACAGAAAAAATTAATACTCTGGCAAAGTATTGTCAGTTCGGTACTAAAGAAAAATTAGTAGAAAGGTTTTTAGAAACGGTTATTAGAAATTGTGGTTCTGAAAATGAACAAATGGCGCGCCTAGTACTATATTTACTCACAGATGAAAACGGTACTCGTCCTCTGAAAACTCGGACTGATTTGGCCTCAGATTTAAAACCAGAGGTAAAAACATTAGATTTAATCTTAGAAATTTTTGTGAAATCTGGATTAGTGTTACTTTTACCAGAAGTACCAGCAGATCGCTATCAATTAGTACATGATTATTTAGTTCCGTTCATTCGTCAACAGCAGGGAAATGAGTTGTTGGCAGAACTCGAACAAGAACGGGAACAAAGAAAACAGATTGAACAAGAGCTAGAGCGGGTAGAAACCATACTAACTCAAGTCAACGCAGAATTAGAAAAACAACAAATTGTCCTCAGAGAAGTACAAGCAGGAACAACCTTAGAGCAGGAAGGAGTCAGCGCTTTACGTCAGTTCGATTTTGCACAATTAGACTCCCTTGTGTCAGCAATGCGGAGTGGAAAAGCTTTGCAAGCTTTAGTCAAAGATGGTCGCGCTCTGGCAAAGTACCCAGCAACTAGTCCATTACTAGCTTTGCAGACGATTCTAGACAATATCCAAGAGCGTAATCAGTTCCAAGGACATCAAGGCTGGGTGAGGAGCGTCAGTTTTAGTCCTGATGGTGAGTATATCCTTACGGCTTCTGATGACTGTACCGCCAGATTATGGAATCTCCAAGGCAAGCAATTAATCTCATTACAAGGGCATGAAGATACAATCTGGAGTGCCAATTTCAGCCCTGATGGCAAATACATGGCGACTGCTTCCTCTGACCGGACAGCCAGGTTATGGAACTTTAGGGGTCAACAATTAGCTAAAATCCAAGGGCATCAGGGCTATGTGCGGAGTGTGAGTTTCAGCCCTGATGGTAAGTACATCGCCACTAGTTCTGATGACCGCACAGCTAGGTTATGGAATTTTAGCGGTCAGCAGCTAGCGCAGTTTTCCGGACATCAGGGAACCGTCTGGTGTGTTAGTTTTAGCCCTGATGGTAAACACATCGCCACTGCTGCTGATGACCGAATAGTCCGGTTATGGAACCTCAAGGGTAAATTGCTTGTCCGCTTCCCAGGGCATCAAGATTGTGTTTGGGATGTAAGTTTTAGCCCCGATGGTCAGTACATTGCTACCGCCTCCTCTGACGGTACAGCCCGATTATGGAACTTAGCAGGGGAACAGATAAGCCGATTTCGCGGCCATCAAGATGTGGTTTGGAGTGTGCGTTTTAGCCCCAATGGTAAATATATCGCCACCGCTTCCTCTGACCGTACCGCTAGGGTTTGGAATCTCAATGGCCAGCAACTAGACCAATTCCCAGGACATCAGGACTACGTGCGAAGTGTGAGTTTTAGCCCTGATGGTAAATATATTGCAACTGCATCTTCTGACCGCACAGTCCGATTGTGGCACCTAAACAAGCAGCAATTCGCCCCATTTAAAGGACATCAGAGTACAGTGAGGAGCATAGATTTTAGCCCTGATGGGCAACAGGTTGTTACGGCTTCTGATGACCGGACGGTACGTTTGTGGAGTATTCAAGGTGAGGAGATTTTACAGTTCCTTGGACATCGAGGAAAAGTTTGGAGTGTGAGTTTTAGCCCCGATGGTAAATACATTGCTACTACTTCCTCTGACCGGACGGTACGATTATGGGGTGTTACAGGGCAAATGCTTCAGCAATTTCCAGGGCATCAAGGTACAGTTTGGAGTGTGAATTTTAGCCCTGATGGCCAGCATATCGCTACTGCTGCTTCTGACTTGACGGCTAGATTATGGAGTCTTGATGGTCAGGAGTTGATGCGATTTAAAGGGCATGATAAATGGGTGCGATATGTGAGTTTTAGTTGCAATAGAGAGTATATTGCGACTGCGGCTGATGATTGTACAGCTAGATTGTGGAATCTCCAGGGACAACAGGTGGGGCAATTCTTGGGGCATCAAAGTACAGTTTGGAGTGTGAATTTTAGCCCTGATTGTCAATATCTTGTGACTGCTTCGGAAGACCATACAGCCAAGTTGTGGACTCTGGATGGGCAAATACTCACCGAATTTAGAGGACATCAAGCCCCCCTGAAAAGTGCAGTTTTTAGTCATAATGGGCAGTATATCGCCACTAGTTCCGACGATCGCACAGTGAGGTTATGGAATCTTAACGGACAGCAACTAGCGCAATTCAAAGGGCATAAAGGTGCAGTCAGAAGTATTAGTATTAGTCCTAATGATCAGTATATTGCTACGGCCTCAGACGATCGCACTGTGAGATTATGGCCCATAGAAAATTTAGACCAACTACTGGCGCGTGGTTGCAATTGGCTACAAGATTATCTAGAGAATAACACTCATGTCACAGAGAGCGATCGCCGTCTCTGCGATATATTAAAGTCTTGATTGGGGCGCGATCGCTCTATGGGAAAATAATATAGGCGATCGCTGTGGCAATTAACTATACTTCTACAGGGTTTTTGATTTTTTGGTGCTGTGCGGTGGCGATTAACCATTTACCACCAGAGGGTGCTAAGGTGACACCGCGCCGGGTGGGTTTGACGGGATAGTTATCAACTAATGCTAAATCTACATTTGCTAAGACCGTCGCCAAAATTAATTTCATCTCATACAAGGCAAAGGCCATACCGACACAGCGACGGTTACTGCCACCAAATGGTAGATACTCATATAATGAATACTGCTTTTCTAAAAACCGTTCTGGTTTAAACTCCTGCGGTTGGGGATATAAATCTGGTCGGCGGTGCATTAAATAAATGCAGCCTACAAGCATTGTTCCTGGTGCAAATTGATGACCACCAATTTCTAAATTTGTCTTGGTAATACGCGGAATGGTCACCATCACAATGGGATAAATGCGTAGTGTCTCCTGACAGACAGCCGTTAAATAAGGTAAACGAGTGATTTCATTTACGTCGCCATTGTCACCAAAATTATCTAACTCAGCCAGAAGTTTCTCTCGCACTTGCGGTAATTTGTGAATCCAGTATAAAGCCCATGTCAAAGCTGAGGCGGTTGTTTCATGACCTGCGACTAACAACGTCATCAATTCATCACGCAATTCAACATCAGTCATGGCTTCGCCATTTTCATCCCGCGCCGCCATCATCAAGGACAGGATATCAGTCCGGGATGGGTCTGGATGATCTCTGCGGTCTTGAATTTCGGCGTAAAGTAGTTGGTCAATTGCAGCTCTTTGACGCAAGAAGTAACCCCAAGGACTCCAGCTACCTAAGTCTATCTGCAATGCAGGCAAGAAGGATAGGGTAGAACGTAAGGCAGAACCGCTTAAATCTAGGATGTCACAGAGGCGTTTTTGCAGTTGGGTGTAACGTTCTCCCTCACGTAAACCAAAAACAGCTTGTAAAATTACCCGCAAGGTAATTTCCTGCATGGAGTCGCGCACTGAGAAGGGTTTGCCTAATTGCCAATTACTGATGACTTCTTTGGTGATGTTAGTAATGATATCGCCGTAAGCCCTCATGCGATCGCCATGAAAAGGCGGTGTTAACAACTTGCGCTGGCGTTGGTGAGTTTCTCCAGACAGCAGCAATAAAGAATTTTCCCCTACTAAAGGTTGTAAAATTTGGGCTGTTCCTCTAGCGTCTAATTGTTCTAATGGAGTAGTAAAAAGTTCTTGAATTGCTTGTGGGTTACTCAAAAATACTAATGGTCGTTTGTTTGTCAGCCATAGTGTAAAACAATCCCCGTGAGCTTTGGCAGATGCTTCCATTAGTTGCAATGGCTGATAAATCCACCGCACTAGCTGCATAAATTTTGGTATTTTTGGACTATCTGGAAGTTCCATAACAAATGCTCCTTTTGGCACTATCCTAACTCAGCTAGCAGAAGTATAAATAAAGATAAATTATCTTAATAATATCTATCTGTAGATCATTTATACAAATAGGCGATCGCTTCTAGAATAGCCTAGCTATCCAGATTTTTTATACATAACTTATATGGTGGATATTTACATTATTGACCTATTTGTAATTGGTCTACTGTTACTGATAGTTACATTAGGTTCTGGTTGGATTGCGCGTTTACCTCTGTCTTTTGCTTTGATATATCTCTTAGTAGGCATCATCCTTGGGCCTTATGGCTTTGGGTTGATACAATTACGGCGAGATGATGTATTTAATGCAGATTTATTAGAAAGAATTACAGAATTTGTCGTTATCGTTTCCGTTTTTAGTTGTGGGTTAAAAATCATTCATCCCCGTAGACGTAGAGTTTGGAATATTACTGCACGCCTCATTGGTTTCTTAATGCCCATTTCTATTTTCGCTATAGCAATTGTAGCTAAATTGTTTTTAGGCATGAATTGGGGCGAAGCAATTCTATTAGGAGCTATTCTTGCACCTACTGACCCAGTTTTAGCATCAGAAGTTCAACTAACAGATATTAATGATAAAGATGAGCTACGCTTTGGTTTAACTTCCGAAGGTGGCTTAAATGATGCCTTAGCATTTCCTTTTGTCTATTTTGGACTTTTTGCTATTAAAGATAACAACTGGAACACCTGGTTTAAGCAGTGGGTAGCTATTGATTTAATTTGGGCGATCGCTGCTGGATTAATTATGGGTTTTGTTGTTGCTAAAGCTATTGTGTGGATTGACCAAAAAATCCAGAAGCGTCGTTCTGCTGATGCCTTGATGGAAGACTTTATTGCTCTCAGTGCAATTTTGTTAACTTATTCTCTAACAGAAGTTGTCAACGGTTATGGATTTTTAGCAGTATTTATTGCAGGATTAGTTTTCCAAGATACTTATAGAAATCCAGAAAAACCACTTGCACAATTAGAATTTATTGAACGCTTAGAAAAACTTTTAGAAGTTGGCACAATATTATTATTAGGTTCCATATTACTATGGCAACCAATAGTTAATTATAGCTATCAGTCTTTAATAGTAATTATTTTCCTGTTTTTAATTATTCGACCTATTGGAGCCTGGATTAGCACTATTGGTAAACGCCCTTTAGCATCCCATCGCCGCCGCCTCCATCCTGGAACTCGCTGGTTATTTGGCTGGTTTGGTATTCGTGGTGTTGGTTCCTTATATTATCTTGCCTATGCCTTTGGTCATGGTTTAAAGGATACAGTTGGCGAAGAAATAGCTTGGATAACTTACACTACGATTGTAGTTTCTGTCGTTATACATGGCATATCTGCTACGCCATTAATGAGTTGGTACGAACGTAATATTGCTAATGAGAAAAAAACTTCTTTACCTGAAACTTTAAATTAAATATGTTATCGTTTTTGACCGAACTAGTATGAGTGGTTAAAGAGGGGGTAGAGGAGCAGAGAAAAAATTCTGACTCAATACCCAGCACTCATGACTCAACTCTCAGCTTTGAGAATCTCGTCATCTACAGAGAAATCGATTTCTGATTTATCACGTCCACTTGCTACATAATCGTTTTCATAAGCATCAGCTAACCCAGAAATTAAATCATATTGGGGTTGCCAATTTAATTCTGTCTGTGCTTTGTTGACTGAAGCAAAGAAATGTTGCACTCGCATGGGGAAGGCTTTGCGTTTGCCAAAATCAAATTTCTTCGGGTCGTAATGGACAATTTTAAGATCATCGGCTGATTTTCCCAAGGCTTGGGCGCAAGCACGAGCTAAACCATCAAACGTGACATAGCGATCGCCGGAAATATTATATACTTGCCCAATCGCCTGTTTGTTACCAATCACTTGCGACATTGCCGTTGCTAAATCCTTGACATGACCTAGCTGAGTGATATGTAACCCGTTACCTGGAATTGGCAGGGGGCGATCGCGTACAATTCGATCAAAGAACCAGCTTTCTAAATCATTGTAGTTACGTGGGCCGTAAATGTAGGTGGGACGAATCGAGGTAAAGGGTAATCCTGTTTGCTGCAAATAAGCTTCCGTTTCATGCTTACCCTTGTGACGACTTTTGGGGTCTACCTTATCCCCTTCTATGTGCGGTAGCTGGTCGGATTTGAGATAAACCCCCGCAGAACTCATATAAACAAAATGCTGCACTCTATCTTGGAAAATTTCCGCCAGTGGTTGAGTATCCGTTAATTCCCGGCCGTTATTGTCAAAAACAACATCAAAATTTTCTGCTGATAATTTTTCTTTGAGCTGCATGGCATCCGTGCGATCGCCTATAATTTGTCCTACTCCCTGTAAAGCTGGTAACGGTCGATTACCACGATTGAAAAGTACTACCTCATGTCCTTGTTCAACCAGGATTTGCGTCAAATAGACACCAATGAACCTAGTACCACCCATTATTAAAATTCGCATAAATTACCCATTGCTATGTTTTTGAGGGAATGGTGACTGGTGACTGGTGACTGGGAAAAGACATAAGAATCAATAAAGAAAATATTATTCCCTGACTCAATCCCTAGTACCCAATCCCCAATCTCCAATCCCTGATTTGAGGTTATCAGGTTGCTGTATCCTTCTGGAACCTCCCCTCAGAGAAGTACGTCTGTATTTTTTATCTGAAGCGCTTTCCATTTCTTGCTTGCAAAAGGAAATTTGCCTGAAAAAGTCATAACTTTTGCATCAGCTTGCCAGAGAGTAATTTTTTCCGTGGCTTCAAGGTTGGAGGGGTTTAATTTGCTTCTGGCTTACTCCCTCTTTATGCCTCCTGCCTCCTTTAATTTCTACACCTTAAAGTTAGTTAACTGTGCCATTGAAATATGCTCTTGTTCATGAGTGGCTGACACCAAAAGCCACCGGCGGTTCAGAACTCGTTGTCAAAGAAATTCTGCATCATATCGATGCCGATTTATACGCCCTCATCGACTTTGAGTCTAACAATCCTGAAAGTTATTTATACCAACGTCAGATTGGCAAGACCTTCCTCCAGCACTTTCCCTTGGCCCGTAATGGTATCCAAAAGTATCTACCATTTTTACCCCTGGCAATCGAACAATTGGACTTGCGCCAGTATGACGTAATCTTGTCCTCATCTCATGCTGTCGCCAAAGGCGTATTAACCACGGCTGACCAGTTACATATTTGTTATTGCCATAGTCCCATGCGCTACGCCTGGGACTTAACCTTTGATTATTTGCGTTCCAGTCAAATGGGGAATGGTGTTGCGGGATGGGTGACTCGATACTTATTACATCGTTTACGCCAGTGGGATGTGTTAAGCGCCAATCGAGTCGATTACTTCATTGCCAATTCCCATTACACAGCTAGGCGTATATGGCGCTGCTATCGGCGAGAAGCCAAAGTTATTTATCCCCCGGTAAATGTGGCAGAATTTCCGTTTTCACCCCACAAAGAGGATTTTTATCTCACAGTTTGCCGATTAGTGAGTTATAAACAGGTATCCCTAATTGTGAGAGCGTTTAACCAATTGCAACGGCCATTAGTCATCATTGGTACAGGTTCTGAAATGAAACAGATTCGCCAGCTAGCTAATTCTAATATCCAAATATTAGGGTGGCAACCTGATGATGTAGTCAAAAAGTATATGGCCAAAGCCAAGGCTTTTGTCTATGCTGCCTGCGAAGATTTTGGTATAGCTTTAGTGGAAGCACAAGCTTGTGGTACTCCCGTAATTGCCTATGGTATCGGAGGTGCCACGGAAACAGTTAGGGATGTACGATCTTATAAAGATACAGGAACAGGTATATTTTTTAAAATGCAAACTCAAGCAGCTTTGGTGGAGGCAGTAGAAAAATTTGAAATGTATCAAGATGCTCTTGACCCTGAGTATATGCGATCGCACGCTGCCGAGTTTTCCCCGCAAAACTTTGCCAAGCACTATCTAGATTTTTTAGACCAGTGCCATCAACAAAAGCCTAATTTAGCAGGTTAGGCAGAATTTTTTGTAATTCTTTTGTATGCTTTTGGCAATTTAACCCCAGAAGCACATCCTTTTGGCTTTAAGATTGGGACTATGTGTGGTGTGGATTATTAAGGAGTATGATGACTGCCCAGAGTTCACTCCTCTCCGGCAAACGACGCTTACGGCAAGATGCTAGCTCGTCTATGCGTTCTACAGTCAAGCGTGGTCAAAAAACAAAGACACCTAAAATCAAACCCAAAGGTTTGTCTTTGCAAGGTATCAACGGAGAGTTTGCGAAAAGACTTTTCGATATTGTGTTTTCTTTATTGGTGTTGATCCTCTTCTCACCAGTCTATTTAATCCTGGCTTTGCTGATTGCTCTAAGCTCAGAAGGCCCAATTTTTTATGTCCAAGAAAGAATCGGCCAAAACTACAAACCGTTTAATTGTATTAAATTCCGGACAATGGTCAGCAACGCTGACGAAGTACTCATGCAAATGATGGAAACATCGCCACAATTGCGACAGGAATTTGAAAGTAGTTTTAAACTCAAAAAAGACCCCAGAATTACTAAAATTGGTCAATTTTTACGAATTACCAGTCTGGATGAATTTCCCCAATTCTGGAATGTTTTAAAAGGGGATATGAGTGTTGTTGGCCCGCGCCCTTTAGTAGCAGAAGAATTACCAAAATATGGTGATCATATCGAACAAGTGCTAACAATTCGACCAGGAATTACTGGATTATGGCAAGTTTCAGGAAGGAATGACATTCCCTATCCCCGAAGAGTTCAAATCGACTTGCACTATGTCAAGTCTAGAACTCTCTGGTTGGACTTATGGATTATATTGAAAACAATTGATGTAGTAATCATGCCCAAAAATAACGGAGCATACTGACAAAAAGCATTTTTTTGCTAGGGGGCATTATTTCCCCCTTCACACAAATAATATTATGTTCGTCTGGACAATATATTTTTGGTAGTTGGTAATCAGAAATTGGTATTAGAAAAAATTCACCTATTACCTATTAGCTATTACCAATTACCGACCATTAGACTATTATTTATTATCTAACTGTGTGAACTAAATCCTCTGACTTATTCTAATCTAGCTATAATCTATATCCATTAATAGTCAGTATTTGATTAATTCCAACTTAATAAAAGTGACATTTGTGTAAAGTTTTGGCCAAGAAAAATCTTTGTAAAATCGCTGAAAGAAAGGGTAAAGTGCCTTAAAAAACTTAGCTTGTGAGTCTTAAAGCTCAGTTGCCAGAAAAAATTGCTCTTTATTAAGTATATTTATTTACGATACAATCCGGGTACTCTTTAAAACGCGTAAGTTTACCGTTAGGCAATTGAGTTATTACCTGCTAGGTTTTATCAATTGACCTGCGAAAATTTCATCACCGAGAACAAGGAATAAACAAAGCATGAACCAACACAAGCGAGCATTAATAACGGGGATTACTGGTCAAGATGGTTCATACCTGAGCGAATTTCTCATAGAACAAGGTTATGAAGTTCATGGTATTATTCGCCGGACTTCCACATTCAATACAGACCGCATCGATCACATTTATGAAGATCCCCACCAAGAAGGAGCGCGGTTATTTCTTCACTACGGTGACTTAACCGATGGTACAACGCTACGCCGAATTCTTGAAGAAGTTCAACCAACAGAAATATATAACTTAGGCGCTCAATCTCATGTGCGAGTAAGCTTTGATTCGCCAGAATATACAGTAGATGCCGTAGGTATGGGAACACTACGGTTATTAGAAGCAATCCGTGACTACCAGCACCGCACAGGTATTCAAGTGCGATTTTATCAAGCAGGTTCTTCGGAAATGTACGGTTTAGTACAAGCCGTACCCCAAAGTGAAACTACACCATTTTATCCCCGTAGCCCCTACGCTTGTGCCAAAGTTTATGCCCACTGGCAAACAGTAAATTACCGAGAATCTTACGGTTTATTTGCTTGTAATGGCATACTTTTTAACCATGAATCACCCCGTCGCGGTGAAACTTTTGTCACCCGCAAAATTACAAGAGCTGTCGCCCAGATTGTAGCCGGCAATCAGAAAAACATCTATATGGGTAATCTTGATGCTAAAAGAGATTGGGGTTACGCCAAAGATTATGTCCGCGCAATGTGGCTGATGTTACAGCAAGAGCAACCAGATGATTATGTAATTGCTACAGGAGAAACCCACTCAGTACGCGAATTTCTAGAGTTAGCGTTTGGCTATGTAAATCTTAACTGGCAAGATTATGTAGAGTTTGATGAGCGTTATCTGCGTCCAGCAGAAGTAGATTTATTAATTGGTGACCCTGCCAAAGCACAACAAAAATTGGGATGGAAGCCTTCGGTCACCTTTAAAGAATTGGTAGCACTAATGGTAGAAGCCGACCTGCAAGCTTTAGGTCAGACTTCGCCCAATGGTAATACTTCAATCCTACCGCAGGATATTGCTACTATTCGCCAACAACTGGGTGTACTCCACTTCTGATTAATTCTTGCCAAGGATGAAAGTATGACCGCCTTAGAACTAAAAAATAAACGGATTCTTGTCACTGGTGGGGCAGGGTTTCTAGGTCGTCAGGTAATAGATCAGCTGTGTCAAGCTGGGGCTGATACGGCGAAAATTAGTGTACCGCGATCGCGTGACTTGGATTTACGTGTTTGGGAAAATTGCCAACGCGCAGTAGATCAACAAGATATTATTATCCACTTAGCTGCTCATGTGGGTGGTATTGGACTCAACCGGGAAAAACCCGCAGAGTTGTTCTACGATAACTTGATTATGGGTACTCAATTAATCCATGCTGCCCATCAAGCTGGAGTAGAAAAATTTGTGTGTGTGGGTACAATCTGTGCCTATCCCAAATTTACCCCAGTACCATTTAAAGAAGACGACCTGTGGAACGGTTACCCAGAAGAAACTAACGCCCCATACGGAGTTGCTAAAAAAGCTCTTTTAGTTCAATTGCAATCTTACCGTCAGCAGTATGGCTTTAATGGCGTTTACTTGCTGCCGGTAAATTTATATGGGCCGGAAGATAACTTTGACCCCGGTAGTTCTCACGTCATCCCAGCATTAATTCGCAAAGTCTATGAAGCCCAAGTTAGGGGTGATAAAGAACTTCCAGTTTGGGGGGATGGTAGCCCTACCCGCGAGTTTCTTTATTCTGAAGATGCAGCGCGGGGTATTGTGATGGGAACTCAATTCTACAATGACTCCGAACCAGTCAATTTGGGTACTGGTTACGAAATCTCCATCCGCGATTTAGTTACACTCATTTGCGAATTGATGGAGTTTAAAGGTGAAATTGTTTGGGAAACCGATAAACCCAACGGTCAACCCCGGCGTTGTTTGGATACCGAACGAGCAAAGCAAGCTTTTAATTTCACGGCCCAAGTAGACTTTAAACAGGGATTGAAAAATACCATTGATTGGTATCGGCAAAACGCTGCTTAGTTAACACTCCCACACTTTCCAGGTGTGGGATTCTTCTTTAAGAGAGCTAACTGTATAGCTGTTGACGGTTGACTGTTGACAGACTTAAAGGCCTTTTATTGTCAGGCTTTTATCTTAGCTTGATGTCCAAAGCTATCTAGATATAGCTATACATTCAATTTGTGAATGTACATTATTTACTTTACTTATATTGTTAAAGCCAGCAGTCGGATTTGAACCGACGACCTTCCGATTACAAGTCGGATGCACTACCACTGTGCTATGCTGGCAACTTAGTAATTGCTTTAACGCACTCACCGATTTTTAATTATATCACAGGTAATTTATTTGTCTACCCCTAAAGCAACTTAATTTGGCTTGGTGGATACAAGGGAATTGGGAGGAGGAAGAGAAGCCCTCCTTGTGGATTTACCTACCGAAAAACACGGAAATTTGAGACTACGCATCAACTCCTTACTGGTAGGTGAGGGGGTTATTTTTGTTCAAGCTAACTGTATTTTTTTTGCTTGACTGGGTCAAGGAATAGAGATTTATAATTATTCTTTAACAGATCACAAGCATGGCAGCATTGTTAGGACGAGATTTGTTAAGTCTGGCAGACTTGACTCCTACAGAACTTCAGGAACTTCTGCAATTGGCGACCCAATTGAAATCACAACAGTTGAAGTTGCGGTGTAATAAGGTATTGGGTTTGTTATTTTCTAAGGCTTCAACTCGGACACGAGTCAGTTTTACCGTGGCGATGTACCAACTGGGTGGACAAGTAATTGATCTTAACCCTAATGTTACTCAGGTTAGTCGGGGAGAACCAGTACAAGATACTGCACGAGTATTAGAGCGATATTTGGATGTTTTGGCAATTCGCACTTTTGAACAGCAGGAGTTAGCAACTTTTGCTGAATATGCGAAAATTCCTGTGATTAATGCACTGACAGATTTAGAACATCCTTGCCAGATATTAGCGGATTTATTAACTGCACAAGAATGTTTTGACTCAATTTCTGGGCTAACTTTGACCTATGTTGGTGATGGTAATAATGTCGCTAATTCTTTGATGCTTGGCTGCGCTTTGGCAGGGATGAATGTGAGAATTGCCACACCTAGTGGATATGAACCAAATCCGCAAGTTGTCGCACAAGCACAAGCAATAGCTGATGGGAAAACGGAAATCCTGCTAACCAATGACCCAGAATTAGCAACCAAAGGTGCATCGGTACTTTACACTGATGTTTGGGCGAGTATGGGGCAAGAAGCAGAAGCAGACGATCGCTTTCCTATTTTCCAACCTTATCAAATTTCTGAGCAGTTATTAAGTCTGGCTGAACCAAATGCAATTGTTTTACATTGCTTACCAGCCCATCGTGGTGAAGAAATTACCGAAGAAGTAATCGAAGGTTCTCAATCACGAGTTTGGCAACAAGCCGAAAATCGATTGCACGTTCAAAAAGCTTTGCTTGCTAGTATCTTGGGGGCAGAGTGAAAAGTTAAAGGTCGAAAATAAAAAGGCAAAAGAACAGTAACTTATCTTTCTTTTGCCTTTTAAATTTTTATTTTTATCTTGTTATTAGAGATATTTTGTAGTACTAATGTTCTAGGGACATTTATATTTACCTCCCTATTATTTTATGGAACGCCTAACAGAAGCGCAACAAGAACTTTATGAATGGCTGGCAGAATATATCCGTATTCACCAACATTCACCTTCAATTCGCCAAATGATGCAGGCGATGAATTTAAAATCCCCTGCACCTATTCAAAGTCGTTTAGAACATTTACGTACTAAAGGATATATTGAATGGACTGAAGGTAAAGCCCGGACTATTCGAGTTTTACAACCTATTAAGCAAGGTGTACCGGTTTTGGGAGCGATCGCCGCAGGTGGTTTAATAGAACCATTCACTGATGCTGTCGAGCATATCGACTTTTCTAATTTCGTTTTACCTGCACAAACTTATGCTTTGCGGGTAACTGGTGACAGCATGATTGAAGATTTAATTACTGATGGGGATTTGGTATTCTTGCGTCCAGTTCCCGAACCAGATCAATTAAAAAATGGTACTATCGTCGCGGCCAGAGTGGATGGTTATGGTAATACATTAAAACGTTTTTACCGAAGTGGCGATCGCATCACTCTTAAACCAGCTAATCCCAAATACAACCCAATTGAAGTTGCGGCCATACAGGTAGAGGTGCAAGGTTCTCTTGTCGGTGTTTGGCGCGGTTATGCGTGAATGACTGGGGACTGGGGGGAGATGGGGAAGAATTTCACCTACTGGCGTGTCTAATCTAAAATAGTGCATTAGATTAGAAAAAATTAAACGCGGATGAACGCGGATAAACGCGGATAAAACTGATTTCTATTGCAACATTTTAGCCTTGACACGCCACTACCTTGCTTCCCTCATCCTTCTCATCTCTCAATGTCCAATCCCTAGAAATTTTGAATTTTGAATCGGTATTATGTACCTGAAGCAAGAACCAGTGCAGCAATTTCCTGCTTTTCGGCTCAAATTACCATTTGTCCGGGAAAGTCAAGGTAGTTATCAGACTCAGCCATTACCAGGGTGTCCTAGAATGGCGCTATCTGTGCAGTTGCGCCAGTATCAGCGTCAAGCTATGACTAACTGGTTTGCGAACAATGGCCGAGGAACGCTGAAGATGGCGACTGGTAGCGGGAAAACTATAACTGCACTGGCGATTACTTGCGAGTTATACCAGCAGATTAGCTTACAGGTGTTGTTGGTGGTGTGTCCCTATCGTCATTTGGTGACACAATGGGCGCGAGAATGCGAGAAGTTTAATTTACAACCGATATTAGCCTTTGAGAATTTACGCAGTTGGCAAAGTCAACTTTCTACCCAACTTTACAATCTGCGTTCTGGTTCTCAAGGCTTTGTGACTGTGATTACTACCAATTCCACCTTAATTGGGGATGGGTTCCAGTCACAACTCAAGTATTTTCCGGCTAAGACTTTAATTGTTGGTGATGAAGCCCATAATTTAGGCGCACCTAAGTTAGAAGAAAGTTTACCCCGGCGGGTGGGTTTGCGGCTGGCTTTATCAGCGACACCAGAAAGATATTTTGATGATGGTGGTACGCAATCTTTATTTGATTACTTCGGCCCAGTTTTACAACCAGAGTTTACTTTACGGGATGCGATCGCTCAAGGTGCTTTGGTGCATTATTTATATTATCCCATCTTAGTAGAGTTAACTGAGGCGGAAAGTATTGCTTATCTGAAACTAACTAAACGCATCGGGCGTTCTTTATTATATAGAGAACGCAATAACGGCGAATCACCTCATTTTGAAGACAACGAAGATTTAAAGCCTTTATTAATGCAACGTGCCAGATTAATTGGTGCAGCAGCAAATAAATTAAATGCTTTACGTCAATTAATGGCTACTCGTCGGGAAACCACTCATACCCTTTTTTATTGTAGTGACGGTTCACTAGAAACAGGACAACGTTCATCTCTGCATCAACTCAAAGCTGTGGCGAAAATTCTGGGCGGAGAATTAGGGTATAAGGTAAGTACATACACAGCGCAAACATCTTTACAAGAAAGAGAAGTTTTACGTCGTCAATTTGAAAGTGGCGCATTACAAGGTTTAGTGGCAATTCGCTGTTTAGATGAAGGGGTGGATATTCCGGCAATTCAAACTGCCGTGATTTTATCAAGTTCTGGTAATCCTCGTCAGTTTATTCAGCGACGGGGTAGGGTTTTACGTCCTCATCCCAGTAAGGAAAGGGCGACTATATACGACATGATTGTTTTACCGCCAGATTTGGATAGGGAAACTATAGAAGTTGAACGCAATCTGTTAAGAAAAGAGTTGCGGCGCTTTGTAGAATTTGCTGATTTAGCTGATAATGCTGGTGAAGCTCGCATCAAGTTGCTGGATTTACAAAAGCGATATGGATTATTAGATGTTTAGTCATTACTCATTCTTTTATAGTTAATTATGTAAAATTTTGTTCGCTGGCTGAAAATATTTTTAGTAAATATGCGAGAATAAAATATGATCATAATGGGATGCAAGTAAAATTTTTAAAGCAACAAACACTCCATTATAATCAAGACTTACTTTATTTAATAAGCATATCAGTGAACAGCACAAAAATAAAGTCATTTTTATCAAAAACATTTAAAATTTTCCGAGCATAATCCGCAGAAATTAAAGATAAGAGTAATAGTGGCTTCACGGATGTAAAATCAACGATAGGGAAGACTAGAATAAAGCATAACCTATTGCCGAATTAAGATGTCTCAAGAGCAAAATATCGATGATGTTCAGGAGCCAATTATTAATGCACCGCCGGAGGTACGGCAAATTATTGAGCGGGTATGGCATCTGGAAAAAAACAGACTAGATAAAAAAAGCAATAGCCCCATCAATGATGATATTTTGACAATTGTGAAGGAAGCGGTGCAATGAAGCTGACTTCAATTAAACTATGCAATTTTCGCTCCTTTTATGGCAGAACACCGGAGATAGTTATTGCTGGAGGAGATGTTCTTAACACCACAATTATTCATGGGAATAATGGCTCAGGTAAAACCAGTTTACTTAATGCCTTTACGTGGGTATTATATGAGAAGTTTAGTGCAGCATTTGCCTCGATAGAACAACTAGTTAATAAACGAGCGATCGCCGAAGCTAAACTTGGACAAGCTGTAGAATGTTGGGTAGAGATTAACTGGGAACACGAAGGTAAACGCTACAACGTTAAACGCCAATGTAAGGGCTATAAAAATAAAACCGGCTTTGCTGTGGGTAAAACTGAATTACTCATGCAGGTAGCTGGGGATGATGGCAGATGGTATTACCCAAGCCAACAACCAGAAGAAATCATCGGGCAGATTTTACCAGTTAGTTTACATCAATATTTTTTCTTTGACGGCGAACGCATAGAAGAAATCGTTCGTTCTGATAAAAAAGCAGAAATTGCCGAAGCGACTAAAATCTTTTTGGGTGTAGAAGTCATTAACCGTTCCATCAGACATTTAGGTGAAGCTAAAAAAAGTTTAGAAAATGAGTTAAAAGCCATTGGGGATTCTGAGATTAAACAGCTTTTACGTGAACAAGAGAAACTAGAACAAGAAATTGAACGCATTCACACCAGACAAACAGAAATTAAGCAAGAGTTAGAATATCAGCAAACTTTTAAAAAAGAAACTGGTAACCGTTTACAAGAACTGAGTGCTGCTAAGGAATTGCAACAAAGACGACAAGAACTAGAAAATCAAAAAAACTCCAATCAAGAAAGCGTCAGGCAAACTAGAGAATCGCTGAAGAAAATTATTTCTGCACGCGGGTACACAGTATTATTGTCAGATACTACAGCCCAATTTCGGACGATTATAAATCAACTGAAGCAACAAGGTGACTTAACTGCGGGAATTTCACGGGAATTTATTCATGAATTATTAAAATCCCAACGCTGTATTTGTGGTGCAGACTTACATGAAGGTAATCATGCTCACACAAACGTGAGTCTCTGGTTAAATCAAGCAGGTTCCTCGGCTGTAGAAGAAACAGCAATTCGTATGAGCGCTCAAGTAGACGAAATCGATAAGCAAGCCATCGCATTTTGGGAAGAAGTAGATAAGGAACAAGCGAGAATCAATCAGTTACGGCAAAATATATCTCAAGTTGAAAATGAATTAGAAACTATTCAAGAACGCTTACGCAAAGACGCTAACGAAGAAATTAGCAGTTTACAAAAGCGGTTAGATGAGATTGAAAGTAAAATTGATGAATTAAATAGAGAACAAGGTGCAAATCAGCAAGAAATTTCTCATATACAGGCTGATATTGATGCTTTAGTTAAACAAATTGCTAAACAAAAGCTCAACGAAGAAAAACAGTTGTTAGCACAAAGACGAATTAACGCCACACAAGATGCTATTGAACGCTTAACAGAAGTCAGAAATCGACAAGAAAATCAGTTTCGACTGCAATTAGAAAAGCGATTACAAGAGATATTTAACTCCGTATCTTTTACGCCTTATGTACCTAAAATTAGTGATAAATATGAATTGACTCTGGTAGAAAGTACATCAGGGATGGAAGCGTCAGTTGCAGCGTCTACTGGTGAAAACCAAATTCTCAGTTTGTCTTTTATTGCCAGTATTATTGATAAAGTCAGAGATTGGAGCGAAAAACGCAAAATCTTAACGGTACCTGATAGCAGTACTTTTCCCATCGTCATGGATTCGCCTTTTGGGAGTTTGGATGAAACTTATCGTCGGCGCATTGCTCAAACATTACCTGAGTTAGCTAATCAGTTAATAGTGTTAGTCACAAAAACTCAATGGCGGGGAGAAGTGGAAACAGAGATGACAGATAGAATTGGTAGGGAATACGTGCTGACTTACTACTCTTCTAAGCCAGATTGTGAACAAGATTATATTGAATTGAGTGGGGGAAGATTTCCTTTGGTGAAACAAAGCCCGAATGAGTTTGAATATACTGAGGTGATAGTGGTAGAGAGGGAGTGGTGATATTCGTTCGCACAATTTTGAGAGGTTATTTATAGCGATTCTTCGTGAAGTTGGGTGCAGAATTAATGTTTTTAAACGCGGAGGGGCGCGGAGGGAAACGCGGAGGGGCGCGGAGAGTTTTTATTAGTGCAGTTGAGAAAAAGGGAGTTGGTTATGGTTGCAAGTCCAGACCGGAATTATATGTCTCCTCAAGAATATTTGGAATGGGAAGAACGCCAAGATATTAAATATGAGTATGTCAATGGTGAAGTTTTTGCCAAGACTGGGGAAACTCTTCCTCACACTACTATTGCTTTAAACTTAGCCTCAGCATTAAAAAGCCATGTACGCGGTGGTTCCTGTCGTGCTTTTATGTCTGACGCGAAAGTAGCAGTATCTGAGGGTATGTCGTTTCATTACCCTGATGTTGTTGTGAGTTGTGATGAAAGAGATAGACAGGCTATTAAATTTCTTCAGTATCCTTGTCTAATTGTCGAAGTTTTATCTCCAAGTACGGAAGCTTACGACCAAGGTGCTAAATTTAAGCAATATCGCCGCATTCAAACCTTAAAAGAATACGTCCTAATTGATGCAGAAAAAATCAATTTAGATTGTTTTCGGTTAAATGAAAACGGTATTTGGGAGTTGTATTCTTACGAAGAGGGAAACGAGGTTTATTTGCAGAGTATTGATTTTCGCTTTCCCATATCTTTGGTTTATGAGGATATATTTTTGGGTTAATTTTCACGCAGAGACTAGGAGAGATTGTTAGATTAAAATTATCTACACTTTCTATTAAGTGGTTGATGAATATCAAAACTGAGGCGAATATTGAAGAATTGTACAGCTTACCTGACAATTGTAAAGCAGAAATTGTCAATGAAAAATTAGTGTTGATGTCTCCAACTGGATTTTTACCAGGACGTGCTGGGGGTGAAATTTATGCAAGTCTGCGGGACTATGAACGTCTGACAAAAAGCGGTTACGCTTTGCCTGATAATGTTGGTTTCTTGATTAATCTTCCTCATCGACGTTCGTTAAGTCCTGATGCTGCGTTTTATCGTGGACAACCTACAGGCGGAAAGTTTCTGAATGGTGCGCCTGTGTTTGCGGTTGAAGTGAGAAGTGAAAATGATTATGGGGATAAAGCTGAGGAAGAAATGGCAAAAAAACGTCGTGATTATTTTGCGGCTGGTACTTTGGTGGTGTGGGACGTAGATGTACTCAAGGACGAAGTGATTAGAGTGTATTGTGCTGACAACCCAGAACAAATGCAGGTTTATCACCGTGGTGAAGTAGCAGAAGCTGAAACTACTTTACCAGTATGGTCTATGCCGGTAGATAATTTGTTTATGTAGACTATGTGGGTGTAAGTGCAACCCATCGCTCTTTTACTTGGTATAAAATTATAAGAAGTGACACTTGTACCTTTCGGTTAAAATAGCAACAAAGTAGAGATTCAATTCATGGCTGCAAACAGAATCAGGGTTGCTAAAGATAAGGCTGAGTTAGTGAAATCACTTTTAGCATCAAAAGACACAACCGGCCCTTTTCAGACTTATGTAGAAGTCATGGTTTTTGCAGCTGCATTGGGCGTTAAATATAAAAAGCGAGTTCCTCTTGGTGAAACGACTAAAAGAGAACCTTCCCCCATTCCCCAAGAAAATTTTGCATCATTGGGACATGAGCTAATCATTAAATTATTAGCCATCAATGAAACACATGATATAGAAATAATTTCTTCTAGAGAAGAAGAGTATGAAGATAAACGTACCGAAATATTTGAAGAATATGCTAACGGAGGACTAGCAATATTAGAAACTGAATTACGTGGTTCCGTTGATTATTCAGAACGGATTCTCTTATTTTTAATTTCCGAGAGAGATAATAAAGAAACATTAGAAGAAGAATTTGATTTAAGTAAATTCTTACCCTAATTCAAATTAATATATGAAAAATATAGATTATTATTGCCAGTCATTTTCTCAGTTAAATGTAAGTAGTACTCGCAAGCGTGGTAATGCTCAATATAAACCAATTTTAGTTTTAACGGTAATTGATTTGATTACCCAAGGACTTATTACTGATAATCAAATTCGAGTTTCTGAAGAATTAATTCAAACATTTACTTGTTATTGGAGTATCTTAGGTTCTGAATCTTATAAAGGTGGTTTACACTATCCGTTCTTTCATTTACAGAGTGATGGGTTTTGGCACTTAGTATTTAAGCCCGAATTTAATGGATTACAACCAAAAACAACTAATAAGCTGAAAGAAGCTGTTGAATATGCTTATCTTGATAAAGAACTATTCAATTTTTTACAAAATGAGTCTCCCAGACAAGAATTAATTGATGCACTGGTAACAACGTTTTTTCAAGAACAACAGGATGAACTTGAAGAGATGTTACAAATTAATCAATCTTTTCAAGATGCTGACTTAGCTACAGAAACATCATCTGGCTCAATAAACTTAGAAAATAATCCAACATGGGGCTTTAGAAAAGCAATTATTAGAAATGCTTTTTTCCGAAAAACTATTGTTCGCGTTTATGACTACAAATGTGCATTTTGTGGTTTAAGAGTGACTAAAGCCATAAATCAAAATATTGTGGATGGCGCACACATCAAACCATTTGCACAATTCTATGACAGTAGAATCCATAATGGTATTGCTCTTTGCAAAAATCACCACTGGGCTTTTGACCGTGGTTGGTTTACTGTGGATGAGCAGTATAAAATCATTGTTAGCAAAGAATTACAAGAAATATCCCCCCACAGTAAACCCATGAAAGATTTTCATGGCGAAAGACTACTCCTACCAAATCAAGAGCAATATTTACCAGAGTTAGAATCCCTGCAATGGCATCGCCAAAATGTATTTCAAGCGTAGTTACAAGACGGGCGGAAGCCCTACCTCCTTTGGTTCAACTAACTCACCATTAAACCCAATTGTTTTATTTTCTACAGTCCTAGCATTAGCCAAAGCCTTACGAAGTTCAGCACGTTCCATAGAATCTTGAATTCCGCCAAGGATATAAATTAATAACTTTGTGGCCAATTCCTTTCCTGAAACCTGCACTCGCTTTTTATTAGGGTCATACAATACCCCATACCACAGAGATTGAGGGTATTCCATACCAGTAAAACCCCCTTGCTGGTCAAACTTGCGTAACTTCTTAAAAATGCTGGCTACAGACAAACCTTTTTTAAAAACTAAAAATCCTAAAGCTTGCGCTAAAGCCACTTGTGCTACAGGACGAAAAAGTATATTTGCTTCACCACCGCCCTTTTCAAAACTGAAGCGTCGTAAAATAGGTGTATCTTCGTGTTCCAAAATCTTATAACTAGGTAAGCTTGCCAAGTTATCAAAGAGTTTGGTGAATTCTGCAATTCCCTCCTCAATTTCCTCATCTTCTGGACGCATAGGAATTAAACCTTTCTCAAAAGGTTTCCAGTGTGGGAATTTTTGACCCAAGTATCTTTCTGACATATCTTGCAATGCTTGCAAAGTTGTCAAAACTGTGGAATTTGCTGCTACTGTTGCACTATTCCAATTAACGCGGGGGTTACGATTTGGTTTTTGTTCCAAAAGCGGATGAGTAACTGCAATTTTTCGCGCCACAATTGCAAAACCATCATCTTCGTTTAGCTGTGCTAACTGACCTTTAGTTAACGGTGCAGCCATTAAGTTAACATGAACAAAAACTGACCTTACCCTTCGCCTTGCTTCGGTGCGAGTCTCCCCAGCATTCACCGCGCAAATGAACTCAATACCTATTTTTTCTTTGGGTAAACTTTGTAAATAATCAGGGTCTACTTGATACTGCTCTAGCAAATCTGACACCGTGATAAAACTATCATCAGCAGTTTTATCCTTTTTATATCGCTGGAGTTTGCCAGTTTTGATTAACTCTATCAACCCCTGCACTCCCATTAATCGATGTTGACCATCTAATGCGTAAATGCTGACGTTATCCTCAGAAACGTTGAGCAAGCCGACCTTACCATCTTGATCCAGGGGTGTAAAATCAGTAGTAGACTTTCTCGCACGTCCTTCACTATCCCAATTATCAGCTTTGGGTTTATCTACCCAAGACTGATTAATTACCACTAGGACTGGTGGAAACTTATGATTTTTTCTAGCTGCTAAATACTGAACAAGGGGTGCTTGACGTGACCAGTCAAGGGGACGCTGTTGAATTTCGTCAATACTATCCGCGTCAATTTCGACGTTATCAGTCTCTGCATTATACTTTTTTTGCAGCAGAGGTAAACCAGAGGCAAAGTGAACCCTACTTGCAAACCATTCCAGAGTGACAGACCCTACATAAGCCTCTGTACCCCCCATCTCGGTTTTTTGAACGAGAATTTGGTTTTCTTTCTGTAAAAACTTGTCTAAAAGTAAAGCTAGTACCTGTTTTTCCTTGTCTTTTCGCTCTAAGTAATCTCTAGCAGTATCAGCAGTTGGGTCAGATGCAGTATCTCTCATATTAATTTTTAAAAACTTAGTCTTGTAGTGTAGCTATATTTTCCAAAAAGTTAGATACTAGTTAATCAGTTTTTAAAAACTTTTTGGCAACCCGCGCATTCCATTCGTTGGGTCAGAAAAAACGCGGTAACGCCCGAATGTTCACAGGTAGGGAGCAATGAGTACAACACAACAGCCAGAAAATAAAGGTCAGCAAAAACGTACTGTAGCAGAGTTAGTGGAGTATATCCAAGCTCTGACTACTGAAATTCAAGAATTGTATTGTTTAGATGCGATACCTTGGGTTGTTGGTTATTCAGGTGGAAAAGACAGCACTGCTACTTTACAGCTCGTTTGGAATGCCATATCATCTCTACCGCCAGAAAGGCGGAACAAAACAATATACGTTATCACCACAGATACCCTAGTAGAGAATCCTATTGTTGCTACTTGGGTACGAAATTCTCTCAAAGAAATGACTGTGGCTGCTAAAAAACAAGGAATGCCAGTTGAACCCCATTTACTACAGCCAGAGATAAAAGAAACTTTCTGGGTGAGCTTGATTGGTAAAGGTTATCCAGCGCCAAAAGGAAAATTTCGTTGGTGTACAGACCGCCTAAAAATTCATCCCTCTAACCGATTTATTCGTGATGTAGTCAGAGCCAAAGGGGAAGTCATTCTTGTTTTAGGTACGCGCAAAAATGAAAGTGTAAAACGTGCTATCTCGATGGAAAAACATCAAGCAGGCAGTCTCAGGGAACGTCTCAATTCTAATTTAATTTCATCTAAATCCTTACTATACAATAGCGCCAGCCTACCAAATTCTTTTATTTATAGTCCTCTAGAAGATTGGCGTACAGATGAAGTTTGGATTTATCTTAATCAGTGGCAAAATCCTTGGGGTTACAACAATAAAGATTTATTTTCTATGTATCGAGGAGCAACAGCCGATAACGAATGCCCCCTAGTTGTTGATACTTCTACCCCTAGCTGTGGTGATTCTCGTTTTGGTTGCTGGGTTTGTACAATTGTCAATAAAGATAAATCGATGGAGGCTATGATTCAGAATGATGAAGAAAAAGAATGGATGCAGCCTCTATTAGATATCCGTAATGAATTAGATAATGAGAATGACCAACATAAAAGAGACTTTCGCCGCCTTCGCGGGGAGGTTCAACTAGTTGAGCGTCATAAGGATGGAGAAACTCGCGTTGAACCAATTTATGGGCCTTATACTAAAGATTCGCGCGAATATTGGTTAAAACGATTATTAGAAGCACAAACCTACATTCGCCGCACAGCACCAGAAAATATGCGCGATATTACTTTGATATCTCTAGAAGAACTGAGCGAAATTCGCCGTATTTGGTTAGAAGAAAAACACGAATTTGATGATAGCTTACCCCGCATTTATCAAGAGATAACTGGTGAAGAATTCAAAGACCCGCGTCCTGGTGCAGACCTTAGTTTATTAGGTAGCGATGAATGGTCTGTGTTAGAAGAAATCTGTGCAGGCGATGGTATGCACCTGGAACTGATGGCGAAACTTTTGGACACAGAACGCCAATATCGGAAAATGTCTCGTCGTGTGGGAATCTACGAAACTTTAGAAAAATGTTTTGCTACCAGTTCTCGTTCTAAGGATGAAGCAGTTAAAAATGCTCATTTAAAACGAGATTTGAAAACAGCAGTTGAACAAGGTGATATTGAAAAAGTCAAGCAGTTAACGTTAGCAGACTTTAATACGCCTGATGTAATGACAAACGCGACCAATACACCAAGTGATGAAACTGTTAAGTAGGTCGGTGTAAATAATTATTGTTGGAATAAGGCAGGGGGCAGGGAGCAGGGAGCAGGGGGAGAAAGCGTTTGAGCCTTATTTACTTTTCTTTACATAGTTTGGTTTTATTGCATCGACTTACTTACCACAAAATCAGGTGCTAAGGCGAAGGCTTGGGCAAATAAGAAATTCAAAAATAAAGAGACAAAGGCTTAAGCTGGTTTATCATCGTCGTCACAATCTCCCAAGTACAACCTGATAAACTCCTCTGCTGCGGCTGGATTAATTTTCTTCAGCGCATCCCGAATTTCCAGCACTGCATCAGCTACAGGGTCCATTATCTCATTTACCCAACGATGAACATTAGAACGTCCTGTTCCCATTGTGACTGCTAACTTGTTTTGGCTGATGCCGTAGATTTCTAACACCTGTTTCAGCGCTTTTCCTGCTTTTCCCATGCCTCTGATTGTGTCAAAGGCTTATTACTAAGTAAATGTGCCGTATAAGCGACAAAAGGTGTAATATACTTATGTCCCTTATAAGGGACAACGCGTTTTATTTAGGAAAACATCTGAATCCCAATGACTAAAAGCTTCTTGGCAGATACCTGTATAACTCCTACACCGCTTATTTCGTCGGATGATTCAACAGAAACGACACCAGCCAGAGAGTCTGTAAAAGTAGTAATTTTCGGAACCAAAACAGGTGTCAACAACACAATTCTCACACTCTACAAACTGGGTTTTGCTCAAGTTAACGAATGGAGTCCTTTATTACCTAGTTCTAACCCTGGTGAAGTGATGAGTATATTAACAAGGCATATTGTGACGACTTAACTTAAAAAGTGGTAACGTGGGCAATGCCAACCTACCCCTGTAGTAATACCTTACTTCTCTGTGTTTCCGTGGTGAAAACCATTTTTAACCTACAGAAACACAGAGATAAAAATTGCAGTTATACATATTGAACCCATCTACACGGGTTGAACATAAATTAATGATATTCCTTGAACTCGTTCTACAAAATTTTGGCCCCTATTCTGGGAGACAAGTAATCAATCTTGATCCTAGAAGTGAAGAAAATCATCATCCAATTATTCTATTAGGGGGAATGAATGGAGGTGGAAAAACCACACTCATGGATTCTATCCGCCTTGCTTTATATGGACAACGCGCCCAATGTTCTACCCGTGGAAATTTAAGTTATAGTGATTTTTTAACTCAATGCGTTAATAGTCAAGCTAACCCTACGGAAAAAACGCGGGTTGAATTACTTTTTGAACATATTGAAGATGATAAACCAATAAAATATCGGATTGTCAGAACTTGGGAAAAAAACCCTAAAGATGGTAAAGATGCACTAGGAATTTTAGGTGATGATGACACTTGGCCTGTGGATTCTCTGGTGAATATCTGGGATGATTATATAGAAAATCTTCTCCCTTTGGGTATTTCTAATTTATTTTTATTTGATGGGGAACAAGTTAAAGAACTGGCGGAACAGGACACACCACCACAAATTGTGATTGAAGCTATTCGTGGGTTGTTGGGTTTAGAATTGGCGGATAGATTAGCTGTTGATTTGGAGATTTTGGTTAATCGCAAACGGAAGGAACTTGCTGAAACTAAAGATTTAGCTGAACTGGAAGAAATTGAGCAGAGATTAAAAGAACAGCAAGAAGATTATCAAGTTATAGAAGAAAAGTTAGTAACTTTTAAAAATGAAATTGAGGAATTAGAAACTATACAGCGAGAAGCTTTAGATAAATTTGTTTCTGAAGGTGGTAAAATTGCCGCCGAACGCAATCAGCTAGAACAACAACAAAAGGAAAAATCTAGTGCCGCCGAGAATGTTAGACAGTCAATGTGTGCATTAGCTGCTGAGGTTTTACCGTTGGCGTTAATTCCCAATTTATTGAGTCAAGTACAAACTCAGGGAGCAAAAGAATTTCGCTATCAACAAATACAATTAGCTAGAGATGTTTTATTGGAGCGAGATAAACGCTTACTGCAATGGTTAAGTGAATTAGCAATTGGTTCTGAACAGGTAGATAAAATCCAAGCTTTTTTAGTGGAAGATGTGGATAATTTATATACAGATTACGCCCAATTAGAACTACCTTGGTTATTGGCTGATGAAGAAAGTTTGAGTCAGCTAGATAATTCTATATATCACTTAAAAAATGCTAAGATTTTGGTAAAGCAGCAATTAGCTAATCTCAAAAATATAGAAGAAGAATTGATTGTGTTAGCTAGACAAGTGCAGACAGCCGCAGAACCAGAAGCTTATCAAAAGCTGCGTGAGACTGTAGAAGAAGCGCAAAATCAGGTGGTTCAAGCTAAGGCTAATTATGAAACACATCGCCGTATTTTATCGGAGTTAGCAGACTTTATTGAACAAACAAAAAAGGAATTGAAAGAATATACTGATAAGAATATTGATACTAAAAATAGAGGACACATTATTACTTCTGCTGCTAAAGTGCAAGAAACACTTAAGCTTTTTCGGGAAAAATTAACTCTAAGAAAACTTAACAAACTAGAGGAAGAGGTGAAGAATTGTTTCCTCTATCTACTGCATAAATCAGATTTAGTATATCGCCTGACTATTGATACTAAAACCTTTGCCTTATCCTTGTTCGATTTCAATGGTAAACCAGTTCCTAAACATCGCCTGTCAGCAGGGGAAAAACAACTACTAGCGATCGCCTTCCTCTGGGGATTAGCCAAAGTTTCTGGTCTGCGGTTGCCTGTAGCTATCGATACACCTCTCGGCAGGCTTGACTCCTCCCACCGCCAAAACCTAGTAGAGAAGTACTTTCCCGCCGCCAGCCACCAAGTAATTCTCTTATCTACGGATACTGAAATTGGGGAAAAGGAAGTAGAAACACTGAGAAGTAATGAAGCGATCGCCCGTGAATATCTCCTGCAATACAACTCCGCAACCCGGCAAACAACGGTTATAGAAAATAAATATTTTTGGTAGTACAAATTATTATGGAATCGCCAATCGAAAGAATTAAACTCTCGCAAACCGCTAAAGACCAACTCTTAAAACTCCGCCGCATTACCAAAATCGACCAATGGAATATCCTTTGTCGTTGGGCTTTTTGTCGTTCCCTCGCCGAAACAACTCCACCTTCCCCTGTACCCATTCCCCAAGATAGCAACGTCGAAATGACATGGCGCGTTTTTGGCGGCGAAATCTCAGATATTCTCCTCCTTGCCCTTAAGCAACGCTGTCACAATGACGGCTACCCCACAGATAAAGAAAACCTAGCAACCCAGTTTCGCCTACATTTACATCGTGGTATCGGTTATTTAGCAGGCGACCCAAATATTAAGAAAATTGAAGATTTAATTGAGCTAGCAATCAAAGATAGAAATGATATGAGTTAGCTAATTATACTTAGCCCGATTGTGGGAGAGATTTTTTTCAGTAATTATGCCACTCTAATAAGTAATTCATCGTAGGTGAGTTATGGGTAAGCGATCATCGCCAAAATATATTGACGCGTCTCAAGATATTAGAGTAGCCGCTACTACAAAGATTTGGGGGCTTACGGTTGGTATGCTCGCACTTTGTATACCTCTTTCGGCTGTAACTAGAAGTGGTGCTATCATTCCTTTGGCTGCTTTAGGAGGTGCAACGGCTGGAACTTTTGCTATATGGCGTGCTGATGAGAGAAAATCAAAACCTCACTACTTCTCTAATCAAGAAGTAGAAAGATTAGAACAAAGAATTGCCAATCTAGAAACTATCGTTAGCAGTGGTGACTCTGATTTACACGCAAAAATCCAACGTTTAGATGCTGATAATCCTTCTGGTGTCATGACTCAAGTTACTACACCAGAAAACAAAGCTTAACATCAGCAATACATCTGATTTAGCCTTGATATGCGATGAAGTTTAATTAACCTGACACAATTTCTGCTGAGTTGTCTTGATCTCAAAACCTAGTTAAATCATACTCTTCTTTAGAAATAGAACTGTTCTAGGACAACAGTATGTTTTGGTTAAGGTTAGTTAGAATTGATGGACTTCATGGAAATTATTCCTATCTCAGTCATATCAAGCAATCAAGGCTAAAAATCCTTTTAATAAGGATACTCTCTGCGAATTTCGCCTATGATTGTGTTCTATTAGACTGCGAGGATTACGGAATTTTTAATTAACTAGAAGTTATAAACTTGATTAATTGCATTGGTATAACTTACCTTAAGTATGCAAAATTGTGCCACAGGAATGCAGATGGATTGGATTAGCTTACTCAAAGCTCAACAAGCTGACTTCCTTCTCCGCGTGAAAAAACCGAAGACTTACGATCTGTCGTTGTTGACAAGTCAAGTTAAAGGTTGCCACAGCGAAATTATGGCATTTTGGGGGGAGCCATTTGCCAAAATTCAGGAAGTTTCTCGCCGACAAGCTGAAATCCTTGCTAAAAATCCGCCTCCCATCCCGCCTGAATATCCAGAACCGCCCGACTGGACGATTCCTTTCCCTATCCACTTCCAGCAGCAAGCAGAAGATTATTTCTTGCGAGAGCAAATTGTTGATCGCATCATCGTTGAACGTCTGGGTAAGTTACTGAAAAAGTTGCCCCAGGATACTGTGAAAAACATGGTACTTGATGATGAGGGCAACTTGCGCGGTGAAAGTAAATTTACTTATTTGTTAGCAGATAACCCAAAAATCAGCGTACAAGTATATGTAGCGGATGGAGAAAGTTTTAATGGTATTAAGAAAGATAAAATTAAGTGGTCAGTTACTCAAGAAGATTTGAAAAATCACCAAGTATTAATTTTTCTGTGTTTATTTTATCCATCCACAGGTAAACTTGGTTATGAAAAGCAAGCTGTAGTAGCTGGCTTTTTACCTACTAGTCAAATCGCCTTAACTGAACCAAAGCTATATTTCACCCCCAGTCATTTGTTATATGCAGGTGGACTAAGTTGGTATTTAGAATCACTAACTGCAAAAAAAGAGGCGAAACCAGATTTTCTGCCGGTAGTAATTGAAAGGACGATACCAGAAACGATTCAAACTGTACCCTCTGAACATCCCCGCAAAGAAATTATTGGTGATTGGGAATGTTGGCAGACATTAAGAGGACACACGAGAGGAATTAATTGCTTGTCTTTTAGTTCTGGTTGTGAAAATGGTTTGCCGATGTTAGCTAGTGGGAGTCGGGGAGAGACAAAACTCTGGGATTTAAGCCAGGGTGAGTTAATTGATACTTTGTCGGAATATCCTTGGATTGTCTCTGGGTTAGTAGATGAAGTAAATTCTCTGGCTTTTAGTGCTGATGGGCAAATGTTAGTGAGTGGCGGTGCAGACTCCACTATTAAAATTTGGCACACAGGCGCACTAGATTTAATTGATATTCTGCACAAACACAATGGGATTGTGCGATGTGCGGCTTTTACTCCCGATGGGCAGATGCTAGCGACTGGTGGCGATGACAGAAGAGTCTTATTTTGGGATTTGATGCACCGTCAGGTCAAAGCTATTTTGTCTTTAGATGATACGGCTGCTCATTCTTTAGTTTTGAGCAGAGATGGACAGACTTTAGTCACAGGGAGCTATCGCAAAATTAAAGTCTGGCAAAATTCTGGTTCCTGGTTGGGCAAAAATCTCAAGGATGCACAACCCTTACATACTCTGATGGGTCATGGTCATATTGTGCGGTCTTTGGTGATGAGTAAAGATGGTCAACTACTGATTAGTGGTAGTTGGGATCAGACGATTAAAATTTGGCACTTGGCGACTGGGCGATTAATTCGCACCCTCAAAGGTCATACAGATAAAGTGTATGCGATCGCCTTAAGTCCTGATGAACAAATTATCGCTAGTGGAAGCTCTGATCAAACCATCAAATTGTGGCATCTGGAAACAGGCGAGTTATTAGCTACGTTTACAGGTCACACTGATATCATCACAGCCCTAACTTTTACAACGTCAGGTGAAATGTTAGTCAGTGGCAGTTTGGATAAGACGATTAAACTTTGGCAAAGGAGTTAATCAGGAATCATTGGTCAACAGTCAATAGTTATTTGTCTGTGTTCCGTCGTTTTTTCTGTCTCTAACCCCACTCAGCAGCGCTAATCAAATTAGCGTTGTTTTTTGGCATATGTTCAAATAATGCCCACAGGATTTATTCAGCCAACAGATTCAATAACAACTGATATACGCTTCCGTAATCAAAAGCTGTCAATATCAAGTTACTATTGTGATATTTTAGAACAGATAACTGCACAAATGTGAGATCAGGATAAGTTATCGCCTAAATATTTAACGTGCGATAATGTTACACCCTACTGCTGATAATGGCTTTAAAAAGGTACTTTGCAAATTTAAGGATAAATAGCATTTTGATATTGCAGCTGGAGGAATGGGCAAAATAATGCCAGTGAGTAACACAAAGCCTTCTTTGCAGCGCCAAATTAAAACTATGATTCGTTCTAGTGTTCAAACTGCTCAAAAGCTACCTTTGCGCTTGATTTTGGTTGTTCCTTTTGTGCTGCAAATTTTCACAGCAGTAAGTCTTGTGGGTTATCTCTCTTTTAGAAATGGGCAGAAGGCAGTAAATGAACTCGCTGACCAGTTAATTATCAAAGTGAATAAACTAGTTGATCAACATCTGGATACTTACTTAGCAGCCCCTCGACAGATTAATCAAATCAATGTGGATGCTATGAATTTAGGAATTCTGAATATAGAGAATTTTCAGACTACAGGACGTTATTTCTGGCAGCAAATGCAGGTATTTAATGTTGGTTATATTAGTTTTGCTAATCCCCAAGGAGAATTTATTGGGGTTGAACGTTTAGATAAAGGTAGCCTATTAATTAATGAAGTTTCCCAAAAAAATGGTATTGGCAAACTGTATGTTTACAATACTAATAATCAAGGCGATCGCCAGCAATTAATAGCAATTAAAGATTATGATCCTCATGTGGAAGCTTGGTATGCAGATGCAGTTAAGGTAGGTAAACCTGTCTGGAGTCAGATTTATTCATGGGAAGATAAACCAGAAGTTTTATCTATATCTGCGAGCTACCCCATCAACGATAATAATAATAAATTTGTTGGGGTGATTAGTGTAGATTTAATACTATCGCAAATTAACAGCTTTTTAGCGAATTTAAAAGTCGGACAAACAGGACAAATATTTATTTTAGAACGCTCTGGAATGATAGTTGCTTCTTCTACTAGTGAAGCACCATACAAAGTAATTAATGGCAAAGCACAGAGGCTATCAGCATACCAAAGCAAAAATTATTTACTTCGAGAAACAACGGATTATCTGCAACAAAAGTTCGGTCAACTAAAAAATGTTAATAGTTATCAACAAGCTGTATTGCAACTACAACATGAAAGGCATTTTGTGCAAGTAAGACCTTGGAACGATAAATTAGGACTGGATTGGTTAGTGATTGTCGTTGTTCCTGAGAGCGACTTTATGGCACAAATTAATACTAACAATCGCACAACTATTTTACTGTGTTTGGGAGCGCTGATTATAGCGACGACAATGGGTGTATATACTTCCCGTTGGATAGCCCGTCCTATTGTACAGTTAACTCAAGCTAGTGGTGCGATCGCCTCTGGCAACCTTGACCAAGAAGTGACGATTTCTGGCTTAAAAGAATTGAGTATGCTTGCCACGTCTTTTAATCAAATGGCAGGACAACTACGTAATAGTTTCGCAGAATTAGAAAAAACCAATCAAGAATTAGAAAACAGAGTTGCAGAACGAACAGCAGAAATCACAGCAGCTAAAGAAACGGCTGATGCTGCTAACCGTGCAAAAAGTGAATTCTTGGCTAACATGAGCCATGAATTACGCACCCCACTCAATGGTATTCTTGGCTATGCACAAATTTTGCAAACTGATGCAAATACTAGTGATGAGCAAATGCAAGGTTTGAACACTATTTATGAGTGTGGTTCTCATTTGCTGACTTTAATTAATGATATTTTAGATATTGCTAAAATTGAGGCTAAAAAATTAGAACTTTATCCTCAAGAATTTGATTTAAAAAGATTATTGCTCGGCGCTTGTGAGATGTGTCGAATTAAAGCGGAGCAAAAAGAAATTAGGTTCAAATATCATTTAAATCATCATATTCCCGCTAATGTTTTTGCTGATGAAAAACGGATACGCCAGGTTTTAATTAATATTTTGAGTAATGCTATTAAGTTTACAGACAATGGTACAGTAACTTTTGATGTAGAAGTAGTTGCCTGTACAGGAACAAAATTAATTACCAATACAAATCAGATACTGCCAGTTTATAAACTGAGATTCAAAATTGAAGATACAGGTATTGGGATGACGAATGAACAACTCAAAAAAATATTTTTGCCCTTTGAGCAAGTAGGAGATAATTTACATAAATCAGAAGGAACAGGTTTAGGGCTGGCAATTAGTAGCCAAATTCTAGAATTGATGGGTAGTGACCTCAAAGTTGAGAGTGTATATGGTAAAGGAACTAAGTTTTGGTTTGATTTAAATTTACCCATAGTTGAGACTGGGAAATTCTCTTTATCAGTTGCAGGTCAAAAAAATATTATTGGCTACGAAGGCAAGACAAAAAGCATTTTAATTATTGATAATAGCTGGGAAAATCGTTCTATTTTTGTCAATTTATTGTCATCCTTAGGGTTTAATTTGACTGAGGTTAGTAGTTTACAAGAAGGTTTAGATAAGATCAAAACTGAACATCCCGATTTAATTATTGCTGATATCGCCATGTCGGAAATAAATAACTTGCAGGTAACAAAAATGATGCGATCACAAGTAAAATTTGCCAAATTGGTGATTATTGCTTTGTCGGCTGATGTATCTGAATATACTCGTCAGCAAAGTCAAGAAGCTGGTTACGATGATTTTTTAGCACAATCTGTAAAGGTTGAAGAACTATTCGATATGTTACAAACTTATTTATCTTTAAAATGGATTTACTCACTTGATGATGTTTCTCTAGTCAACATTTCATCTACAGAAGAAATTATATTTCCCCCGCCTACGGAGTTGTTTAACTTATATCAAGCTGCTAAGGCTGGTTATGTAGTTGGTATTCAAGAAGAAATCACCAGAATTCAGCAATTGGATAAAAAATATATGCGTTTTGCCGTTAAAGTTTCAGAATTAATTGCAGAGTTCGAAGATGAGGCAATTGTTGCTATGATTCAGCCTCATCTATCATATTGACATTGATCAATTATTCACTAATAACATGAAAAGTTTATTATACATATTCTTATTTAAGATAGTAAAAATGGATTTTTTTCAGGAAAGTTATTAAATAAAGATGAATCTAGAACTACGATGTTTCAGAGGATAATTTAGATGAGCAGTCCCATAAATAACTCAGTCTTAATTGTAGATGATATCCCGACTAACATCAAGGTTTTGTTTGACATTCTCAATCAGGCTGGTTTTCGAGTTTCTGTTGCTAAAAATGGTCTAAGCGCGTTGGCAAAAGTACAAGAAACATTACCAAATTTAATTTTGCTGGATGTCATGATGCCTGGTATGGATGGATTTGAAACTTGTCGCCACCTAAAAGCTAATCCTAAGACCAAGGACATTCCCGTAATTTTTATGACAGCTCTATCTGATACGGTAAATAAAGTCAAAGGGTTGCAAATTGGGGCAGTTGACTATATTACTAAACCTATTGAATATGAAGAAGTGTTAGCAAGAATCAATGTCCATTTAGAATTGCGGCGGACTCAATTGAAGTTAGCACAAGAGGAGAAAATGTCTTCGTTGGGACAGTTAGTAGCAGGAATTGCCCATGAAATTAATAATCCAGTTAATTTTATTTACGGGAATTTAGCCCATGCCCAAAATTATGTTGGAGACTTATTAAATTTATTAAAATTGTACGAAAATCATACGGTTAACCCAAGTGAGGAAATTCAAGCATTCTCAAAAAGTATCGAATTGGAGTTTATTAAACAAGATTTACCACGTCTATTATCTTCGATGCAAATGGGGACTGAGAGAGTGGAGCAAATTGTGCGATCGCTGCGTTTATTCTCTCGATTAGAAGACCCAGAATTTCAACTGTTTAACTTACATGATGGTCTTGATAGCACACTCATTATTTTAAGTCACCGCCTCAAAATTTTACCTACAGATTCAACAATTAACATTATCAAGGAATATGGTGATATCCCTTTAGTTGAGTGCTATTCTGGAAAACTTAACCAAGTATTCATGAATCTGCTGGCTAATGCCATTGATGCCTTAGAGGAATCAATAGTTAATAGAGAAACAACTGATACATTAACAATTTGGATTCGGACAAAAGTCACAGATGACCAAAAATCAGTATTAATTGAAATTACAGATAACGGTGTTGGTATTCCTCTAGAAGTACAACAGCGCATTTTTGAGCAATTTTTCACTACCAAGCCTTTAGGTAAAGGTACTGGTTTAGGGTTGGCGATCGCTCATGAGATTATAGTAGAAAAACATGGAGGTACTTTACAGGTAGAATCAACTCCCGGAAAAGGTACCCAATTGTTAATCACTCTTCCCATTCAGCAAGTGATTGGATATTAATGTTAGCTATTTTTATGGTCATAACACTTTACTATCTGTTTAGAGGAAATAATCAGGTAGTAGTAATTACCGCTTCAGCAGAAAAGTATTCAAAAGCCATGACGGCTTGATTTTTCGTACCTATATTTTATTTTTATGATTCTTTAACTAAATTAGTTATCAACTCTCACGCAGATGAGTCCAACATAAATCAACCCGGACTACGATAGATTGATGTTATAACAATTATTGGTTGTAGCTGTTGCTCTATCACGATTTCTGGGAATCATAATCTTATGGGTTATTTATAAAGCAATAATAACATTTATGTTGGGGAGGTTTTATTTATTGTAGCAACTGGTATTTTGCCAGGCACATATGTAGATATGATTAGTCAGAAAAAAGATAATTCAAGCGATTAACACACCCAAAATTTACTTTATAAATAGTCTCCTATCGCATCACCGGTGAATCAATATAAAATCCGCGAGTTCAACTTAAATGCTTGATACATCAACCGAAACTAACTTTATTTTAGTGGTAGATGATACCCTAACCAACCTCGAAATCATCTCTGAAGCATTGATTGGCGCAGGTTTTGAGGTAGCCACAGCACTTGATGGCAAAAAAGCGCTCGAACAAATAAAAAGTAGAGTGCCAGATTTAATTCTGCTGGATGTGATGATGCCGATAATGGACGGATTTGAAACCTGTAAAAACTTGAAAATTCAGCCGGAAACTCACGATATTCCCGTAATTTTCATGACAGCAATTACTGATACTAATAGTAAAGTAGAAGCTTTAAGTTTAGGTGCAGTTGATTACATTACTAAGCCATTCCATAAAGCAGAAGTATTAGCTCGTATCTCTTCCCACCTGCAACTCAGAAGCTTGAATAAAAATTTAGAAAAACGAGTTATTGAACGCACTGCTGAATTGAATCAAGCATTAAAAGACCTACAAGAGTATCAACTCCAACTTGTACAACAAGAAAAAATGTCGGTTCTTGGACAATTGGTAGCAGGGTTAGCTCATGAAATTAATAACCCAGTCAGTTGTATTTATGGCAATTTAGGTCACGCATTAACATATTTTGAGAATATGGATAAACTAATTAATTTATATCAAAGTTACTATCCTCATCCTGTACAAGAAATTCAAGACGAAATCAGCGAAATGGATTTAGATTATGTGCGCTCAGACTTACCTAATTTAATTTTCTCGATGAAAGAAGGTATTCAGCGCATCCGAGATATTAGCAGGAGTCTACGTATTTTTTCTAGATCAGACACAGAGAAAAAAATTCATTTTGATATTCACGAAGGTATTGATAGTACTATTTTAATACTCAAACATCGACTGAAAGGATCTGAGAATCATCCTGATATTGAAATTAAACGAGATTATGGTGTCATACCTGAAGTTAACTGCTTTCCTGGGCAATTGAATCAGGTATTTATGAATATTTTAGCTAATGCCATTGATGCCTTAGAAGAATCATTTAGTAATAAATATTCTTCCATAATAGGTAGTGCGGTAAACGATCATCAGAAACTGATAGTTGAGACTCCACAAATCATAATTCAGACAATGCTGAGTGAAGATAAAAGTCATGCTTTGATTAAAATTCAAGATAATGGTATAGGAATGCCACCTCAAATTAAAGCAAGAATATTTGATAATTTGTTTACTACTAAACCTGTAGGTAAAGGTACAGGTTTAGGATTATCAATTGCTCGGCAAATTATCATTCAAAAACATGGTGGTAAACTTGATGTAAATTCAGAATCAGGAAGAGGCTCAGAATTTATGATTAACATCCCCATCGAATAACTATATTAATTGTCAAATTCATTTTCTCTAGCTAATTTATGTATTTTGCTAAAACTTAGTTAAAGCTGGGATATTTCCTATCCTCCTTAAATAATTGATAAATTAATCTTTATTTGCAATATAACTTATCATAAATTTATGAGCAATTTAGTATAAATTCGTCGCTAATTTGTGTGATTTGCAAATTTATTCAGAAAACTAGGGAACTATATTGCTGTAGGGATTAATGTTTTACAGCGTAAAACTATGATGAAAATAGTAGTAGCCCACAGCAACGACCCAGATTCTCTATCAGCAGTTAAAGAGATTATTCAGCAATCAACAGATTCTCTTCAAGGAAATAATCCTCAAGCGGGAATTTTATTTGCAGCTATTGATTTTGATCACTCTCTGATACTGGAAAATATTAATCAGGCTTTTCCGGGGATTGAGTTGATTGGTGGAACCACAGATGGGGAAATTTCTTCACTGTTAGAATTTCAACAAGACTCAATAACTTTAATGCTATTTTGCTCAGATGAAATTGAAATTTTTGCAGGTGTGGGATATCAGGTTTCACACAATCCAATTGCGGCGACTCAAGAAGCTGTACAAAAAGCTAAAGCCAGAAGCAAAACCGAGCCTCAGCTCTGTTTAACCCACCCAGAAAGTCTTACAACTAGTGGTGTGTCTATCTTAGATGGCTTAAAAATGGCTTTAGGAGAAAAGTTTCCCATTTTCGGGGGTTTAGCTGCCGATCAATCAGTATATCAAAACACATACCAATTTTTTAAAACAGAAGTCTTGAGCGATGCTGTGCCAATTTTGCTCTTTTGTGGTCAAGTTTTATTTTCCCACGGTGTCGCCAGTGGTTGGCTCCCCATTGGTAAAACTAGCCAAGTGACCAAAGTAGATAAAAATATAGTCTATGAGATTGATGGTAAACCAGCTTTAGAATTTTATCGACATTATTTAGGTCAGCTTCCGCCGTCAATGGAATATCCTTTAGCCGTGTTTACTCATGATGAAACAAGTTTTTATCTGAGAGCGCCGATCGCCTATGATGAACAATCAGGTAGTATCACTTTCTTTGCGGATATTCCTGAACAAGCGAGTATTAACATGGCTGAAGCAGGCAAAAGCGATATTTTGGCTGCTGCTCAAACGTCATTTATGACGGCCTTCAATAACTACCCTGGAAAGGAACCAGCAGGTGTTCTGTTTTTCTCTTGTGTAGCTCGAAGACAACTACTAGGTACACAAGCTCAACAAGAATATCTCAATACTAAAAATATTCTTAATCAAGATTTACCATCTTGTGGTTTTTATTGTAATGGAGAAATTTCACCTATACAACCAACAGGTGAAACACACTTTCATAATGAAACTTTTGTCACTTTAATTTTAGGAATTCGTTAATAATTTAAGGATTGTATGAACTGTGAACAAGAAATCCAGAGGCTGGAAAAAGCTAATAGAATCCTCCAGAAAAAATTAATTCGTTCAGAAGTTGATAGAGTTAGGCTAGAGGAAATCAACAGCAAAAAAGAGACTTTGCTGAAGAATGTAATTAATGAATTGAAGCAATCACAAATTCAGTTAGAAGAAAGAAGCCATGAATTAGAAAAAACTCTGTTTAATCTTCAGACAATGCAGGATAAAATGTCTGCGTTAGGTAGTATGGTTGCAGATGTAGCCCACGAAATTAATAATCCTGTGGGATTTATTATGGGGAATCTGAACCCAGCATTTGAGTATATTCATGACTTATTCCGTCTGCTGGACTTGTATCAGAAATATTACCCCGAACCATTGCCAGAAATCCAGGCAGAAATAAAAGCAATGGATTATGAGTATGTGCGTGAGGATTTACCTAAACTTATTTCTTCAATGAAAGAAGGAACTGATCGCATTAGCAAGCTGAGTAATAGTTTACGGACTTTTTCCCGAACAGATGCAGAATATAAATTGCTTTTTAATATTCATGAAGGGATTGACAGCACTCTCTATATTCTCCAGCATCGTTTAAAAGCCGATCAAAACCGTCCACAAATTCAAGTAGTTAAAAAATATGCCGATATTCCTTTAATCAAATGTTTTCCCGGTCAATTAAATCAGGTATTTATGAATCTCTTGGCTAACGCTATAGATGCTTTAGAAGAGTCAAATTTTGGGTTAAGTTTTGTGGAGGTTGAGAAAAAAAATAATCAAATTACGATTATTACTAGTTTATGTGCCAATTCTATTTTAATTCAGGTTAAAGATAATGGTTTTGGTATATCAGATGAATTAAAATCTAAAATATTTGAACATTCTTTTACTACTAAACCTGTTGGTAAAGGTACAGGATTAGGGCTAGCGATCGCTCAACAAATTATTGTCCAAAAACATGGCGGAAAGCTGGAAGTTAATTCAGTTCTGGGAGAGGGTTCGGAATTTATCATTACTCTTCCTATTGAATAGTTTAAAAAATATCCCCGATTTTTCCTAAAAATCGGGGATAGATAGATTGAGATAGAGCTTACAAACCGTCTGGTTTCTCAGCAGGAATAGCACTTACCTGAGTACTGACAACTTTTGTGGCTTGCAAAATTGCAGTATTGGCAACAGAATTATTTGCCAAAGTAAAGAGTGGATTAGATAAAATTCCTGCTACGGAGGTAGCGATCAAAGTCAACACTAAACCCACTTGCAATGGTCTAAATCCAGGTAAATTCCAACGTATTTCGGGATAATTCTTGACTACATCGGACATTTCTTGGGGTTCTTTGACTACCATCATTTTGACTACGCGAATGTAGTAATAGATGGAGACAACGCTGGTTACTAAGCCTAGTAAGACCAACCAGTAAAGACCTGCTTGCCAACCAGCCCAGAATAAGTAAATTTTGCCAAAAAACCCGGCTAGTGGAGGAATACCGCCCAATGAAAGCAGGGAGATACTCAAACCTAGTGTGAGGAGTGGGTCTTTTTGATATAACCCAGAGTATTCGGCAATTTGGTCGGTTCCTGTCCGCAGAGAGAACAGAATGATGCAGGTAAAACCACACAGGTTCATGAATAGGTAAACCAGCAGGTAAAAGATCATACTGGCGTATCCGGCATCAGTTCCAGCAATCAAGCCAATCATCACAAACCCAGCTTGGGCAATGGATGAATAAGCTAGCATCCGTTTCATGCTGGTTTGAGCTAGGGCGACAACGTTACCCAAAATCATACTGAGGACGGCCAAGGCTGTGAACACAAATTTCCATTCTTCGGCGACGAAGGGGAAAACTGTGGTTAACAGACGGATAGCGAGGGCAAAGCCTGCTGCCTTGGAACCAACGGATAAAAAGGCAATCACTGGGGTGGGAGCGCCTTCATATACGTCTGGTGTCCATTGGTGGAAAGGTGCGGCGGAAATCTTAAAGCCGATACCCGCTATGACAAAAACCAGGGCAATAACTGCACCTAGTGATTGACCAACGTTAGCTGTAATAATTCCGTTAGCGATCGCACTCAGTTCTGTTTGTCCGCCAGATAGACCGTATAAAAGTGACACGCCATACAGAAATACTGCTGTACTGGAAGCCCCAATCAGCAAGTATTTCAGCGCCGCTTCATTAGAGCGGGGGTCACGCTTGGTATAACCTGTCAACAAATAGGAGGATATACTTAGGGTTTCTAGGGAGATGAAGATCATCACCAACTCACTAGCCCCAGAGACAAACATCCCGCCCAAAGTCGCAGTTAACAAAATAGCGATGAATTCCGCTAAAGCAGTTCCACTCTGTTCAACATAGCGGATTGACATCAAGATGGTAACAACGGCAGACAAGGCGATGATACCGCGAAAGATGATGCTGAGGTCATCACCAATAAACCCACCAGTAAAAGAGATGGGATTGGTAGCATCCCATTGAAAATACAGGGCGACAATCGCCGCGAGTAAGCCTGCGATCGCCAGATATCCGATCCAGCGTGAGGATGTACGCCCTAAAATCAAATCAACAATCAAAACCCCCATGAGGGTGACAATTACAATTCCCTCTGGCAAAATTGTTCCAGCATTTAACTGGGCTGCAAGATTAGCAAAATCCATGAGATATATAGGTTTTGGCGATTAGACATCAAGGCTAACTTTGTTCATTCTATCTATTGTTCTTGACCAAAGTTGCATTTATCTTTTTAGCTTTTAGTTTATGCTCGCTTTTGCCTAAAAACTGCTCACTAGTAGCGTCATAGCTTTCTGTTACGCATTGTTACTATACATACCATTGGATGAAATGATGCTTAGATGTAGTATTTGTAACTTTTAAAGTGACTTATCTAGGTCGTCCCAGAGTTGTAATATATATGACTGCTTCATCACTGGGAATGCCTAGTACTTCGTTGACTTGATCATCAAAGAAACCACCAATACCACTAACACCTAAGTTGAGTTGAATGGCGGCTAAATTCAAGCGTTGTCCCAAATGTCCGGCATCCATATGTAAGTAACGATAAACGCGATCGCCATATTGAGCGATCGCGGATTTAAGATCAGATGTATGAAAAATTACGGCGGCAGCATCTCGGCCTAGTTCCTGTCCCAAACAGAGGAAGTGTAACTCTCGCCGGAAGTTTTTAAACCGGATTTGCCTTAATTCTTGAGCTTTAGGCGCGTAATAGTAACAACCAGCCTCCAGTCCTTGGATTCCGCAGACAGCGATAAAAGTTTCAATTAAATTTAAATCAAAATAATCCGGGGAATTATCTAGACTTTGGTCAATATAATTTTGGGGTTGATAAGTAAAATCAAGTAAAGCCTTGAGTTCATCAAAGGTCAATTCGTCACCATTGTAAGCACGAGTAGAACGTCGCTTGTGCATAGTGATTTCCAAATCTGACAGATTTTCTCCCCAGTATATGGGTGCGGAGACGGTGGAGATTTTCAAGCAGAAAGGAAAATTGTATTTATCCTCCAAAGATTTTTCTTGGATGACCGTTGGTAAGTTCAGTTTGCCAGTGATGCTAGCCGAAATTTGAGTATGGCGATGAAAATATTTTAGCAATTCACCATCGGGAACTTGGGGATAATTAGTTTCAGTAGCCGAGGGGAGAGCTGTACATCCTGGAGATATATTTTGCTGGATGTCTAATAAATCTGCTAGGGGTAAAACAGCGATCGCTCCTTCCTGTAGCGGATCGATATATAGTAGATCATTAACTGCTTCATCAATGAAACCACCGATCAAGTGGGGACGATAATCAGTGATAGCAGCACCTAACTCAATATTTCCCAACAGATGTCCTGTATCTAGACAAATGCGACGATAAGCCCGGTCTTCATAGCGCCACGCCGAACGATAGAAAACAACCGTCACAATAATGGCTAATTGAGTACTTTCTAAAGCAGGATGCCAGAAACAAGCCTCTTGCAAACTTTGCCAAATATCACTTTCCCAATAGTGCATCAGGGAATGAGTCCGACATTGGTAGTTATAAAGCCCCGGTGATAGTAGCGGAGTACCACGGGAAACCAAGTACACCTCTGCCGGATATAGTCCCCCCGCACTGGGTGCAGCACGTAAATACACTGTATTCCCCATAGAAGGCATTCTGGCAGTCAGCCCATAACTGCGAAACAGTAACCGCGACAGCCTTTGCCACCATCGACCATTGGCATCATTGACAAATACCTCTGGTGTTTCTTGTAAGTAGGGTTTGAGGTCAATCGCAGAACCGATTTTATACTCCTTAAACGGCACTGGCTGTTTAGCCCAATCTAACCTCTGACTTTTAGAGGCGATCGTCTCAGGGTCATATTTAGTACGTTCGTGATAATGTTGAGCAATTGACTGGTGTATTTCTGGCATAGTACTTTCAATACCCTTACGACATCCTCATTTTGATCTTGGCATTCATCAGTACCATTATTTCAGTCTAATCAGCACATTCCTCAGAATGACTATTGCTTAAGGAGGCAGAGGTAGCGGGAGCAGGGGGAGCAGGGAGCAGGGGGAGCAGGGAGCAGGGGGAGCAGGGGGGCAGGGGAGCAGGGGGAGCGAAGAAGAATAACGATGGACTATTGACTATTGACTATTGACTATTGACTATTGACAACTGACAACTGACTAACGACTAGCTAAATGATTACGCCGCCAACGGTAGAAGCCGTAGACTCCGGCAGCCAAAATTAACCAATAGGGACTGTACACTATTAACCAAATACCCAATTTAAGCAGCCCAACCGTAAAATTTCCCAGGGAATAAGTAGATTTATTCCAAGTTTCCTGTATTTGTGAATTTACAGCAAGTTGAGGACTAGTACTAGCGACGGCTGCCTTGAGATTGAGCGTAATAGTGGAATAGGCGACTTGATTTTGTAAGTTTTTCAATTGAGCATCAATTTGTTCAATAGATTGTCTAACATTGCTGAGTTCTTGGGCAACACTGAGTATATCCCTCACAGACCCTGAGCGATCCATAATTTTTTGCAGATTAGCTTCAGTTTTGCGGAGATTAGTGAATCTGGCTTGGAAATCAACCAATTGATTGCCCACATCTTCCGCAGTAATTTTACGATTTTCTACTGTGCCTAATTTAGCTAACTCCTCTAATGTGGGTTCTAGTGAGTTCTGCGGTACTCTTAGCTGTATTGAGGCAATATGACGGGTATTTCCCTTTGTGGGTTGTTGTTCATTTAAGCTGATTAAGTCTCCCTGCTGACGATTAACAATTTGCGTCACAGTATCAATACTTTCATCTACCGAGTTGACAATTAGAGTTATGGCCGCTTTTTTAATTAATTGGGGACGGGAACGGGGTATAGGTGCAGCTTGCGCCTTTTGTGCCACATTATCAGCAAGCTCAGAAGCAGAAACAGGTACAGGTGCTGATGCTTGATTTGTAGACTGTGGTGCAGAGGCGCAACTGGTAAAAATCACTCCCCCTATTAGCGCAGTAATAAATAAAGCTGATTTATGTGGTAATTGAATAGACTTTTGCATAATCTAACCCCAGATAGTTGGATTAATCACAAGTATTACTGAGGACGCAACCTAAACCTGGGATTGTTGCAATTTCGGTAACTCAGCTATTCTGTTTTTAAGTTGCATGATCCATCGTGAGGGCTTTTGACAGTTGACAGTTAACAGTTAACAGTTAACTGTCCTTATTTACGTAGTTATGCAATTTAGACGCGCATTACCTTATACAGTGTTACTCGTCGCCTGAAGACAAGTATATGGGGAAAATCTGGCGCAGGCCAGAGATGAGACTTAACCCACCCATACCAAAACTCATCCACGGTAGCAAGTCTTCATAGAAATCCACTAGACGCGCAGTAGTCCTTGGTTGCTTGGGGTCATAACGTACTGCTACTATTTTGCCGTTACTGGAACGGGAAGATTGATAATTACCTGTAAAACGGATGCGATCGCCTTTGACTAAAAACTCAACTACAGGTGCATAGGTTTCTTTTTGCTTATCCTTACTGTCGCGTTCACGACGACGAAGGCTATCTACTACAGTACCCTGTGTTTGTTTTAACGTCGCGCGTTCCTGGGTGACTTGATTACCTACTAAAAAACCACCCCCAATAAACACACATCCAATCACCAGTCCAAGAATGCCACTAAATATATCTTCAAAGGTAATTTGGCGAAATTTCAAATTCATGGGTTTGACAATATCATAACAGATGAAGATTTTCGAGAATTAAGCTCATCCCACCTCTAAAAGGGGATGGGATTTCACGTTGACGGTTGACGGTTGACGGTTAACCGTCATCAGTCAGCAGTTAACGGTGGCGGGGCGGCTATCCCTCCCGCTCCTTGAAGGAAGTGGGTTTCCCGCCGCCTTCGGTGACTACAACTTTTAAAGTACTCAGACTAGTATCGGCACAACCAGTAATGAATCCGCCTAAACTTTGGATGTGTTGCAAATATTCAATGGCAGGTTTTGTAATGATTTCTCCTGGCATCAGGACGGGGATTCCTGGGGGATAAGGACAGACAATTTCTGCACAAATGCGATCTCTCGCCTGTTCGATGGATAATGTTTCACTATCGGCGAAAAAGGCATCACGGGGAGAAATTTCTGAAAAATATTCCAGATTGCTATTAATTATTGGGTTGACTAATGCCTTAGCGGGTGGTGTTGTTTCTGCTAAAGTTGTGAAACTTTGGATTAACTGCTCAATATCAGCAGCTGTGTTTCCCAAGCTAATAATAAAGGTGAGATGTTGCAACGTAGCAAATTCAGCCGTTACACCCAGTTTTTCATCTAAAATTTCTTCCGCCGCAAAACCTGTTAAACCCAAGCCGGAAACAGTGACAGTTAACCGTGTTTTATCCAAAGTTGTAAACCCTGGTGATGGTATCTGGGTAGGAGACTGTAACACTGATAAGCCAGGAATTTGACTAATTCTTTCTCTGGCTTCATTTGCTAGCTGTAAGGTACGGGACATTAACTGTTTCCCAGACAAAGCCATTTGTTGACGAGCTGCATCTAGGGAAGCGAGAAGTACATAACTGGGGCTAGTAGACTGTAGCAGCTGCAAAGCCTGACTAACTCGAACCGCATTTATTCTGTCACCTTGGATGTGAAGCATTGAAGCTTGCGTCATTGCACCCAGTACCTTGTGAATGGACTGTACAGTTAAGTCTGCACCAGCAGCTAAGGCCGGGGTGGGTAATTCTGGGTGAAAAGCAAAGTGTGCGCCGTGGGCTTCATCTACAAGTAGAGGAATATTGTATTGGTGGGTGATTTGGGCGATCGCTTCTAAATCCCCACATACACCATAATATGTAGGGTAAACTGTCAACACCGCTTTAGCATCAGGATGTTGTTGTAAAGCAGCTTGTACAGCCTCAGGTGTCATACTGTGGGCAATATCTAAAACTGGGTCATATTCAGGATGAATAAAAATTGGGATAGCACCAGAGAGAATTAAACCAGCGATCGCTGATGAATGTACATTCCGAGGCAAAATAATTTTATCCCCTGGTCTACAAGTAGCCAGAATTGCCGCCTCGACACCGCAAGTAGAACCATTGACTAAAAACCATGTTCGTGAAGCACCAAAGGCTGCCGTCGCTAATTGTTGGGCTTCCTGAATCACTCCTTGGGGTGCAGATAAATTATCTAAATTAGCCAACTCCGTCAAATCAGCACCAAACACCGCTTTACCCAACAAATCAGCCAAAGGTTGAGCAATCCCCCGCCCCCGCTTATGCCCAGGAGTATAAAACGCTGCATGAGGACGAGCGATACAAGCTTTTATCGCATCGATTAATGGTGTTTGATTTTGATCGAGCATTTGCAGGAGGCAGAAAAGAGATAACTGTTGACTGTTGACTAATGACTATTGACCAATCTTGGTAGAGTGAGAATATAAGCAAAATATAAACTCGCCAGATTTATACGGCAGAACATGGGCAGTATTTGGGAATTAGATTTTTACTCCCGTCCGATTTTGGACGAAAATCAGAAAAAAGTTTGGGAAGTTGTAATTTGTGAAAGTCCCTTAGATATTCGCACAAAGACGGATTCCTTATTTCGCTATGCACAATATTGTCCCAGCACTGAAGTTAATTCAGTTTGGTTAAGGACAGCAATTCAAGAGGCAATTAGCAAGGCGGGGGAAGCACCAATCAAAATCCGCTTTTTCCGTCGCCAAATGAATAATATGATCGTTAAGGCTTGCGAGGATGCAGGTATTCCAGCTTTGTCGAGCCGGCGCACTTTGGCACTCAATCAATGGCTGAAGCAGCGCATGGAAGAGGTTTATCCCCAAGAACCAGGCTATCAAGGGGGAACGACTCCCTCAGTGCGTTTGGACAGTCCCTTACCGCAACGCTTACCTGATGCCTTAGAAGGACAACAATGGGTGTTTGTCTCTTTATCAGCTGCGGATTTAGCAGAAATGCCAGAATGGGAAATTGGTTTTAGTGAGGCATTTCCATTAGATTTTGTCCAGGTATCGCCTGAAACCCGCATTCCTGGGGTATTGATTTTCTCCCCTAGAGCTTTGCCAATAGCAGGTTGGATGTCTGGTTTGGAGTTGGCATTTTTGAGAGTAGATACCAGCCAAGGAACAAGACTAGTTTTAGAAACTGGTGCTACGGAAAGTTGGATTTTAGCAAATATCAAAAACTCCACCACTGTACAAGAAGCTAGAGGTTTCGAGGAAGCTAAACAAAAAGCCAACGGTGTACATTTTATCGGTGTGCAGTCAAACCCGGAAGCAGAATCTTTTGCTGGATTTTGGCTGTTACAAGAAGTAGGGGTGTAGGGGTGTGGGGGTATAGGGGATAAGAGAGATATGGATTGTCTATCTTTTTCCCCAATCCCCAATCCCAGACGAAAGTCACTATAATTTTGAATTTTGTAGGCTTGCCTTCCCGTAGGGTATTTTGAATTTTGAATTGATGAGTCCCCATTCCTTTTAAATGGTGATAAAGACCAATGATTTGGGATAATTATCTGCGTCCGTCTGAAATCTACGCGGATAGTCACCAATGATTTGGGATAATGATCTGCGTGTACTGCCAGTTCAAAATCCAAAGTCCACAATTCACCGAGGGTCATGGGTTCTGAAAATTTGTCACAAGATACACTAGCAGAACAGCTGCTGGAACTAGCTATTAAATCGGGAGCGGAAGCGGCTGAAGTGTATCAGTCGCGATCGCTTTCTCGTCCGGTTTTTTTTGAGGCTAACCGACTCAAACAGCTAGAAACCAGCCAATCTGAAGGTACGGCGCTGCGGCTATGGCGCAAAGGCCGCCCAGGACTCACGGTAGCTTATGGTTCGGTGGAAGCAGCCGCAATGGTAGAACGCGCTCTCGCTTTGAGTGAACTGAACCAATCAGAACCAGTGGAATTGATTAGCAACTTTCAGCCATCCTACCCAGATTTGGGTGAGGCTGTATCTGTAGAAGTTTTAGTTGGTTGGGGCAAAGAAGCGATCGCCATCATCCGCGATAATTATCCCGATGTCCTCTGTAATAGTGACTGGGAATGTGATGTGGAAACGACTAGACTTGTTAATACCCAAGGTTTAGATTGCTACTACAGCGATACTACCCTCAGTTGCTATATGTCCGCCGAATGGGTTCGTGGTGATGATTTTTTAAGTGTATCTGATGGACAAACTCAGCGTGATTACTTAGATCCGGAAAAATTAGCTTATCAAATTTTACAAAGACTGGTTTGGGCTAAAGAAAACGTCCCGCCCCCTAACGGTCGTGTCCCAGTTTTATTTACCTCCAAGGCGGCGGATATGCTTTGGGGTACAGCACAAGCAGCTTTGAATGGCAAACGTGTACTAGAAGCAGCTTCTCCTTGGGCAGAACGCGTGGGTAAACAAGTAATCGCCCCTAGCCTTACCCTTTACCAAGACCCCCAAGCCGGGCCTTATAGCTGCCCCTTTGATGACGAAGGTACTCCGACTAAATCTTTGGTATTTATCGAAAAAGGCATATTACAAAATTATTATTGCGATCGCACCACCGGAAGGCAACTAGGTAATGGCACTACTGGCAATGGTTTTCGCCCCGGTTTAGGCAGTTATCCCACCCCTGGCTTATTTAACTTTTTGATTAAGCCTGGTTCTAAATCCCTCAAAGACTTGATCCAAAACATGGATGATGGCTTGATTGTAGACCAAATGCTCGGTGGTAGCGGTGGTATCTCTGGCGACTTTTCGATCAATATCGAATTAGGCTATCGAGTCCAAAAAGGTCAAGTAATCGGTCGCGTCAAAGATACAATGGTCGCAGGCAATGTTTATACCGCCCTCAAGCAAGTGGAATTAGGCAGTGATGCTGATTGGAACGGTTCTTGTTATACTCCGTCTTTAATAGTCGAAGGACTATCGACGACTGGGAGGAATAATTAAGAGGCAGGGGGCAGGGGAAGCAGGGGCAGAAAATTGACTATGGACAATTGTACAGACGCGATTAATCGCGTCTCTGACAAATAACTAAATTAGTACTATGTACTTTCGCAGTTGGTTGCAGCCTAGACGGGGTTTAGCGATCGCCGAAGCTTGTGTTATTGGGGTTTTAGCTGCATTATCTGCGGTATTCCTCAAGGTCTGTTCGGGATTATTAGGTGCATGGCGGGTTCATAGTTCTCATGTTTTGCCGGCATGGTTAGTTTTACCAATCATCGGTTTGGGCTTTGGGTATTTGGCTGGGCTGATGGTGCAAAGATTGGCACCAGAGGCGGCGGGTAGTGGTATTCCACAAGTCAAAGCTACCCTGGCAAATATACCGATGAAATTGTCTTGGCGGGTAGCGGTGATTAAGCTACTGAGTGCTATTCTGGCTTTGGGTTCGGGGCTGACATTGGGAAGACAAGGGCCGACAGTCCAAGTGGGGGCAGGTTTAGCGGCGGGGATGAGTCGCTTGGTTCCCACCTCTCCAGACCATCGGCGGCAAATGATTGCGGCGGGTGCGGGTGCAGGTTTGGCGGCTGCTTTTAATGCTCCCATTGCCGGGGTATTATTTATTATTGAGGAATTACTTCAAGATTTATCAGGACTGACTCTGGGAACTGCCATTATCGCTTCATTTATTGGTGGGGTAGTTTCCCGGCTGTTGGGCGGTCGCAGTCTCAATTTAAACATAGAATTACTTGATTACTCTAGTAGGTTTGCTTTTCCAGAAATTCCCTTCTTTTTGCTTTTGGGTGTCTTAGCAGGGTTGCTGGGTGCATTATTTAATCGCGGGTTGATTTTCAGCCTCCAGTTTTACCGGAGTTTGCATATTAGCTTACCTCTGCGGATAGGCTTGGCTGGGTTGGTGTCGGGGATTGTCGTATCGTTTTTACCTGAGTCTTTTCGGGATAATGCTGGTTTACGGGAATATGTAATTACTGGTGATTTAAATCCAAGCTTTGCAGCGATCGCTTTTGTTGCTCAGTTTATCCTCACTTTAGTCGCATTTGGTTCTGGCGCACCCGGAGGTTTATTTGCGCCTAGTCTGATTTTGGGTTCGGCTTTAGGACATTTGATCGGCGTATTAGAGTATCAAATCACGGGTAATGGTTCTCCTGTTACTTATGCTTTAGCGGGAATGGGCGGTTTTTTTAGTGCGGTTTCTAAAGTCCCAATCACCGCCATTGTGATTGTCTTTGAAATGACCACAGATTTTAATTTAGTTTTGCCTTTGATGATAGTGTCTGTGACGGCTTACTTAGTAGCAGACAAAGTAGTACCCGGTTCACTCTATGAGAAATTATTACTGTTAAATGGCATTACCCTTACTAAACAGATGTCGGTAGAGGGGATATTAAGCCAAATGACGGCAAAAGATGTGATGCAGCAACGGGTAGAAACTCTAGATGCAGACATCACCCTCGAAGAAGCCAAGCAAGCCTTTGCTAGTTCCCATCACCGAGGCTTCCCAGTAGTAGAAGATAACAAATTAGTCGGGATTATTACCCAATCAGATTTAACCAAAAGCCTCAGTCGCAGTCCAGAAAATAATTCTCACCTCAGGGAAATTATGACTGCCAATCCTATGACAGTCACACCCATACATACCTTGAGTAATGTTTTATATTTACTAGACCGCTATCAAATCAGTCGCTTACCAGTAGTAGAAGGGCAAAAACTCATCGGGATTATTACCCGTGCAGATATCATTCGGGTAGAAGCAGACCGTCTCAACTGCGAAAACCCCAACCCAGGCCCCCAACCTGAACCATCTTATGTAGTTTACCAAACGCGGAGTCCCAGCACAGGCAGGGGTAGAATACTAGTCCCAGTAGCCAACCCAGAAACAGCCGCAACTCTATTAAAAATGGCAGCTGCCATTGCCCGCGATCGCCATTATGAAATAGAGTGTGTACAAGTAATGCTGGTTTCCCGCCACAGTTCCCCTTCGGAAACCACCGTCAGAACCTCCAAAAGTCGCCGTCTTTTGCGACAAGCCGAAGTATTAGCTAAAAAATGGCGTATTCCCCTGCATACCCAAATTAGGGTTGCCCATGATTCTGCTCACGCAATTTTAGAAACCATCAAAGACAGACACATAGACTTAATTCTCATGGGATGGAAAGGTAGCACATCCACCCCAGGTAGGATTTTTGGCAATGTTGTAGACACCATCATCCGCCAAGCCACCTGTGACGTAGTACTAGTGAAGTTAGGTAGTCAACAGTCCACAGTCCACAGTCCACAGTCCACATTCAAATTCAATCGCTGGTTAGTCCCAATGGCTGGCGGCCCTAACGCCAGAATAGCCATTAAATTATTACCGGCTTTAGTTACTTTAAGCGATGACCCACAAATCCGCTTGACAAGGGTGTTTAAACCTTGGGAATTTAGACCAGATATGACAGTTTTAGAACAAGCCATCCGTCAATTGATGCGTCGCCGCCAACTATCTAGTACTGTAATTGCTGCGCCGGTACAAGCTGATTCAGTAGTCGAAGGTGTGATTAAGTTAGTGGAAACCGAAGGTTATGATGTGGTGGTTTTAGGCGCTTCCCGTGAAGGTTTATTACAACAAGCTATTCAAGGTAATATTCCAGAGGCGATCGCTTCTGGTGTTGATAGTACCGTGATTTTGGTAAGGGGAGCAATTGAAAGTTAAAATAATTTTTGTATTGACAAACATGAGAAATAATGCAGTCAATAGTGAAATTTGCCGATAAAACTATCAATTTCGGATTTGTTACAGCAAATACATAGCATTTACACATCATCTACATATTTGATTGACAATACTGGACTAAATTAACTGGTTATAGTTATGGGACTTACACAGTGTTACTAATGTTCTTGCTTTTTTGTCAATAGTCCATAGTCAATAGTCACAATCAAGGTTTTTTGGACTGTGGACTATTGACTGTTGACTACCCTCAGAAGGCTTTTTTGGTTCAGTGCGTAAGTCCTATTATTGTTTCCTATTTAGTAATACCAGGGATGTGTAGATGAATTCCAGCCTGATTTTATCCAACATTTTAAATCCGCCAGTGCTTTTTTTCTTTCTGGGAATGCTGGCGATTTTTTGCAAATCGGATTTAGATATTCCCCAACCGTTACCAAAGTTATTTTCTCTATACCTGCTACTAGCTATCGGGTTTAAAGGAGGATATGAAATTGAAGAAAGTGGAATTAATCCAGAAATTGCCTTGACATTATTAGCGGCTATATTTATGGCTTCTGCTGTACCGATATATTCGTTTTTTGTGTTGAGAATCAAACTGGATAGTTATAATGCTGCGGCTATTGCAGCCACCTATGGTTCTATCAGTGCTGTCACCTTTATCACCGCTCAGTCATTTCTCAAAATTCTCAATATCTCCTCAGGTGGACACATGGTAGCAGCCTTAGCTTTGATGGAATCTCCAGCAATTATAGTTGGCATCGTACTAGTGAGATTATTCACGCACAATAAAGAGGAGGAGAAAGGAGAATTTTCTTGGGGTGAGGTACTCAGAGAAGCATTTTTAAATGGTTCGGTATTTCTCCTAGTTGGTAGCGTGTTGGTTGGTATTCTCACAGGTGAAAGAGGTTGGGAGAAATTACATCCCTTTACCCAAGATATCTTTTACGGAGTCCTAGCTTTCTTTTTACTAGATATGGGGATGGTAGCAGCAAGACGAATTAAAGACTTGAAGCGTACAGGCTCTTTCTTGATTGCATTTTCCATATTTATGCCTGTGGCTAACGCAATTTTTGGCATCATTTTAGCTAAATTTATCGGTATTTCCCAAGGAAATGCCCTTTTGTTTGCTGTTCTTTGTGCAAGTGCATCTTATATTGCCGTTCCAGCAGCCATGAGAATAACTGTTCCTGAGGCTAACCCCAGTTTATATGTATCTATGGCCTTAGCTCTGACTTTTCCTTTCAATATCATTGTCGGAATTCCCTTGTATTTTAACATCATCAAATTAATAGGAATTTAGGAAGTGGAAGCTGTCAAAAAAATAGAGGTAATTACCAATTCCCTAGAACTACCTAAAGTTCTAGAAATTTTTGAAAAATATGGTGTTTCCGGATATACGGTAATTGAAACTGTTACAGGTAAGGGACACAGAGGTAAAGTCATTGATGATTTAGAAACGCATATCCTCACTAATGGATATGTCATGAGCATTTGTACGGAAGCACAAGAACAAGCATTAGTAGAAGCGATTCAACCTGTAATTAAGAAATATGGCGGTGTATGTATTGTTTCTGATGCCAAATGGACTGCACATTAAATAAGGTATGTGATGTAGAAATGGGTGATTTATTGATTCAGGTTTAATTCCTGAAAATCCAGAGTGAGGGGGAAATATAAAAACCATCAAATTTTTGCTTGCTTGTAAGCATTAAGATTGGATACCGAAATTTTCTTCATTCTGGATTTATCGTTTTTGCTGATAAATTATGAGCTATTAAGAATAGTTAAAGTTTCAATTGATAATTGAACTATGAATCAGATAGAAACACATAAGCAACGATATATTACCTTTGATTCAGGAGAATTGAATTGTGCCGATTAAGCGCATTATCGCTGGTCTAAATGAATTTCATGACAACTACTTTGTGGCTCATCGTGAGTTATTTGAGCATTTGTCTCATGGGCAAAATCCTGAGCTTTTGTTTATAACCTGCTCAGACTCAAGAATAGATCCGTTCTTAATCACACAAAGCCAGCCAGGGGATTTATTTGTGATTCGCAATGTTGGTAATATTATCCCACCTTATGGCAGGTTGAATGGTGGGGAAGCTGCGGGGATAGAATATGCTGTTGAGGCTTTGGGTATTAAAGATATTGTTATTTGTGGACATTCTCATTGTGGTGCGATGAAAGGATTACTACAAATAGGGAATCTTGCCCAACAAATGCCTTCTGTTTATGAATGGTTGAGGTGCCATGCTGAAGCTACTCGCCGCCTTGTGATGGACAACTACCAAGGTTATTCTCATGAGAAAATGTTAAAAATTGCTATTGAGCAAAACGTTCTTACACAGATAGAAAATTTAGAGACTTACCCCGTAATCCGTTCTAAACTTCATAGTGGTCAGCTGACACTTCATGCTTGGATTTATGAAATTGAAACTGGAGAAGTGTTTGCTTATGATGCTGAAAATAGTCAGTTTAAAGTTATAGAGAATCGTCTATTTCCTGTGCCTAATCCTTTAACAAATTTACATTCAGCTTAAAAATATAGGCTTTATATTAGTTTTTTTCGGTATAAATATGTGGAACTTTATTAGGGCTTACGCACCCAGATTTTCTGTTGAGACAGGGTGTAAGGGTGTAGAGACGTTGCATGCAACGTCTCTACAGTCCAGAATAAAGCACATCTTCATTAGGAAACGGTATCACCATTACCAACTACCAATTACCAAACTTTTCTAGCAAACATTCAGCAATGCGCCGTGCTGCACCTGGTTTCCCCATGCGGCGGACTCCATTTTCTCTGATGATGTGCAGGCTGTCAGGGTTGGTGAAAAGCGATCGCACTACTTGCGCCACTTGTGCTGCTTCTTCGACTAAAATCAGAGATAAGCCTAAAAGTCGGCTTTGGGCTTCGGCAAAACCAGGGTTATATTGTGGCCCCTGGCCAGGAATAGCGATCGCAGGTTTACCTAAACCGATAAACTGTTCTGTAGCTGTACCAGCCATTGCGATCGCTACATCGCCCCAATGCAAACATTCATTGTATGATTGTTGAGTCAAAATTAAATAAGCATTACGTTGTTTAAATATCAAAGCATTGCTCTCTTGCAGAGGTAAGGGTAAATCTGCGTGGGGTCGCCAACCTTGGGATTGCACAGTTTGAGCAAGTATATTCAAGTCTAAACCAGATGCGATCGCCCCTAAAAATATCACACTACCAGAATTGGGTAAAAATGTATCCCGTTCTTGAAAACTCCCCATTAATGCAGAAACACCAGTCATAATTATTTGCCAATTTTGATAAGCTTCTGGTGGACGAGAACCAGGAAGTAGGGTAATTACCAGTGGTCTGTCCATCTCTTGGTAGCGAGCATTGGCCATGTAAAATAACTGTGGTGAAACTTTTGGTTCTAGACCATCCATCATCGGATTGCCCACATCAAAAGCGGGAATCGGCCAATTTTTCAGGGTTTGCGTAGTCAACCCATCTCTAGGAAACACCGCGCGACAACGGCGGCGACTCATTAACCACCGTTCCCACGGATGATAAATTGAACCAGAAAAGTTTTCCCAACGGGCTGCTTTTGATTTCCTTGGTAGTAACCCGACTTCATCCCGCACGTAGTATTCTGATTTCGCTGTTCCCACAAAAGCGTAATTAGTCCCACTGATAAAGGCAAACAATAAAGGGACAATATCGCCTACCGCGAGAACGGCATTATTGTTACCTAATTTTTTTTGGGAACTTACCCAACGCCGCACCGCTTGAATTTGACTCCAGGTAAGCTGCACTAAACCCCCGCGTACATCCCGCGCCAATTGTCGCCCATCCATGTAGATAAAGCCGCCAGAAGGCATGGTACGCACTGCACCAATCAGGGGAATATTTAAATTTTGGTAAGCCCTTCCTTCACCTACCAGAGGTAAAGCATAAATATCTGGTGGGCTTGCTTGCTGCAATAACGCCTGCAAAATGCGGACAGCTATCACATCTTCCCCATGACCGTTACTTAGTACCAGTAATTGCAACCGAGGGGTTGTAGTTGGTGAGTTAGAAGCTAGAAATAAACGGGACACATCACTCATAAGAAATAAAATATATCTAACTCACCTTAATTTAAAAGCATCATTAGAAAAATGGAATAAAACCTCGTTTTTACTCCTTACTCAAACCCGATTTCCAAGTGCCATGAAAACTATGAGGGATGATACTGGGTAATTTTAGTTTGCAGATTGGTTCTTCATTGAGGCGATCGCTATCATATATCCAAACTTGACTGCTATAAGAATTGCCGTCATATACCACTGTTAACACCCAATTTTCCGCCAGGATGGGTTCGGAAGGATAGCAGTTATCTCCTGGGTAGGCTTCGGTGAGGGTTTGTGTCTTGTGGTCAAAGCAGGCGATCGTGTTTAATACTTCTTGGCTGATATCTGTGCCTTGGCGGAATCCTGACATATAGGTATATCGAGACTCTTGACCGACATTTTGCCGTGGAACATTAGGAAATTCACAATGTCTATCTAACAGTTGTTCAATTGCGGCTACTTTGCCAGATTGGGGATGTAAAGTGACCCGTGACAGTGTACTTTGAGCAGGTGTGTGAGTTTTACCAGTAGCGACTTCTTTGAGATATTGGTTAGTTTGGAAATCTTCGTAACGGGCAATATCCACAATGACTGCACCATTAGCATCTACATAACCGTTAGCAAAATGCCACTGATACCAAGGTTCTGCTTCTCCTCGACTGACTAAAGATAAACTGTCGCGGTCAATAACCAAAATCTGAGTGCCTAATTCTGGTCGCCACTGCATAGAATCACTATAGTTGCTAGTCCCCAATAATACAGGCAACACATTCAACCGCACAGGGGGAATAAAAAATATTAAATACTCTCCTGCTAAGACAAAATCATGTATGAGTGGTAGACCGTCTAGCGAGTATGCAGCTTTTTGGATAATTCTTCCTGTAGAGTCACTTTTGTAAACGTTCAACTTGGCATTTAGCCCCAAGCTAATACCAAAATTAAAAATTTCCTTGGTCTGGGGGTCTTGCTTATAATGGGCAGAATAAGTTAATCCATTACTTAAACCACCCAAATTATCTTCGCCCCTGGTTTCTAAAGTCTGTAAATCTAAGGCGTAAGGTTTTCCACCTTCCCACAATGCCAAAAGTTTATCTGGTAATGCTAAGACTGAGGTATTGGCAGCATTTTTAATTGGTCTGCGCCATTGATTCCAAACGGGGCCTGGTGCAGTCATGCCATAATTGCCATACAAAAATTTATCGGCGGCATTTTCTGCTTGATAGCCAATAGTCTGCACATAGCGATAAGCTGCATTCACACCTCCATCGGTAAAGTTGACGGCCAAAATTGCCCCATCACCATCAAACCAGTGTCCTGCAAACATCCTGCCACGTTCTAACCTTGCAGGGCCGTTGCGGTAGAGTGTACCCCGCAATCCTTCAGGGATGTTACCAGAGATAATCGACAACTGAGTAAGCGGAAATTCTTTGGCTGGTTCAGTTAATGCACTTGCCCAGGCTTTTTTATTTGACTTTTTATCAATTATCTGCATATCAATTGCTAACTTAAAAAATTTAATTATCGGTGTGTCTGTATGCAACAACCTGATTCTTTGTTGTTCGCTTGCCCTCAAGCATTGCCTGATTTGCTCGACTCAGCAAATCCTTAACTGTAATACCAGGCTCTGATATAGCTATTCCAAAAGAGGCGGTGATACTTTCGAGGATCTGATCACCATCCTTGATCTGCATTTGAGAAATATCTGTTCTTAGTTGTTCTACTCGCTCAGTTAGTGTTTCCATTGTAACATTAGGTATGACAATCACAAATTCGTCACCACCCCATCTGCAAGGAATATCAAAGGAGCGAATAGATGTTAAAAGTAAGTTTGCTAAAGCCTGAAGAGCCATGTTAGCCGTTAAATGACCATAGCGCGAGTTGTAAGATTTGAAGTTATCAATATCAAGGAAAACAATACCTATAAATTGTCCCAACCGTTCAGCTTCTGCTAGCCTTTGATCTGTGATGGTCTGCATATAGCTAGGATTAAAGAGTTTAGTTAAACCATCCCGCAAGTTATCATTGGTTAGACGTTGTTTTATCAAAAGATTATTGAGTGCAAACGCTAAGTATCTAGCAATTATCTCAGCAATTTGTTGTTTTTCTGAGCCGATTTCTTCCAGAGAATGAATGTGTAAAAACCCAACTACTTCAATTTGTCCTAACAATGGGATACACAAATGTGCGCCACTAACTGGATGTATTAAATGGCTGCACATTACTCCTGGATGATGAGGCGATAACAAGTTTGATTTACTCCTGCGTAATGCCCAACACTCCGACTGCAAAAATATTTCTTTACTTTGTTTTTTGCTTCCCCAAAAACTTTTCATCTCAACATAATTCTTGGAATTAGCAATTATATTGATACAGCCATTCATACTAGGAAAAAGTTTAGTACAAGTTAAAGCTACCACTTGATAAACTTCATCTTCAGACTCGCAAGTATAAAGCATATTTACCATATCTGACAGATATGTAACTTGCTGATTTTTGGCTTCTAATGTTAGTGTTTTTTCTTCTAACTGCCGACTTAAATCCGCGATCACTCGCTGCGCTTCCACAGATTCTGTAATATCTATGCTAATCCCGCCGATGCGACGTTCTCCCGTAATATGGTCACTAAAAGGAAATTTAAAAGATAGCCAGTAGTATGGTTGTTCATTACCTGGTGTCTTTACTTCTTCAATCAACTTCAATGGGCGTAGAGTTTTCAAAACGAGTTGATCATTTACCATTACCAGCCGCCCTTGTTCTGGATCTGGCAAGAATTCACTATCTGTTTTGCCTAGCCATTCAATTGGCCCGACCAAAAATCTAGACTGCATTTCTTTGTTGTAGTAAAGCACTCTAGATTGCTCATCTTTGATATAGGCTCCAAATGGGCCTTGATCTAAAAATAGCTGTTGCATCTGCTGGCTTCGCTGAAGCTCGCGGGCATCTTCTTGAAATTTAGCAATCACCTCTACAATTTGATAAGCAGTCGGCATCAACCACAATAAGGTAGACAAAGAGATAAACGCCATGATGTTGAGTATACCTAAGTGCAGGGAAGACACTGGTATATGTTGTTCAAAAATCGCCAAAAAGTGATGAAATCCACAAAATAGTACGAATGCGCCTGATAAGAAAAAGGCTAGCCAAAATTTAGAAGGGATAGTTGCTTTAGTTTTGCTAAATAAAACCGCTATTACTATGGGGATGCCAAAGTATGAAAATGCGGTGATACCATGAGCAATTATACAATTCCAGTAAATAATTTCCATTAGTCATTTAGGATAGCAATACTATTAGAAACTATTGATAAAGTAAATATTCAGTAGGGGAGGCAAAAGGTGGTGTAGATGTTCTTCCCGCTTTATTGCCTTTGTGTTATGTCCATGACTTACGCACTGCTACATAATACGGTACGTTAAGCGCTTAAATTTATTTTTTCATGACTAATGAAATCGAAATCCATGCCTAACACAATGCTAGTTGCTACAACGGAGAGAACCTCCGTAACGCACTGGCTCCCCTGGGGAAATTTGATTTTTGCTTTATAAATAACCTCTTAGCAATTACCTCGAATTGATGAAATATTTTTTTATTATTTAACTCATCTATTTTAATTTCTATTTTAATTAATGATGAACTTTTGAGTATAATTCAATATATACATTGAGACAGCATTTTATTCATTTTTTTTCAATCTGCCATTGTACTGAGAATCTAACTATATGCAGATAGATTTTTTGGAGATTTCGCTTACATATAGTAATCAGCATCTAGTTCAAAATCAGAAGTGTTAAGTAGAATCAGATAGTCAACAAATCAAACGTAGCTAACAGGGATTAATTGAGCTTAAAGGGCAAGCTTGATGCGATTAATGTATCTACAGATTGGCTATCAAGTGGCTGAGAGAAAATGTATCCTTGTGCGTGTTTGCATTTTTTTATTTGCAACTGTCTTAATTGATCCATCGTTTCTACACCCTCTGCTATGACATCTATATTGAGACTATGTGCTAGGGAAATAATCGCCTGCACAATTTCCAAGTTCTTTCCATTAGCACCAATGTTGATGACAAATGAACGATCAATCTTCAATGCACTAGAGGGAAAACGGTGCAGGTAACTCAAAGATGAATAACCTATACCAAAATCATCTAGGTGTAACTGAATATTCATCTCCTGCAATTGCAAAAGCATAGCAGTGGCGGATTCATAATTTTCCATCAATACGGTTTCCGTAATCTCCAATTTGAGACTACTGGCTTCTAAACCCGTATCTTGCAGGATTTGGTGAATTTGCTCAATCAAATTGGGTTGGCAAAACTGTTTACTAGAAATATTGACACTGATAGTTAAGGGTGGGTGAGCAGGAAATTCCAATTGCCAAGCTCGCATCTGACGACAAGCTTCGCGTAACACCCAATAACCAATTGGCACAATCAGCCCAGTTTCTTCTGCTAATGAAATAAACCTTTCTGGAGAAACAAGCCCATGTTGAGGATGTTGCCAGCGTACGAGAGCCTCGAAGCCGATAATTTTGTAGGTTTCTAGGGAAACAATTGGTTGATAATGAACCTGAAACTCTTGGCGTTCAACTGCCCGTCGTAAATCCATTTCTAACTGTAGTAGCTGGGCAGCTTGGCTGTACATACTAAAATCAAATATTTCATGGCGTGCTTTTCCTAAGGCTTTAGCACGGTACATGGCAATGTCGGCATCACGGATAAGTTCCTCAGCTAGATTATAAGTAGTTGTGCTTAGGGTGATACCAATGCTGATGGTACTAAATACTTCGTGTCCACTGAGGTTGAAGGCTCCTGTCAGAGCCATATTTATTCTGTTGACTACATTTATTACATCGTTTAAGTCTTTAAGATCATCTAATAGGATTGTAAATTCATCTCCTCCTATACGGGCAACGGTGTCTCCAGCACGCAAGCACATTTCTAATCTACGTGCCAGCGCACTTAGCAATTGATCTCCAATCATGTGGCCAAGACTATCGTTGACAACTTTAAAACGATCCACGTCAAGGAATAGAACAGCAAATCTGTAGTCTGGATGACGTTTAGCTACTGCTAGCGATCGTTCCAACCTTTCCACAAATAAAGCACGATTTGGCAGTCCAGTTAGTGAATCATGAAAAGCATCATGAATTAATTTCGCTTCTGCTTGCTTGAGAGCAGTAATGTCACGAGCGATGCTTAAAACAAATTCTACTGAACTATCTTTAGCTAACTCAGGAACAAGACGAGTATGGTAATGTTTTGTCCCCCAGGCTGTAGGTAAATTGCTTTCAAACTCAGTTTGTTGCCCAGTTTTGAAAACTCGCTGGAGTTTATAATCCCAGATTCGACAAATTTCTTGTGGTAGATTCAACTGTATGTTAGTCTTGCCGATGAATTTTTGGGCTAATATTCCTGTAATTTTTTCAATAGCGGGATTAACGTAAACATAACACAATTGACGATTAAACCTGGCAATAATATCTGGTGTGTTCTCTACGACAGCTTTGAATTCTTTTTGACTATGAGCTAATGTCTCTAAAGTTTGTTTATGTTCATTAATTTCAGATTTTAGTTTATTGTTGGTTCTGATAATTTCAGAAGTCCGCTCCTTAACTTTACTTTCTAATTCATCATGAGCTTTTTGGAGGAATTTTTCTATGCGTTGGCGTTTAGTAAGTTCTTGATTAATAATAAGATTCGCTAAACTAACTAAAATGGCAGCTAATATGCTACCAGAAATAATCAGCCAAGTAGTCCGATAAGCACTGTCGCTTGTTTCTATTGAACGCTGTTTCAATAAATCATTTTCTTCATTTTCTATAGCTTTAATAATCAGCCGGATTTTATCCATTAGCTGCTGTCCTTCATCCGTGTGAACTATTTTTAAAGCAGCTTCTAACTTCTCGTTATTCCTTAATTTAATTGTCTGTTCAAGCAAAGTTAGCTTTCTACTAATTAAAGGCTTAAGTATAGTTATTCGTTCTTGTTGGCTGGGGTTATCTACAGTCAATTGACCTAAAAATTTTATTTTTTGACCAATCTCATCAGCTGCTCTATGATAAGGCTCTAGATATGCGGGTTTACCCGTGAGAAGATAACCTCGTTGCCCAGTTTCGGCATCACTTACATGGGATATTAATTCTTGAGTTTTTTCGAGTACTTCACGGGTGTGTATTACCAACTGAGCGTTTTTTCTGTACTCCAGTAGGCTTAGATAAGAGGCAACACCAATAATAAACATGATTATTACTGCTACTACAAAAATATTGTTATTTTTTTTGTAAATAGACCAGTTCATTTTTTGTGCCTATTCTAAAAGTTAATTTTTTAATTAAAAAAAATAAAAATATATGGCAAAGATATCCCAGTTCATTCAATATCTTCTTTTCAAGAATTTTTATTTGAATTTTAGTAGTAGTATTTAATGATGATTCAACTAATTACAGTAAAATCTAGCAAAACCTACTAGCTCACGTAGGCTTGTAAACAGACATAAGTTATTAATTTATATCTAAGTCAAGTATTATATATTACAGATAAAGTAAATAGATTCCTCTCCAAGAATGTTGTCTGCTTGATATTTAAATGTTACATTAAATTGTTTGGGGCAAAAACTGGCATTACCATTGCTAGAGTCAAAGGGTTTATTTTTTCATCCGGTTTACCTACGAAAAGTGCTTTGTAGTGAAAATTATCATTGCTTTGCTAACTCGAAGACTAAAATCAAGCTAAACCTCTTGTCTAATTGGTAGATAAAAGACTGGAATTACAGTAACCATTTTTTGATACAGTGATGCTTTGTCGATCGCTGGAATGTCTATGTCCCAGGTATCGCTTCCCCAATCGCTTCAGAAAGACCAACCCCTCACCGCTCTTGCACCCATGCAGGATGTGACCAACCTCTGGTTTATGAAGGTCATTGCCCACTATGGTAGTCCTGACTACTTCTTTACAGAGTATTTTCGCGTAAATGATACCTCACGTCTTAATCGTGGTATTCTGTCAGCCATTACCGAAAATGATACGGGTCGCCCTGTTTTTGCCCAAATGATTGGCGAAAGCATTCCCGACTTAGTGAGAACCGCAAAGGAACTCTGCCGCTACAATATCGCTGGAGTTGATTTGAACATGGGCTGTCCCGCACCAAGAATCTATCGTAAAAATGTCGGGGGTGGATTGCTACTCTCACCAGCTAAGGTGGAGCAGATTTTGGCAGAATTGCGTCAAGCCGTGAGCGATCGCCCTTTAACAGTCAAGATGCGGGTAGGCTTTGAAAATACAGACACCTTTTACGAAATTCTTGATATCGTCAATTGCCACAACATTGATTTGCTGAGTTTGCATGGTCGCACAGTCAAAGATATGTACCACGGGGCAGTGAAATATGATTTGATTGCGGAAGCTGTGAAACGGGTGGATTGTCCAGTACTGGCTAATGGCAATATTCACTCCGCCGCAACTGCCCTAGAAGTACTAGAGCAAACAGGTGCGGCGGGTGTGATGGTGGGACGCTGGGCGATTGGGAATCCGTGGCTATTTCATCAAATTCGCCAGGCTTTACGCAAAGAGCCAATTACCCCTGTTCCTTTAGCAGAGGTACGCAACTATATTGATCGTTTATGGCAAACCCCGACAGCCGCAACTATGCCAGAGCGATCGCGCGTAGGCTACTTAAAAATGTTCCTCAATTATATTGCCCTGAGTGTTGATGTTGAAGGTCAGTTCCTGCGGCTGATGCGACGGACGCAGACCGAGGTGGAAATGTTTAACCTTTGCGATCGCTTTCTGCTTAGTGATCGAACGCAAACTTTAGCCTTAGCACCTTACTCAGGCGTATAACTACTCCCCACCGTAGACAATCACCAAAGAGAGCAGGGGAGGTAGGGGAAGAAGAGAAGCAGGGGAGAAATATAAGAAGCCGGGGAGCAGGGAGCAGGGGAGAAAGTATCTTCACTTCTCTGTTCCTCTACCTCTTCGGTCAATAGTAAATAGTCCACATTCCAAAAACCTTGATTTTGACTATTGACAAAAAAACCAGAAAATTAGTCATACTGCGTAAGTCCTAGTACTATCTCTTTTGACTAAAAAAGGAGATAAAAGCAGATTTTCTACGGCTTTACCTTGTAATAGGTCAACTAACATCGTCATTGCAGACTCACCCATTTCTAACATTCGTTGGCTGACTGTTGTTAGGGGTGGGGTAATATAACTGCTCAGAGCAATGTTATCAAATCCCACGAGGCTTAAATCTTCTGGCACGGAAATACTTAGTTCTTTACAAGCTAAAAGAGCGCCAATTGCTACCATATCGTTGTAACAAAAAATGCCAGTTACACCAGCTTCAACTAGTTGAGGTAGCATTTTTTTGCCAATATCAATATCGTTGATGATTTTTGGGTCTTGGTTAATTGCCACCCAAGCCGGATTTTGTGGTAGACCTGCTTGGTTCATAGCTATTCTATATCCTTCTAAACGCTGTTGATCTGCCTTGCTGCCATCACCCACCCCTAGATAGGCAATAGAAGTGTGTCCCATCTCGATTAAATGTTCTACTGCTAAAGAGCCACCTAAGCGATCATCTATAGCTACTGAGTGAAATGTTTTGCCTTGATCTTCGGTGTCAATATTAATTAGAACTGTTGGCACAGTAAATTGTGTTAACTGTTTGGTGTACTGTTTACTAATTCGTGAGTCCGCTACCAAGATACCGTCCACTCTCCGATAATGAAAGTTCTCGATAGCTCCTATTTCTTGCTCAAAATCTCCGTGTGAAGCACTTAACAAAACATTTAAGCCTGCAAGTCTGGCAATCTGTTCAATTCCTTCTACTAACTCACCAAAAAAGGGATCAGCAATGGAAGTGACCACTACCCCAACAGTATAAGTGCGTTGAGTTTGTAAACTTTTAGCGATCGCATTAGGGACATAGTTCATCTCCTGTGCGAGTTTTTTGATGTCCTCCCGTACCTGAGAACTAATTAGGGGACTGTCTCGTAAAGCTCGTGAAACTGTGGAATGAGAAACGCCTGCTTTTCGAGCAATATCTTCAATGGAAATCTTTCGTTCACTCATTTTCAGTATTGCTGTAGGTAACGTAAATAAACTTAACATATATTTTATGCACAGGTGTGCAAAGATAAAAAGCATAGGTTATGCACACCTGTGCATAACCCATTTCAATAATTCTTGTGGACTAAAACTCAATACTCAGTACGCAAAACTTTACAAGTCAACTATTCACCAAAAAATCTCATAACCAAATATGAAAAAGTCTTTCCCCTCAGTCATTACACCCTTACGCCCATACCCCCACTCTTGAATCCCTCATCCCTATTTTCAAAACAGGTCGGCATAAATATCTATCGTTAGGATAAGGCAGAAAATACCCGCGAAAAGGGACGATTAAAGTGGGTTTTAATCTAGTTAACTTTTCTACACATATTTAAATTTCTCCCAGTTTTTCTACTTAGGATATAGATGGATGTGAAAAAACAAGCGATGTCTAAAGACAAGCTGCTACGCGTCTACGCAGCAATGTTATTAAGTATTGTCAGTGGTACTCTTGTCAGCTGCACAAACATTTCTCCCAATAGCCAAAGGGCTGCTAACACTGATGCTAATACCCAGACCAACAATGAATCTCGGCATAAATTGCGATCGGTTGGTGTTACCCTGGGCGATTTGAGTAACCCTTTCTTCGTTGTCATGGCCCAGGGAGCCGAGAAAGAAGCCAAGAAAATCGGTGGTGAGGATGTCAGAGTAACTGTAGTTTCTAGTGGCTATGACCTGAACCAGCAATTCAACCAAATTGAGAATTTCGTTGCTGCTAATACTGACCTAATTATCATCAATGCTGCTGACAGTAAAGGAATCAGACCAGCCGTTGACCAAGCAAGGCAAGCAGGTAAGGTTGTCATTGCAGTAGATACGGCAATAGAAGCAGACATAGATGCTACCGTCACCACCAATAATGTGCAAGCTGGAGAAATTAGCTGCCAATACATAGCCGATCGCCTCAAAGGCAAAGGTAATGTAGTCATAGTCAACGGGCCGCCAGTAACATCGGTAATTCAGCGAGTGGAAGGCTGCTTGAAAGTATTAGCCAAATATCCCGATATCAAACTACTTTCTAAAGACCAGAACGCAGAAGGTAGCAGAGATGGCGGACTCAGGGTGATGAGCGATTTGCTGGTAACTTTTCCCAGGATTGATGCTGTCTTTGCCATCAACGATCCTAGTGGTGTGGGAGTAGACCTCGCCGCCAACCAAGCCAAACGCCAAGACTTTTTCATTGTGGGAGTTGACGGTGCGCCAGAAGCCATAGAAGCGATCGCCTCTGGAGATAGTCTATATGCCGCAACAGCGACGCAAAATCCCAGAGGGATGACGCAAAAAGCCGTTCAGGTAGGCAACGACATTTTAAATGGCAAAAAGCCTGAATCACCAAATATTTTGATTCCCGCCAAGTTGATTACGAAAGAGAACGTTAGTACATCGACAGGCTGGTAATTAAGCTATTACACCTTTTACACAATCAATCATGAGGTTCGTTGAATGTTGACTGCTGACAGTTAACAGTCAACGGTCAACAGTCAACATTTAATAATCATGACAACAAATATTAAAACAAATTTTTCTCCGCCTGCAACTGCCACCCCTGTATTAGAAATGCAGGGGATTGGGAAACGATTTCATGGTGTCGCGGCTTTGCAAGGTGTCAATCTCACCATTTATCCGGGGGAGGTTCACGCCCTCATGGGTGAAAATGGGGCTGGTAAAAGCACATTGATGAAAATTCTCGCTGGGGCTTATATTGCCGATGAAGGGGAGATTCGCATCAATGGTAAAGGGGTGAAAATTACCGATCCGGGAACAGCGCGTAAAGCGGGTATCAATCTGATTTATCAAGAATTGAATGTCGCACCCAATTTAACCGTTACCGAAAACATTTTTATGGGAAGCGAGTTAAAACGGGGTCAATTTTTAGACCGCAAAGCGATGGAAATCGAAGCCCAGCAAGTGTTAGCAAGCTTGGGGACTAGTTTTGCACCCAATGATATTGTCGGCACTTTGGCGATCGCCGAACAGCAGCAAGTAGAAATTGCTAGAGCCTTGAAAGACAATAGCCGGATTTTGGTAATGGATGAACCAACAGCCGCACTGTCTGACCGCGAGACTGAGCGTTTGTTTGAGGTGATTCGCAAACTCCGCAATGATGGCATTGCCATTATCTACATCAGTCATCGCATGGAAGAAATCTATGCCCTAGCTGACCGGATTAGTGTACTACGGGATGGTCAATACATCGGCAGTTTGACCCGTGATGAAATTTCTCCCCAGCGATTGGTACAGATGATGGTCGGTCGTTCCATGCAGGACTTTTATGAACATCAACGGCAAACAAATCCCGGCCCAGTGGTGCTAGAAGTTAGGAATATCAGTGATGGGCGCAAAGTCCAACCAGCGAGTTTTCAACTGCGGGCTGGGGAAATTCTCGGACTCTCTGGGTTAGTTGGTGCAGGACGCACAGAGGTATCCCGGCTGATTTTTGGCGCAGATCGCAAAGTAAGCGGTGAAGTATTTTTAAATGGCAAAAAACTAGCGATTAATTCACCTAGTGATGCGATCGCTGCCGGGATTGGCTATGTCCCAGAAGACCGCAAAGACCAAGGTTTATTTCTGGAGATGAGTTCCCGTAAGAACATTGGCTTGAATAGACTCAAGCAAGATGCAAAGGGGGGCATCGTTAACTGGGGTTCAGTCAATAAGATTGCCTCGGATGCAGTAGAAAACTTCCATATCCGCTTGGCGAACTTAGAAATTAGAGCCGTGGATCTTTCCGGTGGAAATCAACAAAAACTGCTCCTGGCGCGTTGGTTAGCCATCAATCCCAGAGTCTTGATGCTAGATGAGCCAACAAGGGGCGTAGATATCGGAGCCAAAAGTGAAATTTACCGCATTATCAGCGACTTATCAGCCCAAGGGGTGGCAATTCTCATGGTTTCCAGCGAACTACCAGAGATTGTTGGCTTGAGCGATCGCGTTTTAGTGATGCGAGAAGGACAACTAGTAGGTGAACTAGACAATAGCCCCGGCAAAGAAATCACCCAAGAAAACATTATGCACTATGCAACTGGAGCATCGGAGGTAACCGCATCATGAGTCAAACCTTAAGACCTGCCAACAAAAGACCAAGTGAGCATCCCAAATCACCCCAGCGTCAATCAATCAATAATCTCCTACAAGTTGTCGGGATTTTGCCAATCCTGGTAATCATCTGCATCTTATTTTCTTTCCTTAGCCCCAACTTTCCCACAGCCGGCAACGCCATCAACATTTTACGTCAAGCCTCAATCAATATTGTGCTGGCAACCGGGATGACCTTTGTGATTCTCACTGGCGGTATAGACCTTTCTGTGGGGTCAATCTTAGCGGTGTCTGCGGTAGTTACTGTTTTAGTATCACTGCTTCCCGCTATAGGTTGGGCTGCTATACCTGTTGGTTTACTGACAGGATTACTTTTGGGTTTACTCAATGGCGCTCTCATCACCTTCCTAGATGTGCCGCCCTTTATTGTCACCTTGGGTTCACTCACTGCCTTGCGGGGTACTGCCTTTTTAATCGCCAATGGGACAACAGTAATTAATCGTAATATCAATTTTGCCTGGATAGGTAATAGCTATGTAGGCTTCCTTCCCTGGTTAGTCATCATTGCCCTATTGACTGTCGCCGTGAGTTGGTTCGTCCTCAGGCAAACTGTTTTGGGTGTGCAGATATATGCAGTTGGTGGTAACGAACGCGCCGCACGATTAACAGGAATTAAAGTCAATCGCGTGTTGCTATTTGTTTATGGTTTGAGCGGATTACTAGCGGGTTTAGCCGGAATTATGAGCGCCAGCCGCCTCTATAGCGCCACCGGGATGTTAGGACAGAGCTACGAATTAGATGCGATCGCTGCCGTAATTCTTGGTGGAACCAGCTTCACAGGCGGCATCGGCACCATAGGCGGCACACTCCTTGGCGCATTAATCATCGCCGTTCTCAACAACGGTTTGACCCTATTAAATATGTCTTTCTTCTGGCAACTAGTCGTCAAAGGACTAGTAATTATCGCCGCAGTCATGATTGACAGACTCCGCAGACGTTCCCGACGGTAAAAAAGCAGGGAGCAGAGAGCAGAACTTACTCAACGACTTTCCCCCCACACCCTCCTTCTTATCTTTCCTCCTCTCCCTCTCTTCTCTGCGTCTCTGCGCCTCTGCGTGAATAAATCCAATCCTAATTGAGCAACGCCAAACTTTTTATAAGAGATATAAATATGACATTCACTACAGAACGTCGTAAATCCAACACCTTCTATGTGATTATGATTGCCGGTGCTGCTGCCCTTGGTGGCTTTCTATTCGGTTTTGATACCGCCGTCATCAACGGTGCAGTTGCAGCGCTGTCCAAAGCTTTTAATGCCAACAGTTTGCAGACTGGCTTGGCAGTATCTCTAGCATTGTTGGGGTCTGCCGTAGGAGCCTTCTATGCAGGGAAGATTGCCGACCGATATGGCCGAGTTAAGGCAATGCTCGTGGCTTCAGTTTTATTTACCATCAGTGCCATTGGCTCTGGACTTCCCATCACCATCTGGGATTTTACCTTTTGGCGACTATTAGGTGGGCTAGCCGTCGGTGCTGCTAGCGTGATTGCCCCAGCTTATATTGCCGAATGTTCTCCCACCCATTTGCGGGGCAGACTAGGATCACTCCAACAACTAGCGATCGTGGTAGGGATTTTCATCGCCTTGTTATGCGACTACTTTATAGCTGTATCAGCAGGTTCAGCTGAGTCGCCATTTTTGTTTGGTATAGCCGCTTGGCGGTGGATGTTTTGGACAGAAATTCCCCCAGCCGTGCTTTATGGAATGGCAGCTTTGATGATTCCCGAATCTCCCCGGTACTTGGTTGCCCAAGGAAGGGAGCCAGAAGCGGCTAATGTTCTCGGCAAGATTTTGGGCGGTAATGTCATGGCAAAAATTGCCGAAATTCGCCAAACAGTGATGCGGGAACGCCAGCCACAGTTTTCTGACCTTTTACGCCGGAGTGGCGGACTCCTGCCAATTGTTTGGATCGGCATCGGCTTATCTTTACTCCAGCAATTTGTTGGCATTAATGTCATCTTTTACTACAGCAGCGTTTTGTGGCGAGCCGTCGGGTTTTCTGAAAAAGATTCTCTCACGATCACCGTGATCACAGCAGCAGTCAATATTATTACAACACTAGTAGCGATCGCCTTCGTAGATAAATTTGGTCGCAAACCTCTGCTAATTCTAGGGTCTATCGGCATGACCGTGACCTTGGGAACGATGGCTGCGATTTTTAGCGCCGCTCCGACTGATGCGGCGGGCAACCCTACACTGACCGGAAGTGCAGGTATTATGGCTCTTTTTGCCGCCAACCTCTATGTATTTTGCTTCGGTTTCTCCTGGGGGCCAGTCACCTGGGTACTGTTGGGAGAAATGTTTAATAACAAAATTCGGGCTGCGGCGCTTTCGCTTGCGGCTGCTATGCAATGGGTAGCAAATTTCGCCGTTTCCACCACATTCCCGCCCATCCTGCAATATTTTGGCTTGGGTTCTGCCTACGGACTCTATACAATTGCGGCGGCTATCTCCATCTTTTTCGTTCTCTTTTTTATTAAGGAAACCAAAGGGATTGAATTAGAAGATATGTAAGTAAGGAAAGTAACCGGGAATAAGGAACAGTTTTGTAAGTCCCAATAATACACAAGTTGAAATCTCTCAAATGCAGATATAAAGAGAGGTTTCTAATTTGTAATGCAGATTTTTACCCAATTCTAGCCAAATACCATACTACATCCAATGCTGAAACATCTTTTGTGCAGTGTTCCGCTCTTATTGTTGACATCGACCGCAGTCTGGGCAGAACCCTCAAATAATGTTGACACCTTACAAGGACAAGTCACATCAGTTTCCCAGTTTTCCGATGTCCAACCAACCGATTGGGCATTTGCAGCATTGCAATCATTAGTAGAACGCTACGGCTGTATTGCAGGTTATCCTAATTCTATTTATAGGGGTAATCGCGCCTTAAGCCGTTATGAATTCGCCGCAGGTATAAATGCTTGCTTGAATCGCATCAATGAGTTAATTGCCACAGCTACCGGCGATTTAGTCAGTAAAGCAGATTTGTCCGTATTACAAAAATTACAAACAGATTTTGCCACAGAATTGACAACCCTACGCGGTCGAGTAGATAATTTAGAAGCACGGACAGAGACGCTGGAACAGCAGCAGTTTTCCACCACCACTAGGCTGAATGCTCAAATTATTACTGCCATTAGCGATACCTTTGGCAACAAAGTAGGTAGTACGCGCGATGAATCTAACCTATTTTTTGCAACTCGTGGTCGTCTCAATTTGGAGAGCAGTTTCACAGGCAAAGATTTATTGCGAGTCCGGCTAGAGTTTGGCAACTTTGCTAATACCAATGGCTCCAGCCAAATAGCCGCCGCCACAGGCACAGGGATGACGCGCCTAAACTTCGATAATGACAGCAACAATACACTTTTCGTCCCCCACATCCGTTACTACTTCCCCGTTAGTGATTCCCTCTCCTTCGTCGTCGGCCCCACAGGTATTGGCTACAACGACATCACAGATAACGTGACTCCTGCCACGATCGCCGATGATGGTAATGGGATTCCCTCATTATTTGGTAAAAATAGTTTACTGTTCGAGCGGGGTGGAGGTGGCGCAGCAGCTAACTGGAGGATTCGTAAAGATTTAGTTTTAACTCTCGGCTATTTAGCCAACAGTCCCAACAACCCCACACCCACCAATGGTTTATTTGATGGCGGCTACAATGCTCTAGCCCATCTAGTCTATTACGGACAGCAAGGAGCAATTGGTGTTGCCTATTCTCATGGATACAACCCTCCTGGCACTGTGGACATCACTGCCGGTAGAGGTAGCGCCTTATCCAGCGCCCCCTTTGGCAACAGTATTGCTACTTCTAACAGTATTGTTGGTGTACAGGGATACTATCGCTTTTCCCCCAAATTCCAAATTCACGCTTGGGGCGGGTATATTTGGGCGACTGCCAAGAACTCTGGTTTTAGTGATATCTCTAATGGCAGGGGTGCTACTGATTCTCTGTTCGTCAACAGTGGTGATAATGCTAATGCCTGGTTTGGGGCAATTGGTCTGTCATTTCCTGATGTCGGTGGTAAGGGCAATTTACCAGGAATTCTCTTTGGTTTGCCACCGCGTGTTTCTAACAGTAACGTCCGTGAAGAAAGTGATAACTCTTACCACCTAGAAGCCTTCTATCGTTGGCGACTTAACGATAATATATCTATAACTCCTGGCTTTTGGATGATTCTTAACCCAGAAAATAATCGCAATAACGATACTCAATATGTGGGAGTAGTTCGTACAACATTCGATTTCTAAGTAAGCCACTGACAAAACAAATGCACCTAACGAGTAGGTGCATTGATTAGGCAATTTCAGAAAGAGCAGTAGTATGTAAAACTAAGTAAGTAATAACTTAGAGTGAATAGAGTTTATCTGAATACGGCATAAAATATCTCAGTAAATATACTGCATTTTCGACTAAAACTAATGAAAGCAGTGATGATTGGTATTTTTACCATGAGCAAATTCTCTTAAGTAATAAATCTTAAACTTGTGATGTTTAGATGACAATCTCTGCACAAAAAAACCTCCCTGAGTGGAGAGGATTTAATGGATTAACGTGAATTAAGTGAAACAGATATTTATTACCTGTGTTGCTCCATCATTTAACTTCTTCATACCAAATACCCACGGTTTCAAAAGAAGCATAGGCAAGCTTGAGAAAATTTACCACTCTCTGTTTGCTGATGATGCCAAATTCTTTATACTCTCTGGCATCTGCAAAGGTTAATCTATGCTGGTCTATTATATTTCTTTCTTTATACGCAAGTTTGGGAAAGTCTATAGCCTTAACATTATATTTTTTTACCACTTCTTGGATTGTTGCATCTGAGTTTACGTGTTCCCAGTCATCGCATAGACCGAGATTTTTCACTAATATATGAGGAACTTTACCACCATAACTATTTACAGACTGCTTAAATAGATTGAGACTGTCATACCCTCCTGTTGACACAAACCACTTACAAAAATCAACCCCTTGCGACTCTCCTAGTTCAATTAAATGATTCTTCTCAATCCATCCCTTAACTGCTCTATGAGATTGAGCCGCAAGATTAGCAATCACTGTTTTATTCATTGCTATCTCAAAAATTTTATCCGCCTTATCTGCGTGCTTTTCATCCTCTGTAAATACCGCATACTGACATATACCTTTGTACACCCCAGCTACATCTGGATTTGACCTATCGGTTTCTACAGGTACAAATGGCATATTATTATCCAGACAATACTGAATCATCGTTCTAGCTACTAAAGACTTTCCTACCCCTCCCTTTTCTCCATCTATCAAATGAATTGTTGGCATAGCTGCACCTCTTTATCATTAAACCTAGTATTGATTTCCTGATTTTATCAGGGTTAATGTTGAGCAAAAATTTGCCGCACCGTGCAAATATCATCTTTGGATGACGTTATAGCTTAGTATAAGAATCCGATTTAATTCTTGAACAAATCGAAGTATCTGTATGCTAGGCAATGCCCACCATATCATAGTGTTTATAGTTGAGCCTGCGGCAATCTCAAATTCATGGTTTAGCCCATCTGCGTAACATAACTTTACTATCCCTGCTGATTTCCATATATCCCTCTGGAATAACTGGCGATAAAATCATTGATACTTCCTCTAAATGTGAGATCAAAATCCTCTGTTTCTTGCTCTTACTCGGTTTTACTTTTCTCTCGTCAAGATTAAGAGAACACACGGAGGCAAGGATAAACACAGATAAGCTAATGCGCGCCCAAATTGTATAACTACTAATAAGGACTATCAACTGTCAACTGTCAACTGTCAACAGTTAACAGCCATCACGATGGATTGTGCAACTTAAAAGCAGAATAGCTTAATATGAAAATTTGGTTTAATTTTTGTCTAAAATTGGCTATTTGTAGCGTGTTTGCCAAAATTAAAGTTAGGATCATCGAAGCCTTTCTCGGTTATGCGATCGCTAACATAGCCTGATCAGATAACATGATCAAAATAGTGCGAAAAAATTTTGCATTGGGTTAAGCAGAGAGTAGCCTAATATAGTTCTCATGTACTATTTAATCTTGTCTTTTTAGCAATCAAATTTGATTTAGATATTTACCAAATATTAATCTAGATTAAGTATTTTACGAAAATTAATATATATTCTCACCATGTTTCAGAAGCTAAATATTAAATCAATTTTTTTAAAATTGCTGCGTCTCCCATTTAAACTGTTGCCGTCTCAATTAATTACTATCACTGTTGTACTAACTCTTATATTATTTTTGCCGCAAACATGGGTTACTTGGCAAGCTTACAATGATTTTAATAGTATTATCAAAAATGAACTAAGGCTACAGAGTCTTAGCGAAAAAATTACTTATTATGATGAAGTTCTGACAATGTCAGCACGCATGAATGCTGTTACAGGTAATTCTATATGGGAAAAAAGATATCGTCAATTTGAACCTTTATTAGATGCGGTAATCAAAGAATCTATTCAACTTGCTCCCGAAGTTTATAATAATCAAGATGCTAAAGAAACTGATTTAGCAAATAAACGTTTAGTGGAGATGGAATATAAATCTTTCGATTTAGTAAGAAAAGGCCAAATGCTAGCTGCAAAAACACTTTTATTAAGTTCACAATATGAATCAGAGAAACGAAAGTACGCATCTGGTGTGAATAAAATAAATCAAGCGATCGCTATACTGATAGATGAAAGAATCTTAAAATATAAAATATATCTATTGTGGTCAGTTGGTGGCTCAGTTACTAGTTTAGCTTTTCTTATACCTTCATGGTTATTGGTATTACGTTTATTAAAAAATTATCTAAGAACTAGTAAGATAGCTCAAATAACGCTCAAGGATCTCAATCATGAATTAGAGATGCGCGTAGAAAAAAGGTCAAAAGAATTGCGATCTAAAAATGATCAATTAACCCAAACATTACAAGAATTACAACAAACTCAACTTCAACTAATTCAAACCGAAAAAATGTCATCCTTGGGTGAAATGGTGGCTGGTATTGCCCATGAAATCAATAATCCAATTACTTTCGTTAAAAACAACGTTAGTTATGTAAAGGAATATTCTCAAGATTTATTAAATTTAATCCAAAATTATCAAGAGTATTACACCCAACCCCCCGATATTATCCAAGCACAAATTAACGATATCGATTTAGAATTTATCCAAGGAGATTTTATCAAAATCCTAAACTCTATAGAATATGGCACCAATAGAGTTGAGAAAATTGTTAAATCCCTACGGAACTTTTCTCGCCTTGACGAAGCCGAAATTAAATCAGTCGATATTCATGAAGGAATTGATAGCACTCTGATGATTCTATCTCACCGATTGATGTCTACAGACCAACATCCAGAAATTTTGCTAATTAAAGAATATACTTCATTACCATTGGTTGAATGTTATCCTGGTTTACTCAATCAGGTATTTATGAATATTCTTGTTAATGCCATAGATGCTTTACATGAATATAATTGGCAAAGCACAGAGGATGAAATTAAGAATAGCCCTGCCATAATTCGGATTTGCACTCATCAAATGAATGAATCTTGGATACAAATTCGGATTATCGATAATGGTACAGGTATTCCAGAAAATAACCGCGACAAATTATTTAATCCGTTTTTTACAACTAAGCCATTAGGTCAAGGTACTGGCATAGGATTATCAATTAGTTACCAGATTATTGTGGATAAGCATACTGGAAAGCTGTATTGTAATTCTACTGAAAAACAAGGTACAGAATTTGTCATTGAAATTCCTATTATGCAGAATTTATCTACCAAATTAGATATCGGTATTTAACAATTGCCGAAGTAAAAATAGGTGTCCCTGGGCTTTGGAGTTGTCGGACAAGTCTAATAGTTTCTGGACAAACTGCCGCTAGGGAATGTTATGTTCCCGGACGAAAGCGAAGATGATCGGGTATATGATGGCGATCGCCTAATATTTCGAGCAAAGGGCCATTAACGTCAAACTTTACCATACTTACCGACGCGACCAAAATATTCACCCGATAGCGATAGCGTCCCAAGTCAATTCCCAGTAAGCTACAAAGCATAATCCGAATCGTGGCTTTATGAGAAACTACTAAAACATTTCCTTGGGGGTGTTTTTCCTGAATTTCAGCAATGACAGGCATAGAACGGTTAGCGATATCTACCGCCGTTTCTCCACCTATTGGTGCATTCCAAGCGGGTTCTGTCAACCATTTGACATAGTTTTGGGCATAATTCTCTTGGGCAAAAGATTTACTCTTAGTTTCCCATTCGCCGTAACTACCTTCTCTAAGTCCGTCACGCAACTGCATTTCCATACCGATAGCATCACAAAATGGCTTGGCTGTGGCAATTGTGCGCTTCATCGGACTAGCATAAACCGCTTCCCACTTCAATTTTTGATAAACATGGGCAAAACTCTCTGCCATCTGCACCCCTTCAGAGGTCAAATCCGCATCAGTTTCACCGCAGAAATTACCACTTTGACTAAAAGTCGTTTCTCCATGTCGCAGTAAATATAAATTCAGTGTCATAGCTTATATTGCGATTGGAATAAGGGAGTGCAGAAATAAACTATCATCAATCTCACAATCGAGTATGTATAGCTGTTAACTGTTGACCGTTAACAGTCAACAGTCAACAACCCTTATTAGTAGTTATACAATTTGGGCGCGCATTAGCTTACCTCATTCTTGAATTTAAACGCAGTGAATGACCATCAAGTATTAACTAAATCTCAATTACGCCGGAGTTTAATCAAAACTAGACAGTCCATGTCTGTTGGAGAATGGAGAGAAAAGAGCGATCGCATCTCTCATCTATTACAATCATCCACTGTTTTTACCCAAGCAAAAACAGTACTTGCCTATTTCAGCTTTCGTCAAGAACCTGATCTTAGCTCCTTATTTGTCCATACTCACCACCGTTGGGGATTTCCTCGCTGCGTTGATCAATCCCTCAGATGGCATAGTTGGATACCTCAAGATTCCTTAATTATCAACGCTTACGGTATCAAAGAGCCTGATCCACAAGCACCAACCATAGACCCTGAGGAAGTTGATTTAATTCTTGTTCCCAGTGTTGCTTGTAACTATCAAGGATACCGTTTAGGCTACGGTGGGGGATACTACGATCGCCTACTGAGTTCTCCAGAATGGTCAAAAAAGCCTACTATCGGCATTGTTTTTGATTTTGCTTATTTGCCTCAATTACCCATAGAAAATTGGGATCAGCCTTTACAAGCAGTCTTGACAGAAACATCTTTTCATGTTAATAGTTAACGGCTAACTGTCAACCGTCAACTGTTAACGAACAGAATGAATTGGAAAACGCAAAATTCACCCTGGCGAACGCTGGTAATGTATGGTTTGTTAGGTGCGATCGCCTTAATCACTCTCTTCCCTCTGTTGTGGCTCATCAGCACTGCTTTAAAATCACCTACAGAAAATATCTTTCAGTCTCCACCGCAGTTATTACCAAGTCAACCGACTGTAGATAATTTTTTTAAGGTGTGGAATTCTCTACCATTTGGACAATATTTATATAACAGTACTTTAGTATCCGTACTGACTGTAGGGTTAAATCTGTTATTTTGCTCCTTAGCCGCTTACCCCTTAGCAAGGCTATCATTTCCGGGGAGGGACTGGATTTTTATTGCGATCGTTTCTACGATTATGATTCCCTTCCAAATCGTGATGATACCACTGTACATTTTGACTGTGCAGTTGGGCTTACGTAATACTTATCTCGGTATGATGTTTCCCAGCTTGGCTTCTGCTTTTGGTATTTTCCTTTTAAGACAAGCTTTTATGGGTGTTCCCAAAGAAATAGAAGAAGCTGCCAGGATGGATGGTAGTTCGGAGTTAGGCTTATGGTGGCATGTTATGTTACCTGCTGTCAGACCAGCATTGGTAACTCTGGCTATTTTCGTATTTATCGGCGCTTGGAGTGACTTTCTATGGCCGTTGATTGTGATTCAAGATGAGAATTTGTATACCTTACCTTTGGGTGTGGCGAAACTGGCGGGGACGTTTTCTCTTGACTGGCGTTTGGTTGCGGCTGGTTCCGTAATTGCGATCGCCCCTGTACTGATATTATTTCTCATACTACAGCGTTACATCGTAGAAACAGATATTGGTAGTGGTGTGAAAGGTTAACTAACAAGCACCGCTTTTTTTCAGCACTACCCACACGGTTTTCAATATCAGATTGAGGTCATAAGTTATAGACCACTTACGTTGATAATCTAAATCCATCTGTACGATAGTTTCAAAATCTTTAATATTGGAACGACCCTTAGTTTGCCATTCTCCCGTCATTCCTGGTTTAACCCGTAATCTTTCCCAGTGACGTGGTTCATAATGAACGACTTCATCAGGTGTGGGTGGACGGGTTCCCACTAAACTCATATCCCCTATCAGAACATTCCAAAATTGGGGAAACTCATCTAAGCTGGTACGACGCAAAAATTTACCCATAGGGGTGATACGTGGGTCATTCACCGATTTAAATATGTGACCCTGAGCTTGGTTTTTTACCAAATGCTTAACTTTATCGGCGTTAACCACCATAGACCGAAATTTCCAAATGCGGAAATGTCTACCGTTCAGACCGCAACGAATTTGAGAATAAAATATGGGGCCAGGATCATTAATAATAGTAAGTATAGCGATGGGAACTGTGATAATAGCTGTAATTATCAGCCCCACAATAGCACCAATAATATCAATTAATCTTTTTCTAACGCTAATAGTTGAATAGTGTACAGGCTGTTGTAAAAAGTCCGCATTTGTTGGATGATTCACGATAGCTAATCTATCCATAGTAAAATGTTCCGGCTCAGGTGTAAAATCGGGTACGGACATGACTGTAAAGTTAAATTTTCAGTTTTTGGTCAAATAAATTATTCTATGCTAGGTGTAAATATACACAAAAAGTCACTGGCATTAGAAATTTACTGCCCGTAGTTCATACAATCTTTTAATTTGACTGGGGCATTTTAAGTTTTGGTTATGTTTTAATTAAGTATATTCAGCAAAATATGGAGGCGATCGCTGCGCCATAGATCAGTACTAGTCAAAACTACCCCACACAACTGAATAATTTTAGGTACAGCCTCCATCTGGGAAAATTTTTTGTCAAACTGAGGTGATTTTTGATTTATGGAGTCAAGATTTATTGTAATCTTGATAAACCATTGACCTTTTTAAATTACACACTCACTCGTATGGTTTGTTGACAGTTGACGGTTAAATGTCAACCGTCAATATGAAAAGATGTGCAAGTTAAAGCAAAAGCAGCTTCAGGCTTCTTTTGTTTTCTTTGCCTACTGCCAATCAATTTCGCAACCGTGTCTAACATAATAGGTTGATTTACCATTGACCAATTGTTACTACAAAGGCTAAAGTATCAGCTTTAATGTCTTGAGTTTGCAGTGGAACTATTTGCATCTGCAAACGTCTCGATGTCAGAAAATAGGCAAAAATATCACCTTCCCACAGCACTTTCCGGAAAGTTTAAAAAACACCGGAAAATATTGCAAATAATCTCTGTAGCTCCTCACAATTCACACGCATGAAGTCACCTTTTCTCTTACTCGGCCTCATTAGCACAATTCTTTTATCTACTCCAGCAAATGCCGCTCGCTTAGAATCATGGAAATTTGATCCTAATCGGAATCAACTAAATATCACGACTGATTCAGAAGTTAAGCCCAGAGCTTTTTTAATTAATAATCCAGACAGAATTGTCATTGACCTACCAGGAACAAGTTTCAAAGCTAATACACAGCGTAAAAATTTTGGAGCCGCCGTGCGAGAAATTCGCATTGGTAAGGTTGAGAATAACACGGCCAGAATTGTGGTGGAGTTAGCACCAGGTTATACAACCTCTCCCGACAAGTTAGTAATTAAAGGTGATTCTGCCTCACATTGGATTCTTAATTTTTCAGCTATTAAGAAGGAATCTGATAATACAGTATCCGGTGAAGAAAAAATCTCAATTCCTGTCAGTAATAATTTAGAATTTGCGGGAGTTGTTCCTTTAAGTAGAGAAATATCACAGCTAGATTCTCAAATTAAACGATTGATGAACCGCTATAGTTCTCTCTCAGCCGGGATGTTTTTCTTAGATATGGAAACCGGCGAGTATCTAGATATCAATGGAGAAAAAACATTTGCCGCAGCCAGCACAATTAAATTTCCGATTCTCATTGCTTTGTTTGAAGAAATCGATGCTGGCAGAATTAACCCAAATGAAACTTTGGTAATGCGGCGTGACTTGATGACTGGTGGTTCGGGAACGATGCAATATAGAAAAGCAGGCAGTAGATTTAAGCTGATGGAAACTGCTAGCAAAATGATGATTATCAGCGATAATACCGCCACGAACATGATTATTGACCGATTAGGTGGTAAAAATCGATTAAATCAAAGATTTCGCACTTGGGGACTACAAAATACAGTCATTCGCAATTTGCTAGGAGATTTCAAAGGAACTAACAAAACTAGTCCTAAAGATTTAGTGCGTTTAGCCGCCTTGATTTCCAACAATAAGTTGCTAAGTGCTACCAGCAACTCACGGGTTATGGACATTATGAGTCGCTGTAAAAATAGAAGCTTGTTGCCAGTAGGCCTGGGTAAAGGTGCAGTCATCGCCCATAAAACAGGGACTCTTGGAAGAGTTTTAGGAGACGCGGGAATTATCCAAACACCTTCTGGTAAACGTTATTTGGCAGGCATCATAGTAGCCAGGCCTTTTGGTGATGCTAGAGCTAGAGCTTTCATCAATCAAGTTTCTCGCCTAGTATATGGCTATCTAGACCAACCAACATCAGCGAGAAATTTCTGATTATAGCTTCATGGGATATGAGCTAAACTATTCTGCTTTTAAGTTGCATAATCCATCGTGAAGGCTGTTGACCGTTAACAGTTAACAGTCAACAGCCCTTATTAGTATTTATGCAATTTAGGCGCGCATTAGCTTAGTAGGGGTGTTGCTGTGCGCCCCTACTGTTATCTATTTGTTGCAAAGATGATGAAAATTGCTATAGTTGTCGTTCTTTTTCTAAAGCCTGAAGCAATTTATCTATATATATTTCCAACTCAGAACTGCGTCTTTGGGGCGATTCAATAATAGGTAAGCTATCGGGAAAATTCACTACATAACCACCGACTCGAATACCTAAAGGTTTTAAGTGACCACCGACTAAATAATTCTGGAAATCTGTTGGTGGCTTTTTGAAAACATTGATAAACCAGTCACCCGTTGACTTAGCAATATTATCTGATTTGAAGCGAATCAATCCCAGAAGATTAAAGAGATTGGTAGCTTGAATTAAAGCATAAGTTTCTTGAGGACTGGGTTTAACACCCCAGCCTAATCTATCAATAATATTTGCTAAAAATTTGGGAACTGCACTATCAGTACCAGTATTGACAGGAGCTAAAAGTATAGATGTCTGTCCTTTAATGAAGATGCTTTTAAAGAAAGTTTTGTCAATATTTGGATTTTCCATCCTATCCCAGTAAGTATCTGGCTCATACCCAAGATAATATTTAATTAATTGGGTTGCTTTAGCACGTTGTTGCTGGAGATCCTTCATGAGGACTTCTAGATTTTCGACAATAGCTTGAATTTTGCGTTCATTTTTCGCCTGCTCTGATGGGTTTGATGTTTTGGTTACGATATCACGAATCAATTCTTCCAGTTCTTTGGGCTGTTGCGGTAATGCTGAAAAAGCCTCCAAAAGAGCAATATACTTACAGCCAATACTATGTCCTATCCAGGAAAATTTCCGATCATTTAAATAAACTTGATAATCATAATTAGCAAGCTTTGCCATTCTAATTAACTCTGGGGTAATTTCATATTCTTCCCTGATTAAAAACCCTGCTTCTGCGTAATGATTAAAAGTAAAATTAAAAGGCAGAAGAATGATAGTGTAGCCGTTATAAAATAGATATTGTAATAAATAGCGATAGAATAGCATGGGGGCAAAAGTACCGAAGAAAGCCCCACCAATAAATTGAATAACACCTTTGGGTTTTGGATGTAAAGCCACCCAGCTATGAGAAACAGGTTGAAACCTCAGTTTTGCTTTCATAATTATTTATACCTGATAAACACGACAAATTGAGGACATTCTCAAGATTGAGAAGACCATGATTAAATTGAATTGTTCATAAGTAGGACTTACGCACTAAAATTTTCTGTTGAGACCGGGTGTAAGGGTTTCAAACATTTATACCCCTACACCCTTATCCAAACCCTTGACATTTCGTTTTCATGCGTAAGTCCTAATAAGTCCTTCTGCAAATATGAAACTTTAGTTATCTTATGATTACTAAAGTCGCCATCAGAAGTAAAATATTTACGTCCGTTTAGTAATCGGTTCATAATGTCATACTTTAGCCTAAATAAAAATGCCAAAGTTTTGTGATTATTGTTTACAATAAATTCTTAGACATCGCTTTAATTACTAACTTTTGACATAACTAATTTACCAACAAGTCTTGATACAACAGCAGAGGTCGTTATTCCTGAAGACGACTCATGAACCTATGTAGTTAAACAAGAGGGGATGGTAAGCATAATCTATTAATTAGTTTTTACACTTCTTCGATAGGAATCAGATTTGATTATGGAAATGCTTGAAGTATCTGTAGGGTGGGCAATGCTCACCGTATCATGGTTGTGGCGGGCATTGCTCTATGTATATTTCACAAATCAAATACTAGTCCTATAGTTTGTTAACCTATCGAGTATATGTCTGTTGATTTATAAACTTAAAAAGATTGATTCTGGCTTTATTTTCTAACAGTCTTGGGATGAATGATCGCAGTATAGTAACTTTAATTAAGGTAGGTATTGAGCAATGGTACGTTTAAAGCCGTGGCAGTGGGTGGTATTGGCAATGCCGATCGCCTCCATCATGATTTTCTTGCTAGTATCCGCAGGGATGCAGATTCATACTTGGGGAATAAGTTGGATTTGGGCTGTGTTTACCTTGGTATTTGTAGCTTGGCGTTGGTTGTTGGTGAAATGGACACAACCAGCCATCCGGCAAATAGAAGCTGCATTAGCCGAAGTTAAAGAAGAACTCAAATCTGCGGTGGAGGACACAACACCAAGCGTCAGCAGTGATAAGACACAACAAATAGAAGCAGCTTTACAGGAAATCCTGACAATTGCCCAAGGCGATCGCCCAATTTGGGAAGATTGGACAACATTTTGGCAAAGATGTCAAGATTTAGTTAGAGCGATCGCCCTGATTTATTATCCCCAGGTGCAGTATCCCTTACTAAATATCTACGTCCCCCAAGCTTACGGATTGATTCGGGGAACAGTCGATGACTTAGATCAGTGGATGCAGAAGTTATCACCAGCACTCAATCAGGTAACAATTGGGCAAGCATACCAAGCATACGAAGTGTATCGCAAACTAGAACCATCAGCGCGGAAGGTCTGGCGTGCATGGAACTGGGCGCAGTGGTTGTTAAATCCTGTGGCTGCGGCGGCTAACCGGGCAACTAAGGGAACAACTAATCAAGCAAATCAGCAATTATTGGTGAATTTAGGGCAATTGCTGCGGGAAGCTGCTTTAAACAACTTGTGTCGCCAGGCGATCGCCCTCTACAGTGGAACTACAGTAAATATCTCCACAGCTACCGTTTCTACCCCAACCTTACCAAAAACCAAAACTCAAACACTAGAAAACATTCTCGCACAAGCCCAGCCAGTCGAGAAAGTTACCCAGAAACCTGTAAATATTTTACTGGCAGGAAGAACGGGAGCAGGCAAAAGCAGTTTAATTAATACCATCTTCCAAAGTAATTTGGCAGAAGTTGATGTGTTACCCAGCACCGCCGAAATTCAAAATTACCACTGGCAAACCCAAGATGGGGAAACCTTGAATCTCTTGGACACACCAGGATACGAACAAGTTAAACGGGGCGATTTACGGGATTCCGTATTAGAATATGCCACCAAAGCCGACTTATTACTGTTAGTCACTCCTGTACTTGACCCCGCTTTACAAATGGATGTGGACTTTTTGCAAGAAATCAAAGCCACAGTTGCAGACATCCCCGCAATCGCCGTAGTTACTCAAGTAGATCGCCTGCGTCCCATCCGTGAATGGCAACCGCCTTATGATTGGGAATTGGGTAACAGACCCAAGGAAATTGCCATCCGCGAAGCTACAGAGTACCGTGCTAACTTGTTAGGAGACTTTTGTAATCTAGTCCTACCCATTGTCACAGGTGATACACAAACAGGTAGACTTGCTTGGGGAATAGAGGCTTTATCCTTGGGATTAATCCAGGCGATCGCCCCAGCCAAACAACTCAGACTCGCCCGCTTTTTGCGTAACCTAGAAGCCCGTACTGTAGCTGCTGCCAAAATCATCGACCACTACACATTACAAATGGCAACCACCCAAGGATTGACAGCATTACTCAAAAGTCCAGTGCTTCAGTTCATTTCTACCATTTCCACTGGTTCCCCAACCTTAGCTTACCTACTAGCAGAACAAATTCCCGTAGAACAGTTACCCATCGTCATTGGTAAACTGCAAATGGCTTATGATTTATTCTCCCTATTAAAAACAGAAGAATCCAGCACCCTCAACTTTGACCTCTTATCTCTGTGGCCGCTACTTTTAGAAAACCCCACCACACCAGACCGCAACGCCTGGGCTTTTGGTCATGCGCTAGTTGAATACTGGACTCAAAATTTAACAGTTGAACAATTACGGCAGCGTTTCGACTATTATTTACAGCAGATTTGAGAATCAGCGATCGCTATAATGATACCGAGCCTGAATAAACTCAATTCGGCTATCAGTCACGACATAAACAATCCGGTCAGTCTGATTAATTCGGCGTGACCAAACGTTTGCATCCCGATATTTTAATGGTTCAGGCTTGCCTGTTCCTTGAAAGGGATTGCGTCTAATCTCTTCTACTAAAGATAAGACGCGGAGTGCAGTCTTTCTATTCGTTTCTACCCAATAGGTAAGGTCTTCCAAAAATCTCTTATCAAAAACAAGGTCGCGTTCTGAATTATTTTCTAGGGAAACTTCAGATGGAGAAAGGGGTTCTGGTTCTAAATTATCTGAAGACATCGAATTTAGTTACTCTTCTTCATAAAGTCCAAATTCCTGGCGGAGTTCATCTATGGTTTGCGGATGATTCGTCTTAGCCTTCACTCGCTGTAAAGCATCTAGAAGTCGTGCGGCATTTTCAGGTGATTGAAATAAGTATGCTGTTTCTATAATGCTATTAAGTTCCGCAGTAGGAATTACAGACACACTTTCAGCACCTTCACGATTAACAATCACAGGTTCACGGCTATTAACTGCTTCTTCATAAATTTTGTCAAAATTATTACACGCCTCTGTATAGTTTGTTTGGCTAGGCATTTGTTATTCCTCTAGTTATCTATTAGTCTTTGGTGGAAGTTGACTATAGAGTTTTTGCATCCTAAATTTCTTTGGGCGGTGAATAGTTGATTCAAGGATGCTTACAGAATATTTTAGCTAAATCTTGCCGCAAATCTTTTGCGCGCTATTGTATGACCGACCTCCATCGGCGATCGCCTGAAATCTCTCTAATGGAAACCCCCAATACAGCAATATGGTTGGCTTACGGAGGAGAGGAACGAAAGAGGTAAGGCGGATCGTATTTTCATGTCGTCAGAAGTAGTATGATAACGTTTCTATACCGGAGTCCACACAACAGGATTTGAGCTAGTAAAGTGTGATTATGCAGAATGTTTAATAAATTTATTAAATCAACCATTAAATAATTAAAAAACCAGAAGACGTAGGAACCCTGATCGCAGTTCTTATTTTTTGGACCAAAAGCCTAATGCAGTAAGGTTTATGGGATTTTTTTAGGAGAGTTGCTATCGGCAGATTGCAGATGTGGTTATCAAAAATTAGATTAAAGGACTAATAGTAACTTCGCCATTTGTTAATTTTGCCCAAATAAAAATCTGTTTTCCGTTGTCACAAGAAACTTGATATTTAGGCGATTCAACAGTCCAAAACTCCCCCTGATTTACGCTGTCAATTTTTTCACATTTGAATCCATTCTTAGCAGCATATTGTTTTATATCTTTGGATATATTCTCTACCGATTCATCGGCTGGAAACGATTTTACATCAAGCTTTTGCTCATTATTATGCTGGTTTACTGAAGTGCTGTTTGTGCAACTTAGAGATAGTAATAATGGGATCAATAGTAAAAACTTGGATGTCATTAAGAAAAAGTCTAATGCTATAAAAATTGATTTTATCCGGTTTGTTGCACAAAATTTTTCCTTTATAAAAATCTACAAATTCTTCTGTAATAGAAAAAATCAAGCCAATACCAAGCTTGATGATTGCTGACGTAATACAGAAATGCACGGCTGGCGTGCTTAGTAGTCGCCACAAACACTAACTACTTACTTAGATTATGGTAATAACCTTGGATGGCTACATTATTTTTATCGAGTTTTTGAAGATAGTGTTGGGGTTGTGCAAGTGTTAGCGGTTATCAGAATCTAGAATCCATATTTGCAGATGTGGATGATGAGTAAATTTTTGAGTTGCTGGCAGAAAGTGACAAGCATTAGATTAGCGTGAGTTAGACAGAACTTAACCCCCATCCCTTCCCTACTTCCCTACAAGGGAAGGCTGCTCAAAATCTATAAACTGGGTACTAAATAATCAGGGTTTTAAGCCTCTCCCCGCGTCGGGGAGAGGTTTGGAGAGGGGTTCTTCGGAATTTATACCCCAAAGCCCGTATAAGAGGGAATAAACCAACAAGTTCTGTGACGTATCGGCCTACGCTAGGCGATCGCAACTGCCCTACCCTTCTGGTAAACTGGCAAACACTTGCTCAACTAATTCCTTAGTCTTCACTTCCAAACGCTGCCAATCGACCTCACCTGTTTCATCCATTAAACTAGTATCAATATCAACGATCTCACTCCCAGATGTGTAATTACGGAAACACACCTGATAACACAGTTCCCACAAATCGATACTGGCACTTTGGTCTTGACGTTGCAAACATAGATGATATCCTGGGTGGGGCATTGGCAGTTTAGCCAAAGTTTCCCTGATGGCATCAGCCTGTTCTAAGGTTGCAGATTCCATTTCCTGCAATAACTGCGTCACCAAAGTTTTAGTTTCATCTGTGGTGTTGGGGGGCCAAATTAACACATCTTGGTAAGTTCCTTTCCAAGCAGATTCATCTAGCTGCTTGCGGAGATTATCGACAACGCGAATAAAAGCAGGCTGCATGAGGAGTTCGGCCTGGTGCCAGGTATCTTGGTTTGTTATTCTGGGTGGCATTGGTAATTAACAAAGGCACTAAAAGAAAAATTTACAGTCTTGTTTATTAAAAAGATTGCTTATATAGTCCAAATCTTTTATCAAGATAGCGGATTTCATGTAAAAAAAATTGGAGATATTTATTACCATCGGCGGAATCTAGGTAATAACTCTGGGGAGGGAATATGATTGGCAAGCTACTAGATCATCGATACCAAGTAATTAGAGTCCTGGCAATAGGGGGATTTGGTCAAACTTACATTGCTCAGGATACCCGACGGCCAGGCAACCCCACCTGTGTTGTCAAGCACCTCAAGCCTGCCACATCTGACCCCAGAGTTTTTGAAACAGCCAAACGCCTCTTCAACAGCGAAGCCGAAACTTTAGAAAATCTGGGTCATCATGACCAAATACCCAGGTTACTGGCTTATTTTGACGAAAATCAAGAATTTTATTTAGTTCAAGAGTTTATTGACGGACATACTCTCACAGAAGAACTGATCCCTGGTAATCGTTGGAGTGAAAGCCAAGTTACTCACCTGTTGCAAGAAATTTTGAGTATTTTGGGATTTGTCCATCATCAAGGTGTGATTCACCGGGATATTAAGCCAGATAACATCATCCGCCGCACTGCTGATAATAAGTTAGTTTTAGTAGATTTTGGGGCTGTTAAACAATTGCGTACCCAACTGGTGACGGTGGGAGGACAACCTACTGCTACCGTGGCGATTGGTACTCCTGGCTATATGCCTACAGAACAAGGGCAAGGTAAACCCCGTCCCAACAGCGATATTTATGCCTTGGGAATTATCGCCATTCAAGCCTTGACTGGTATTTCACCTACAGAGTTACAAGAAGACCCCCAAACAGGAGAACTCATTTGGCGGCATTTAGTCAATGTGAGCGATCGCCTGGCAGTAGTCTTAAATAAAATGGTGCGCTATCACTTTAAAGACCGTTACCAAACTGCCTCAGAAGCTTTACAAGCCTTACAAAATGCTCTTAATCCTGTAGTAGCTGTATCCTCTACATCAGCAAAGTCTCTCAACAACTCCTACTATCAATCAGCTAAATCATCATCTCCCGTCTCTCGCCAGCAAACTGTAGCCGTTGCACCAACAAACCCAGTTGTCACCAAACCCGGACGTAAAGATTCCCACAAATCTGACCCATTACCTCTATTAATTGGGATTGTATTGGCGGGTGGCGCGGCCGCGTTAGTAGCTAACTTTTATCCCAATGTGAAAAATTTTGCTGCTAATGTTTTGAGTAATAATGCTACATCAGGAAATAAATGCTTGGCTGTAGTAGCTGGCAATTCTAATATCCGTTCTGAACCTAGTTCCATTAATACTGATACGGTTTTACAAACTATTGGTGTTAATACTAGCTTTGAAGTTACGGGTAAACGGACAAAACGAGGCTGGGTAGAAATAAAATTTAACCCTAGTCGTTTGGCTTGGGCGCATTCAGATGTGATTATTAACGATCAACAGTGGACTTCTTGTCTACGGGATAAAGGCATTGCCTTGAAAACGGTTGATGATAGTACTCTGATTGCTGCTAGACCAGTACCTAAACCCCAACCGAAATTAGACTCTTTTATTAATTCAGCATCAGAACCAGAAGATTCCCCAAATTCTCAGCCAACGGAAGCAGCACAACCTCAAGAAGACACTACTAAAGTTGTGGCACAAGCCAGAAAGAAATATGAATCAGGGGATTTAGTCGGGGCGATCGCCATGCTAAGATCAATCCCGGCAAATGCTTCTGCTGGTATTAAAGAAACAGGAGCCATGATCAATCAGTGGCAGCAAGATTGGCAAAAAGCTGATGCCTTGTTTAATGACATCAACAAAGCCCTAGAAGATGGTCAATGGGATAAAGTTTTAGAATACAAAAATCAGCCAGAAAAATTACCGAATATTAAATATTGGCAAGATAAGCTAGAACCTGTATTTAAACAAGCCGCCGAAAATGTAGCCAAACAAGCACTCCCCAAGACAGAAAATCCAGGGGAGCCAAATAATGATATGGAAGAATCACCTAATGATGAGGAAGAATCTACCAATGAAACACCCAGTTCTGAAGAACTTCCTCAAGGTGGTTATTAATTAAGAAGTAGGGAGTAGGAGAGAGATTAAGTATTATACCTCCTACCTCCTGCCCCCTGACTTGAAAGAGCAGGGGAGGCAGGGGTAGCAGGGGGAGAAAGACATCTTTCAAGTTTGACTATGAAACTTGCTTCATCGGGACTGCCTTCTTACCTCATTTCGTCATACTCATGAGCTTCAACCCGTCTTGTTTCCATCCCGGCTGAGGGTAGGAATTCAGCCCTACGTACAGGAACCAAAGGTGGTGTGGGGCCTTGGTATGGGTGAATAACTTGTACTGTACGGGTGGGGCGTGAACGTGGTGAGAATAAAGATAGTACACCGGCGACAACAATACCACCGCCAATTGTCAAAGTTGCTCCACCAACAGCCCAGACCATAGGTGAATTCCACCAAGAGCTTTGGGGTTGTAATGCAGCAGATGCTACTCTTTGAGTATTTTGTTGGGCTAACTGCATCTGCTGGCTATTGTTCCAGTTTTGGAATTGGAATTGGAGTTGTTGGTTTTGCGCTCTTAGTTGTTCGTTGTCACTCTTTAAGCGTTCAAAATCCATTTTTAACCGTTCTAATTCCACAGTTTGCACAGGATTTGGCGCTGCTGGTTGTGGGTTAGAATATGGTGCTTGCCCGTAAGGTGGGTATTGGGGCGGCATCACCTGGGGCGCTACTAAGTTAGCCGGCATTTGTGAAGCCACACCAAAGTTAGGCTGTAGGGAATTACCTGTCCCTCTGAGCATCAAGAGAGCCGCCAGTCCAGCCACGGCGACACCGCCGATAAATGCCATACTTTCACTCATCGCCTTCACCCCTCATCTGCGATGTAAATTCCATAACGTTTGACTGACCTACTCTCACACTCATAATCTTTTAGCCTACTTAATTCACATAATACCCAAAATATTAAGCTGTTGTTTCAGCTAGTTTTTTTACAGATGAATATTCTGATGATAATATTCAAGACCATAAATGTTAAATTGTCCACAAAATAGGTGTAAAAAAACTACACCGTTATACTTTTGTAATCTAATTTATCGTAATCATCAAGATGTTTTGATGGCTGCCTTCAGAATTTGACAAAATTCCGCGATCGCACTGAGTCCTTCTGCTGGTGTTCCTGTGGCTAGGCGTTGGACAAAAGCGCTACCCACAATAGCGGCATCTGCGCCCCAATCTCTCACCTGAGTTGCTTGTGCGGGTTGAGATATGCCAAAACCAACACCGAGGGGTTTATCGGTTACTTGTCGAACTTTTTGTAATAAATCAAGCACACGCCCTTCTACTTGCGATCTCATCCCGGTAACACCTGTGACGCTAACCAAGTAGATAAATCCTTGTGATGAACGAGCGATCGCTTCTATTCTCTCAGATGAACTTGTAGGAGCAATCAACAGAATTAAATCAATCCCCCGTTCAGTAGCGGGTTTAAGTAGTCCTGCGGCTTCTTCTAAGGGTAAATCAGGTACTACCAAGCCGGCGACACCAGCAGCAGCAACTTGCTCAAGGAAATTGTCAATCCCTCGGTGCAGAATAGAATTGTAATAAGTAAATAAAACAATCGGTGCTTGCAAACTGGGTGTGGTGACTTTTAACATTTCCAGCACACTTTCCATTTTTGTGCCATTTTGTAAAGCACGAGTAGCGGCTGCTTGAATTACTGGCCCATCTGCCAAAGGATCGGAGTAAGGAATGCCTAATTCAATTATGTCAGCACCATTACTATCTAAAATCTTTAAGGCGGCAGCCGTAGTTTCTAAATCAGGATCACCAGCAGTAATAAACGGAATCAGCGCACACTCTTGATTCTGTTTGAGGGTTTCAAAGCGATCGGAAATGGCTGTCATTATTCAGTGATCAGTAGTCAGTGGTCAGTAGTCAATAGTAACAAACAACTGACCACCGTAAGACTTCCGCCCCGACAACACCTTCTGAGAAATTTTCAATTACGAGTTATTTTGGCGTTGACCTAGCCGCAGGCTATCACGAATTAATCTGAGCTTGTTTCTCTTGTTCAATCTCAGCTTGAATCTTGGCTAATTCTTCAGGAGTTAACTCGTCTAGCCGTTTTTGGAAGAAAGCTTGTTCATAGTCTTCCCGTTGTTGATGGTAGGTCAAATTTTTTCCCACCGCACGCAAGACATAGGTGGCTAACCAGCCAATCAAACCAATGACTAGTAAAACTTGGCTCCAAATACCAGCTTGTTGACCATCTAAACCGAATAGCTGGAATCCTAGATATGCCAAACCACCGACAATGAAAATGCCAATGCCAATTCCAATAGCGTCAATACGTCGCATGAGATTTATGACCTACCAATCTTGATTAAACTTCGATTTTTCGTGGACGGGGGCGCAGGTTTACGAATGGGGATAAAACCAATAGCCCTGGAAAGAACAAGAACACTAGAAAATACATAAAGGTGCGCTCAATAGAGCTAACCACATACCAGCGCAGCTTTAAGTAAAACAGTAAAGCAACAGGCACAACTAATAAATAAGCTCCGGCTAGAGCCAGATATAGCAGGGGTACAATCATAAATCCTTGTCTTTGAGTGGATCAGATCAATTGGTGCATCTATTTTCCATCATAGGCTGAACTGAAAGCCTGGAGACACAATAACTATTGGGCTTTTAAATGAGTCCAGCAAAAATTCCTGATTCTTGCTGATCAAAATTATAAGATAATGCTACAATGGCAAAGCCAGTAAAGAAGTAGTGTTCTTGTCGGGTAAAGATTGAAGATGCTAAGTCTAGTTAATTGCGAGGAAGCATAAGCAACTCTCAGCTAGCAACGGCAAATTTCTCAGGGGAGATAAAAATTTTTCAATCTAGTTGGACAAAATACGCATTTAATGGTGGAATATATGAGGGGGTATTTGCTGCCTCCAAAATATAACAAGCTCCCAACACAATGCGGGGGTGTGGCGGAATGGTAGACGCTACGGACTTAAATAATTGAGCCTTAAAGAAGAAATTCTTTAAGTGGATGCTCTCAAACTCAGGGAAACCTAAATCTAGTTATAGACAAGGCAATCCTGAGCCAAGCCGAAGTAGTAATGAGTAAGTTAACAACAGATGACTTACAGCTAATCGGAAGGTGCAGAGACTCGACGGGAGCTACCCTAACGTCAAGACGAGGGTAAAGAGAGAGTCCAATTCTCAAAGCCAATAGGCAGTGGCGAAAGCTGCGGGAGAATGAAAATCCGTTGACCTTAAACGGTCGTGTGGGTTCAAGTCCCTCCACCCCCATACAAGTAAGTTACTATGACTTTACCCATAATTTTGCTATTGCGGCAATCTTATGGGCTATAAAAAATTCTTTTGAGCTTGAATAGCGTCAATCTTTCTCCCCAAAGTTATTGTCTGACGAGATACCGGGAGTCTGTGAAAAGCCCACACTTACAGCTTGCACCAAGTGTGGGAGTATATCACCTTGTCAACAAGCGCCGCCGTAGTAAATCTAGCGCTGTAGACGCACTTAAATGACGAATAAAAGAGCGATCGCGCATTGTACCAAAATTATATTTAAAGCTTGTCACTTCTTCCCCTGGCCCAGCTAACCCGATATAAACCAAACCCACAGGCTTAGTTTCTGTCCCTCCGTTTGGGCCAGCAATCCCCGTAATACTCAATCCCCAAGTTGTTGATAAACGGGTTTTTACACCTATAGCCATTTGTTCGGCTACGGTATCGCTGACTGCGCCTAATTTCTCTAAATCTTCTGGGTTCACTCCTAACAACCCAGCCTTCACCGAGTTGTCGTAAGAAATTACCCCACCCCAAAAGTAATCAGAACTACCGGAAATCTCCGTCAACATTTGCCCCAACAAACCACCAGTACAGGATTCTGCTACCGATAAGGTTTCCCCTGAACTCCGCAATAACTCACCGACGACGGAAGCCAAACTATCATTATTGACACCATAAAAATCTAAGCCAGCAATGTCTTTAATTTGCTTCTCCACTGGTGCAATCAAAGCCTCTGCGGCTGATTCTGAAGGGGCTTTTGCCGAAACACGTAGCCTGACTTCTCCCTTCCCAGCGTAGGGCGCTACCGTAGGGTTAGGTAAGTTTAAATAAGCTGTCACCTTTTCTGCTAATGCAGATTCCCCAATTCCCCAAAACTTGAGACTGCGACTATAAATAATCTCTTGACCCCAGCCTTGATTTTTGAGAAATGGTACTGCTGTTTCTTCCCACATCCGGTGCATTTCACTAGGCACACCAGGAAAGGTAAAAATTGTCATATTAGGACGAGGTTCCCAGATGATACCAGGGGCTGTACCAGTAGGATTAGGTAAGATGTCTGCGCCTTGAGGAATCAAAGCTTGTTTGCGGTTACTTGGTGTCATCACTCGACCGCGTTGAGCAAATTTTTGCGTAATATCTTCGATAATTTCGGGACTTTCTACCAAAGGCGAACCGAAAAAATCAGCGATGGTTTCACAAGTCAAGTCGTCTGGTGTAGGGCCTAGACCACCTGTAAAAATCAGAATATTAGCCCTGGAAATAGCAATTTCTATAACTTGCTTAATTCGGTCTGGATTATCCCCAACTACCGTTTGATGGTAATGGGGGATACCCAATTGGGCTAGTTGCTGCGCTAAATATTGAGCATTTCCGTTGAGGATGTCACCTAAAAGCAGTTCAGTACCAACACAAATAATTTCTGCACTCATGTAATTTAAGTAAAAAGGCAAAAGACGCTAGCCAATACTACTTTATTGCTTTTAACTCCTTTTCACTTTTGCTGAGAAACCCTCCAAGCTCGCCAAATAACATAACTTAACAGCGATGTTGACCCACCAGCGTAAGCAATACTACTAGGTACCCCAGCCACAACTAACGCTAAACTCCCCACCCACAGAGTTAAGGAATAAATAAACAAAACCGTCCAGCGATGAGATAAACCAGCTTGTAGTAATCGGTGGTGGAGGTGGCGTTTATCTGCAACCCAAGGCAATTTACCCCGGCGGATGCGAGACAGAATCACGGCTGACATATCCACAATAGGAACTGCCAGAATTAAATAAGGCAAAATAACAGCCGTAAAAGCCGGAATTTTTACCAAACCAATCACACCCACAGCCGCCAAGGTGAAGCCCATAAAATAGGAACCACCATCACCCATAAAGATTTGTGCAGGGTTGAAATTGTAACGGAGAAATCCCAAGGCTGCACCAGCTAAGGCGGCGGCAATTAACGCTGCTGCTGGTTGGTGCATAAACAAAGACACAAGCAGCATCACCACAGCCGCAATTCCCGATACACCGGCCGCTAACCCATCTAAACCATCAATCCAGTTGATGGCGTTTACCATGCCTACCAACCAGATAACGGTGATGGGCAAACTGAGGAAATTCAGGTCAACTATTCCCATCGTGGGGATACTAATAAAATCGATACTGACACCAGCTTTCCATGCACCAGCAGCAACAATTACTTGTATCAATAACCGTCCCAAGGGAGATAGGCTTAATAAATCATCAGCTAAACCGATGAGAAAAAAGCCCAAACCACCTAAGGTAACACCCCAAATTTGCCATTCTTTTTCTGGTGAGAGATTGTTAAACCCACCTAGCCACCAAACGACCATTAAGGAGATTATTGTACCTGCGAAGATAGAAACTCCTCCCAGACGCACCATCGGACGGTCATGGATTTTGCGATCGCCAGGGCGGTCAACACGTCCACTTTTTATACCAATTTTTCTGACATCGGGCGTAGTCCAGAGAACGACTACTGCCGCCACCAAGAAGGCAATCAGATGATAAATCTGAGCAGGCATCTGTATTTTTAATGAGTAGTTTATGAAACAAAAATGTGATGAGGGAAGTTTCCTACTTATTTTTACTATATTTCAGACCCTGATCAGTCAGGAATTTGGGAATAGGGGCTGGGGAACTCAATTCAAAATTCGTCTTGAAAAGTTTCCTACGGCGGGAAACCCGCCTACAGAACTTTCCGCAAAATTCAAAATTCAAAAACTCTTGAGGGGTGAGGAATGAGAGAAGAATTTTTCCCTCATCCCTCTTCAATCCCTAAGCTAACACTGGGACAGGAATTTCTAAGTGTGGATATAAGGGGAAGCGATCGCACAATGCGGCTACCCGGCGTTTACAATCTTGAGCGACTGTGTCTGAATCTGGGTTGAGTAGGCGATCGGCGATAATATTACCAATTTCGGTAAATTCTGCCTCTCCCATTCCCCGTGTGGTCATAGCTGGGGAACCCAAGCGCAAACCACTGGTAACAAATGGTGATTGAGGATCGAAGGGGACTGTATTTTTATTAGCGGTGATGTTTACTTCACTCACTAACTGGTCTGCTCGTTTACCTGTCATGTTCACAGACCGTAAATCTACCAACATTAAATGATTATCTGTACCATCAGATACAAGCTTTAATCCGCGACTTTGGAGTTGATTTGCTAAAGCACGGGCATTTTCAATTACTTGGGCTGAATAGCCTTGAAATTCTGGCTTTAAGGCTTCACCAAAAGCAACTGCTTTCCCAGCAATGACGTGTTCTAAAGGGCCGCCTTGGGTTCCAGGGAAAACAGATTTATCCAATTTTTTACCGAGTTCTGCGTCACGGGTCAAAATTAAACCACCTCTGGGGCCACGGAGGGTTTTATGGGTGGTGGTTGTGACTACATCACAATAAGGTAGTGGGTTAGGGTGTAGTCCAGTTGCGACTAAACCTGCAATGTGGGCAATATCTGCCAGCAAGTAAGCACCAACTTCATCGGCGATGCTGCGGAATTTTTCAAAGTCAATAATTCGGGGATAAGCAGAATAACCACAAATCAAGAGCTTGGGACGCTCCTTCAGCGCCAGCTCACGAATTTGGTCATAGTCTAGTTGTTCTGTTTGTTGACTCACACCGTAGTGGCAAACTTGGAACCACTTACCGGAAACGTTTACTGGGGAACCGTGAGTAAGGTGTCCACCATGAGACAAATCCATCCCCATAATTTTGTCTCCTGGTTCGAGTAAAGTCAGGAAGACGGCAAAATTGGCTTGTGCGCCGGAGTGGGGTTGGACGTTGGCGTGAGCCGCACCAAATAGCTGTTTAGCACGGTCAATAGCTATTTGCTCGATTTTATCGACAAACTCACAACCACCGTAGTAACGCTTCCCAGGCAGCCCCTCAGCGTATTTATTTGTCAATACTGAACCCTGAGCCGCCAAGACAGCAGCCGAGGTAAAGTTTTCACTGGCGATTAACTCCAAGTGGTCGCGTTGACGTTGGAGTTCTTGATTAATCAATCCGGCGATCGCTGGATCAGAATTAGTGAGAAAATCTGAATTTGTTCTAGTCACTTCAACTATACCTAATGGAAATTTGCACAACAGTTGATTTTGTTTGAGCGCAGCATATAACTGAGAGTCACCAATCAAGATTTCTATCTATTTTGGCTACTGTACACATCCGATGAATCGCACCTGTACCATTGACTTTTATTTATGCTGATTTATTTATTTATTATTAGCTCCCAGATCGCTTCATGGGATCACCATCATTCGCCTCTCTCCGGAAATATGAATTATCAATACTCTCCACCACTCAAGAAGCTAATGCCTAAATTGCATAACTATTAATCAGGGCTGTTAACTGTTGACTGTTGACTGTTAACTGTCAAAAGCCTTCACGATGGATTATGCAACTTAAAAGCAGAATAGCCTACATCAGTGGGATGAATACTACTGGCTTACTTGATTGGGCTTTGTTGTCAAATGGAATAATAATTTATATATGAGTGTTCACCCAAAGAGTTAATCTCTGAGATATACAACATACAATAAATTCAGGTTCACTTGGCGATTTTTTATCAATAAAATTTTCCCCAAACATGGTGCTGAGTTCTGTTAGTGGTACCAGAGCGTTCAACCCATGCTGAGTTAAGAGTCCGCCAAGTTACCTGCTCCGAAAAAAAAGTAAGGCTCAGATACATTCACTCTCTAATCACCACTCAGCCCTAACTTTGATCCATTTGAGGAGTTACAGGAGGAGATGAGATGCTAGTCATTTTAATGGAAGATCAAATCCTCGCCCCTGAGAGGGTTTGTCCATCTTGTTTACTCGCTAACGGCAGTGGTCAACCCCGATGGCGCGGTGGTAAACTCACCTGTGGTCAAGCTATTAGTCAACTAGCCCAAGAGCAGCCAGAGCAGTACGAATGTCTCATGGGTTTTCGTGTTGCTCATATAGAATAATCATAATTGCTAGTAATGCTGAGTAACTGCGTTATCCTAAGCTCAAGTAGCTCATGAAATTTAGCCACAGGAGAACGCACGATGACATGGCGCGGGTCTACAACGATTAAAGACAGAATTTTTGCCTGTTTACCTTATCTGCTTCCTCTAATTGAAGTGTTTGTCTTTGGTGAGTTTTTGTTGAGACAGTTTCCAGTTTTGCAACTACTGTTTCTACCCCTCATTCCACTATTGAGAATTTACTACGGCGTTCGCTATGCTGGACTGATTATTTTCTTTGTTTTGTGGTTATTAGTGGTGAGGAACGAAAAAATTAATCATTTTATTCGTTTCAACACCATGCAGGCCATCTTGTTAGACATCATTATATTTTTGTTTAGCATCCTCACAGATATAGTTGGATTGATTCCTACTGGTGGCTTTGCCATACAAACCCTATACACAACTATTTTCATTGGCATCATCGCTGCTGTTGTCTATTCTGTCGCTAACTCTTTGTTGGGACGTTACGCAGAAATCCCCGCCATCTCTGATGCTGTTTATATGCAGGTGCGCTAGGGTTAACGGGCAGCTACGGTGTTTTCTAGGCGACCGATACCTTCAATTTCTATACGGATGCGATCGCCTTGTTGCAAAGCTCCTACACCCTCTGGCGTACCTGTTAAAATCACATCTCCAGGAAGCAATGTCATCACCTGACTGATATATGACACCAAAAAATCAGGGGCAAATACCATTTGATCAATTCCCGCCGATTGTACGGGATTAGCATCATCATTGAGAAAAGTCTGCAATCTTGCCCCTGGACTCAATTCTCGGACAATCCAAGGCCCCAATGGACAGAAAGTATCAAAACCTTTCGCTCTTGTCCATTGTGCATCTTTTCGCTGTAAATCCCGCGCTGTCACATCATTGGCAATGGTATATCCCCAAATTTTAGTTTGGGCTTCCTCTGGTGTACAGTTACAAGTGCGATCGCCAATGATCAATGCTAATTCTCCTTCATAATCCACTCGTTGCGACTGGAGAGGATATTTAATCTCTGTTTCCGAAGCAATAATCGTTGTTGGCGGCTTCAGAAAAATTAGCGGTTCACTGGGAACTGGCGTTCCCATCTCGGCTGCATGATCTGCATAATTTTTGCCAACTGCGACAATTTTAGAAGGAGCGCAGGGAGCCAAAATTTGATAATGATCTGGTTCTAAAATTAAGTCTGTGGGTTGTCCATGCAGCCACGGTGGAGCATCTAGAACCTGCACATTGAAAGACAGTTGTAGCAACCCATAGTAAATCTTACCTTCCCGATTTTGAACTCGCACGTAGCGCTGCGCCATAACTTTGATGAATATCCTTGATATTTCGGCGGATTGAGCTGATGATTCAAATTGAAAACTGGTAAGATTATAGTTCCTTGTTGCTCAGATGTTGATTGATGCAAGTAGTTCTTATCAAACTTTTGTATAAATTAGTACGAGCAGCCAGCTTGTCCAAAAGGAGACTTACTAACAATGTCCACAGTTTACGAAACCTTATACATCCTACGTCCTGACCTGACAGATGAACAGGTGGAACTAGCGATCGCCAAATATCAAAACCTGCTACAAGAACAAGGCGCAACTGATCTCGAAGTACAAAACCGGGGTAAGCGCCGCCTAGCCTATGAAATCAAAAAGCAGCGTGATGGTTTCTACGTGCAGTTTAACTACAATGCACCAGGAAAAGCGATCGCTATTTTAGAACGTGCCATGCGGTTGAGCGAAGAAGTCATTCGCTACTTAACAGTTAAGCAAGAAGTAACAAAAGAAAAAGAAGACAAAGTTGCTGTCACCGCTTAATATAGTCTCTAACTAATCTATACTGGGTGTTGGGTTGTTACATCTCAATACTCAGTAAGAGTCTGTGGAGCAGGGAGCGAAGAAAAAATTACACCAATTCCTAGTACCCAATACCCAGTCCCTGATTCCTTTTACAAAAAATTTTACCTTTTGGCTTTTTTTTGATTTAGTTGGGAATGCTAGATTAACAAGTACTTGTCAAAAGCAGTACTATTGCAGTTAGACATAAGGTTCGACATTCGTCAATGGGAACTGTAAGCCACCGTGATCCAAACTGACACACCCAACATCCAATCTCTCTCGACAGAAGTATCGCAGCTGCGTCAAGAACTACAGCTTCGAGATCAACTAGTACAACAGCTATCTCAAGAACTATTTAGGTTAGTCAAGGGCAATACTAATTTTATGCCCCAACGCTTGGAGTCTGAGTATGATCTAAGCCAGTTACAAGCATTGCGAGAGCAATTACAAGCAGTTGAACAACAAGTAACATTTTATCAAGAGCAGATCACATCTCGTGATACTGAAATTTACCAACTGCGTCAGTCTGTACAAGAACTCACAGATCGTAGTCGGATGTTGGAGCAAGTAGTGCAGGAACTACCGCAAATTTACCGTCGTAAGTTTGAAGAACGCATGGCTCCCGTCAGAGAAAAGGTCGCCGTTCTACAAAGAGAAAACCGTCAGTTGCAAGCAGAACTCCAAAGTGTGAGTTATCGTCTAGCACTCAAAACCCGTACCTCTAGCCACAGTGGTATTGATTTACCTAACTTCCCGCGTCCTACATCAGGACAAGCTAATATTCCCAGTGTGCAGAACGCGTAATTTTGTAGTAATTTAACTTAGCTCAATACTAAAGAGTAGATTTTGCTCCTCTAGCTTTTTCTAAATACCTATCATTAGAAGTCTATTAAATGGACTTGGATTTTTTGGAGTGAAAATATTTTTCCGCCCTAAATTTAAATATATATCAGCTAATACCAATTCAAAATTCACTCATACCCTCCTCCTATCGGAGATGCTGCGCGTAGTTTGCTTCTCCGTAGGGGTACGACTCCGCAGGAGTACAAAATTCGCGCATTAGGGAAGCAAAATAGAATCAGCACAATAGTAGGGTGCATCAGATGTGGAAAATTCTCTAATGTGTGCGAAATTATTAGGGATGACGCAACTTACAGTTAGTTTGATGATGACACCTGCGTAAGTAGTATATATTTAGGATTTCTCATAAAATTAACAATCTTCTACCAGGTGCAGTATGGGTAGCAAAGAAGCTTGATACTAACTTTGGCCATTTCCCACTGCACCCGCATTGACGAGCAACTCGCCAGATAAATCAACTATGAGAGACTAGAAGACCAGATATTACGGGCTAGAAAGTTTTACTTGACAATAAAAAAGCTTTTTCAAGTTTGACTGGGTGTGGCTTTGTTGATGGCAAAGCCTATTGATGCTGTTAAAGCATAGGCTGGCGCTTCTCTGATGAGAAGATGTGAGATTGCCTTTGCTCGTAAGTTTTCCTCTCCGGCGATAGGTGCGATTACAGGCAATGGCGAATAAATATGGCTATTAGCTGAACCTTACCACTCAATATTGACATTGCCATACATCTATCGTATTATCATAGGTTAGCTTACTAAAGCGAAACTGTTGTCATTGACAAGGGTTAGGATTTCTTCGTAGGTATCAAAAATTTCAAATACAGAGTCTAGCTGAGTAAGCTCTAGAATCAATCGGACTGGAGTTTGTACGTTGCATAGAACCAAGCGACAACCAACTTGGCGTGCTGAAGTAAGTCCTTTTACTAGTGAAACTAATCCTGAGCTATCCATAAAATCTACCTCCGCTAAATCAAGTACCCAAAGTTGATGCGGTTGAAACCCTGCCTGAGTCATCTGTTCAGTCAAAGCCAAGCCACCTTGCAAATCTATACTGCCTTGGGGCTTAAACAAAACTACTTGTGGTTCTTGAGTGAGTGTCATAAATTTAACTAAGTAAATTGCAAGCTCAACAAAAGCAAGAAACGACATTAATACTGGTTAAGTCTTATCTGCGAGTTTTGCTCTACTCGCATAAGCAGAGTGTAGCAATCATGCAGTTGACCAGTTATCCGTCAGTATTCATGCCGTATAATTTGTGTTAACTTTTCTCAATATAGGCACAAACGCCTAAGGATTTCGGTATCAATCGTATCTTTTACACAATTTTTATATTTCTCGGTGGTTTTTATAAATTTTTCATAATTAAAAAGTTGATTTATCACTGTAATTGTGCATTTATGCTAGTAACTGCTGACTATTTGATTGTCAATACTGAATAAGTAATAAATATAATAGATTTAATCTAATCTTATCTCCAAAAGCAGCTTGATTGACACCCCACCCATAAACGAGCCAAGATAAACTATATGGTAAAAAATTGTAAAGACGGCGGTGCGGGATGTCTCTTGAGCTGATTTCACTAGAAAACATTCAGGAGTTTGCCCATCAGTACGGTTACTGGGCTATTTTTTTAGGAATTTTACTAGAAAATTTGGGTCTTCCCATTCCCGGTGAAACCGTAACTCTAGTGGGTGGCTTTTTGGCTGGCAGTGATGAATTGAATTACTGGCTGGTTCTCGGTGTCGCCGTTGCTGGAGCCGTAATTGGCGCTAATTGCGGCTACTGGATTGGTAAACTAGGCGGCTGGCCTTTCTTGCTGCAAATAGGGAAAATTTTTCGGATATCTGAAGAGAAACTATTAAATATCAAAGAACAATTTAGTCAAAATGCTGCTAAAGCTGTGTTTTTTGGCCGCTTTTTTGCGTTATTAAGAATTTTCGCGGCACCATTGGCTGGTATAGCTGAAATGCCTTTTGGAAAATTCTTTGCATACAACTTAGCCGGAGCAACTGCTTGGGCTAGTCTGATGGTGACATTAGCCTTTTTTGCGGGTAAAGTTATCTCCCTTGAACAGTTAGTGGCTTGGGTAAGTCAATTTGCAATTGTAGCTGTATTAATACTTGCGGCATTGATTCTTGTACCTATATGGTTAGAATCGCGCCAGGTTAAACGCGCGGCTGGGGAGTAGAAAGTGTGTATTGGTGATTGGGGACTGGGAGAAGAGAGGTAAATCTTGCTTCCAATCCCTACTCCCTCATCCTTTGTTTTTAACCTCTATCCTGCTGGGCCCAAATACGAGTTGGTAATCCCCAAACGTAAATAAAGCCTTCGGCGGCTTTGTGGTCAAATTGGTCTTCAGCACCGTAGGTTGCTAAGTCGGGGGTGTAGAGTGAACTCTCGCTCCAGCGTCCGACTATGGTGGCGTTACCTTTGAATAGTTTCACTCTGACAGTTCCTGATACCCGTTCTTGGGTCTTTTGAATAAAAGCATCTAAGGCGGCTTTCAGGGGACTGTACCACAAGCCGTTGTAAACTATTTGGCTGTAAGTCTCTTCAATACCTCGTTTGTAGTGGCTAACATCTGCGGTTAATGTCAGGCTTTCTAGGTCTCTGTGGGCTTGAATTAGCACCAACATTGCCGGAGATTCGTAAATCTCTCGTGATTTGATTCCCACTAATCGGTTTTCAATCATGTCGATGCGTCCGACACCATGACTTCCTACAACCTGATTAAGTTCTTGGATGAGTGCTACAGGGTCTTTAGGTGTACCGTTGAGTGTAGTGGGCAGACCCTGAGTAAAACCTATTTCTATGTATTCTGGCTCATTCGGGGTGTCGGCGATCGCCTTTGTCATCTCATAAATTTCTTCTGGTGGCTCAAATTTGGGATCTTCCAGCGCACCAGCTTCAATACTACGACCAAGTAAATTCTTATCAATGCTGTAAGGCGAAGACTTTTTCACGGGTGAGGGGATACCAAACTTTTCACCATAGGCGATAGTTGCTTCCCTACTCATTCCCCATTCCCGCGCCGGAGCGAGAATCTTCAATTTAGGATTGAGCGCAGTACAGGACACATCAAACCGCACCTGGTCGTTCCCCTTACCTGTACAACCATGTGCGATCGCATCAGCACCGTATTTTGCTGCTGCTTCGACCAATATCTTCGCAATCAACGGACGGGCTAAAGCAGTTCCTAGCGGATAGCGATTTTCATAGAGGGCGTTGGCCTGTATCGCGGGAAAAGCATAATCTTTAATAAAGCTGTCTTTGACATCCGCTACGAGGGATTCACTTGCACCCGATTTTAGTGCTTTTTCTCGGATTGGTTCTAATTCATCTCCCTGGCCTAAATCTGCTGCTAGGGTAATTACCTCCTCTACTCCCCACTCATGCTTTAAGTAGGGGATGCAAACGGAGGTATCTACTCCACCAGAATATGCCAGAACAACCTTTTTGGCGCGACCCATTGCTTTCTCCAGTTAGGAAAACAAATAATGAGTCATTATTATATCTAACTACACCGTGTATATTTTCTTTGTGCAACAACTGATGGGTAATTAACCAGGGTGATCAATCATCATTCGCTGACATAGCAATCTTAAGCAAGCTTTTTGCAGATACTCAGCTAGTGAGTTATGGTCATTCGGCTTAACCATTTATTCTATTGTTTTTAACCTCTTGTCGTTGGTTCAAAGCTTATTTAAGTGAAATCGCCACAATATTCACTTTTTAGCTTTGGAGTTGTTTCTGATGAAGTTCAGCAAAAATTTTGGTCTTGCTACTTTTGCGATCGCTATTTCTTTAGCTGCTATTGAAGCTAAACCAACACAAGCTGCGATAGTTAATTATAATTTCGCTGTGAATGCTACTTCTGGAGATAATCCGGGGGTATACTTTGGGTCTTTTAGTTTTGATGACGCGAACTTAAACGGTGTTGGCGAAGAGAGTCTAGATGTTAGCAATGGACTATTATCCATTGTGTTTGATTACTTGGGTACTCAATACACAGAACTGGATGATTTTGATTATCCAACCGGAGTAGCGCCTTTAGTTAGCTTTCAAGATGGAAAACTCTTAGGACTGAGTTATTTAGTTGAAGACCAGTTTTTTATTGGTGGTGACTTAGATACTCCATATACAGGGGGCAATCAGTTTTACAGTATTGTGGGTGCTGATTTATTGTCTGCGAATGAAGTGGGTACAGTCAGCTATTCTACAGTACCAGAACCCTTGGCTATTGTCGGGACAGCGATCGCCACTTTTGTCGGTTTGTGGTCGAATCGCCAGAAAAAAACTACCCATTTTTAAAAGCGATGCAGTATTTCCTGTATACAGCTTGTTATTTTTTGAATACCATAGTACAATTGTACTGACAAGAGAAATCCTGATTGAATCACTCCCCACTTCAACAGTGGGGTTTTTATTTTGAGAGTAAGAGATAGGGGCAGGGGCAAGAATATCTTACTCATAACTCAGTAATCAGCACTTTGCCATATTTACGTAATTTCACGGTTATGCAGTTTGTATTTAACCCTGGGTTGGGCATTCCTTAACCTCTTGTGATCATTGGAAGGCTTATTAAGTGTAATTGCGTAACTATTCTTCACTTTTTAAGCTTGGAGCATTTTTTCATGAAATTAGCTAAAGGTTTAGGTATTGCAACTATTGCGGCAATTTCTGTTGCTGCTGTTGGTGTTCAACCAACACAAGCGGCGATCGTTAATTACAATTTCATCGTTGATGCTACATCTGGCAGCAATCCCGGTCAGTATTTTGGTTCACTTAAATACGATGACTCGTTCTTAACTAGTTTAGGGCTGGAGACATTGGGAGTTGAGAATGGGTTAGAAGTTAAATTCAACTACTTAGGTAATACCTATACAGAAGTTGATGATATCGATTTTGACAGTTTCCCCATTGTCAGTTTTAATGATGGCAAGTTTCTCGGACTCAGCTATTTTGTTGCAGACCAGTTTTTCATCGGCGATGAAAATAATCTCGATGTGGGCGGTAACAAATTTTATTTGCTTGATCAATCAGTAATTACAACAGAAGTAGGTACTGTCAGCTACAGTCAAGTACCAGAACCCTTTGCAGTTAGTGGTATAGCGATCGCTGGTACAGTGGGATTATTTATGAAGCGTAAGAAAAAAGCCACAGTAGCAAGCTAAAAACAATATTCAAAACATTGTTAGCTAGGCAGGTGTGTACCTGTCTTTTTTTATAAGAATATAAAAATATAGAGACGTTGTAATACAACGTCTCTATATGGTCTATGAATCAGGAAAATGTAAATTACAGACCGCCAATCACGCCACCGTCATTGCGGGTAATTACTACAGTTGATGAACGTGGGCGACCAGAAGGCCCATAACCTTGGCTATAAGGCCAGTTACTTGTCTGGGTGGGATTTGAAGGAGGCGCACCTTCACCTGGGTGCTGGATATTGATGAACATTGCTTTGCCATCAGGTGTGCTAGTAATACCAGTCACTTCACAATCCGTTGGGCTGGTTAAGAAACGCCTAACTTGCTTAGTATTGGGGTCTGCACAGGACATAGTGTTTCCACCAATTTTTTCCCAATCACCGCGACCGTCACCAGCTTGGTCGGTCTGAATCCACAAGCGACCGAAGTCGTCAAACCAAAGACCATCGGGCGCGCCGAGGTCGTCACCTTTAATGTTGCCTTGAAGATTTGCTTCAGGTCTAGTTTTGTCACCACCCTCAATGAAAATATCCCATTTAAAGGTGGTAGCTGTGACCCTTTGTCCATCTTCACGCCAGCGAATAATATGACCATAACGGTTGTCAGGACGGGGGTTAGCAGCATCAACAGGAGGACGCGCACTAGCTGCTAATGTTGTGCCATTGGGATTGTTGGAAGAAGATGGAGTTGCTCCACGACGGTTATTGTTGGTCAATGTGCAGTAGACCTCAATTTCCTTATATCCACCAATGCGAGGGCGTACAGCAGTCCATTCTGGTCTATCCATCATGGTTGCGCCGACTCGATCTGCTGCCTGACGTGTCTTGACCAATACTTCAGCCTGACTTCTAAAACCATTCTCTGGTGTCAGACCATTTTCACCATAGACCAGAGGTAGCCACACACCAGTACCGTTTTCATTAAACTTGGCAACGTACAGAATACCATTGTCGAGTAAATCGCGGTTAGCAGCCCGATTTCCAGGGTTATAAGCCTGGGTGCAAACGAACTTATAGATATACTCGTTACGTTCATCATCACCCATATAGAAAGCAGCACGGTTATTGTCGTCAATCACTACTTGAGCGCTTTCATGTTTAAATCGGCCAAGGGCTGTACGCTTGACTGGTGTGCTTTGAGGGTCGTAAGGATCAATTTCTACCACCCAACCAAATAAATGGGTCTCTAATGGGTTGGTTTGGGCATTGAAGCGAGGATCAACATCCGGCCAGCGATAGCTAGACTGGCTAGGGATGCCGTAACGTCTTTGTCCTGCTAAGATATCAGACTTATCTATCCCAGGAATTGACTCCACGTCAGATGTAGAGTTGGCAGCCAAGGTAGGGTTAGCAAAGTAACCATTCCAATTTTCCTCACAGGTTAGATAAGTACCCCAAGGTGTGTAGCCATTAGCGCAGTTGTTGAGTGTACCGTATGCGGTGTAACCGTCGTTTGTGCCAATCTCAACCGAGCCATTTGGGGTGATGTTAAACTTCTTCGACTGTAACAACGCATCACCAGCAGCAGGCCCGGAAACCCGCATCTGAGTGTTAGCAGTAACACGGCGACCATAAGGCGAATTGCGATTGTAAGTCCAGTCATTACCATTCTTGGTTATTTCCACAACAGAAACACCATGAGCAGCCTGAGACTTCCGTACCTTCTGAATGGTCACTGGAGTCAGACCTTCGGAACCATGCAGAATTTCTTCATGGGTATATTCGTGGTTGACGCACAACAAGCCAGTATTGATTGGCTGATTTAAAAAGCTTCTTAATGATCTTGCTTGTGAACTGACTGTCCGACCAACAGGGTTTCCATAGGATATTGGGAAGTAGTGCATACCATCAGCGTGCATACCAAACTGCTTTTCTTGAGCAGCCGCATCCTGGGAAGCATCTGCTAACCAAGTGGGGCCACCAGGCGCAATTGGATCACCCCAAGCAACCAATACTTTGGCTGTGTAACCTTCCGGAACACTGACAAGATCCTTTTCTAGTTTTCCTGTAACAGGGTTGAGTAGATTTGGGGGAACGCTCTTAAAACCAATGCCAGCAAATCCAGTTCCTTTAGGAATTGGAGCTGCTTGAACACTTTGGAGAAAACCACCAATAGAAACTTCACCTACAACAGTTAATACTGACGCACTAGCAGCTGTAAAGATGAACTTACGGCGACTCATGCTCATACGGTCAATTACATCACGAATTGACTCGTTACTAGATGGGTTGATAGTTTGATTATTTTTAGGGTGAAAGCGTCCTTTCATTCTGAGTACTCCACTTAAAGTTCACAAATGTTGCTATTTATTTCATTGCTTGATAGCAAGAATGGTTGAGTAAATAAAAACTCTACAGATTTACATAGAACACTCAGAAACAGCTTGATTAATCGTGTATTTTTAACGGCAAAAGGCCGTAGTGAATACAGGAGAGGCAAGCGTAGATTCCTGTAGTTACGACATTTTCCAAGCTTTTAGTGAATTTAAGTAACCAGTGTTAACGTCAGGTTATATATTGATTAATGGGAATTTATTAATAGGGATTATTTGAGCAAAAATATATTTTTTTATGAAAATTACCGCTTTAGTAATGAAGATATATCCCCATATTCAAAATAAGATTTCAGTAGCTTCAGCAGCATCCATCAGGCAAGTATCTCCGTAACCAGAGTTAGATAAGGAACAGTCGGAAGTACCACACTGTCCTATCCTGGAGATGGGTAGTACTGTTGTGGGTGAGACTGTGTTTATTAGTGTTGTGATACCGACTTACAATCGCCAGCCGATTTTAGAAAAATGCCTCCGCGCGCTAGAGGCGCAACAACTCAGTGCATCAACTGTAATTAACGAATATGAAATTGTTTTAGTCGATGATGGTTCGACAGATGGCACATTAGACTGGTTAGCAACACATAAAGAAGAGTTTCCCCATGTGCGCTGGTTCGAGCAAGATCATGCAGGCCCGGCGGCGGCGCGGAATTTGGGCGTAGAACAGGCGCAAGGAGATATCATTATCTTTATAGATAGCGATTTAGTTGTATTAGAAAATTTCTTGCAAGCTCATGCAGATGCGTTGTTGCAAGGCCAAGAGAAATTGGGGAGCGATCGCTTTTTTACATACGGTGCAGTAATTAATACTTGTAATTTCGATAATCCCACGGCTGAACCTTATAAAATCACCGACTTTTCCGCCGCTTTTTTCGCTACAGGTAATGTCGCCATTCCTAAGCATTGGCTAGAACAAGCTGGACTATTTGACACTGGCTTTCAACTCTACGGTTGGGAAGATTTAGAGTTAGGTGTCAGACTCAAAAACCTGGGACTACAACTAATTAAATGTCCGGCGGCTGTAGGTTATCACTGGCATCCACCATTTAATTTAGAACAAGTACCTAACTTAATTGAGAAAGAAATTCAACGCGGACGTATGGGGGTTTTGTTTTACAAAAAACATCCCACATGGGAAGTGCGGATGATGATTCAAATGACATGGTTACATCGGTTACTTTGGGGAATTCTTTCACTTAATGGTGCATTGAATGAAAAAACGATGGCTCCGTTGTTGCAATGGTTAATTAAGTCGGGTAAACCCCAGTTAGCTTTGGAAATCGCGCGAATTTTCCTCAACTGGTACAACGTGAAGGGTGTCTATCAAGCTTATTCTCAGATGCAGAAAGTATCGTAAAAAATCAGGTTGACATAAGAGGATAACCTGTGTGTTACCCTAGTATGGCTAACCAAATTCCGCACATCTGGGAATTCGGGTGTTTCTTCATGAGGAAATACACCCAGGTGGAGGTTTAACCCGAATAGGAGTTATAAAAATATGCCAGTAGTTTCATTGGCTCAGATGATGGAGTCTGGGGTTCACTTTGGGCATCAAACCCGACGTTGGAACCCAAAAATGTCTCCTTACATTTACACCTCTCGCAATGGTGTACATATCATCGACTTGGTGCAGACAGCCCACTTGATGGATGAGGCTTATAACTATATGCGATCGCAAGCCGAACAAGGGAAGAAATTTCTCTTCGTCGGTACAAAGCGGCAAGCAGCAGGGATTATCGCTCAAGAAGCTGCTCGTTGTGGTTCCCACTACATTAACCAGCGTTGGTTGGGTGGAATGCTTACCAACTGGGCAACCATCAAAACCAGAGTAGACCGCCTAAAAGACTTAGAACGTCGGGAAGAAAGCGGCGCTTTAGATTTACTGCCGAAAAAAGAAGCATCCATGCTACGGCGGGAACTGGCGAAACTACAAAAATACTTGGGTGGCATTAAAACAATGCGGAAAGTCCCCGATGTAGTGGTGATTGTAGACCAACGCCGGGAGTACAACGCAGTTCAAGAATGCCAAAAACTCAGCATCCCCATTGTGTCCATGTTGGATACAAACTGTGATCCAGACGTAGTAGATATCCCCATCCCAGCAAATGACGATGCTATCAGATCAATTAAGCTGATAGTGGGTAAATTGGCGGATGCTATTTATGAAGGCCGTCATGGTCAGCTGGATGTAGAAGAAGAGTACGAAGATTACGAAGGCGCTGAGGACGATTACGAATACGATGAAACCGAGTACGCTGACTCGGTGATTCCCGACGACGAAGAGGAAGCAGAATAAGCCAAATTGGGGGATGAAAGATGAAGTTTACAAGCTCACGCTTCATATTTCATCCTTCAGGCTTGAGATTTCATCGCTTTTTCTTCCCCAGCCCTGAGTAAGATAGAAATACTCAACACACTTGTATGGTGCTGAGTATGATCCCAAAATAAATGTTGAGAAAATTCAGCAAAAAAATGGCTGGTTTTGCAACTAAAACAACGGGAGTAAAAAGTACGTACTGTTGTTTAAGTACTTTTACTTGGCATACAGCACTATATAACTCAGCACTGTTTCAGTGAGCGATTACAACTCAAGGTCAAGTTAGGAATTGAGGCAACATGGCGGAAATATCTGCAAAACTAGTCCAAGAGCTACGCCAAAAAACTGGTGCTGGCATGATGGACTGCAAAAAAGCGCTGAAAGAAACTGAAGGCGACATCGAACAAGCCATAGATTGGCTACGTAAAAAAGGTATCGCTTCTGCGGGTAAAAAAAGCGATCGCATTGCGGCAGAAGGTCTAGTAGACACCTACATTCAACCCGGTGGTAAAGTAGGTGTACTGATAGAAGTTAACTGCCAGACAGATTTTGTCGCCCGTAACGATGCTTTTAAAACTCTAGTTAAAAACTTAGCTCAACAAGCATCAACAGCCGATAGTGTTGAGTCTTTGTTAGCTCAACCCTACATTGAAGATGCTAACCTCACTGTAGATGAAGCCATCAAGCAAACTATTGCTAACTTGGGTGAGAATATCCAGGTACGGCGCTTTATCAATTTTGCACTCACAGATAAGACAGGAGTTGTAGACAGCTACATTCACACCGGCGGTAGAGTTGGTGTGTTAGTTGAATTAAACTCTCAATCAGAAGCTGGTGCTGCTAACGAAGAAGTGCAGAATTTAGCAAGAAATGCAGCTATGCAGGTTGCAGCTTGTCCCAACGTTGAGTATGTCAGCGTCGAGCAAATCCCTGCTGAAGTTGTCCAGAGAGAAAAAGACGTTGAATCTGGTAAAGAAGACATAGCAAATAAACCAGAAAACATTAGAGAAAAAATTGTTCAAGGACGGATTGAAAAACGCCTGAAAGAACTAACTCTAGTTGATCAGCCTTATATTCGCGATCAAAGTATTTCTGTAGAAGACTTGGTGAAACAAGTTAAGGCTAAAGCGGGTGAAGAAGTTGAAATCATCCGTTTTGTCCGCTACATACTGGGTGAAGGCATCGAAAAGCAAGAAAGCAATTTTGCTGAAGAAGTCGCCGCCCAAATGGGTGTTAAGTAGAGACGTTGCAGGCAACATCTGTACACGAATTACAGGTAATGTCTGTAAATTAGCTATTAGTCATTAGTTTTTTGATTGTGTACCATTAACTATTGACTCTTATGCAGCAGGTCAAGCAAATAGCCTGGCCTGCATTTTATTAATCAGATATATTAAATTTTCTCGCTAGTTATTTTAAAATAATTGCGTACATTTGTACCATAAATAGGTTCAGGTGGACAAATACAAGATATGGGAAGAGCAATTGAGCGAATTGAGCAGGATATTGCAGCTTTACAAGAAGCGATACAAGCGATCGCCTCAGAACTCCATAGCGCTTATGCTAGTTATCTAGGTGTTTTGGGTCAAGCACTAGGTAAACAGTTAATTCTGGCGAGTTACCATTTGTGTACACAAGGGTATCCTGAAAACTTTTTGAAGTTGTCGTTAAATCAACGGCAGCAATTACAACAAGGTATCCGCAAACTGGGTAAGCAGGCGGCTGAAAGATTGCTGGTGCAGCTGATGAGTCAGGAAATTGAGGAAGTTGAGGCGGATGGGGAAGTCGAAGGAGATGAAGAAGTAAGATCAGAGGAAGAACTAACATCTGGGGCTGAAGTCTCTCAGGTTTATGTATTAGATACTTCCAATCCTGTAGTGCTGGCAAAGTGGCAACAGTATATAGAGGAAGAAACCCAACGGACATTGAGAAAGGTTTCTCATGAAACTAATGTTTTGCTGCAAAAAGCTCAGGTTTTGCCCCAAAAATTACCAGAACCCATTTTAGAAGCTGCTGCGGCTGCATCGGAAGCTTCTGCGGAAATGATGCCAGGGCCACCTAACCTTTTAAACTTGGTGATTGAAATTGAAAATGAGCAAGATGAAGAAGAATCCAGCCTGACACAAATTACGACAGTTAATTTAAGGTTAGGAGAAATAGAGTTTGCTGACCCCAACCTTTCCTCTAGTCGTAAGCAAATTCGCCATGTATTAGGAAAGCTCAACCAGTTAGGGAGAGAATATCAAAAAAAACAACGAGAACGTTCAATTGCGGAAGCTGAAGCCGCATGGCGTTCCAGTTGGTATGAGGATTAGTTAGTTGTCAGTTGTTATTAGTATTGGTCATAATACTGACTCTGATTGTATTGATTTTGAATTTTGAATTCCCCTTAGGGATTGACTAATGAGCAATGACCAACCAGATTGGATAAGACTGCATAAAGCCTTAGCTGTGGAAGCAGAACACGGCTTTACAGACTTGCTAGGTAAGCAATACCGCTTTAGTGAATTTCTCAGCTTGACTTTTGGGAAATTCCCGACGGTTTTACCTGCAATTGAACGTCGTCGTTGGCAAGAACTGGCAGAGAAGTTTGCTAACTATCCTGATTTGGTACAGAAAGAAAGACAACATCTCATAGCTGAAACTCGTAGGTATCTTTACCAACTGCAAAAAGAGCAAGAAGAACCTAAGGAGGTGCAAACAACCAGTTATAAATCAAAAATTCCTAATGCTACCCCGGTTGTAGCGGAGGTGAGTCGGAGGTTAGCTCCGAAAATTGACCAGAAACTCAGCGATTTACCAGAAATAGGGATTCGCAAAGCAGATAAATTAGCGGCTTTGCGTTTGTATACAGTGCGCGACTTGCTTTTTTACTATCCCCGTGACCATATTGACTATGCGCGTCAGGTAAATATCCGCGAGTTGGAAGCGGGTGAGACGGTGACCATAGTAGCCACGGTGAAAAAGTGTAATTGTTTTACTAGTCCCAAGAATCAAAAATTATCGATTTTAGAGTTAATACTTAAAGATAATACAGGTCAAATTAAAGTTAGTCGCTTTTCTGCGGGTGCGCGCTTTACCAGTCGCGCTTGGCAGGAAAGTTTAAAACGCCGTTATCCTGTGGGTAGTGTGTTGGCGGCTTGTGGGTTAGTTAAAGGGACTAAATACGGCTTGACGCTCGATAATCCCGAATTGGAGGTTTTAGCGAACCCTGGAGACACTATCGAATCTTTGACAATGGGGCGGGTAGTGCCGATTTACAGCCTCACCGAGGGAGTAATGGCTAGCATGGTGAGACAGGCGGTACTGGCGGCTTTACCTGCGGCGGTGCATTTGAAAGACCCATTACCTAAAGGTTTGCGGGAAAAGTATGGTTTGATGGAATTGAAGGATGCGATCGCTAACATCCATTTTCCAGATGAAAGTGCTACCTTGCAAGTTGCCCGTCGTCGCCTCGTTTTCGATGAATTTTTCTATCTGCAACTCGGTTTATTGCAACGTCAGCAGCAAGCGAAAGCGATTCAAACTAGTGCAATTCTGGCTCCGAAAGGTCAATTAATCGAAAACTTCTATGAAATACTACCATTTCAACTCACCGGCGCACAGCAACGAGTCCTGAACGACATCCTTAACGACTTGCAAAAATCCACACCGATGAATCGTCTGGTACAGGGTGATGTGGGTTCTGGTAAAACTGTGGTGGCAGTGGTAGCAATTTTAGCCGCAATTCAATCTGGCTACCAAGCCGCGTTAATGGCTCCTACAGAAGTATTAGCAGAGCAGCATTACCGTAAGTTAGTTAGCTGGTTTAACTTGCTGCATTTACCTGTGGAATTACTCACAGGCTCAACCAAAACAGTTAAAAGAAGACAGATACATTCCCAGTTAGAAACAGGTGAACTACCCTTGTTGGTGGGAACTCACGCCTTAATTCAAGACCCGGTAAACTTCCAACGCTTGGGTTTAGTTGTTATTGATGAACAGCACCGCTTTGGGGTGAAACAACGGGCGTTATTGCAGCAAAAAGGCGAACAACCCCATGTATTAACTATGACGGCTACACCAATCCCCCGGACATTGGCGTTAACCATACACGGGGATATGAACGTCAGTCAAATTGATGAGTTACCACCAGGACGACAAAAAATTCAGACTACCATGTTAAGTGGTCAGCAACGCCCCCAGGCTTACGACCTCATCCGCCGAGAAATTGCCCAAGGTAGACAAACTTATGTAGTCTTGCCATTGGTAGAAGAATCAGAGAAACTAGATTTGCGATCGGCTGTAGAAGAACACCAAAAGTTACAAGAGAGCGTTTTTCCAGATTTTCAAGTCGGCTTGCTGCATGGTCGCATGAGTTCGGCGGAAAAAGACGAAGCTATTACCAAATTCCGGGATAATGAAACGCAGATTCTTGTATCTACAACCGTTGTTGAAGTTGGTGTAGATGTACCTAATGCAACAGTAATGCTCATTGAAAATGCGGAAAGATTTGGCTTGTCGCAACTGCACCAATTACGGGGGCGTGTGGGTCGAGGTGCAGCCCAATCCTACTGTTTATTAATGAGCAGTTCTAGAAGTCCCGATGCTCAACAAAGATTGAAAGTATTAGAACAGTCTCAAGACGGCTTTTTTATCTCTGAAATGGATATGCGTTTTCGCGGCCCTGGTGAAGTGTTAGGCACAAGGCAATCTGGTGTGCCTGATTTTACCTTAGCTAGTTTAGTAGAAGATGAAGAAGTTTTATTATTAGCAAGGCAAGCCGCCGAGAAAGTAATAGAAATAGATGTGAGTTTAGAGCGCTGGCCTTTGATGAAAGCAGAGTTGAAATATCGCTATGAACGCTTGATGGGTGGAGCAATTTTAACCTGATAAACTCAGCGCTCACAATAGTGATTGATCCTTACTAATTACCAATTACGAACCCCCACAGATATAGCTGTAGCCAGATAGATTAGGACATCAAGCTAAGAGCAAATGCTGACAAGACAAGGCTTTCAAGTCTGTCAACCGTCAACCGTCAACCGTCAACCGTCAACCGTCAACCGCTATATTATTCACTCTTCATCATTATTTCGATTATTCCCCCACAATAAGAAACTGAAATTTCTCCCAGAACGACGGTAACGTTTAACAGGTCTTCTTGTTTGTCGCTTGGTGATTCTGTCGCTCGTCTCTTCACTCTCAACTTCTTGTGAAGCATTAACAGGTAATTGAGTTTTAGTTTCTTCTTTGCTTCTCCACCAAGCAATAATCCAGCCTCCCCCAACGGCACCTATTCCACCCAGTAAAATACTCATGGGTGCGGGATATCCCAATAATCCAAACCCTAGCAAGAAAAATAACCAGTATTTTAATCCAGCATCAATACCATCAGAAGAAGCGACAACAGGCGCTTGAGGGCTACTTTTAGTAGAGTTTGTAAACCAGCCTAAGGCGAAACCACCAATAATTCCTAGAAAAATGCTTAAAGATGGTGGCGAACCTGTTGTGATTAAAATAAATATTAAAAATGCCCCAAATATTAACTGCGACAGGAATTCGGGAGTGAAATTGAATAGGTTGTTATTGTTAGCCATAAATGAACTAGGGGGATAGGGGTTTAGGGGTGTGGGGGTGTAGGGGTAACGTTTTTAACCCTACACTTGTTTCCCTGTAAATAAGCTTTCGGTAAATTACCAATTACCCTCCGGGTGACGCTCCTTACGTCGCTACCGCTACGCTAACGCCAGTCCCCTACGGCGGGAAACCCGCCTACAGGGCTGGACTCACCAATTACCAATTACCTGTGGTGGTTGAGTTGTGTCCCAAGTTTGCACGTAGGGTTTTTCTTGGTCGGTAAAGGGTTCAGTTTGTTGGAGTTGGGAAGATAACAAATCAACTGTAGCATCGGCAATATCGCCTGTACGCTTTATTAGGCGTTCTTGTATAACTTCTATGGGTGCTGTGCAATGAATAATCTGTAGGGGGAGGTGATGTTTTTCGGCTTGAGCGATCGCCTCTGCTCGTAAATTTTGTTTATCATATTTAGCATCCAAAATTACTGTGTAACCTTGATTAGCTAGTATAATCCCCAAGTTTAATAACCTTGCATAGGTTTTCTGGGTCATTTCTGGTGTATATAAATCATCACCGCCACGTTCCCACAGAGAAATTCCCCCCAAGTGTTTGCGGACTGCATCTGAGCGAATATGAATTGCATCTAGTTGACGGGCTAAATATTTTGCAGTCGTACTCTTCCCAGAACCAGATAACCCGGACATTAAAATGAGTTTTCCTTGTTTGGGTTTGGTGTATTCCCACGCCAGTTTGTAATATGTAGATGCTGTTTTCGTCGCTTCTTCCTTCACCGTCGCGGGGACACTGGGGTCATCTAACAGAAATGAAGTTACTTTAGCTCGCACATAGGATTGACGATTTAAGTATATGGGTAGTACTTCTAAGCCTTCCCAGTCGCCAGTCTGCTCTAGATATGTATTCAGATATGCGTTACTCAAGTCTGGGCGTTGCTGTGCATCCAAATCCATTACAGCATAGGCAACATCGAACATCACATCAACAAAGCGGAAAGGCTCGTTAAATTCAATGCAATCAAACAGGAGAATTTTATCTTGCCATAGACAAATATTTCTCAGGTGTAAGTCTCCATGACATTCCCGAATATAGTTATTTTGGATTCGGCGCTGGAATAATTCTTGTTTTTCTGCGAAAAAACGCTCGGTGTAGGCTTTAGTTTCGTCAAATTGCAACTGTGTTTGGGGGCCACCGATATATTTCTCAGTTTGCTGATAATTCTCATCAAATGCAGCCTGCACTTGAGGAACTTCCCCAAAACTACGAATATAATCATTCGTTTCAGTTTTAGCATGGTATTGAGCTACAACCTTTCCTAATTCTTCGAGGTGTGACTCAGTTAGCTTACCTTGGGCAAAAAGTTCGCTGAATAAACCCTCCTGGGGAAACTGGCGCATTTTCAGCACATACTCGACAGCCTCACCGGTTCCCCCTAGAGTATATTGCTCACCTACCAAACTGATTGGTAACACTTCTAAATATAATTCAGATGCTCCTCGTTGATTCAGACGCAGTTCTTCCTGACAAAAATGTTGTCGCTTTTCTAAAGTGGAGAAATCCAAAAAACCAAAATTTACTGGCTTTTTAAGTTTATAGGCGTACTCTCCTGTGAGTAATACAGAAGAAACGTGAGTCTGAATTAGTTGAATGGGTTCTGTTACTTCATGAGGATAAAATCCTGGTTGTAACATCTGCTGAATTAACGGTGGGAGAGTCGTTTCTGTCATAGAAATTTTAAATTAACCTGAGTTCAGAATAAGTTGAAAGCTTGATTATGGTACTTTTTTTAGGAGAGTAAAAGCCCCAACGTCGAACTCACAAGCATCTGATGAAGATTTTATTGAAAAAAGTCCACAAAAGGCGATCGCTTATTGTAAATGTCTGTGGAAGAACTGTGTCAGCTCATTCCATGAGTCTTCGGCTGCTAAACGGTTATAGGAAGAACGCTCATGGCAGAAAAAACCATGATCAGCATCAGGATAAACCTTCAATGTGTATTCTTTGCTAAGTTCCTGGAACCGCGTCTCAATTTGCTGAACACGCTCAGGTGGAATAAATGGATCGATACCACCGTAAAATAAGTATATGGGTACTGAGATGTTTTTTATTGCTTCTATCCAATCATCCAGAACCATTCCGTAGAAGGAAGCTACCGCCGCAATTTCGTCTGAAAACTTGCAAGCACTGAGAAAAGACAGACCACCACCCAAGCAAAACCCAGTCACGCCAATCTTTTCTGAGAATACGTTAGACTGTGACTTTAGATAAGCGATCGCTGCCCTAATATCCTCCTCTATTGGTTTACCGAAGTCAAGGCGGTACATCATCGCCATCGCTTGCTCAACTTCTTCATATCCAAACTTGTTGTTTGTCAATTCACGATAGTACAAATCGGGAGTCAGAACTACGTAGCCTTCCTTAGCAATTCGGGCTGCTACATCTTGAATGTGGGAAGTTAGTCCAAATGCTTCCATTAAAAGAATTACGGCCGGCTTTTGTCCACGTTCACAAGGCTGATACAAGAACGCAGGCATTTTTCCATCAGGCGTAGAAATTTCCACCTCTGTCTTTTCAATTTGCACTTTATTACTCCTGCCTATTTGATTTATTGACATCTTCACTTAGGGACTTCCAGATAAAAAAATATCCCAAATGTAGGGTGCGTCAGTGCAAAAAACCTAACTGTAACAATAAATTATTCGTACTGACGCACCCTACTGGACTGTCTAGACTAAGCATCAATTTGGAATAATTTATTTTTGAATTTTGAATTGTTAATCTGTCTAAAAAAATCGAGAAAGGCAAACAACAGAAAACCAGGGTTAAAACCCTGGCTTATCAGCAATTATCACAAACTTTAAATGGCAAGTAAGACAAATTTTGCACTTGCCTTAACCTTTGGCAGTAGCAAGGAAGCTGATGTGATATGGTGTACCCTTGGCTGGATGTATCTGAACTTCTTGAAGAACGGTTTTACCAGTCCATTCCAATTCAGGAATATTGAGTTCGATTTCGGTTTTTTGAACAGCAGCTGCTTTGAGTAATCTTTCAACTACTTTGGCATCAACTACCAAAGAAATTGATTCTCTACCGTTGTGTCCGTACAAGTTAGCGGGGATAAATCCAGCACGGCGCAAAGCTTTAGGCTTGCTACCTTCTGGTCTTTTTTTAGTTTCGACTGTCAGAGCCATATTAGTTTAATTGTCGGTTGTTAGTTGTCAGTTGTCAGTTGTCACAAAACTCTGGACTCTGGACTTTTGACTTATGTACTTACTACTGATTACGCACTCAACAAAGAGGCGGGAGTACCATCGGGGTGCAGCAAGGCACGTTTTGGCCCGTGGATAGGGTCTTCAACGATGATAGTTTGATCGCGGCTTGCGCCTAAAGAAACGATCGCAATTGGAACTTCCATCAATTCTGCGAGGAATTTTAGATAGTCCAGTGCTTGTTGGGGTAAGTCTTCCAGGGTGCGACATTCGCTTGTTGGCACTTGCCAGCCTGGGAGGGTTTTGTAAATGGGACGACACCGCGCAAACTGACGAGCGCTAGTTGGGAAATGGTCGCAGCGATCGCCATCTATTTCATAGGCTACGCAAACTTGAATTTCCTCTAACTCATCGAGGACATCCAGCTTGGTAATAGCCATACAATCCATGCCGTTAATTCGCACAGCATAGCGACCGATGACCGCATCAAACCAGCCACAGCGACGCTTACGCCCAGTGGTTGTGCCAAATTCTGCCCCGCGATCGCACAGTAATTCCCCTAACTCCCCATCCAGTTCAGTAGGGAATGGGCCTTCTCCGACTCGCGTTGTGTAGGCTTTGGACACTCCAATTACCCGATCTATCATTGTCGGGCCTAGACCTGTACCTACGCAAGCCCCCCCAGCTACAGGGTTGGAAGAGGTGACATAGGGGTAAGTCCCATGATCCAGGTCTAGGAGCGTACCTTGCGCGCCTTCAAACAATATGTTGCGCCGCCGTTGAATGGCATCGTATATTTTTAACGATGTATCAACAACGTGAGGTCTCAAGCGTTCTGCATACCCTAAATATTCTTTGACTACCTCTTCAGTATCTAGAGGTGGCAGGTTATACAGCTTTTCTAAAATGAGGTTCTTATTATTTATTGTCCATTCCAACTGGTCGCGGAGGGCCGCCGGGTCCATCAAGTCTAATACCCTGATACCTGTGCGCTCGGATTTATCAGCGTAGGTAGGGCCAATCCCTCGACCAGTGGTTCCAATTTTATGGCTTCCGCGTCGCTCTTCTGATGCTTTGTCAATTAGCCGATGATAGGGCATGGTGACATGGGCTGTTTCAGAGATGAGCAGATTTTTAGTAGAAATATTTAAACTTTCTAATTGGTCGAGTTCTTTTATCAAAACTTGTGGATCGATGACCGTCCCACAGCCGATCATACATTCCGTATCGGGGTACAAAATCCCAGAGGGAATCAAGTGCAGTTTAAAGGTCTGACCTTTGACTACAATCGTGTGTCCAGCGTTGACACCCCCTTGATAGCGTACTACCACATCTGCGGAGCGGCTGAGTAAGTCAGTTATTTTACCTTTTCCTTCATCGCCCCATTGAGCGCCTATTACAATGACGTTAGCCAAGTGTTTATTTTATTGAGGTAAAGTTTCCACAAAGAACCATTATCAACATAATCTGCGACAAATGTCAATAGTTTTTAGTGATTTTTTCTGCTGCACTAGGTCACAATAATTGGAAAGCTTACCCGAATTACGACAAATCACAGACCAAGTCTGCTATTTAGGCTGAGTTTATCGCGTAGATCGCCGATTTTGAAGAGAAGAGAGCGATCGCTTACTTATAGATTAGGACTTACCCATGAAAACGAAAGATCAATGGTTTGGAAGAGGGTATAGGGATATAAATATTTGAAACCCTTACACCCGGTCTCAACAGAAAATCTGGATGCGTGAATCCTAATTTGATATAAATTTGATAGTCAGGAAAGTAGGAATGACAAATTTAATTTTCCCTACTTTCCAGCCACTCAATTAAAGACTTGATGTTTTCCCTGTTTGTGCTTGTGTTTCAATTGGTTTCACGTCTGTATGTCCCATCTCCCCGGCAATAGTCCGGAATATAGACATTTGTGCTTCAAAATCTAAGTCTTCAACCTGCGACAGTAAATCATTTATCGCTTCTGTGGGCTGATAATTATCTGGCATTCCCACCACTGTATCACCCATAGCTACAGCCCAAACATACCAAATTAATAATTGATTATTTTCTTTTAATGCTCCATAAGCGCGAGAATATTCTGTATCTTCACGATTAACTATTTGCCGCATAATATTAAGTTGCTCTTCATCTGATAATTGGAAATAGTTACCTAATAAAAGAGGAGCTAATTCTGGTTCGGCGGCTGCGGGTGCGGCGGGAGTGATAGAATCACCCATCTTTTTATAAACATAGTAAAACCAAGCTAACTTAGCATCGGTGTCTAATTTATTAAAAGCTTCTACTAAACTACGGGTTTCATTACTAAGAGCTTGAGAAACATTTTTTTCGTAACTAGCAGTCATAACTTATATTTCCAAGTAATTTTTAAGTTCTCCAAGTAATAATTAGCAACATTCTGTTTGTTTTATCTACTTTCCAGAGAGATAATTATATTTGCTACCTCTAAGTATTTATATCTATCTTTTAATAGAGGTAATAATCTTTCTAGAGGGAGCTAAGAACTAGCCCATCACTTTGTTACTATCGCTACAACGATTTAAAAACAATTGAAGGTATTAGCGATGTCTGAAGAAATCAAACCTAATCTTATTGAAGCTCCTACCCACGATGCACAATTAGCTGCTGAAAATATAGCTAGTGGAGAAGAAAAAGCACCGAAAGTTGACTTTGATGCTGACTACGCAGCTGCACAAGAATTTAGTATTAGTGATGTTGATCGTACTGGTGAAGGCGATGCGGCGGCTGAAGCGGCTACTGCACCTCAACAAGAAATCTCTGCACCTGAAGAAACCAGAACCGAAGCTCAATCAACTGGTAATCCTGATGATTATGTAGAGTTAGCAAAAGAAATAGGTGCATCTAGAGAAGATGCAGTCACTAACGTTAGTGATGATTTAGTAAAACAAGCTTTAGAAAAAGGTCAAGCTAAGAAATAGTCATTGTGGTGCTGTTAAAATCCCTATTCCCGTTTGAAATTTAGTAGGGTGCGTCAGTGCCATAGAACCTAACTATACTCGGAAATTATTAATACTGACGCACCCTACATTTTGGATATTTTATTATCTGTAAGTCCCTAATAATTAAAATTAAGCAACTAATTTTTAGGAAATATTGCTAAATCAGTATCAGGATCAAAAAAGTGAATTTTATCTAGTGCTAGTGATAACCAGATTTGCTCACTCACATGGATGATTCGGTCTGATGGAACTCTTACTTGCAAAGGTTTAATGGCATGAGCAAAGCGAGATTCAGCCTCAGTTAGTACCACGTTAATAAAAGAATCATTACCTAAGTTTTCTACTAAATCTACTTGTACTGGTAAATTCTTGGTAGCGGGTACACTCACAGTTAAATGTTCTGGACGAATACCTAAAATGAGAGTTTGCCCATCATATTTTTGCAACGCACTTGCCCATATCTCTGGAAGGGTGAGACGGAACTGGGAATGGGTAATTAACAATGGTGCGTGGAACTCTACGGGAATAAAATTCATGGGCGGCGTACCAATGAATTCAGCTACAAAGCGATTGGCCGGATGATTGTAGAGTTCTAGGGGGGAAGCTACTTGTTGAATTTGCCCTTGATTCATGATGGCGATACGATCGCCCATTGTCATGGCTTCTGTTTGGTCGTGGGTGACGTAAATCGTTGTTGTGCCTAGTTGGCGTTGCAATTTAACGATTTGAGCGCGGGTTTCTGCCCTTAACTTGGCATCTAGGTTAGAAAGCGGCTCATCCATTAAGAATACTTGAGGATTGCGGGCGATCGCCCTTCCTAATGCCACCCGTTGTCTTTGTCCCCCAGATAATTGCTTGGGTAAACGATGCAGCAAGGTTTCAATTTGTAACAATTGCGCCACAGACCGTACTTGCTCGTCCACCTCTCGTTCTTGATCAGAAATGTAACGCAGTCCTTTGGGGAGCTTTCTTGTTGCACCTACTAGTAGATTTTCTGCCCAAGTGGGGAATTGGGACTGGGAACTGGGGTGAGAATTGTCTCTGCGTTGTTCAGAACTAGAACGGCGACGCAAACCGAAGGCGATGTTGTCATATACCGTCATGTGGGGATAGAGGGCGTAATTTTGAAACACCATTGCAATATCCCGTTCCTTGGGTGGTAAATCATTCACCAAGCGATCGCCTACCCAAATATTGCCCCCAGTCATCACTTCTAACCCCGCAATTAACCGCAGCAGGGTACTTTTACCGCAACCAGAAGGCCCCACCAACACCATAAATTCCCCGTCAGGAATAGTCAGGTTAATCCGTCGCAAAACATTGACGGTTCCTGCTGCTTCTGCGTCAGTTTTCTTCGCGGATGGAGTTTGTGAACTCACATTTTCCCCTCTGCGGGGAGGGAAACTTTTGTAAACGTTTTCTAAAACAACTTGCGCCACAGTATTGTCACTAGTCATTGGTCATTAGTCATTGGTCATTAGTCAAGAAAGCTCTGAACTTGGAACTATTGACTATGGACTAATCACTAAATGGACATTTTAGCGTCCATGATACACATTCTCTATCGCTACGAAAAATTAAAAAAAGTACTCCCACCACCCAAAGCACACTAACCTTGATTTTAGGGCTGTCTGGAGGTGTTGTGATGACTACCGATTTACTGACTAATCCTGCCCATGAAATTGTAGACGTAAAAAATACAGATTGTTGCATTGTTGGGGGTGGCCCGGCTGGTGCTGTCTTAGCTTTAATTTTGGCGCGTCAAGGTGTTTCTGTCATATTGCTGGAAGCCCATAAAGACTTTGACCGAGATTTTCGTGGGGATACCATTCACCCATCGGTAATGGAAATTATGGCGGAATTGGGATTGAGCGATCGCTTGCTACAATTACCCCATACCAAAATGCGGCAAATTCGCGTAAAAACAACCGAAAATACCTTTACTTTGGCTGATTTTAGTCGCCTAAAAACTCATTATCCCTACATTACAATGTTGCCTCAGGTGAAATTTCTAGAGTTCATTACCCAAGAAGCGCAAAAATATCCCTGTTTTCAACTTGTGATGGGTGCAAATGTACAGGAATTAATCGAGGAAAACGGAGTAATTCAAGGTGTACGCTATCGAGGCGGCGGTGGTTGGCACGAAATTCGGTCAATATTGACAGTAGGTGCTGATGGTCGCCATTCGCGGTTACGGCAATTGGGTAATTTTGCCGCAACTGAAACCTCACCACCAATGGATATTCTTTGGTTCCGCCTACCACGTCAACCAGAAGATGGTGAGGGCGGAATGGGGCGTTTTGCCCCTGGTCATATCATCGCTATGCTTGACCGTGGTAATGAATGGCAAATGGCTTATGTGATTCCCAAGGGAGGCTATCAGCAGTTAAGGTCTACAGGTTTAGAAGCACTAAAAAAATCTGTTGTGGAAGTTGTCCCAGAATTAGCAAATCGAATCCATAGTTTACACGACTGGTCACAGGTAGCTTTTCTCTGCGTCGAATCAAACCTGGTACAGCGCTGGTATCGTCCAGGGTTGCTATTGATTGGTGATGCAGCCCATATCATGTCACCAGTCGGCGGAGTGGGGATTAATTATGCCATTCAAGATGCGGTGGTAGCTGCTAACGTCCTGACGAAACCATTGCAAAATCACCATGTAGAACTTAGGGATTTAGCCAAAGTCCAACGTCGGCGAGAATTGCCTACAAGGATAATTCAAGCATTTCAAACCTTCATTCAAAAGCGAGTATTTGCTCCTGTACTAAGCGGAAATCTGACTTTTCAGCCGCCTGCACTGTTGCGCTTGCCAATATTGCGCGACCTACCAGCCAGATTAATTGCCTTGGGCGTTTTTCCTGTTCATGTGAAATAAAAGTTGCCTTTGGGGAAAACAGTACAAGAAAACTACACTATTGTCTCTGACATAGCAGAATTTCTTGATTGGGGTTGAAGCCCAAAATCTCCTAATTCTCCTGGCTGTATACTATAGTAGCAATTTAGGGATTCAGCAAATTTAAAAATCAAACATAATATTTTAATTTGATACAATTAATCCCATCTTAAAATTTCCAACAATATCATTATTGCTTTGGGTAATTTTTTTTGACTAAATACAGGAAGATATCCACAAATGAAATATTTATATTAAATAAAAATAAATAATTCCAATGTATACAATCAGTAGATTTAAAAATATTTGATGTAAAAATTGCACTAATTATAAAAAATCAAAAAATCTTCTTTGCTGCTGATTCAATAGTCAAAATGTAAGACATTGCCATATATTTTTCTTTATTATATATCCCAATAACTTACAATATTGAAGATAAATGATTTTAATTATAAAAATGGTTGCCAATTACAATGACGGAGTAAAAGCATGATTCAATCTAGTTCTATATCTTTGCAATTAACAAAGATAATTTCTGATGTAAAAGCTGAGAACATGACTAATAAAGGTATTATTATCGCTTTTTTTATTATAACTTTGTGGGGTAGCAGTTTAACAATACTACTGTCATTGAATACTCCTAAAATACAGATCCCATTAATATTATTAGCTATAATTTGGCAGACATTCTTATATACAGGATTATTTATTACTGCTCATGATGCTATGCACTGCCTTGTTGTTGCCAAAAATCCCCAAGTTAATCATTGGATAGGTAAGACATCTGTAGTACTTTATGCGCTATTTTCCTATAAAAACTTAGTAGAAAAACATAGTTTGCATCACCAATATCCTGGAACTGAAGACGATCCAGATTTCGACCATAATCAAAACCAAAATGTTTTTAGTTGGTATTTCAAATTTATGATGTCTTACTGGGATTGGCGACAGATTGTTGGTTTGACATTGACTTTTCATCTTTCACATCATGTCTTGCATATATCCTACATAAATCTTATTTTGTTCTGGGTTACACCCTCTATTTTGAGTTCCATACAATTATTTTATTTTGGGACATTTCTACCACATAAAAGACGGGAAGGCGGATATACAAATTTACATTGCACACAAAGTACTCCACTTCCGGTTTTTTGGTCGTTTATAACTTGTTACCACTTTGGTTATCACAAAGAACATCATGAATATCCTCAGATCCCTTGGTGGAGATTACCAGATGTTTATAATAGTAATTAGGACTCCTATTCAATTTATAAATATCTAGAATTTCATATCCCCGACTTTTTGCAAAAGTCGGGGATATAGACGGTTTTATAGAGAACAACGGTAAGTATGTGTAGGGTGGGCAATGCCCTTTTTTATCTGGAAGTCCCTAACGTCAGATAAATACTCTGAACTATCTGTTCGCGGGTGCAATTTTCTCGCTAGAAACCCACTCACAATGGAAGCCAAAGGGAACTCTTTGAGGAAGAATAACACGAGCGACAGGTTCAGCAGTGATATTCTGGGCATCTAAAACAATAAATTCCGATCGCTTGTTAACGGCATCATAAATATAGGTCAATACCCATCCATCATCTTCAGTTGTGCCACCAGGACGAGGTGCAAAGACACATTCACCACCAAAGCGTCCACGACCAAAATAAACAGATTGCGCTGTTCCGGTTTCTAAGTCATACTTCTTGACTCCATCAAATAGCGGGCGTTCCATATACATAGCCCCTATTCCGGAGTATACATAACGCATCTTGCGTCCAATTAAGTTATCGTTGATGCGGGGGAACTCACAAATTTCATCTTTGTCAAGTATTTCCTCCTTGACTTGACCTGTAGAAAGATTAAACCGCCAACGATACAATTTCGTCAATTCTGGGGCAATTTTTTCTGAAGAGGTGTCGGTGTTGACAAAATCGAGGGCGTTTTCTCTGTCAGGGATAAATAGTTGCGTCCAATCCATGCGATAGGCAACTAAAATTACCTCGTTACCTTCTTCATAGGCGTTGACTACATGGTAGACCATACAGCTCGGCACGGTAAACCAGCGTATTTCTCCCCCATGTCGAGGAATAATACCAAAACGACTCGGTTTATTACGTTCAAACACGAGGGGGACTTTGCCCTGCATAACGCGCATCGGTTTGAGCGCTAGGGGCATATCGAGGAAAATAGTATGTTTTTCAGTAATAGCAAAGTCGTGCATACTAATTGGGGAAGGAATGTCAATTGGTATGGTTTTGACAATTTTTCCTTCTGGTGAAACGATGCCATATTGAACGTAGGGCTTGGTTAGGGGCTGATAACCAAAGAACATCATTTCCCCGGTTTTAGCATCGACTTTGGGGTGGGCGCAAAAGGGGAAGGTTAACTGCTCATTAAAGGTATAAGAACCGACGGTGTCTAAATTGGGAAGGCTGATTTCATAAGGTTCGCCTCCTTCCCAAAGAGCGAGTAACCGTCCGTGATGCCAAACTAAAGCGGTATTGGCTACATTTTTCATCATAATGCCGTGGGGTTCATCGAAGCGGGGTAGATTCAGCAATCCCGGCCAGATAGCTTGACCCTCTTTTTCTTCGATCTTCCATCCTTCAGTACGAACATAACGATTACGATAGCTAGCCTTACCATTTGTAATGTGTACCCCGTGAATCATACCGTCTCCATCAAACCAATGATAAAGACCCAAAGGAGCGAAGCGGGGGTTCGGCCCAATCCGGAGAAACGTCCCTGACAACTCTTGTGGTAGTTTGCCAATCACTTCTAGGTTATCAGCCGTAATTTCTTTGCGGACTGGAGCATAGTTGAGAGTTAAAAAGCGATGGGCTAATTCTTCCTTGACTTGCGGATCAGACTGTGCAGATGTGAGTTTACTTAAAACTGCTTGGGGAACACGAGCATAAGCAAAGCCTTTTTTGAGATTTTTACGGGCAGTTTGTGGGGAATCTGGGGTGTCAGGAGTAACTTTAGCTAAGAAATCTGGATCGAGGAAAATGCTGCCTAGTCTTTCCTGGAGAACGGTTCGACGAGTATTTTTGTCAGCAAAAGCCGCTAACATTTCTTTTTCTCGTTCGTTTATTTCTGCGCCACTGGTGAATAAGCTTTCTAAAACTTCATCTAAAGCCTCAAATTTGTAAGGGCTAGGATTTTTGCCTAAATAAGCTTGCAACCAATCAAAACACTGCTGGGGTTGTATTGGCTTACTGTCAGATAATAAACTTTTAATCTCTGCATCTTCAGTTAATCTTTTTTGGGCTGCGACTTTGGATAAATATTCTTTTTCTCCAGGTTCGAGTTCCCCATCTAGCCAAGCCATCCCCAGCAGGATTTTTAATAGTTGTTTATTTTCTTGAGTTGATCGTTCTTGATAAGCTATTAAAGTTGTTTTCGGAATAGGTACGTCGAAATGCTCATTTGTACTAGCATCAGGACGGATATTCTTCTCACTACTATACAAAATATTTGCAAGGTCTGGAGTTTTAACAACGATATATAAATCGGGATTACCTTCAAATTTTTCTAATGCGCTTTTGAAATTTGCTTCTGAATAATTAATCGCAAACTTGCCGTCTTGATCAGTTTTCGTTTGGCCCAGCTTATCATTTTTGAGGATATCTTTATCAAAAGCTTCGACAACTAAATTAGCAATGCCTACTCCGCTTTCTTCCTCGTAAATTCTTCCAGTTACTTTAAAAAGCATGGCAATTCCCCTGTTTTATTAGATTAAGTCGATTGATGTAAAGGTAGTCCATTTTCAGAGCAGTCACATTATCTTATTGTTGCTCGCAAATGACAATGAAAAATAAGACATTTAAGAAAATATTTGTATGAATAATTGCAAAGATTAAAAGGCACTTGAGACAGTTACGGCATCTTTCGGGTAAATGAATTATGTCTCGCGGAGAAGCCCAGACTCAGCCGAAAAAATGTGAAGAAATATTGCGCCAAGAGTATCTTTTTGTCCTCACACCCTTAGGGTGGGTTTTTAAAGCCAAAGTCATTGATATTCCTGGCTTCTGGGTATGAGAGTTACCATTCTTGCTAACTCCGATCCCAATCAAGTATTTTCTCTGCTATAAGATGGTACAATTATACTACTCATGCAGAAATCAATGCTCTTTTAGTCAGGCGGGAGTGGTAAACAGCATCTAAAAAATGCTGTTCAAAACTGTCGCTTGGCTTTTATGCTAAAACTGACTCTTATTAGAGAGTTTTTTTTATGAGAGATTACTAATTCTAGAAAAAGCCAACTAAGCTAATGCCTGCCTACATTGTATGACTACTAACAAGGGCTGTTGGTTCTTAACGGTCAACTGTCAACAGTCAACGAACCTGAAGATAGATTATGCAACTTAAAAGCAGAATAGCTTATTAAATATTAAGTATTGCTTGGCATTACATCCAAAAATCTCTAATTTTTCACTGCTGGGAAGAAAGTGACTCAAGAGAAAATTTCACAATCAAAAACAGAAATCTTTCTTCCCTAATTTTTATGTCTCATACAGTCAGGAGGATTTAATGAACAGCTGTGTTTTATTAGCGGAAATCATTCAAGAACCACAACTGCGTTATACATCTGATAATTTAGCGGTTACAGAAATGTTGGTGCAGTTTCCCAATTCCCAAAAACCAGATGACCCACCAGCTACGCTAAAAGTGGTTGGCTGGGGGAATTTAGCTACAGAAATCCAGCAAAACTATCATCAAGGCGATCGCGTCATCATTGCAGGACGTTTAGGGATGAATACCATCGAGCGTCCAGAAGGATTTAAGGAAAAACGGGCTGAATTAACAGTACAACAAATTCAATCAATTAGCGGTAACTTCACCCCATCACCAACAGTAGCCAGAACACCAGCCGCCACCGAAACCCCCTCTCGTCCACCATCCCCGGTGGTTACCCCCCAAAACGATACTCCTAGCTATGAATCACCACGTCCAGCACCAACTCCAGCCTCTAGTACAGTTAGTGTCGCACCTCAAGTAAATAACTACCAACCAGCGCCCAAAACTAACTACCCACCAGTAGAAGAACCAGACCCGGATGATATTCCGTTTTAGGTGATGGGTGTAGGGGTGTGAGGGGGTGAGGGTTTCAAAGATTTATTTTGAATTTTGAATTTTGAATTTTGAATTTTGAATTGACTTATCCCCCATCCCCAGTCCCGAATTTCCCAAACTACTGCTAAAATCCAAATAATTTTTACTCATATTATTAATAGGCTCCTATGAGAGAAACTGTCCTAGAGGTTCGCAATCTACAAGTAGAATTTTCCGGTGATGGCAATGCTGTCAAAGCTGTCGATGGTGTTTCCTTTCAGCTACATCGGGGTGAAACTCTAGGAATAGTGGGTGAATCTGGGAGTGGTAAATCAGTCACATCATTGGCGGTGATGGGGTTGTTGCAACATCCTGGGAGAGTTAGCGGCGGAGAAATTCTGTTTTGTCCGCAAGCCAACGCTAACCCCATCAATTTATCGGCGTTATCTGCTGAGGAAATGCAGCTATACCGGGGTGGCGACATCGCCATGATTTTCCAAGAACCGATGAGTTCTCTTAACCCGGTTTATGATATTGGGTTTCAACTGACGGAAGCCATTCTCCGCCATCAAAATGTTAGCCCAGCTGAAGCAAGAAGAATTGCGATCGCAGGTCTGCAAGAGGTTAAACTTTTACCTAGCGATGAGCAAATCAAACAGCAATATATTGAAACCTGGCCGCAAACCAACCCCAACTCCCCACTGGATGAGTTGAAGTTAGCGCAGTTGGTGAAGCAGCATAAAGAAACCATGCTGGAACGCTACCCCCACCAATTATCTGGGGGACAATTGCAACGGGTGATGATTGCAATGGCGATTTCCTGTAATCCCTTGCTATTGATTGCAGATGAACCGACGACAGCCTTAGATGTGACTGTACAAGCAACAATTATTGAACTGTTGCGGGAGTTACAGCAAAAGCGGGAAATGGCGTTAATTTTCATTACCCACGACTTGGGTTTAATTTCAGAAATTGCTGACCAAGTAGCGGTAATGTACAAAGGTAAGGTTGTCGAATATGGTGCAGCCGAGCAAATTTTTAGTAATCCCCAACATCCATATACTAAAGGCTTGGTAGCTTGTCGCCCCACCCTCAACCGCCGTCCACATAAATTACTCACCGTTTCTGACTACATGAGTGTAGAAGAAACATCAAGTGGTCAATTAATTATCCAAGCCAAAGAACCTGCACACCCACCGGAAATTACCTCTGAGGAAATCTCCGCCAGATTAGAAAATCTGGAAGAAAAGAAACCTTTATTACAAATCAAGAACTTGAAAGTGGGTTTCCCTGTAAAAGGTTGGTTTGGTGGGACAAAACGCTATCAAATGGCGGTGAATGATGTTTCCTTTGATGTGAAACCAGGGGAAACATTAGGTTTAGTAGGGGAATCTGGTTGCGGTAAAACTACTCTGGGTAGAACTCTGCTGCGCTTAATTGAGCCAATGAGTGGTCAAATTATCTTTGATGGGCAAGATATTACTAATTTTAAAGGCGAGCCGTTGCAAAAACTCCGGCGGGAAATGCAAATAGTTTTTCAAAATCCCTTTAGTTCCCTTGATCCCCGGATGAAGGTTGGGGATGCAGTCATGGAACCGTTGTTAATTCACTCTGTAGGTAAGACAGTCAGACAAAGGCGTGAACGAGTTGCGGAACTTTTGGAACGGGTGGGTTTGAGTGCAGATGCAATGAATCGCTATCCGCATCAATTTTCTGGTGGTCAGCGTCAACGGGTTTGTATTGCCCGTTCTTTGGCATTGAATCCTAAGTTTATCATTTGTGATGAGTCGGTTTCAGCGTTGGATGTGTCAGTACAAGCCCAGGTATTGAATCTGTTAAAAGAATTACAAGATGAATTTCAGTTAACTTATATTTTTATTTCCCATGACTTAAGTGTGGTGAAATTTATGAGCGATCGCATTTTAGTCATGAATCGTGGTCAAATAGTGGAACAAGGTACAGCCGAAAGCATTTACCGCGAACCCAAGGAAGCCTACACCCAAAAATTAATCGCTTCTATTCCTACGGGTAGTCCTGAACGAGTCCGTAGCCATCATCTGAAAACTTCTTGAGGTAGGGAAAGTTTGTATGGGAAGTTTTTAAACGCGGAGGAACGCAAAGTTAGCGCAGAGGTGCGCGGAGTACGAGCAAATTTAATTGGCTACACCGGGATTTAGTTGGAGTAATAACCAAGTTAGATAAGTACCAAATGGCCCCCAGAGGGCGTAGGGAAGGAATAGCCAAGAGGCTTTGGGGGAAATAGGCTTGACTACGAAGGCTAAAATATAGACGAGTAGCGTTGCCAAGCCACCCATAAATATTCCCCCTGTTAAGCTCCGCAGTTCTACTACAATAGGACTGTAGGCGGAGGTGGATATGGCGATCGCTGCATAAATTGCCATCAGATACCAAGGTCGAAAACCCTGTCTTGTCCTTTTTTCCCAAACAATAATCGCAGAAATGGTTGTACAAGCCCAGATAAACGTCCAAACAAACGGGATGATAAATTCAAATGTCAGCCAGTCGGGACGTTGTAAGTTTTGAAACCAGGGGTCGCGCAGCGATGTAAATAGGCTACCACCAAAAAACAATGCTGCTGAAACTGCTGTGATGATCCATCTCGCTTTCACAAGGTTTATCTAGAATAATGGTCTACTTGCAGTTTAGACAATTATTGGCGATCGCTGCACATCATAAACTATTCTGCTTTTAAGTTGCACAATCCATCGTCAAGGCTGTTAACGGTCAACAGTCAACAGTCAACAGTCAACAGCTATAATTTAAGGCCATCCAAGGGGCGATCGCCGCAAGAACAACTGAGTAATATAGTAAGTATTACCTACTCGCCACACTCCTACCCCTGTCTCTGCAAATACGGGGCGGAGAATATTTTCTCGATGTCCAGGGCTTTTCATCCACCCTTCAATTGCCGATGGTACAGGACGAGGAATATTTGTACTTGTGTATAGATTTTCACCAACTACCCAATAAGAAATACCACCAGCACGGACTCTATCTGCTGGGGTACTGCCATCCGCGCCGGTATGACTAAAAAAGTTCTTTTGTGCCATTTGTCGGCTGTAGTTGCGGGCTACTTGCGCTAGTTTGACGTTATTTTGTAGGGGTTGTAACCCATTGCGTTGTCGTACTTGGTTGATACCTTGGCGGATGGCCGTTTCGATTTGGGCAGTCGTGGCAGATTCTACGGGAATTTGGGGTTTTGGTGGCTGATTTGATGGTATTTTAACTGTTGGCAGAGGTGGTAAAGATTCAATTAACTGCTCACAGCCAGTGGATAATAAGGCGATAGCACCCCACATTAACCAAATATTTTTGAGTAATATATTTTTGTATTTATATAGTAATTTCATTTAGCCTTCCTTAAACAGTATTTTTACTGCTTTGTGCGTATCAGTTTAATTAATTTTTAGTGTTCCAATATTTCTACTTTAGACAATTTTTGCACTGTATAGCAACTACTTATTGCCAATTTATTTGGCAAATTTTAAGGCTTTTAACCAGATAATAGCTGCTAAATTAACAATTATGATTGAGCTAACTGGCATAATATAAAAGAAGTGAGTACAGATAGTTAACATAGTTCAATCGCTACAAATTCATGAGAAATTAACAGCCGATAATCTGTATATTTAACTGCAAAAATTGAGGGGATTTAGCTGCGAAATTCGGGTACTTGTAATTTTCACATTGATTTCGCAGAGGGGTTTATGAGTCAAATTGACATCGAAAAACTTCATCTTTGGGTGCAAGATAGAGATACTGTATTAAAGTACAGCAATCATGTTGAATGGCGTTATGGTGAAAAACCAGATTATACCCATTCTAATGAAAAACTGTCCCAGGAAAGTACACGTAATCACCCACCTAACTCACTGGAAACCCTGGTACAAAATTTGGTGCGTACCTTCGATATTGAAGCTAACTTTAAAACAAATCCTGCTCAGTGGCTTTCTGTTGTTCCCGACCAATTTCGCATGAGTACCAATGGAGGTTCTCGCCATACCATCACAGACTTGATTAATTCAGGTACTTATAAATTGATGATTGGCAATACCAAAAATTACAAAGCAACTGAGGAAAACTTTGAAACTTCCACTGGTCTATTTCATACAGCTTTCCCTGACGGCTTTTTGTGGGAAGTATTAGAAGTTTATTCAGGGCCACCGGAGATTGTTTTTAAATGGCGACACTGGGGGGAATTTAAAGGTGAATTTAAAGGCTATGCACCTACAAACGAGATGATAGAAGTTATTGGTACAAGCGTTGTGCGTGTCACAGATGATTTAAAAATCCTATCTTTGGAACATTATTATGACAATACCCAGTTCCTAGCAAAGCTGACATCTGGTGGTAAATTACTGAAAACTTCCCAAAACCAGCAAAAAAAATCTCATTCTCTCTGGCGGAGGTTTTGGAATTTCATCCGCAAACTTTGGGGAAAGAAGGAGACATCAGCACCAGCAAATCTACAAACTAGCCGTTGTCCTTTTGCTGCTGTTGTGAAGTAAAGATGGGGATTGGGTAAAAGATAATTTTTGAGTGCTAGTATCTAAGCTTTAGTCCCTTTGATGCCCTAATACATCTTCCAGCATCGGAGCTAATTCTTTATTTAATCGCCCAGACTTGACAAATTCCGCATAAGTATCTGCCTCGATTGCTAGTAGTTCATCGCGGAATTGTTCTGTTGTAAAGTTCTGAAGATTGGGGTATTCATTGTGTAGTTTATCAATCTTGGTTTGCAATTCTGCAATTTCACCTGTGACAAGTTTTTCTTGGTAACGAATAAATTCTGGGTCAATACCGGGGCGTTTCTCTGTTTGCAGGTATTGCAACACTCTTTCTAGAGCAACACTACGGGCGACTAATTGTAAATATTGTTCGCGTAGGGGTGCATCGCCTAGCAAATTGAGCTTTTGCAGCAGGGGTTTAATTGTTAATCCCTGGACTAGTAAGGTAAATAAAACTACTCCAAAGACAGTAGCAATGATTTTTTCTCGCCCTGGCAATACAGTCGGTACACTCAATGCTAGGGCAATTGACACCGAACCACGTAACCCACCCCACCAAAGAATAGTCTGTTCAGGTAAGGAGACTTGTGATTGAGTCATCATAACGCTCAATTTGCTGAGAATAAATAGTGCAACTGCTCGCATGACAATCATTGCTGCTACTGTAATAGCAATGATTTGCAGGTTTTCTCCTAAACTGGCAAAACGTATTTGGTCGCCAATTAATAAAAAGACAATCGAATTCACAAAAAAGGCTAGAAATTCCCAGAATTCGGAAACAATAATCCGAGTCCGGGGATTCATGCCTATACGCGAACCAAAGTTACCTAATATCAAGCCTGTGGTGACAACGCCGATTACGCCGGAACCGCCCAAGTCTTCGGTAATGAGATAAGTACTGTAAGCGGACACCAAAGTTAAGGACTGTTCCACCATTGGCAAGTCAAAGCGTTGGGTCAGGTAGGAAATAGCAAAGCCAATCAAACAACCTATCGCTACACCGATACCAACTACTTGAAAAAACTGTAACAAAATCGGTTGAAAGCCTAATTCGGCATTCCCCAAAGGCAAAGCCACCAAAAAACCAAAGGCGACTACTGCCATACCATCATTAAATAAGCTTTCGCCTTCCATGAGGGTGACAAGACGAGTTCCTACACCCAATTCACGAAACAAAGCGGTGACAGAAACCGGGTCAGTAGCAGAAAGACTCGCACCAATGAGTAACGCCGTAGTTAAGGAAATTCCCGCCAGTTGATTCAGTCCAATTGCTACTCCGGCAATGGAGATGACGACCCCAAACACCGCATATAGACAAATTGGCACAAAATCGCGCTGCAAATCTGACCATTTCAAATTCCATGCGGCTTCAAATAATAAGGGTGGTAAAAAGATAGACAAAATTAAAACAGGAGACAGAACAACCAGCCGCACATCAACGACTGCTAACCCCAAGCCAACAATTACCAGGAGTAAGGTATAGGGGATTTGGCGAAACCAACTAAATACTTGGGGTAAGGTGGCTACACCTAAAGAAACCGAAAGCACTAAAAGAAACTGCTTGAGATTCGTGGCGATCGCTTCTTCACTAATTGCTGATTCAAGTACCATAAGTAAGTATTTAGTAGAATACTGTACTTATTCTCCAAGGATGATATCCAGATAACATCGGCTGAATATAAGATTTTGATCATCAAGTCGTGAATATTTGCCAGTTTATTCCACAAGAAGGAGGAAGCTCTTGGGTATTAACATTCGAGACCGCTTTCAGAACTTCAGGCGCAAACAAAGACAGCCAGAACAACTACAACAGTTACAAGTAGATTTATTTAAAGAGTCTATTTTGGATGTATCTTATATTACGCTAATTGTTGGTTCCTGTGCGATCGCTACTTTTGGTTTATTGTCAAATAGTAGCGCTGTCATTATCGGTGCGATGATTATCGCTCCTCTGATGTTGCCCATTCGCGGATTAGCTTTTGGTGCTTTGCAAGGTGATATTGGCTTATTCCGCCAAGGTGTAATCTCAGTAGCGTTAGGTACATTATTAGCGCTGGCGATCGCTTTCTCTTTGGGTTTAATTGTGGGACTACCTGATTATGGTAGTGAAGTCTTGGCTCGTTCCGAACCAACTCTATTAGACTTAGGTATTGCCGTCGCGGCTGGTGCTATTAGTGCTTATGCCAAAGTTGAGTCAAAAATTTCCGGTAGTTTAGCAGGTACAGCGATCGCAGTGGCTCTCATGCCTCCGATATGCGTAATTGGTCTGGGTTTAGCGAAGGCAGATTTCGCACTCAGTTTGGGCGCAACCTTACTCTACCTCACCAATCTACTCGGTATTACCCTCTCCTGTATGGTGACATTTTTGGCAGCAGGCTATACTTCTATGAGCCAAGCACGTCGCCCCATCGTTTGGACTTTAGTACTGACAGCTATTCTGGTTATTCCTTTAGGTGTGAGCTTTGCTCGACTTGTACGACAGACGCAATTAGAAACCAGTTTACGTAGAGCATTATTAAATCGTACTGTCACCTTTCAACGCCTGCAATTATTTAGAAGTAGTACCAACTGGTTAGTTAATCCTCCGGAAGTACGGCTGAGTGTGCGAGCCAATGACCCGGTTACACCCCGACAAGTAAAGCTACTAGAAGAATTTGTCGAGCGAGAAATGGGACAACCATTCACCTTGATTTTTGAAGTTGGTCAAGTGGAAGAAGTGAAAAGTTCTGAGCCTTAGTATCTTACCGAATTACCAATCGCTACATTGTTCGGATTTGCTGTGAGGAATATGAAAAGGTATCAAGTTGGTACTGAAAAATGCCACTGACGGCTAATATAAAAACTTTTTTTCTTACATAGAAAGGAAAAATCTTTCTGTGTAGTATTAGCCTGAGTAAAAGTAAATTGACGATTGATGGCGTAATCGCTCACCAGCTGATTACAATCAGCCAATTTCTGGAATTTATTTACAGGAGAACTATTTAATGAAATTAGCCAAACACCTTAGTATTGTAACTATCAATACCATTGTCGGGTTCACAAGTGTCTTTGTATCTTCTAGCGCACAAGCTGCACAAATATTTAATTTTCAGTATTCTTTTCCTAGTTACGATGCAGATGGCACATCGATTTCAGCTAGAGGTAAACTTTTCACTACTGATTTAGATCCTATCAACCAAAAGTACACCATCACAGGAATAAGCGGCACCAGAACAGTGAAAGGAATTACAGAGTCAATAATTGGGTTGCTTTCACCAAGTACGTACGGAAATAACGATAATTTGTTGAATGCGAGTCAACCATTATTAACCACAAATGGTTTTTCTTACTTAGTCGCTGGTGATGGAGAAGACGGACAAGGGAATGTCAACGTCTTCTACAGTAGTTTATCTGACGGTTATTCAGAATTTTCTAGTGATGTAGATTTTGGCAGCTTTAGTGTCACTCCCCATTCTGTTCCTGAACCTTATACAGTAGTTGGTTTATTGGTTACTCTCGGTTTTGGCAGTTGGATGAAGCGAAGGCAAGCTGTGTAAAAAAAGTCAATAGTCAATAGTCTCAAATTTTAGTTTAATAACTAATAACCAATGACTAATGACTAATGACTTTCTTAATTAGAAGTTACCAGGGTCATCATCAAGCGCCAGTAAAAAATTAATCAGGTCTGTTTGCTGCTGAGGATTAAACCCAGCTTGTCTATCTACGTAAAACTCATGACCTGTACCATCAAGGTTAGTACTGACTAAACCAGGATCAGCTTTGTTAGCTTTGATAACTTTGGCACGTAGGTCACGATCAACTAAAGCACGCAAGCTACTAGCAGCATCGGCAGGTATGCCTTGACTCAGAGTTCCGGGTAGCCCTAATCCAGTAGTATCGACTATGGCAAAACTGCCGTTGGAGTCAAATTTTAAACTCCCAGCCCGTACCGCTACACCGCCATCATGTAAATATGGTGGGTTTAAATAAAGACCACGCAAGGGAGTAGTTTTGTAAGCGCCATTTGGTAGTGCTTCTTTAGGTGGACTGGTAGGGCTATCAGAAATGCCTTGGGTAGGTACATCCAAAACTTCTGCATTAGCAGGTATGGGAACAGGAGTATTGAAAGTGTATAGCTTAGGTGGAACTAAAAATTTCACCAGTGCCAAGCGGGACTGGGCGCGAGCTGGATTAGTCCCAATTTTATTAACTGGATAAATTTTGTTGTCCGTGAAGAAGGGTGGAATATGGCAGGTTGCACAATTGGCTTTTTCAAAGACTTTCGCCCCACGCTTCACTGAATTATTTTTCAAGGCTTGCCAGTTTTCAGGAGTGCGGTTAGCAGGTGGAACTAAGCTATTTTGAAAAGCAGACATGGCATTGTTAGCAAACATAAACTTGCCACTGGCATTATCAAAAGGGTTGCCAGTATTAGGACTAAAAATCAGTCCGTTGGCTGTTAGTAAGTTAGGTTTTAAGTCTGGATAAGTACCGACACCAGGAGCAACAACTTGGTCTTGTAGTTCGGCTTGGGTAAAATCTGGTACAATCGTCCGCAACCATACAGACGGTTGGACTTTTATTCCTTCTGGTAAACGTAAACTTGGCTCCGCCGCATTTTGAAGACAAGTACCAAGATAAACTTCTGGATCAATATTAAGAGTTTTGGCAATTAGTTCGTATGATGCAAGGATGTTCGTTTCTGATGAGTGAACAGCACTGTTGAAACTACTCAATCCTGCAAAAGGGCCAAAGGCAGCTTCTCCAGAAAAGGTATAGGGGTTAGTTTTAAAAGTGAAATTGTTAGGGATTTGAGTGGTATTTTTAATTCCATCTGTCGAACTTTCAAAATTACCAAAAGGCAATTCCAATAAAATATCGTCAAAGGCCTTCTCAAACTTCTCTGGATCTGGCAATCTTACTTCATGACCTTGACTGTCGATAATAATTTTGCCATTGCCTTGGTATTGTGGATCTAGGGGGTTCAGTTTGGTACGAGAGAAAGCCGCAGATGAATTTGGAGCTAAAGCCAGAAATATCGGCAAGGCAATTTCACCATTTGCCACCCCAGGAAGACGTTTCCCTTCCTTGGAAAGACCCGCATGACAAAATGCACAGCTAGTTTGTCCATTCGGTGTAGTCCCTATAGGATCAATGGATCCTTTTTCCAGCTTTAAGCCTGTATTAATGGCTGTACCTTTTCGTAAAATTCGGCTACCTATAGGTACATCTTTCTCAAGAATAATTTGTAAGTTGTTTGTTGGTTGACCCTGCAACTTAATAATGGCGGTGGTAATCTCATCCGCCAGAATAGCCGAACCTTTTCCAACACCAAACACACCTTGCAAACCAAAGAAGTCGCCTAAAGGACGATTGAAAAATATATCTTCACCCTTGGCAATTAATTCTTGCGTAATGTGAACTGCACCTATTCTTTCATAGGAAATAGGATCATTCGGGTCAAGTCCTTTACTAGCAACTAGTTGTGATGCTTCTTGGGGACTAAGGAGCTTACCAAAATAATCGTAGTAGCCTATTGGTTGAGTTGGTGCTGGTTTTAGTATGTCAATCTTGGCGAAAGCTGGCTGGCTAGTTATCAACCAATTTGACAACAGAATACCAAAAATACTAGTAAGAAAAACGCAAACTAATAAAAAAAACTTAGTTTTCAAAGCATAAAAAAACCTATTAAAACCATATTTAGGTTTGTTTTTTTCTTCCATGATACAAAGTGTGCTAAAAAACTTTGAGTAGATATATCATACACTTACAGAGCTTTCCAAAAACTGTAAATCTTTCTTATATTCGTTAACAATATAAAAATAATTTTTCATACTTATTTATCAGGGTTTTCTGACTTTGTAAAACCTCGTAAATAATAAGTACCAATTTCTAGTTTATTTATTAATTTTGATTGCTGATTTTTTGATCAATTCCTGAATTTGTGCTGCTACTAGGGGATGGGAATCTTTTTGTAATTTGGGCAGAAGTTCTAAGAGGACGCGATGTGAAACCACGCTTAAATAAGCGATCGCTGCTTCTCTCACAAAGCCCGTAGGATGACGCAAAGCCATCAAAATTTCGTTAATTGTCAAACGAATCCGATTAACCTGGGCAAAATGAAAACAGCAAGCCAAGCACCAATCAGAGAGAAAAGTGCCTAAAGTCAGCATCTTCCGTAATCTTTCACTAGCTGACAACGGTTGATATTCTGTGAATTCTGCCTCTAAAAGATCATGCAGCTTTTCTTGGTGCGATCGCTTATCTAAGAGATTTAATAACAATGATTTTCTGGGCAAATTCACTGTATGTTCTAATATTTCCAATCCTCGTGCTAAATTCACCATCGATTCAGACCGCAAATTAAAAGCTGCCGCCTGCATTTTATCGGGCGAATATAGTAATTTTAATAGTAATAATAAACGTTCCCGAATATCCCATTCCATTTCTGCCAAGGCACGTTGGAGTAAATCTGCAACAATCAAAGCTCTGGAATTTGTTTGACTATTATCTAAATTCAATTGTGGTCGTAAGTCTATATAAGCGGCATAAATCTCACCCAAAAATCGTAATTCCTGATCAATGAGACTTTCTACCCGACTGTGTTGAAACCTATCTACCAAATTGGTAATTTCTGATTGTTTCTGAATTTTCAACAAGCTACGCAGAATATGGTATCTGGTAGCACCCCAAGAAGATTCCAACTGCAACCATAAAGTCTCTACAGCTTCTGTAGTAGAAATTTGTCCTATGGTACGCCAAGCATACATCCTTAAGACTTCTGGTTTATGGGCATTGGTAGCTAGTTGTAATAACATATCCAATGCTTCATTCTCCATTTTGATTAAGGCACGCATGGCGGTAGCACGGGTTGATTTGTAATAAAGTGCTGTTAGCAGTGAGGAATAGTATTCTTCCATACGTGTTGCCGCAATCATTTCTAAGACAGCACAACGCACCCTTAAGGATTCATCCTGTAACAAATTAGGGATATGAATCCGTAACGCCTGTAAATAAACCACTTCTCGGAGGGCTTTGACACCATTCACCCGTTCTCGTTCCTGCTTATGGGTTAACATCCGGCGTAAAGTCTTGGTTGCGGCTACTTTTTGGATGGGTGTTCCCTGACGCAATAGCAAAGCAGCAGCTGTGGCGCGAGTTAATGAGTGGTGGCGCTGGTTGAGGTATTCTTCCAGTTGGCTTAAATTGGGGTTGGGGTCAGCTAGCCAAACATAACGTAATGCTAGGGCAAAAACTTCGGGGTTAACATTGTCTGGATGACGCTCTAACAACCATTTTACTTCCGATACATGGGTGGGATTAGCATCAGCCCCTAGCATCACCTCTAAACTATGTCGTTGTAAATCTGGCGTTAGCTTAAATAAAATTGGCGAGAGAACATCTGCTGCCCCTTGGGGGTCGATTTGGGCTAATAATTCAATACAAGAGTGTTTATCTGCGGTGTTGCCTTTTTCTTCTAAAGCTTTGACTACCCCTTGTTTAAAGGCACGCAAACCCACATTAGAGGCACTTAGTTCACCTCTATCGGCACTTAAGACTAACAAATCAACATAACGCGATCGCAATAACCATACTACTTTCAAGCAGGCAACGGCTACTACCATTGTTTCACCGATAAACACCCACTTTTGCATTGTTGCAGGTACGAATAACCCACACACAAACAAGGTAATTACAATGATGATACCAGCCGAACCAGTGGCGATCGCTTCTGCCGTTCCCCCTGATAATGCCTGCATCCGGCTACGAATGCGTTCGGGAATTGGTTGATATAGTAACGGCCCGCTACTGATAACGAAGGTATAACGCAGTAGTTCATCAAAGAACTTCAAGCCAACTAATCCCCAGAAAAAGGCGAGGGACTTTATACCGGGTAGTAAGTAAAGTACAACAATCATCCCAGGGACAACAAAGCCCACAGCCACAGGCAACAGTGCAGCAGTAAAGAACACTCCAAAGCGTTCAATGAGGCGGCTGGAAACAAACCACTGAGTCCCTAATTCACACAAGCCAACAATTCCACCAAATATACCTAAAAAGCCTGCTAGTTCGCGATCGCCCAGGTTGATTTTTAGTTCTTGGAGATATTGAAAATCTACTAATAAGCCAATAATTTGTAACAGACCAACAAAGGCAAATAACTGTAAAGTATAACGCTTGAGTGGTGCTTGGATACGCCGATGCCGAGAGGCTTGTTCTTGAGGAATTAGGCGCTGTGGTGCTTCGGGAAAAGAACTGCGATATTGATAACTTAAATAGCAGAGAATCGCCGAGCCAATCATAATCACTCCACAAGCAATCATAATCACGCGGTTGAGTTTGGCGAACTCCAGCAACCAAGGCAAACTAAAGCCACTGATTACATCAGCCACTAATAACCCACTACTAATCAGTGGGTAAGTGCGCTTAATTTCTCGAATGTTAAATAATTGGTTGGCAACAATGGAAGTATTTAAATCATTGACTACATAAAGGGAATCTACCCACAACCGCAGCAAAAACACCACAATGACTGAAAAGTAGGAAAGATGGATTCCCCAGCGTAATAATACTAACAAGATTAACGGCACGACCATACAAGGTGCGATCGCCACCACCACCCAGCGCAAAGGGAAAATCTTTTGCAACCAAGAATAGACAAAAACCAGCGCCATACCCATAACCGCACTGGCAATATACATCCAAGGCAACGGCCCAGCGCCATATTCATCCAAAAATAGTGCTACTGTACTATCCTCAGCCCATCGCAACCCCACAGATACAGTCGTGTAAAAGGCAAACATCATCCAAGTCCGTTCGCCTTCCTCTGGTCGTAGATTCACCCATTTTAAAAGTTGTGCCAGCCAACTTGGATTTGCCGCCAACGAGTAATTTTTCAATTCCATGTTTTACTTTCTGGTATCTTCTCCGCCCAGTAGGGAGCAATCAATTCAAAATTCAAAATTAATAATGGCTCCCCAATCCCCAGTCCCCAACCCCCAAAATGGCAAAAGTCCTGAACAACTGAGTATTATGTTTCCCACTCAGAGTTCAGGACTATCAAATTGCAATTAATTTCAACGACGGTGAAGCCGTTTTGATATTTTCAGTGGTGGATTACTTGGTTACAAGAATACTGAGGGTATTACTTCTTAGGCGAGATGAGCATCATCATATTTCGCCCTTCTTTTTTGGGTGCTTGTTGCACTTCACCAAACGGTTCCAGATCCGTTGCCATTCGCTTCAGTAAATCTTCTGCTAGGTCACTGTGTTGAATCTCTCGACCCCGGAACATCACAGTTGCTTTGACTTTATCACCATCTTTTAAGAAGCGTTCTGCTTGCTTAACACGGACATTGTAGTCGTGTTCCTCGATTTTGTAGCGCATCTTCACTTCTTTTACATCAGCCGTGTGCTGTTTCTTCCGAGCTTCCCGCGCCTTCTTTTCCTGCTCGAACTTGTATTTCCCGTAATCCATAATCCGACACACCGGCGGGTCGGCCTTGTCACTGAGCAGCACTAGATCCAGCTCCTTCTCCTCTGCTAGTTGCAGTGCTTCCTGTGGAGTTATAATTCCTAGCTGGGAGCCATCAGTGTCAATGACTCGAATTTTTGGGAAGCGAATCCGTTCGTTAATTTGGGGCAGATCGCGAGTTCTTTTTTTCTCAATCACAGGCATTATGATTTGTGGGAGCTTCTTTGTTAAGTGATGTAATGTGGACTTGATTGCTTTGTTTTGATTGGTCTGCCAAAGCAGCACAATACTAAAATAACTGAGAACTTAAAAAGGAGTCTATAGTTTTCTGGTAACTAATCCATAAAATAGTTTATTTGGTTTCTGTATTTGTTATTCTACTCACTCTGAGAGAGTTTCTCTGCGATCGTTAATTTAAATCACACAATCTAGAGAATGGTTAACTATTGTAACAATTCTTTTTTAATGGAAAAAATCATAGTTATCCCCCACACCCCTTTACCCGAATGGTACTAAGATAAGCGCAAATCTTGAATTTATAAGCCTTTCGGGGTGTAAGGGTGTAGGGGGGTAAGGGAAACATCTCATAATTAAATCAAGATACCTCATACATACTGTTATTCTCATCACCCCTACACCCAGTCACGGCAAGAGCTTTATGTTTTCTTAGTGCCATTCCCCTATACCCTTACACCCCCCTTTAAGATAGAAATTAATCACTAAGGAATTGTGACCATGACGGTACACTGGCGGGAACGGGTCGGGAATCAACGAGATTGGGTTTGGCGGGGGTGGCGGACTCGTTATACTTACATCCGTCCTAGCCAAGGAGACCAGGAAAAAACCCCTCTAATTTTACTGCATGGTTTTGGTGCTTCTATTGGTCATTGGCGACATAATTTAGAAGTTTTGGGCGAATCTCATACAGTCTATGCGCTGGATATGCTGGGTTTTGGTGGTTCGGAAAAAGCCCCAGCAAATTACAGCATCGAACTTTGGGTGGAACAAGTTTACGATTTTTGGCGAGCTTTTATCCGTCAACCGGTGGTATTGATTGGAAATTCTAATGGTTCTTTGATTTCTTTAGCGGCGGCGGCGGCTCACCCTGATATGGTTAAGGGGATTGTGATGATGAGTTTACCAGATCCATCATTAGAGCAAGAAATGATACCGCCTTTTTTAAGACCTGTCGTGAGGACAATCAAAAATATTGTCGCTTCTCCAATACTTTTAAAGCCGGTGTTTTATTTCGTGCGCCGTCCCAGCGTTCTCCGTCGTTGGGCTGGTCTTGCTTACGCCAATCCCGCAGCCATCACTGATGAGCTGATAGATATTTTAGCCGGGCCTCCCCAGGATAGGGGTTCAGCCCGTGCTTTTAGTGCTTTGTTTAAAGCGGCGATCGGTGTTAACTTTAGTCCTAGTGTTAAAGCAATATTGCCAACTTTACAAATACCCATGTTACTAATGTGGGGTAACAAAGATAGATTTGTTCCACCGATTTTGGCTAACCAATTCGCTCAATACAACGAAAAGTTGCAATTGCTTAACCTAGAGGATGTAGGACATTGTCCCCATGATGAATGTCCAGAACAGGTAAACCAGGCAATTCTGGCATGGATGGACAAGTCCTTGGGAGATTGCCAAAGTCTAGTTATCTCCCAGAAATGACAAAAATTGCCGATTTTTAGCCAATTTTTACTTGGTTAGTGTCAACGTTTGTGGCACCATGTACAGATTGCGCCACGGAAATCATTTTATTGAGAATGTCTTGGCTGGGAACTGAACCCTTGAGAACAACGGTGCTACCAGTTTGAGCAACCCACAAAGAATTCATATCATCAAGTTGCTGGTCTTGATCAAATGCCAGTGCTACTCGCTTTGCTAAACCACTTTGGTCATATTCGCCGTTTAACCCTAAACGTTCTGGTGGAATTGATTGGGTAGCCGTAGGTGCATTAGTGGTAGCAGAGGCTTGAGATACTTGCGGAGTTGGATTTACCTGAGCATTTTGAGGTTTTTCCATGCCAAAAAGTCTTTTTAACCAACTCATAAATGTCTTTCTCCTGATTTCATGGTGACAATATTCTCAAGATAAGATTTTGATCAATAATCTACATCTGCCGATCAAAAGATATATTATCCAAATGACTTCTGCTTTTGGAATGATTTAGACATAACTTTTTTATAGAACATTTCAGGAATGCAGGGATTAAGTTTAAAATAAAGTATAAGATTTATAACCTATTCACCTAGTAAGCAGTACGTGTAGGGCAGCTGTTAGCTAACATTCGGTTTAGTTATATGCTGTCTGAGCCTGTGTTGGCAAAGATGAAACATACTCTTTCGGTTCTGGTAGAAGATGAGGCGGGAGTTCTGTCCCGCATTGCTAGTTTATTTGCTCGTCGCGGCTTTAACATAGAAAGCCTGGCTGTTGGTTCGGGAGAAGAGGGCGGAGTTTCCCGCATCACTATGGTTGTACCTGGTGACGATCGCGTGATTGAACAACTCACCAAACAACTATACAAGCTCGTTAACGTTCTCAAAGTGCAGGATATAACTGAAACTCCTTGTGTGGAAAGAGAATTGATGCTCCTGAAGGTGAACGCCACCAGCAGCAACCGTTCAGAAGTCATTGAACTAGCTCAAATTTTCCGGGCGCGAGTAGTCGATGTGGCGGAAGATTCTTTAACTTTGGAAGTGGTCGGCGACCCTGGTAAGATGGTGGCGATCGTCCAGGTGCTACAAAAGTTTGGTATCAGGGAAATTGCCCGTACTGGTAAAATCGCTCTGACTCGTGAATCTGGTGTAAATACTGAGTTACTTAAATCCTTAGAAGCGAAGGTTTCTTAAGTTGTAGTCTCTTACTCCCAGTCTCTGACTGGGAAATTTCATTTTTTGCTTGCGTAATGCTTGCCGACAGACCATAGGTTATCGCCTTTTATAGATCCGCATATATTGATATTTTTCTTTTTGAGCGCCTAATAAAAGATGTTGGAATGCTGTTGATGAAAATATTTAACCAGCTTCATATCAATCCGTTATCTGATGTGTATTAGGCAGGTTTCTCAGTAAAACATTACGCTTTTGAGATTCATAGAATAGATACACATAAAATCATTTATTGAACAATTTGGATAATACTTTATAGTAAATTTAAAAAAAGTCCGTTTTTTATATTAAATAAGTAGTTTTACTTGTAAAAATCCAATTGTAATATTAGAATCTACTGTGTTTGAATAACAGTAATTATACTAACGCGCCAAAAAAGACAACAAACTCAAAGCCAAAAACCCAGTTATCGCCTGAATTTTTGAACAAGCAATTACTTTGGGGTTAGCTAGGCATCGGCTATTGGGGATGTACAGTCTTATTTTTTTGCAATCTTTATCAATTCGCTTGATCACTAGCCAAGTCTATCCTAAATCATTTAGTGAGGGGAAATGTTTACTTACAAAAGTATTAGTTTAGGTTTACTTTTAACATTATTAGGATCGATAACTTTACCAACTAAAGCATTAGGGCAATTCAGCTATGATGCCAACGAAACAGTAATTGTAGAGACAGATTTTGATAGCACCGACGGCTGGTCATTGAGGGGAACAAGCATTGATGCTGGTAAGATTTTCGGTAGTTCCGCTTGGGGTACTGCCTCTTATTCTCTAAAAAATCCCGTCAATTTAGATTTAGGGCCTGTTTCTTTATACTGGAGTGGAATTTTTCCTCGCAACGCTCGTACAGAACCAGAAAAGTATTATGTTGGTTTGCAGTATGCTGATAACTCTCCTGTATGTTACAACAGTTCAATCAATAGGATTGTCGGTACACCACCCTGTCCAAGCGGTAGTTCAATAGTTGATGAAAATGCTGAACTAAGAGCAGAGATAAGGCCTTATGATGCTGGCAATTCTGGTAATCGTTATCACCGTCTATATATAGATCCTGATTTTGATCCGGTTAATAACGAATCGCCTGCATCAACACTATTAGATAATAAGGATAGAACTAACTCAGTAACAGATTTCCGCTTGAGGGTAAGTAAGGTGAGTTCAACTTCATACGAAGCTTCTCTAGCGTATTGGGATCTTGCTAGTGCTGCTTGGAAAATTTTTGATCCCAAATCAACATCAAACTCTTCGCCACTTGAAATTCTAGCGTCAAAGTGGATAAATGCTGATAAGTCTGCTCCAGCAGAAAGTCCTGTAACTTTTGAAGCCATTAATCTTCAATTCCGCAAAGCTTCTACTCGAAACTCAGAAATAACCGCTCTAGCACTAACACAAATTGTACTACCTTTGCAGCAACCATCTATTACTGTTCCGGAAGGCTATTCTATTATTGGCTTACCGTTGGTTATGGGGTTTGGCATTTTATTAAAACGGCAAAAGCAGAAATAACAGAGAATAAAATCATCACCTAAAAGATATAAAAACTTGGTAATGGGTAATTGCTAGATTATCTATTACCTTCTTTCTTTTTAGATGTTCTGTCACTATCAGAAGCTATTAAAGAAAACGGCTGGAATCAAATTTGTCGTTTTTGGGTAAATATTCAGAACAGTTTTTTGCTTCATCTGTGAGTACAATCGAAGGCTGGACAGCACATTTGAGATAATGATTATTGCAATAATATTGGCAGTTTTTACAAGGTAATTGGTGTAATCCTTTTACTGTAAAAACCATTTTATTTTCTATAATGGAACGAATTTTACGTAAAATTATAAAGAAAATCACCCAACTAAAAACTAATCCAACAGGAGTTAAAGAAACGGCTATATCTGGAAAATCTATACTATTAGTTTGAGCATTTTTTTGTTGGGATTCAGTAATATTAACAACTTGAACGTGATTATTTGCCCTTGTTTTATGTTGATTTATTACCTCAGTGAACATATTATTGACCTTATTTATATATTTACTAATTTGAAATTTATTGGTATTGATTTGGTATTTTGAACACTAAAATACTGGTACTTGTATCACATAACGTACTCAGTACTAATAAATTCAACATATACTATAAATATTGATTACTATTATAAGTGCGTGTAACATTGCTACCTCAGTGTTTAATTCGATATGATTTTTTTATGCTTCAATTATATGTTTAACAAAATAAAGTTTTTGCTATCTCTGTCAATAGTTTTGCTTAGTAGCCTGAAAAGTATAACCTTGGATATAGTTTGAAGACATATTCTCAAAAATATATTTGTGTAGGAATATTAACCATCAAAATTATAGCTATAGGCGCACATCATAAATACTAATATATGCCACCATGAGTATAGTTAAAAACGATGTAATATGATATTTTCCAGATTAGAAATTATAATTATCTATGCAGCTTCCTGAAAGCTTAAATACTGCTTTTGTCTGTGATTAAAAGAGAATTTTATCTGTATATTTCGGTAAATTGTTATATTCCTATCTCTATCACAAACATAGTCTAATTACCCTTTAGGTAACGCTCCTCACGTTGCTACTACTACGCTAACGCCAACTCCCTACGGTTCCCGTCAGTGTCTCATCAGAGAAGGAAACCCTCCCACAGGACTAGACTCACCTGTTACCTATTACCTATTAGCAGATTACTCATCTCTTTGCGAAGAATTTTAAGGGATGTGTTAGCGTAGTCTCTCTTAGGGACAGGATTCTTCCGAATATAGGCTACTATTGCAAATATGCTTCCAATCACTATTAAGACTCACGCACCCAGTTCGTCTAGTAGTGTAAATGTTTAAAATTCTTACATCCCTACATTCTTCTCCCAATCCTTGATTTTTTTGTTTTCATGTGTAAGTCATAAATATGTTAAAACAAGTACATAAAAATGGGTAGTGTTAAGAAAAGCAAATAGTTTAAAGCGAATTTTGAGATGTTATATAGACTAAGAATTATCGGTCACGGATAAAAATACTGGCTTTAATTGGTAGTAATTAGTGACGGATTCCTGAAGATATAAAATGCAATCAATCTTTATAGCGTTTCCTAGTGTGCTGAGATAAAAATTTATCTGCTTACGCTGCGGGAAGGCTTGGTCAATATCTGCGTCCATCTGCGTTTAATTATTGTCGTTTGTAATTCACTAGCCTAAAAAAGGCTATAGATACCTTAACTATAACTAAGTCAGAGAAAAATAAACAGTCTGGTTAGCTTATTTCTCATCTTTTCAATGCAAACTAGACTAAATATTAAATATAGACTTTGATATTTAATGTTTTTCCGGTTTATCAGTACTATTGGATGAAAATTGTAAAAACAGTACTCATATCATCAGAAGTTTTAACAATAACATCGATGAAATTAAGAGCAATCAAGATTTCGGAGGAGTAGAATATGGAAATCTTTGATTATGTAATTATTGGAGCCGGGTTAGGTGGATTAGCAACTGCTGCTTGTTTAACTCGACAAGGATATAATGTAGCAGTTTTAGAAAAACATTATTTACCCGGTGGTTCTTGCCATACTTTTGATTATGGGGAATATAGTTTTTGTGCGGATGTGCATTATATTTCTCAGTGTGGTCATGGCCAAGCGATCGCTCAATTTCTCAACTATATTGGTCAAGATGTCCCCTTTAATAGCCTTGACCCCGACTGCATAGATCGCATCATCACCCCAGAAGCAGATTTTAGAATTCCCTTAGGATGGGAAAGTTTACGTTATCGTTTGCTGTCTACCTTTCCTGAAGAAACCAATGCTATTAATCGCTACTGCAACGAAATTCAACAACTTCATCAAGAAATCCGTAATTTAGCGCAAGAAGTCCGTTGGTTTGACCACAAGCTGTCTGACTGGTTAAAGCTACCTAAGTATTTTAATCTTTTTAAAAAGCGCAATTGGACTCTGCAAGACTTGTATAACTATGTTGGGTTATCGCCCAAACTCCAAGCTGTGCTGGCTGGACAAAGTGGCGATTATGCACTACCACCCGCAGAAATTGCTTTACTGACCCATACTTCTCTGGTTTGGGATTATTCTGAAGGTGCTTATTATCCTAAACATCACTTTAAGCACTTGGTTGATACCATTGTTGAGACCATTACCACCGGTGGTGGTGTCATTGCTTATGCTACGACAGTTCATCATATTCAAGTTAGTGGTGGCAAAGTTCATACTGTTATTGCTGATGGCAAAATTTATCGCGCCACCAAAGCCTATATCAGCGACCTTGACCCTAAATTAACAGTAGAGTTGATGCACGATGGTGAAGCCGTCAGCCATAAAGAACGACGGCGACTGACCAATTATGAATACTCTGCCAGTGCTTTTAATATTTACTTGGGTTTAGATAGCAATTTTGATCCACAACGCTATGGCATTGGTAACTGGAACATTTGGTATTATCCTACTGGAGATTTAAATAGAGAATATCACCGACAATTGCAAGGTGATTTCAGTCAGCCGTGGATTTTCCTTTCTTGTCCGACGATGAAATCTCATGAACCAGGAATGGCTCCAGTCGGGCATCATGTTTTAGAAATTGCTACTGTTTGTGCTTATGAACCTTTTGCATATCTGCATGAGAACGACTCGGCAGCTTATAAAGCTAAAAAGCGTGAGATTTACCAACAAATCATGAACCGTGTGCGTGATATTGTTCCAGATATAGATAATTACATCAGGATGAAAGTTTACGGCACACCCACAACTAGCGAATATTATCTGGGACAACCACAAGGTAATATTTACGGTGCGAAATTAGTCCCTAGACAAGTTGGGTTAAATCGCTTGGGTTACACGACAGAGTTACCTAACTTATTTTTGGTGGGAGCAAGTGCTGGATATCCCAGTGTTCCCGGTGTGATTGGGAATGGTATGGATGTTGTAGAGTTGCTGACTGGGCAATCAGTTAGGCAGAAATCTAGAGCGCCTCAGGGATTGGTGGGAATGAGATAAGCGATCGCTATTCTACTCAATGGCGATCGCTTGTTTATGATTCACTCTTCTAAATCCTCTACTTCTTCTGCATCCAAGCTATAGGCATCAACAAACTCTTCCACGTCTTCTTCTTCCTCTACCTCGTCTTCGTAATAGTAGTCAATAGGTTGGTAAGCAACTAATCGACCTGTACTTTGTAACCAATCCAGTAAAGATTCTTCTTGTTTGAGAGGAATAATAGCTGCTGGCTGGTGACGAGGTTCTTCGTGAAGAGCAGGGTTAGACAATTTAATCATTGTTTTGCACCACTAATCTCTCTTAATTACTAGTGTGATTGGTGTATTGACAATGACTTCTGTCTTATGGGTGAGGTTTTTGCTCAATAGGTTAGAGTTAATCCATTTTTTGGCTGGGTAATTTAGTTCCGCAACGCTTACAAAACTCTGCATCCTGATCGTGAAATTTTAGACCACAATTCAAACATACAGTTTCTACCTGATTGGCTGTTTTGACTACGCGCCTAATTAAATCTCCTACTTGCCAAGGAATAATGGCTACACCTGTCAAAATCATCAATACAGTTAATAATCTACCTAGTTCTGAAATGGGAGTTAAATCTCCAAAACCTACAGTAGTCATTGTGACTACTGAGAAATAAAAGGCATCTAAAAAAGTACTATAAACTTGGGCATTTACGGGATGTTCTACTTGATAAATTAAGCCAGAATAAACAAAAATTATAGTAAACAAAGTAAACAGTATGCGAATAAAAATTATCCCGTCTTCGGAACTAATACTGCCAAATAAAAATTTACTATCAATGAATCTGATTAATCTTAAAATTCTAAACCAGCGTAATATCCGAATAAAACTGATATTTACTAAACCTATTAAAAATGGCAGAATTGCTATCAAATCAATAATTGCATAAAAGCTAAATATATACTTGAGTTTATTTTCTGCACTCCAAAGGCGGAGGACATACTCTACTGCAAAAATTATCAATATAACTGTATCTACTTGATCCAACTGCAACCTAATAGAGTCGGGTATAGCGTAAGTTTGAGCGACAAAGATGCCTGATGATAATAGAACCAAGGCAGCAATTGTCAAATTAATGGCTTTACCTAAAGGGGTTTCTAGGTCTGTTAAGTAAAATTCAGTTTGTTGTCTACTCAGTAACATATTTCACGATATCTGTTTAAATATGGTATTTTTACCGTCTATCTTACTGAAATATCAAGATAATTATGAACCCAGAATATTTTATGCGTCTAGCGATCGCCGAAGCAAAAAAAGGAGATGCGCCATACGGTGCGATAATTGTCAAAGATGACCAAGTTGTGGCATTCGCACACAACACTGTTGCTAGAGATAATGATCCTTCTGCTCATGCGGAAATTAATGTGATTCGCCGTTTAACCGCCCAATTACAAAGCTTTTCCTTAGCAGGTTATAGCATATATACCACCGGTGAACCTTGCCCCATGTGTGCCGCAGCCTGTGTTTGGAGTGGTATTGCAGAGATTATATATGGTGCTTCAATTCAAGATTTAATTTTAGCAAATCAAGCACAAATCCAGATATCTTGTGAAGAAGTAATTGCCAAATCTTTGAGAAACATCAAAGTGACTAAGGGTATTCTTCGACAGGAATGTTTGAATTTGTTTCAGTGAAATCAGATAACCATAGTGAATTTACTATCTTTTATTCAGATTCATTGAGATAATTTAAATAGGTATTGGCAATGATAGCGGCTTGGGTGCGATCGCGCAAATTCAAACGATTTAAAATATTCGTCACATGATTTTTAACTGTCCCCTCGGAAATATAGAGTTGTTGGGCAATTTCTTTATTATTTGCACCTGTGGCAATTAAGCGTAAAACTTCTTTTTCTCTGGGCGTAAGATCAGCTAAATGAGTCGGCGCAGGTGGCGTGTGGTTTGGTGTAGACTGAAACTGTACTAAGAGTTTCTTGACTATTCCTGGGCCTAGTTGAGTGTAACCTTTATCGACTGCACGAATTGCCACAGCTAATTCTTCTGAGGGCGTATCTTTGAGTAAATAACCCATTGCACCATGTTGTAAAGCTGCTTTGACATATTCATCATCATCAAAAGTTGTCAGGACTAGAACTTTAACATTGGGGAAATTCTGTTGAATTTCTTGTGTAGCAGCTACTCCATCCATAATTGGCATTCGCATATCCATCAATACTACATCTGGATAAAATTGGGCAATCAACTCAATAGCAATTTTTCCATTTTCTGCCTCTCCTATGATTTCTATATCAGGTTCTAGCTCTAATAATGCTCTTAATCCTTGACGGATCAGATTTTGATCATCTACTAATAAAACTTTAATCATATTAATCTGCTTGCCGGAATATCAACTGTAATTTGACAACCATCACCAACAACACTATTGATGGCAAATTTTCCTCCTAAAGCCAAAGTGCGATCGCGCATACTTTGTAATCCAAAACCTGTGGTATTTTGTTGGATATTAAACCCTCTACCATTATCCCGAATTATCAAAGATAAGCTACCTCGATTGAGAGAAACTTCTAAAATAACTTCTGTGGCTCTAGCGTGCTTAGAAATATTGGTTAATGATTCTTGGATAATCCTATATATAGCTGTACTAACTTCTGTTGATAATTTGTAATCAAGATTAAAACTACTAGTTAATATAATCCCAGTATTCTGCTCAAAGTCTGCTGCTATGATATCAATTGCTTGTTCTAAAGTTTTGCCCTGCAATGGATGAGAGCGCATAGCAGAAACAGAATTTCTTACATCTTGTAAGGCTTTGGAACCAAGCTCTTTTGCCCTAACTAAAAAAGTTTGTGCCTTGTTGGGATTAGACTGTGCAAGTTTTAACGCGGTTTCTAATTGTAAATTCAATGCTGTGAGCGAATGACCTAAAGAGTCGTGAATTTCCCGCGCAATGCGATTACGTTCTTCTAAAGTTGCTTGGTTTTCAATACGTAGAGCATATTGACTGAGTTTTTCATTAGCAACGGCTAATTCTTCTCGACTCTGACGTTCTGATAATAAGCTATTCATTAACAGTAAAACAAAAATTAAGCTTAAGCCAAATACAAGTGTCAAACTCAGCGTAAAAAAGCGAAAACGCTCTTGTGCTTGTAGAGGGAGCGGAGAACGAGGTAATCGATTTATTAGCGTGAATAAGAACAAACTAAACGAAGTTAAAGTGACAGATAAACGTCCAGGTAACTTAAAAATTAAACAACTACGAGTCACTAAAATAATGTAGAGAAAGGGAAACATCCGAGCAGATCTCCCTTCAAATAATCCAGTAATAAAAATTAAAATGATTTCAAAGACAGTATAAACTATTTTATTTAAGTTATTACTGGTGGGTAATCTTAATCCCATTAATCCAAAAATTGTGAGACTAATAATCGTAATTTCTGGAAATCTACTGGAAAATCTAGGTGAAGGATAGGGCAATATTGACGTGATAATAGATATTGCTAACAATATCCATTCTAGATATAGTAAAAAGCGGAAAGGGTGGTTATGAACTTTAATATATTGACCCATAGTTTATACTACAAAATATAGTGATTATTTTGAATTGATATGACTTCTGGCTGCTGACGAGTTCTCTATATTTACCAGGACTCACGCAACTGGCACAATATTAGTGTGCTTCAGATGTGGGAAATCCTCTAATGTGTACGAAATTATTAGGGCTGACGCACTCTAAAAGTTAGTTTGATGATGACACCTGTGTAATTCCTGTTTACTGGAATTTCCACCAAACCGCCAGTCACTTGAATCAGGTTTGCAGCATGACAAAAGTCATGGGTGTATTCATGACTTTCTCCTCATGTGGATAGTTGACCTGGGTTTCTAAGATGGTTACATCCCACAGGAAAACACATCAAGGAACCTAATGCAACTCAAACCCTTATCCCTATTAGTTGGAGCGCTGGCGCTCACTTTAACTGCAACTCCCTTTGCTGTTCAAGCACAAACAAATTCTTCTTCTGTGTTATTGATTGCACAAGCTGGAAAGAAAGGCCCTTGGGAAAGTTTGGGATTAAGCAACGAACAAAAGGCCAGAATACAAGAAATTGGTCGTAACAGCCGCGCCCAAATTGAGGCAGTTTTCACCCCAGAACAGAAAGCCAAAATGGAAGCTGCACGCCAAGCACGTCAGGCGCAGCGTCAACAAGGTCAACGCCCACAAGCCGGCCGGCGCGGTGGTAAGAATTTTGCTGAATTAAATTTAACTGAAGAGCAGAAAACTAGAATCCGGTCAATTCGCCAAGCTTCGCAACAACAAATGGAAGCAGTTTTAACCCCAGAACAGCGAACTAAATTACAAGAACTGAAAGCTAATGCCCGTCAGCGTTGGCAGCAAAGACGCAATAATCAACCTTCACCTCAAAGCTGATAATGCTACCCCTTGCTACTTCCACTCTTTCAACTCCTAGCCTACGACAGTTTTTAGGTTCGGTTGACTGTCTGGCTGAAGCAAGGGGGAAATTTTCTCCCAATTGTGGAAATTGAGAAACTATGCTTACTCTCAAGAAAAACGGGTGTGTAAGGGTATAAGGGAAGAAAAAAGAGCTTCTTCTGTATTTTGCAAGTTCACCACCGCGCTAATTAGAGGCTTATTCCAGCAACCAGAGAAAATTCATTTCCCAGAATACTAGACAAAAATAAATTTATCAGCTATATTAAGAAATGTGTGAAAAACACGGCTCAGTAGCTCAGTTGGTTAGAGCACGGGACTCATAAGCCTGGGGTCGTTGGTTCAAATCCGACCTGAGCCATATCTAAAATTAAGATATACAAGAGTCTTTCTTCCTAGTGATTAAACACGGGATCAATGCCTAAAGCTTTGTAAGCAGGAAAGAGGCGATCGCCGTCGGCATAGTGTCAAAGATAATAGTTTTGGCTATTACCAATGACCTATTAAATATTACCAATCTCCACAAACCAAACACAAATCAAGTTGTCCGCAAATGGCGAATCACTTCTGCGACTGACCAGGCCTGTGCTACAGCTCCTCTGGCTCTATGAGGAGGGTCACCATCAAAAATTTCGGAAATAGAACCAAGACAAGCATCACTTAAAAAGTGATCTAATAAAGGTTGCCAATCAAAAGGCAATGGTTGTTGTGGGTAAAAACGCTGCCAAGAGCGGATAAAAGGCCCAATTAGCCAAGTCCAAACAGTACCTTGATGGTAAGCGCGATCGCGTTTTTCGGGATTGCCTTCATATCTGCCAATATATTCTGGATCTGCTGGATCGAGACTACGAAGACCATAGGGAGTTAACAGGCGATAAGTTGCCAAATCTAATATTTGTTGTCCCTGTTGTTGGGAAAATCCGCAGTGGCGTAAAGACAAAGCTAAAATCGCGTTGGGACGGATTTGGGCATTGCGGCGATCGTCTAAATCGATGGTGTCGTACAAATAACCAAGCTGTGGATTCCAAAACTTTTGTAAAGAAGCTTTCACCTGTTGGGCTTGTTGAGCATAACGCCGCCCCTGTTTTTCCAGACGAACAGAATCACCCAAATCCATTTGACTCAATCTTTCAGCCCATTGACTTAGCCAACATAAAGCCGAATACCACAGAGCGTTAATTTCCACTGCCTTACCTGGACGAGGAGTCATTGGTTCTCCCCCAACTACCGCATCCATCCAAGTAAGAGCAACATTTGGAGCGTCCCAACCAATTAGGCCATCAGTCGCATCGAGTTGGATATTGTAGCGAGTACCACCAAAATATGCTTTGTAAATTTGTTGGACAATAGGGAACTGTTCCGCCAAAAATTGCCAATCTTGGGTAGCTTCCAGGTACAGTCCTAAAGTTTCAATCCACCATAAGGCGGCATCAATACTGTTGTAGTATGGCTCGCTATCAATATCAGGGAAAGCATTAGGTATCAAACCGTGGCGGCAATAACGCCCAAAGGTTTGCAATAGACCTTTTGCTAATTCAAAACGCTTGGGTACTAAAGCTAAACCAGGTAAGGCAATCAATGTATCACGTCCCCAATCATTAAACCAGTGATAACCAGCAATTACTGTAGGGCCAGCAATGGAATCTCGATAGACAATAAATTGATCCCCTGCTTTGAGTAGTTGCTGCCAAAGTGGGGATGAGGAGGAAATATGGAACAATTCTTCCCCATCGTCCCCATAGTCCCCCAATCCCCAGCCAAAAACCTGAGACAATCTCTCTTGCTCTGCTTCCACCGCTTCAGCAAAGGTATCGCTGGTAAGGGAATCTGTAAGTTCAGCCGGAAAACCCATCCGTGCTTCTAGAGTTACTGTGTCTCCTGGTTGGAGTGTGACTGTCAAATAACCGGGGCTATGGAGGTCTTCGCGATCGCCTAATCCCCGTTGTGTTTCTTCTGGTAAGCCATAATGCCAATACCAAACTGCATTGGCTTGATATTCACCTTGTGACCACCGCAACTGCCAAGGTGTGCCGAAACGGCCAGAATTCATGGCTTGCAAGTAGATTTGCTGATTACCCAAGACTTGGGAAAATTGTAAATCTAGACGATTAGTTTGTTGATGATGAAAGTCGCGATCGGCAATTAGCAATCGCAGCCTCAATACCGCAGTTTCTCCACCTTCGTAACGATAGTGAATTAATAACCGATGGCAAAATTGAGATTCCTGATCTTTGAGTTCACATTCTTCTCCATTTTCCACTACACCGTAAGGCATCACAAGTTGCCTGCTTAATTGCCAGTCTCCTTCACCCCAAATCCACTTAGGCACTGGGTTAACATCAAAAGAACGCAGTAGCTTGTAACCTGTTGGTGCAATCTCACCTGTACCCCAAATATTCGTCCCCAATGCTACAACTTTTCCTGAGACTTCTAAACTCGCTTCTAGGTGCGACAGCAGCAGGGTGCGTCCAGAAGGTGGATTTGTCGATGCAAATAGCCAGCCGTGGTAGGTTCGTGTACGGATATCCGAAACAGTTCCACTGGCAAAACTTCCTAAGCCATTAGTCAGCAACCATTCTCTTGTATCTAAATCATCCATTTGCTACTCAAAATCGTTATGACTATGATATAGTCGTAACAGATCGTAATCAAACTGTGAGACAGCCCTAAAGGACTGCGTACCCGTAAGGCTTCTCGGAGAATACCCGATAGGGTGAAAGCGTGGATGGGTAAGTTTATTCCTAACCCAAACTCCAACACCTAGTAAACCGATATAAGTTGAAGGAGAATTAAGTTAATGTCCATCACCTACGGAACACAAGAAAGCCTCCGCGTTGGTCAACAGGCTCCCGATTTTACAGCAACAGCTGTAGTTGATCAGGAATTCAAGACAATTAAGCTTTCCGACTATCGTGGTAAGTATGTTGTCTTGTTCTTCTATCCCCTAGACTTTACCTTTGTTTGCCCCACGGAGATCACAGCATTTAGCGATCGCTACGAAGAATTCAAGAAACTTAACACCGAAATTCTCGGTGTGTCCGTTGATAGCGAGTTCTCCCACCTAGCTTGGATTCAAACTGATCGTAAGTCTGGTGGTGTTGGCGACCTAAATTATCCCTTAGTTTCCGATATTAAGAAAGAGGTTAGCGACGCTTACAACGTACTAGACCCAGCAGCAGGTATTGCTTTACGTGGTCTGTTCATCATCGATAAAGATGGTATCATTCAGCACGCTACCATTAACAACCTAGCTTTTGGTCGTAGCGTTGATGAAACCCTACGGACATTACAAGCAATCCAGTACGTCCAGTCTCACCCAGATGAAGTTTGCCCTGCTGGTTGGCAACCTGGCGAAAAGACCATGACTCCCGACCCTGTGAAGTCCAAAGTTTACTTCGCTGCTGTTTAAAAAAGCAGTTGGCGATCGCGTCTCTCGAAGAGAGGGTAGCAGGCACAAGGAAAGAAAATAGCCTAATTAGTTCATAGCTGTTTCTTTCATATGTTTATTCTGCCCCTCTGCGATCAATGACTTTATTTAGAAACCTTCCAACTTCTATCCTGCTTGCAAGAGTCAAATAAGATAATCGTCCCTACCACAGATGAACGCAGATAGACACAGATATAAAATCAGTGTTAATTCCAGTGTTTATCTGTGGTTTTATAATTGTATTTTCCATCATATTACTACTAGATAATTTTCCAGTGTTTATGTTAACTTCAACAGATTTTAGTGGCTTATTGAATGAACGTTTCTTTCGTAATTTCTTGCCAATTCCCGCTAGCAACGAATTAAGGCTAGATGTAGGAACACCAGACTTTCAATTACCAGATATTACCAATGGGACGTTAGTTAAACTATCAAATTATCGAGGTAAACAGCCTGTATTACTGGCATTTACGCGAATTTTTACAGAAAAGCAATATTGTCCCTTTTGCTTTCCTCACATCAAAGCTTTAAATGAGAACTACGAACAATTTACCAATCGCGGGATAGAAGTTTTATTAGTTACGAGTACCGACGAAAAGCAAAGTCAAATAGTAGTTAAAGATTTAAGCTTAAAAATGCCTTTACTTAGTGACCCAAGCTGTCGGGTATTTCGTACCTATCAAGTAGGGCAAGCCTTGGGAGCGCCTTTACCAGCCCAATTTGTCTTAGATAAAGATGGTAGATTGCGTTACAAGCATTTATTTTCGTTTTTTGATCACAATGCTAGTGTTGAAAAATTGTTAGAAAAATTTGATTAAAATTGGTAATGGGTAATTGGGCATTGGTAATGGGAAAACAATTACCTATTACCTATTACCATTAAATAATTAGCAAAACGGGATATTACAACTTAACTTGTTGTAAGTGACTCCGGGGATTGTAACTGCGGATAGCCCGGATTTTTTCATAGTATTCTCGCTCTTGTTGGCTCATGTCCTTTGGTGGAACAATAGCCACTTTGACAAACTGATCACCCCGTCCGCCTTTGGCTATAGGCCAGCCTTTGCCCCGTAAACGGAGAGATTGACCAGAACGCACACCAGCAGGTAGTTTAACGTTTACAGAACCATCGGGTGTAGGTACATCAATAGAGGCTCCCAACGCTGCTTCATCGGGAGTAATGGGAATTTCGCAGGCTAAGTTATCCCCTTCAATTTGGAAGAATGAGTGGGGCTGAAATTCTACTTTTAAATATAAATCGCCTCTTTGTTGTGTCATGGGGTTAAATTGACCCTTACCCCTGACCCGTAAGCGAGTGCCGGGTTTAGTGCCAGCCGGAATCCGCACATCAATAGTTTCGTTACCTAAGTTAAAGCGCTTTTGAACTCCAGCAAAAGCTTCAGCAAAAGTTAAGCTGATGGTAGCTTCGGCATCTTGACCACCGCCTGCTGCGCCTACATCTTGAAATCCAAAGTCATTAAAGCCACCAAAACCACCTCCTGGTCTACCACCAGGAGTGCGATAAGAGTAACTTTGTCGCCCACCACGAGGCGCAGCACCACCAAAGCGCCCTAACAACTCATTAATAAATTCATCAAAATTGCCGTATTGGCTGAAGTCCACTCCACCCATATCGACACCAGCACCACCTCCAGGGAAGCCTTCGCCTACTTGTCGCCAATATTGTCCAAATTGATCGTATTTTTTCCGTTTTTCGGCATCTGACAAAACTTCGTAGGCTTCGTTAACTTCCTTGAAGCTTGCTTCCGCCTGTTTATTACCAGGATTGACATCAGGGTGATATTTGCGGGCTAATTTGCGAAAGGCTTGTTTAATTTCCTCTGGAGTGGCAGTTTTACTAACTCCTAAAATCGCGTAATAGTCCTTGAAGTCTGTTGCAGCCATCTACCAGCCTCCTGTAGAAATTTCTTTAAGTTTTTTTCTAAGATTTGAAATTGGGAATTTGCTAGGTTTAATGCCAAGGCATAAATATTCTGATTTTAAATTAACAAATAATAAAGAAAATCAAGTGTGGTTCCCGCTCACTTGGTCAGGGCAATTTCCGTACTTATCGATGTAGAAAATGGGAAGTAGGGAGTTGTGAATTGGGGAAGATATATTTTCATGGACAATTAGGCATTCTAGTCCTTCTTCCAGAGTGGGGGGTGCATCGCGGAGTTGGCGGTGCATTCGTAAGATGACATCTTCGGGAACTTGGCGTGGGCGTTTTTTGTTGCGTGCTAGACATAACCAGACGGGTGTTTTGATCCAAACTCCTGTAATGTCGGTAAAGCCTAATTCACGGGCTAGGGCAATAAGTTCACGACGATGGCGGCGTTGGGCATTGGTAGCATCGAAAAGGGCGATTTTGCCTGTAATCACAGTTTGCTGTAATTGCTGTTCTATCTCCCGCCAAATTAGCAGCCATGACCCTTGAATTGCTTCTGAGCCAAACAGTTGCCCCCTGATGGCATCTGTGGAAATCAGCTGCATCTGGGGGCATTGTGCTACTAATTGTTTTGCCAAGGTTGACTTACCGCTACCAGGAAGACCAATCAGTAATATGAGTTTTGTCATTAGTCTAGGGTCAGTAGTCAGTAGTCAGTAGTCAAAGTAGAAATTCTTAACTGTTGACTGTTGACTGTTGACTGTTGACTAGATTATGGTGCCATCGGTAATAACAGCATTTTTGAGGACGACGACAATGCCACTGCGGATGTAAAATCCTTGACTTTCGCGGTCAGCTTCTTGCACGTTGTCTTTATTGATAATTTTGACATCGTGACCGATGCGGGCATTTTTATCGATGATGGCACGGCGAATGATTGTATCTGGGCCGATGCCTACGGGGATGTCTCCTTTATCGATGCTGCACTGGCGTTCCACGGAAGCTTGGTAGAAGTCGGCACCCATAAGTAAAGATTCTTCGATGATGCAGCCTGTTTCAATACGCGATCGCACTCCCAATACTGAGTGTTGAATGCGACAGTTTTTCAGAATGCAACCTTCGCCAATGATTGATTCTGTAACGTGGCAATCTAATAGTTTTGTGGGTGGTAAGTAACGAGCGCGGGTATAAATTGGTGCTTCTTCATCGTAGAAGCTAAAGGGCGGCATGGGCTGCTGAGTCAATGCTAAATTAGCATTATAAAAAGCTTCGATTGTCCCAATATCTTCCCAGTAGTCATCGAATAGGTAAGCTTGAACGTTGTGATCTTTGGAGGCATCAGGAATAATTTCTTTGCCGAAATCAGTACGTTCTAAAGATTCCTTCAACAGTTTGATCAAAACATCTTTTTTAAATACGTAAATCCCCATCGAGGCGATGTAAGGCTGTGATGCCGCCTGTTCTGGTGTCAAGCCTAAAACGGTGGTATCAACACGCATTTTGGTTAAGGCTTCGCCTTTGGGTTTTTCACTAAAATCAATGACTCGTCCAAAGTTATCGATTTTCATTAAACCAAAATCCGAAGCGCGGCGATCATCAATGGGAATTACGGAAAGTGTGATATCCGCATTGGTTTCTCGATGGCGCTGGATAAATAGGCGATAATCCATCCGGTACAGGTGATCCCCCGACAGGATCAAAAATTCATCTACGTCCCACTCTTGTAACATCCAGAGATACTGACGTACAGCATCGGCTGTACCTTGGAACCAGTTAGGGTTCTCTGGTGTCTGCTGGGCGGCCAGCACTTCCACAAAACCCTCACTAAAACCACTAAAGTTGTAGGTACGGGCAATGTGGCGATTGAGAGAAGCTGAGTTAAATTGTGTTAATACGTAGATTTTAAAAATTTCCGAATTAATGCAGTTACTAACAGGGATATCTATTAGGCGGTATTTCCCTGCCACTGGTACTGCTGGTTTAGCGCGGAGTTTGGTTAGTGGGTAAAGGCGAGTACCCGCACCACCACCAAGAATAATTGCTAAGACTTTTTTCACAAGATTTCTCCCAACTGCCTTTCAACTCCCACCTACAGTTTAGGACTGTCTGTAGCAGCTGGTAAGGGGGGATCAAAGATTATCTTGAATGAATTTTAAAAAACCTTACTGGTGATGTATCGTGCAGCAATTGATCACAAAACAATTTTCACTGTATTAATTTGCACTCATAATTAAAAATATTAGATATGTTAATGGTTACAGTATTTTCTTAATCTTGCCTTAATTTGTGAAGTGACTGTTGACTGTTAACAGTCCTCACGATGGATGATGCAACTTAAAAGCAGAATAGCTGATTGGGCGCGCTATGTTGACTCCTCCATTGCCTATCAAGGTTATGGTCGTAGTTTAGACAGGAATAGAACTTACGCACACAGGTTATCTGTTGAGACTGGGTGTAAGAGTTTCCAGCATTTATACCCTTACACCCTTGATTTTTCGTTTTCATGCGTAAGTCCTAAGGAATCTCATCCATACTGATGACTAAATATTTAAATGTAAATTTTCTATCACAAGTAGGAATCCCAAATAGATAATTATTTGTCACGATCGCACCTGAAGGCATAAAAGGGAAATAATGCAAATTCAAACACCAAACTGGGTGAAAAACGCTGTATTCTACCAAATCTTTCCAGACCGTTTTGCTATGAGCAAACAGCCCCACAAGCGCCTGTTGCGTGATGCGCGTTGGGAAGACTGGGACGCAATGCCCACACTGCAAGGATACAAAGGCGGTGATTTATGGGGCATTATGGAGCAGTTAGACTACATTCAAGATTTAGGTATCGATGCCATTTACTTTACACCCATCTTTCAATCTGCCAGCAATCACCGCTATCATACCCACGACTATTATCAAGTAGACCCGATGTTGGGTGGGAATGCCGCTTTCAAGGAATTACTAGACGCAGCCCACGAACGCAATATTAAAGTTGTCCTCGATGGCGTATTTAATCATTCCAGTCGAGGATTTTTCTTTTTCCACGACGTTTTGGAAAATGGCCCCCATTCTCCTTGGGTAAATTGGTTCAAAATTGAAGGCTGGCCTCTGGCACCATATACAGGTGAGTTGCCAGCAAATTATGTTGGCTGGGCGGATAATCGCGCCTTGCCTGTATTTAACCACGACAACCCAGAAGTGCGGGAATATATTATGGAGATTGCCGAATATTGGATTAAATTCGGCATTGACGGCTGGCGGTTAGATGTACCATTTGAAATTAAAACTCCAGGCTTTTGGCAAGAATTCCGCGATCGCGTTAAAGCCATTAACCCCGAAGCTTATATTGTGGGGGAAGTGTGGGGAGATTCCCGCGAGTGGCTAGATGGGACGCAATTCGATGGTGTAATGAATTACTTATTTGCCGGGCCGACCATTGCCTTTACCGCAGGCGATCGCGTAGTCTTAGAACAAGTCCAAAGCCGTGATTATCAACCGTATCCGCCCCTATTCGCCGCCGAATACGCCACCAAAATTCAGGAAGTACTGCAACTTTATCCTTGGGAAATTCAACTTACCCAACTCAACTTATTAGCCAGTCACGATACAGCCAGACTCCTGACCATTGCTGGCGGTGATCAAGCCAGTATAGAATTAGCTACCTTATTACTACTTACATTTCCTGGTGCGCCGAGTATCTACTACGGCGATGAAGTGGGTTTACCAGGAGGTATAGACCCCGATTCTCGTCGGGGTTTTCCCTTAGAAGCTAACTGGAATAGAGAAATTTACCAGACTCACCGTCAATTAATCGCCTTGCGTCGTACTTACCCAGCCTTACGTACAGGTGAGTATCAAGTTATTTGGGCGCAAGGTGCGTTGTATATTTTTGCCCGCACTTTAGGTAAAGAAGAATTGATTATTGCCGTAAATGTGGGTACAGCAGCAGCCCAGGCTAATGTAGATGTTGCTAGTTTGCAGACTCAGCCAAATAAAATCCTGTACGGTGCAGCAGAATTTAACTGGCACAATACAGAAGAAACAAAACAACTTTCCTTAAATCTCCCCCCACGTAGTGGCTGCATTTTGGGTTTAAGGGATTAGGGACTGGGGAGAAAAAAGTAAAAAGTAAAAAGTAAAAAGGTAAAAGATTTCTTATTTTAACTTTTGCTTTTTGACTTGCACTGGGGACTGGGGGAGAAGAAAAGATAATCCCTATGAGTTAGAGATGTTCTTTTTCTTTCTTTTGCCTTTTAACTTTTTACTTTTGCCCGATTCGGTAATACCCAACCCCGTTCCCAGAAAAAATCCTTTCCGCAGGCTATGAGGAATTATTTCCCCGCTACCATTGCCGGCATTAAAACAGCGTCGATAACATGAATTACGCCATTATCAGCCAGGATATCTGTTTGCAGGACATTAGCACCATTCACCTTAAATTTACCGTCGATAGACTCAATCGCTAAAACAGATCCTTCCACTGTTTCCGCTTCTGCAATTTGCACCAAGTCATCCGACCGCACATCACCAAAGGCTACGTGATATGTGACAATCTTTTTTAACTTCGGTACGTCTTTGAGTAGTGCCTCTAAAGTTCCCTGTGGTAACTTTGCAAAAGCCTCATCAGTAGGTGCAAACAAAGTAAAAATCCCAGGACTATTGAGAGTATCTAAGATTTGTGCAGCTTCAGCAGCCTGCACAAACTTATTAAATTTGCCAGTTTTGACAGCAGTTTCCACAATGTCAGCCATAATATTTGGTTAATTTATTGACTTCACAATTACAACCAACTTATAAACAGACAAAAGCATTCAACCTCTATCGCCAGAAAGGTTATTAGTCAGCAGTTCTTCCTCCTGCCCCTGAAGAGTCCCTAGTCTTGATCACTGCTGCTAAACTAGGGTAGTCCCTAAGAACCCATTACTATGCTCAAGCGTTCTAAATTCGAGACAACCCAATCTCAGATTATGCACCGTGCTGAGGATTTAATTAGTGCAGCTTCCAATCGCTACCGCATTACGGTTCAGGTGGCAAATCGCGCTAAACGTCGGCGTTATGAAGAATTTGAGAGTGCTGAAGATTCCATGATGAAGCCAGTACTCAGGGCAATTATTGAAATGTCTGATGAATTGACACAACCAGAAATTATTGGTGAAATTTAAAATATATTGCTGAGTAGAGAGTGCTATTAGCGATAGTGGGGCGTTCAGTCCGTGCTGAGTTGATAACCAATCGCTTTGCATTTTCTCCTCAGGGTGTTTGTGATATCAAAAACAAGCTTCTGCTTTAGTCAACCCTTTTGTTTGTAGTTGTGAAGTTTAACTCAGCGTTGATCAGTACCTTTGTGGTAGCGGGTGTTATTATTTTTGGCGCAGGTAATTTAACTAGCATCCAACCTGCGGTAGCCCAAAGAATTAGTCCTGGTGACGTTTGGCAGCTAGTGTATCAACAATTGCCTGACTTTCCCAAAGAAAATCAATATATCAGCAAAGAATCGGGAAGAGTTGCAGAAAATAACACCTTAGCATCTCGCCTTATTAGATATCACATATATGTTAAAGAACGCGCGCCCAATTATCGCCTAGATTGGAAATTAACTCTAGCCGATTACTTGGATGCGAATGAAATTATGTACGAAAATACCTATCCAGGTAATGATACATTGCGGCAGAATCCCCTAAAAGGCGATCGCGCGATCATTTCTCGACTCACTCGCACTCAACGTAATGCCTTAGTACAAGTACTAACCAACATATTTAATCCCAATACCACCACTCAACCAGCCTCACGCCCCAGCAATCCCACAACCCCAACCTCACCCCGAACAGGAGGCGCTGAACTCCTCAAATAAACCTTTCATCAAAATGTCATGGAACGTCTCATTAAAAGCGGTGCTGGCTGGCGTATTGGCTGGAACCCCAACGCAAGTGAATATCAAGGTTTAGTCGGTACTGACGATTGGGCAATTGAGTTAACCGAAGCTGAGTTAGATGATTTTTGTCGCCTCTTAGCCATGCTAGTCAACACCATAAAGCAACTCAGCGCCGAGTTAATGGATGAGGAAAAGATTGCTTGTGAAGCCGAGAGCGATTTATTATGGATGGAGGTAGAGGGTTATCCTCATGAATACAGTCTGCGCTTTATCCTCAACACAGGACGTTGTGCAGAAGGTAAATGGAACGCCTCTGCTGTGCCTAGTCTGTTGCAAGCTGCGGCAATGCTCAAAGTTTTTTGAACTTACCCCTTGATTTCACAAAGCGTTTGCGATAATATAGTAATTCTGACCGGGGCGTAGCGCAGCTTGGTAGCGCGCCACTTTGGGGTAGTGGAGGTCGTGGGTTCGAATCCCGCCGCTCCGATTGATAAGGCCTTAATTATAAGGTGTATGTAATATTGAACCCAAACCCTAACCACTTTTGGTTAGGGTTTTGTTTTGTTTGTCAATTTAAATTATGGCAACTTATAGCTAGCAACGCGCACAATTAGTTTTCCTTGACGAGGGTTTTGGCTAAAGATAAATGTTCCCTCTTCCTTTTCACCGTCGGATAAAAAGTCAATTTGTTGTTCTCCTGTTTCCACAACCTCACCAGCAACTTGTAACTCAGCAAGAATTTGTACTGATTCAGCAGTTTCGCCACCAGTATTTACTATCTCGAATGGAACGTAAAATTGTCCGTTAACCTCCCGCATTACTTGTTTTTTAGTAACAGATAAAACGGGGGGTTTATTTTCCTCGTGTAGCCAAAGATAAGCTACTAAGCTCATAATAATTCCGAGGATAAACAAAGCAATACCGAATGTTACCCACTCAGCCAGAGAACGTTCTGGTTTTGGTTCTGCTTCCATCATATTGCTAACCTACCAGCCGCACCACCAATTGTTGCAGGTAAACCTAAAACTAAAGTATGTTCTAGCCACATTCTCCAAGGGTCTGCGAATGTTACTTTTTGGAAGAACAACAACATTAATGCACTTGCTAACAAAGATACTAAATAAGAAATAGTTGTTTCACTTAATGGACGTTGAAAAATCCCCTTTTGCTGTCTACGTTTTTTCTGGTCGGAGAAACCAGCTTGGAAGACAATAGCATAGGAAATAACTAAGGATGCAGTGATTAATACAAATAGCCACGGCGGTGAAATAGCGGCTGCTAACATAGGAACTTCATCCGTAGGCGCGATATTAAAAGCAATGACAATTGCACCGATGAGAGTCGCACCTAAATCCGCCAAAGTTCCATACAAACCATTTTGTTTATGCTTACTAAGTCCGTTTTCTTGATGATTACTGGATGGTGAATTATTCTGATTACTATCTCCAAGAAACTGGTTAGCTAATGCTACACCCAAAGTAAATGGTACACCCTCAAAAACAATTTTTCCTAAAGATTCTTTTAATGAAGTTTCTGGCGTAACTTCTTGCAATAACCACAACATAAAAGCCGAACAAACAAACCCAATCGCCATTGCTTCTACAGTATCTATGATGGCTTCATCAACTCGCCAGTTATTTTTGCGTTTGCGAAAACCTTCAGTATAATTGAGGAGGAAAACTACGATAAACATTAAGGCGATCGCTATCACAATTAATCTTGGTTTTGCTAGCGAACCAATCCACCAGACTTCCATCGTATATATTAGGGGTATACCAAAAAGAAAACCGCCACAAATACCCCGTAAAATATCATTTATCTCGCGTTTCCACCCATTTTTCTGATATCTTTTAGCCACTCCTAATATTTACCTATTGAAGTTTGATATTTTCAGTGTTGTAGAATATCTCATGGTATTTTCTATTTAATCATCTATCCCAGGTATATAGAAAAAAGCAAATATTATCTTTCCTATGATAGACAAATAAAAAGCTTTTTACTGGTAGCTTACTTTATGTTGGTATTTTCAATAGTTTAAGGAAGATATGAGTACTGAAAAAAGAATTGAAGCAACTGCTAAAAATATCGAAGGTAAATTACAAGAAGTAATTGGCGAAGTTACCGGAAATCCATCCGACAAGGCAGAGGGTAAAGCTAAACAAGCTGAATCTCAGGTAATTCATACTACAGAAAATATCAAGGATGAATTAAAGAAAGCCATTGACTAAAAAACTTGTAATGGATATTACATTCATTTTAATTACTGTAGTTACGGCTTAAATTTTCTAGATTAATATTTTGTTTTTTTACTCCACTACTTGTAAAAGAGTGGAGTATTTTTGTTGTAAATTTTTCATGTAAAAAAGGTTAGTTTTGAATAAATTCGCTCTAACCATGCTTTCTATTATTCGACTAATAACTTCTGGAACTTCCAGTGATTAAATTCCACAGAAAAATGGCAACTATAGCGCCAATGATCGCCACAATTATTCCAGAAATACTAAGGCTAGCTGCGGTAAATTGTAGTGTTCCCGTATCTATCAAGGTAACAATTGTACCACCGATTAAAGCGCCAATAATACCTAAGATCATAGTTCCCAAAATACCACCACCTTGACGACCAGGGTAAATAGCTTTGGCTATGGCTCCAGCGATGAGACCAAGAATAATCCAGGCAATAATGTTCATAATTTTATTGTGTAAAAGACTTACCAGTAATTTATTAATTACCAATAATTTTTCCTTCTACCATAAGAGATAAGTATAGTATCTAAATTTATAGATTTGCTACATTCATAGCTCAAAATATTAGTTTATTTTACGATAATACTGGTAGCGATCGCCTCACATCAACTGTGTAGTTATCGTCTATCAAAGAGCATCATTACTTAATATTTTTAATAAAATTTAATGAAATATCAAAGCAGATTTACCTCACCTTGGACTTACATTCCTATTTTATATTTCGCTTCTGGTGTCCCTTACGTTATTATCAACACTGTTTCTGTAATTTTCTACAAAAAGCTAGGAATAGCTAATACACAAATTGCCCTCTGGACAAGTTTTCTCTATCTACCTTGGGTAATTAAAATGTTTTGGGGGCCGATTGTCGATGTTTACTCAACCAAACGCCAGTGGATACTTTATACTCAATTTGCTATGTGTGCTTGTTTAGCTGTAGTAGCATTTTGTTTACAATTACCAAATTTCTTTTTCATCTCCCTAACTGCATTGACTATAGGTGCATTTATTTCCGCAACCTATGACATTGCGACAGATGGCTTTTATCTACTGGCTTTAAATCCCAAACAACAAGCTTTTTTCGTAGGTGTTCGCTCATTATTTTATAGACTAGCTGTCATTTTCGGCTCTGGATTTTTAGTAGTTTTAGCTGGACAACTAGAAGTCCACCTCAATAACATTCCTCTGAGTTGGACTTTAGCTATTGGCTTTGCTACTCTAATTTTAGCGGTGATTGTTGTAGGCGATCGCCTAATTTTACCATTTCCAGAATCAGATAACCCAAGAGAACTACAAGCTAGTAGTAAAATTCCCTTTTTTAAAATAATTACCTCATATTTCCAGCAGCCAAAAATTCTCGCCATCTTAGCTTTTATTCTACTTTACAGATTTGGCGAAGCGATGCTGCTAAAAATTGCTTCCTTATTTTTATTAGATAAACCAGAATTAGGTGGTTTAGGCTTAACTACATCGGATGTTGGCTTAGTTTATGGCACATTTGGCGTTATTTCTCTGATTTGTGGCGGTATTTTGGGAGGACTAGCAATAGCTAAATATGGACTGAAGAAATGTCTCTTACCAATGGCTTTAGCTTTGAACCTACCTGATATATTCTACGTTTATATGGCTTATAATCAACCTCCGCTAACATTAGTATATCCCCTAGTTTCCTTAGAACAGTTTGGGTATGGTTTTGGGTTTACAGCTTTTAGTGTGTACTTGATGTACATCTCCCAAGGAGAATATAAAACATCCCATTTTGCCATATCTACGGGTATCATGGCTTTAGGAATGATGCTACCAGGAATAATTAGCGGTTATCTACAAAATTTACTTGGTTATCCATTATTTTTCATCCTAGTTTGTGTTCTGACTATCCCTGGAATGATTTCTCTATTTTTTATTCCTTTACCAGTAGAAACCAATCACCAAACTAGTTAATATGAGCTATGTTTTAGGAATAGATGGCGGCGGTAGTAAAACTGTGTGTATTTTAATGGACGAGACACATCAAGTTCTTGGTCGCGGTCAAGCTGGTGCAGCTAATTATCAAAGTATAGGCATCGAAGCAGCATTTACATCTATTCAATCCGCCATTTATGAGGCATCAAAATTAATCAAAGCAATCGAAATTAATGCTATATGTTTGGGATTAGCTGGTGTAGGTCGTCCAGAAGATATAGAAGTAGTTCAACGTCTAATAGAACAATTAATCAATAGCAGAAATTTACCTATTAACTGGAATTTGCAAGCATCTAATATTGTTATTTGTAACGATGCTTTGATTGCTTTAGTCGGCGGAATTGGTCATCCTGTGGGAATTGTCGCCGCAGTTGGTACTGGTTCCATAGTTTTTGGTCGCAATCATCAAGGAAAAACCAAGCGAGTTGGTGGCTGGGGATATATTTTAGGTGATGAAGGAAGCGCCTATAAAATTGCTGTGGCTGGTTTACAAGCAGCATTAAAATCTTATGATGGGCGTGAAAAATCTACCAGTCTCATAGAAGCTTTTAAACAGCATCTGAATTTAGAAAATATAGAAGACTTAATCGAGGTTATCTATCGTCGGGGATGGGGAGTAAAACAAATAGCAGCTTTAGCACCAGTTGTTGATTTAGCCGCCGCCTCTGGTGATGAAGTAGCCAATAATATAATTGATGATGCTGTCGGAGAATTAGTCAAAGCTACAGCTACAGTTATTGAGGCAATTTTTAGTCCTAACTCAGTTTTGGAAATAGTGACAACGGGAAGTGTATGGCGGGGTAGATGTAAGATACAGCAGAGATTTACAGCAGCTATAGTCAATATATTTCCCCAGGTGAAGGTCATTTTCCCCCGCTATGAACCTGCTTATGGTGCTGGTTTATTGGCTTTGCAACGTTTAGCAGGTAAAGAGGAAATTTAGGCGATCGCAGTTTTCATAAAATCCGCAATAATTAAAGGGATAGATGACATTCGTTTACTGCGAAGTATCTATCCCTAAATAGCTGCCCAGATGACGAACCTGGAACCCTATAATCTGGTATCTAATAAACCAAGTATCAGTCGAGATATGTCTATTGTCACTGGGATAGATACGGATTTAGACGACATTTATGAACAAATCATACTGAATATTTGATGAGGGAATGATGGTGTGATTGATTCACGCAGAGACGGGGAGAGAAGGGAGAGGTTTTCTCTTATCTCCCCATCGCCAGCAATGCTGAACCATAGGCGGCTTCTGTATTAAGTGAAGAAATGACGGGGACTTTTAAGTTTCTTTGCCGAATTGCAGTCCAGGTGGGGTTTTTTGCGCCACCACCGGCTGTATAGACTTGATTTAAGCTATCTGCACCCAATTTTTGTAATAGTTCATATCCTTGGGTTTCTATGCGGGCGATACTTTCTAATAAGCCATGTAAAAATTCGGCTGGATTGTTTGGGCGTGGTGTGAGGCGTGGGGGTAAATTGGGATCATTGATGGGGAAGCGTTCCCCTACTTTCAATAAGGGATAATAATCTAATTCACTGGCTTTTGTGGCATCAATTTCACGACTCAAGTTTTCTAACTCAGCATCAGTGAAAAATTCGCGTAATACTGCACCCCCCGTATTCGACGCACCACCAGTTAGCCACAAATCACCAAGGCGATGGCTATAAATTCCATATCGTGCATCTTCTACACGGGTACGACTCAAAAGTTTGAGTACTAATGTCGAACCAAGGGAAGTCACCGCTTCCCCTGGTGATTTTGCACCACTCGCCAGAAATGCTGCAATACTATCTGTTGTCCCCGCACATACAAAGCAGTCTGGAGGTAATAAAAACTGTTGGGAAATTTCGGGACGCACTTCACCAACGACAGTTCCAGGCGGTAAAACTTTGGGTAACTGAATCGGTATTTGCAAATTTTCTAACCATTCGGGATATTGCAACTTTTCTACGTCATAACCTAGCTTTAAAGCATTGTGGTAGTCGCTGATTCCCAATTGTCCATGTAGGAGAAACCCTAACCAGTCGGCTTGGTGGAGAAAATATCGCGCTTCGCCAAAAGAGGGTAACTGCATCATCCAGCGCAATTTAGCCAAGCTGGAGGTAGCACTTAAAACAGTATGATTTGCTGGCGCGATATCTCTCAACTCATTTAGTACTATTGATCCCCGCCCATCGTTGTAGAGTAAAGGGGTATCTACAGGGTTGCCATTTGCATCACATAATAAAACTGTAGAGGAAGTACCGTTAATTGCGATCGCTTTTATTTCTCGCCGCAACTGTTCGGGAATTTGTCCCAGCAGCGTCAACAAAGCCTTTTGCCAGCTAGACACTAAGGAATCAACCTCTAGCCAAGGATAACGCACCTGCACCTGGATATGGGCTGATTCATCAATTACCACAGCCCTAGCACCAGAAGTACCAAAGTCTATCCCCAAATAAAAATCCATATTTTTATAAATTTTTTTAATGAAAGATTACTAAGACTACTGACTAACAAGTGCTTTTGTTGCATCTTGTAACAAGATATTCCATATTTCCAGCAAAACAAGGAAAAGTAGTAAACGAACTACTATGTCAACATCCATTTAAGGTTAGGAGGTTTCCCACCATGCCTACTCTGTACCTTGCTCAAGTGTCTTCCATTTCGGATACCCAAGTGTACATCGCTCTAGCTGTAGCACTGATTCCAGGTCTTCTAGCTTGGCGTTTAGCAACAGAACTTTACAAGTAATAAAGCCTGTCATCAAGTTTGCTTAGGTGCTTGTCATGAAAATTTGTCATGATGAGTCATCAAACAAGCTTGATGTAAACTCAAGCTTCTTATTACTGAACACAACAATCCAGATACTTCGGATTGTTGTGTTTTATTTGTCAATAGTTTTCAGCGCAAATTGCACCCGCGAGAACTATAAACTTGTTTTTTATACTTGTGTTCTAAATATATATACTTATAAGACAAAAATAAATATCGAATAGCATCTTCATCAATGAATCCAAATAAACGTATATTTTTGAAGAGTGGTGGTAATTTCTAGAAAAGTAACATCTGACTTGAAAGGGATTTAGGGTGTAAGGGTATAGGAAAAAGACATCTTGCATATTCGACTTTGATACTTGCTTCATCAAGACTGCCATGAGAATAAAATTGACAGAAGCAAGTTTTGATTGATACCTTAGAATGATTTACTTTCCCTGAGGAATCAAAACATACAAAACCATAAATAATACAGTAACTTGTGCTTTACAAGTGAGATACACATTGCAATTGACATTAACTCTTAAAAGAATAATAATCCTGCCATACGCTGGTGACTGAATTCCAGAAAGTCGTGGCGACTCGTTACCTACGTATGCCTCGTGTACTTTTGACAAATGGCATACGTGTAGCAATTTGGAAAAAATGAAGTAATATGTCAGCTAATCTCAGCCGTTATCTATGCCAGTAGGCTCTTGACGGTTCAGCTATTCAATCAGGCAATTTTCTCTAGAGCATCATGAACGCTTTTCAACCTTCCCAATTTCCGCAACAACCTACACCTCAACATCGGCCTGTACCTCGCCCAAAACGGCATCTACGCCAACGCTCTTATCGAGTAATGGCTATAGAAGCCACAGTTAAAATAGGGGCTAATATAGCAATTTCAGCCGCAGCCGCAGCCGCTTTGATGCAGCTTGTGCCTCATCACTCGTCACAACAAACGAAGTTGCGCGAAGTACGTGTTGAGGTCAAGCAGATGGAAAAACGCGTTAGCGATTTACAAGCTCAATTAAGCCGTAATCTTGATGCGAGTCAAGCTAATAGTATTAGACAACAGCAAGGGTTCCGATTTGCTCCTAATCAAATCCCCATTGTATTGACGAATGAAGAGCAAGTAGATACCGAAGCCTCAGAATCTTTGCCCTAAGGAAAGTCTTGCCTTAGGGTTGGGATAATATAAATTATTTTTATAGATGTAGTGGCTTATAAATACAGGGTTGTATTACAGATTAGGTAAGAAACAGGGGGAAGAATTAATGTACAGACGTTGTATACAACGTCTCTATCTGACTAATTACGCCGAAGGCAGCAATTCATTTAACCAATTTTCCATCTGTAACCGTAAACGGTAGCCAGGAACATCTCTGCGACCACCCAACGAAGGTAATTGAGTTTCGGCACGACGATAGTCAGCGATCGCACAATTCCAATCACCCCAAAGATGGTAAGTTCTGCCACGTTCCGCCCAGATATGCCCCTCTAGCTGACCAAAAACCAGGGCAATATCAAAATTCTCAATTGCTTGGTCATATTCGCCCAAATCGCGCAGAGTAATGCCACGATTAATCCAGGCTCGCACATGACGAGGATTTAAATCAATAGCGCGATCGTAATCAGCCAAGGCGGCTGCTAGTTGTCCACAAGCTGCGTAATAATTGGCTCGATTGTTGTAAGCGCTGGCTAAATCAGGATTCAACTGTAATGCAGTGTTGTAATCTTGTAGTGCCTTTTGGGTATGTCCACTTTGAAAATAGATTAACCCCCGGTTGTTGTAATCAACCGCGTTGTCAGGATGACGGTTAATTAATTGGTTAAGCAGTGCGATCGCTTCGCTATAATTTCCCTGTTGAGCTGATCTCAACGCACAAGAGCGTAAGTAGCCATTACCGAAACCCGACTCATCACCCCTAACCCCATTTTCTTGAGAGTCAAGTTTAGTCTTAGCAATAAATTGGTAACAGTTATTCTGCTGATCACCAGAGGCTAAAAATGAGTGACTGTTCATGTTTTCCTACCTTCGCTGCTTAGTCTGAGAAATTAAATTAGAGTTGTTGCGGTAGCTTGCTCAGAAATTTTCTTGCAGACAAGCACACCTGATACAGACTATTTACGCTCCAATCTAGTAATACATACGTCATCCTCAGGGTAAATTCCTGAAACAAGAAATATTAATCTCTAAGACTATTCAAGTAGTAAGACTGACAAATTCGGTAAAATGCCAGGGAAGAGACAGAAGGGCAATCAATTCAAAATACCCTACGGGAAGGCAAGCCTACAAAATTCAAAATTAAGAGATAAGAGCTTCCTACTCAGCACGGACTAAATGCCCTTCCCTTAAAGCGCGGCTATGGCCACAGGGCTTTACAGCACTCAACACTTAAAACTCCCCAATCCCTATGACAACTACAATTTCAGAGCAAAACACAGCCGATCTCAATGCTGATGATTATATTGTCATCGGTCTAGCTACCTGCTTCATTAAAGAAGATGGTGAAGTTCATCAAGTCGATGTGATTGAACCAATTCCCTCAGCGTCTCTAGAAGCAATTATGAAGGGTATTCCCACCTCATATAAATTTGCCTGTGCAACCACCTTGGGTTCAGTTTTGCATGGAGATGAGCCAATCTTACCCGCAGGCTTTCCCGATTCGGCTCAGTTCGCCGATGAGTTTGCGTCACGAGTCTTTGCAGCCACTCGTACATACAAGCGTCGAGATAGTGCAAAAACTCTGATTCCTCTGGGTACAACCTATACAGATTTTAAATATTCCCTTGACCGCAAGCGGGTATTAAATGCTAGTAGAGTAGTGACAAAAGACGATAACGTCAAACAGCATTCCCATACTCACAAAGTACTTTAACTCAGGTAGCTATGTTGAAACTTTATGGAGGGGCTTTTAGCCGCGCTTCCATCGTGAAGTGGTATTTAGAAGAGCTAGAAGTTCCCTATGAGTTTGTTTTGTTAGATATGCAGGCGGGGGAACATCGCCAGCCGGAATACCTGAAAATAAACCCCATTGGCAAAGTACCCGCGATTGTAGACGGGGATCTTCAGCTTTGGGAATCAGGAGCGATTTTACTTTATCTTAGGGATAAGTATGGTAAGGCTCCCCTGTCAGCAGAGGAGCGAGGGATACTTGCCCAATGGGTAGTATTTGCTAACGCCACCCTTGGGCCTGGTATTTTTGTCGAAGCAAATCGAGACAAAGAAATGCCCCGTTTGCTGACCCCTCTCAATGAAATTTTTGAGCGTCAACCCTTTTTGCTGGGTAATGAATTCAGCGTTGCTGATGTTGCTGTTGGGTCTATCTTGGCTTACATTCCCATCATGCTGAAACTAGATTTGGGCGATTATCCAGCCGTAGTGAACTATATCAAACAAATCACTGAACGACCAGCATTTCAAAAAAGCATTGGCGGAAGATCATAAATTCAGTCAACAGTCAACAGTCAACTGTTAACTGTTAATAAATTGTCAAACAAAAAAGCGGGGATATGATAGCTCACCCGCTTTTTTATGTCTTGAAATTACCTTTTAACGATAATTAGTGAACTGTAAAGCCACTGGATAGTCTTCTTGTTTCAAGCGTTGGATGACGGTTTGTAAATCATCTTTTGCTTTGGCAGACACGCGCACAGCATCACCTTGAATTGAAGCTTGAACTTTTTTGAATTCATCCCGAATCAATTTAGAAATTTGCTTGGCGATGTCTTGACTGATACCTTTTTTGAGAGTGATTTCTTGACGGACGCGATTACCACTGGCTGATTCTACTTTGCCAAAGTCAAAGATTTTTTGTGAGAGATTACGCTTGGCAGCTTTTTCCCGAAGAATGTTATGAACAGCCTCTAGGGTAAACTCGCTATCCGTACCAATTGTGATTTTTTCTTCACCCAACTCGACAGTTGTCTGAGTATCTTTGAGGTCGTAACGACTTTTCAGGTCTCTGATGACTTGATCAACAGCGTTAACTAGTTCTTGCCGATCAAAATCGCTCACAATGTCAAAGGAATAAGTAGAAGCCATAAAGAATGTCTAACTTGCGATTTTGGATTTTAGATTAAGCATAGAACATGGATTGAAAAGAATCCTAGTCCCCGCTTCCTAATCAACCTTTAGCTTGAATGATGCTCAGGACAAAGAGAGTACCGGAGCCAAGGGAGCCAATAGCGTACATGAGCGATCGCAAAAGCGGTATATTCAAAATATAGAAGATAGAGTATAGCAGACGCGCCACCAGAAAGGCGATCGCAGCCCATGCGGCTGTCGGAGAATTCACACCAGTGACATAAGCCATTAGTGCGGCTGCGGCAAATATCATAAACGCCTCAAATGAATTTTGGTGCGCCCATGTAGCTCGCTGTCCGTAAGGTGGTAACTTATCAAACATCGCCCGTGGAGCAGAAACATCATACCCCACACGCGCGCGAGCATAACCCACCACCAAAAATGGCAGATAAATTAAAACCGCAGCTGCGGCAATAGAATATAAGAAAATAATCATGTTTTATGGTTAATTAGTCATTAGTCATCAGTCTATAGTCTAGATGTTTGACTATTGACTGTTGACTAATCAAAGTAGAAAAGTGTTACTACCTTTCTCTGTTCTTCCGCATCTCCACAAGTTTGTAGCAGAGTGCGGCTGTCATGAAACGCGAAGCAGATGAGCTGCTGACATCGGGAAACAATTTCTTTGTTGCACAAGTAACTAGCTTCAGCAAGAGACAAGTTATCATTACTAGGATTTTCTACTAGGTGCATCACTTGTTCTAGTTGCTGGCGAGATTCGTGAGGCTGACGTTCCAAGCTTTGGGGTAGAATTACCGTCAGCAAATTGGGGTCAGCACGCATTGCGCCTTTAATGGCAGCCGAGTTAGTACCTGTAGCACCAGAAGTAATGACTCGATTCCCTGACAAAACCAGGGCATAAGTCATCATTTCAATGAGATTTTGATGCGTAATCGGCACATGACGGGAACCCAGCAAGGCAATTCGTTTAGAACCTGTTTGCTGGATTGTCGCCAGTTCTTGCGCTAACGTATCGAGGTTAATGAGGTCTGTTGACTGGCTCAAAGACGGAGATATTCAGATTAAACGACCAAGCTATTCTACCAAAGAGCGTGTAAGTAGGAAGCGAATTTGAATCATATTAGAACTAAAATTTTTTAATTTATTGAAAGGGTCTTTGCTAATGGGAATATGATCTATTAACAAATTCCTCATCCCCAACTTTAGTGACCGCACTCAACAGTCAACACAAATGACAAAGGACTTTAACTTATGCCTCCAGTTATTTCTGGAAGATTTACTGCTGAGATCAACGAACCATTTGTGGTGTTTCTCATCGGTATGCGAATTAATAAATTCTTCGCTGTCTCCAAATGGCTCCCGACAGTGAGAGCGATGTCACCTATGTTACAGACCCTTTACCAATATCCGGAAAAGGGGTTTTTGGGGGGTGAAAGTTTTGCTTACTGGCGAGGGGTAGGATTTATTCAATACTGGCGATCATTTGAGGATTTAGAGAACTTTGCCAGAAATCCGAGTGAGCCACATTTAAAAGCTTGGCAAAGGTTTAATCGTTCTGTTGGTAGCGATGGCAGTGTGGGGATTTGGCATGAAACTTACCTAGTTGAACCAGGAAAATATGAGGCAATTTACAGCAATATGCCTGTGTTTGGATTAGCTGCTGCTACTAAGTATGTTCCCGCAATGGGACGGAAAGAAACAGCACGTCGTCGTCTTGGTGGCGACAACGATCCAGCTGTTCCCTCTGTTGATTAGTAGTTAGTTAGGGTGTAGGGAGTAGGGAATGGGGAAAAATATCACTACTAACTAATGACTAATTACAGGTGTTAAACCGAGTTTAGATAATAGGCGATCGCTATCGAAATTTTCAGCCATTAACTGACGAATACACTGTACTTTAATCGGCTCATGGACACGCACTTGGCCGAAGGTGCGGTCAACAATCTCTACAGTTGTGAGGGTATCTAAGTCAACAGACAAGATAGGAATTTCTAACTCTTCAGCACGGCTGAGGATAAATTGTGGAGGGGGCAATTGTCCGGTAAGGATGAGACATTGAGTAGAGGTTTCTAAGGCTGCTTGCTGAATTTCCACGCGATCGCCGCCTGTCACCACTGCCATATTCCGGCGCTTACGGAAATACTTCACCGCCGCATTTACATTCATCGCCCCAATTGCTAAACTCTCGACCATCAAATCTAGGCGATCGCTACGACAGAGAACTTCGGCGTTGAGTTGTTTAACTAATTCGCCCACGCTGACACTGCGGAGTAAATCATTTTTGGGCAGCATCGCCATTACGGCAATACCGTGCTGTTCTAGATAAGGGCGGACAAAATTCTCAACGGTTTCTAACTGAGCAGGCGGGATATCATTGATCACAACACCAATCAAGCGATCGCCTACACGTTGTTTAGCCGATAATAGCGATTCCACAGAAATTAGCGAACTGTAACGACTCACCAACATTACAGAAGCATCCAAAACGTCTGCTACTTGCAGTAAAGACAAATCAAACAGAAAACCTTCTGCTAAATCCCCAGGGCCTTCTAGCACAACTAAATCCCCACGAGGAACTTGTAAATACTGCTCCACCAAAGTCTGACGATAATCAGTTGTGTCTTCACCAAATAGACGTTTCTGCATACTGGCTTCATCTAAAGCCAATATTGTGGGAGCAATACGATTTGCCGATAAATTGAGACTATGGGTAATAAACTGGACATCTTCTTCAACTAAAGTACCTTCAGATGTACTCAAACTATTGCCTAATGGTTTGCCGTAAGCAATATCTAATCCTTTTTGCTGTAACTGATGAGACAATCCCAGAACTGTTGCGGATTTACCGCTATAAGTCTCAGTCGAGCCAATCAGCAAATATTTAGCAGATTTTGGCACACACGCACTCCTAATTTCAAAAGGCAGTAAAACCCAGCCAGGTGTTTACTAATTTTAGTTGGTTCCGGCAGAAACCTCAGACGTTATCACAAGGTAATTTCTTGAAATGTACTTTTTTTTGGTATTTAAATGAATATAAATACTAAATAATTTTACTGTGCTACGCGTGTCAGTTGTCGTAGTTGTGGTGAACACTTGTGTGTGAGCGATTAGTCAAATCCTGAGTAGAGCGATTATTTTTGCTCTGGGCTAATGTCCTGTCCACTTGTACCCCGACAAAAACATCCATCTATATAAACCACATATCAAATCAAGAGTTTCCTTACGGGTGAAGAGTTTTTATGTTAAATATAAAAAAATTAATCTTGTTTAAATAACACAATTATCATTGTTTAAATAAACCCAAAAATTAGCAAATTTTAATAAATTCCAGAGTATAAGAGCATAGCCTCCAGAATATATTTCCGTCTCTAAACTCCTACACTCATACACGCAAACAGACTTTCATTCATCTATACGCAGGAGTTTGCGGTAAAAAGATTGTGAGAAATCTGTAAGCTTATAACGTCTATAATTTTCCATTAATTCGATGAGAAAATTCATAAATTCAAAACTTGCCATCATCACTTCGTAATTTAATTCAGCGTTGCCATCAAACTGTATCCGGCAACGTGTCAAATCTGAAGGTAGAGTAGCAACATTCCAAGAAGCGACAAAAGGAACATTGTCACCTGCTTCTATTTTGCGTTGACCTTCCACAATGCCTTTTTGATAAAGACTGATAGCAAGGGGCAAAGAATTACGTTTAGTACCCTGAATATAAGGCAAGTAGACACTCGCTTGTTGCTGGCTGGCAGGTTGGAGTTGCTCAATAGACATTTTTGGACATTCCTCAAGTTAATTGACAACTGGGGATATTGGTGGATATGAATAGTATTCCCAAAAATTTTCAGTTGTACACATGAGGGGGTTGGGGACTGGGGATTGGGGACTTTTTACCGACCGGTGAGTTATGACTCTCAGACTCAGGAGAGAATCATTATTTCACTAACCCGTACACCCCTAAACCCCTACACCCTTACACCCTTACACCCTTATACTTACTTACTTCAGCGTTTCTAAATCTAAATTTGAGGCGATTTGCACCAGTGTATCGAAATCAGAGAAGTTATCTACATAAGGTAGACAGCCTAAGACTGGAATATTCGTGAGGGATTGGATTAAACCTTTTGGTGTTAAGTCGGCGATTTCTTCATCAGATAGAGGTTGTGTACAATTCAATACAATCCCTTTGAGATCCACCCGCGCTTGTCTCGCCAATGCTACATTTGCTACAGCGTGTCCCAGGGAACCTAATTTTACTGGTACTACTAACACTGTAGGTAAGCGCCATTCCCCGGCTAAATCTGCCACAGTTAACTCGTCGGTGACTGGTGAACCCAATCCACCTAAAGCTTCAATTAACAACACATCAAGACGCGATCGCAACTGGGTTAAAGTCTGCCAAACTATAGCTAAATCTACAGAACGATTTTCCTTGGCGGCGGCGATGGGAGGAGCCAGAGGTGCACTAAAGTGCAGGGGTGTAATTTCGGCGATTGTTTGCTCTAGTGTAAACAGATTTTGATACCATTCGCGATCGCCAATTCCCGATTGAATTGGTTTCATAATTCCCCAACTGCCTTGGGGATAATATTTCTGACAGTAAGCTGCCAAAACTGTAGTCAAAGCAGTTTTGCCAGCCTCTGTATCAGTTCCAGTAATTAGTAGTGACTTCAACAATCTGGTTTAATAATCTGAATGAAGACGGGTATGTGATGAAGTAAATCGCATTACTTCAGAGTTTTGATCGCTAATAACTCACAAATATTGTAATACACTGTTGGCGCTGGGATTCAGGCATTGCTTGGATCGGGTATAGGGATGTTTACCACATATACTCCTGTAACGCTTGTATCAAACCCTGATTTTTTGTGTGCATGAGTAAGTTCTGTTAGGGTAAACTTTGTGGTTCAGGAACAGATGTTGGGGTTTCTGTAGGCGTGGGGTTTGGTGTTGGGGTTTCCGTCGGTGTGGGGGTTGGTGTTGGGGTTTCCGTCGGCGTGGGGGTTGGTGTTGGGGTTTCCGTCGGTGTTGGTGTGAGAGTTGGTATTGGGGTTTCCGTCGGTGTGGGGGTTAGTGTTGGGGTCGCAGGAATAGCTTTTTCTATGGCTACATTCAAACTGTAGTCACTTGCAGCCACCCCTGAAGCCAAAGTTAACTGAATAGTATATCTTCCAGTATTCGGTAATGTACCTACGTAGTTGGTCACTTGCTGGGCGCTACTATCAATGGGCTGTTGATTCCTACCCACAATAGTTAACGACACACCTTCACTTTGGTCAACAAAGGTAGTTAACTTGTCTCCTGCTTCCCCAAAAAAACTGTATTGAATAATCTGATTGGCTTGGATAGTATCTGCAACCGTAGCTGTATTAGAGTTTCCCAAATTGAGACGCTTGTTTAAAACTATTGGTTCTGGAGTTTCGGTTGAGAAAGTAGTACCACCTGTAACTACTGGTGAGGGGAAGGTTTGGGGTGGTGGTGTTTCACCAGACTGTGATGATGAGTGAGTGCGGATAGAACTTACTAGCGCCCAAGAACCGACACCAGCCAAAATGACTACAGCCGTACCTATCGCCCCCAAAGCCAAAGGGTTATCTAAAACTGAACTACTACGACTGGGGGGAATTACAGGTTCAGATTTGTTGGGTGCAGGTGGTGGTGGCGGTGCAAAGTCAGGACGACGACCGACCGCAATTGTTTGCACACGGGAAACATTAGGAAGAGAAACACCAGCATTGGGTTGGTCTATGACTTGTAATGCTTGGGATACTTCTGCCGCAGTTTGGAAGCGATCGCCTGGTGCATGACTCAACATCCGATTTATAATCTGGGCTAAGACTGGATGTACTCTCACCCATCTTTGCCAAGTCCAACTCAGTTGGTTCTCATCAAATAATTCTGATGCTTCCTTCCCCGTCAATAACACTATCGCGGTGACTGCTAGAGCATACAAATCACTGCTAGGATAAGCTCGCCCTGTTTGCATTTGCTCGCTAGGGGAGTAGCCCAATTTTCCCACCGAGGTAACTGGTGTTGTCATCTCTGGAGACTGCAAACGTGTCGCTAGTTCTTTGACTACCCCAAAGTCAATTAACACAGGCTTAGAATCGCTATCCCGCAAAATAATATTATCCGGAGAAATATCTCGGTGAATAATGCCGCGCCCGTGGATATGTTCTAGGACTGGTAACAACGAGCGAATTAACTGTAATACTTCTAACTCAGTGAAGGCTTTGCCGGTAGCTTGCCGTTCCGTCAATATATCCCAATAAGTCTTGCCAGCTACATAGTCTTGTACCAAAAATAAGCGCTGGTCTTGCTCAAATTTTTCGCGGAATTTTGGCACTTGGGGATTTTCTATCTGATATAAGATAGCGGCTTCTCTGTGAAAAAGCTCTTGAGCCTTTTCCCACGCAACAGTCCCCGTCGCGGTAGGAATCAGTTCCTTAATCGCACACAGTTCGTTAAAGCGTCTTTGGTCTTCCGCTAGATAGGTTCTACCAAATCCTCCTTGTCCGAGAATTTGCACAATGCGGTAACGATTTTGCAGGACAGTGCCAATTAAAATTGGTGGTTGCATGATCAATCAGTAGAGTGTAATAGCAACTCAGGAGGAAGTAAGTCACCCACCAAGATAAATCAAAGTGGCGACAGACAGTTACCTGCGGCGATATTCTACCCTACACAGCAGGTAAACTGACAACTAATGTGTTGTATGCCTATTGTGCAACGCTCGGCAACCTTTAGATCTACCATCAACAATGTTGCCTCAAATGAAAGGCGATCGTCCACTTTTTTAAGACTTACGCATCCAGGTTGTCTGTTGAGACCGGGTGTAAGGGTGTAAAGATATAGGGGGGTAAGGTAAACATCTAAATAATTAAATCAAGATACCTCATAAATACTGTTCTTCTCATCACCCCTACACCCCTATACCCCCATACCTCTACACCCAGTCATAGCAAGAGTTTCATGTTTTCTTAGCGCCATTCCATTTATACCCCTACACCGCTATACCCTTGTCCAAACCCTTGATGTTTTGTTTTCATGGGTAAGTCCTATCTTTTAAACAACTTTACCCATAAGGCATAACCAGCTTTCTTATTCCCGTAGCCAATAACCTCCTCAACCAAGGATTTCACCTTTTCTTGATTACAATTCAGGTGGGAATTTTTTGTCAGTTTCGATCAAAAATCTGAGGTAACCATCGAAAACAGGAGCTTGTGGAAATTAACTACAATTTTATCCACAGAAATTTCTCAATTCATAGAAATACGGTATTGATGGTTTTAATTGTCGTGGTAGAATTTATTTTACTTTCATGCCGATGCCTGCCATTCAGTTTCATAAAACAGTTCAATAGACTCAAAAAAATCTTTTTGAGGGCAGGCAACAATCATTCCCACGCATTTCGTATATTTAAATAAGCTTGTGAAAAATAGCAGAAAAATTTTGTAGTTATACTCATACTCGCTTCGCTCTCAAATAGGCAATTGCCTGCGGTGGAAGAAATGCCATCATCTTTTGTGGCAAGTTCCTCAGGAAAGGCAAAGCAGAGCATTGTGGCATCTTTACTCTGTAAACTTCAGAGTAATTTACTGCTTGTTGGGGAACTTTCCCTGAATGAGTAGTTGTCCTCAAAAATAAACTATATTTCTGGAGAATATCAGCTTTCAGTCTGTAACCTAAGAACTCATCAACTATAATCTGAGTGGATGATAGTTAAGATGTATTTATAAACTGAAGAAAATTGTTGATGACCAGTCAAAAATTTAGTTTGTCAGTTTATATTATAATTTTGAGACTAATATCGTAGAATATTGAATGAACCTTTATAATTGGTTAAGGTTTTTGTTTGTTAATGATTCTATTTCTTAATTGCTATGAGGACAAAACCAACTAACTAATTTAATGGTTAATCCTCCTTTAGCAATATATAGAAGAAGTCTCTCAGTCTACTTAGACTCGGAAAATCTGGTTTTGCTGATAATGAACGAGAATTAAACTAGTTTCTGCTAGTCCGTCGGTTGGTCGGCACGGTGCTTTGTTTATCAAAAGGAACGAAAAGTGAGCAGATGATGATTATATTGAGAAATATTTAAAGTATTTATGAAAGCTTTAAAAAAACACACAGATGTTTTTTTTACTCTCTTTCAGTTAAATCCACCAAATATCTAATGCTAAGATTGCCATGAATGCACATCGAGGATCTGCTGTGCTCAGTTCTGCAACTTTTAAAATGCAGCCAACTGCAACAGGACTGACTGAAAATCATCGCCTGCGGCTGTTTTCTGGCTCTTCTAACGTACAACTTTCTCAAGAAGTCGCTCGTTACCTGGGTATGGACTTAGGCCCCATGATTCGCAAGAGATTTGCGGATGGTGAACTGTATGTTCAAATTCAGGAATCGATTCGGGGTTGCGATGTCTACCTCATCCAACCATGTTGTCAACCAGTTAACGATCACTTAATGGAATTACTAATTATGGTTGATGCCTGTCGGCGTGCTTCTGCGCGACAGGTGACAGCAGTAATTCCTTACTATGGTTACGCTCGTGCTGACCGTAAAACCGCAGGGAGAGAATCAATCACTGCCAAGTTGGTTGCTAACCTGATTACTCAAGCCGGCGCTAATCGCGTTTTGGCAATGGATTTACACGCTGCTCAAATTCAAGGATACTTCGATATTCCGTTTGATCATGTGTACGGTTCACCAGTCTTGCTGGATTATCTAACAAGCAAACAACTGCATGATATTGTAGTCGTTTCTCCTGACGTTGGTGGTGTAGCCAGAGCCAGAGCATTTGCGAAAAAGCTCAATGATGCCCCACTGGCGATTATTGACAAACGCCGTCAGGCTCATAACGTCGCCGAAGTTTTAAATGTGATTGGTGATGTCAAAGGCAAAACCGCAGTTTTGGTTGATGACATGATCGATACTGGTGGTACGATTGCCGCCGGCGCTAAATTATTACGTGAAGAAGGGGCGCGTCAGGTATACGCTTGTGCAACCCACGCAGTCTTCTCTCCTCCTGCTGTTGAACGATTGTCCAGTGGCTTGTTTGAGGAAGTAATTGTCACCAATACAATACCGATACCAGAAAGCGATCGCTTTCCCCAACTAGTAGTGTTATCAGTCGCTAACTTGTTAGGGGAAACCATCTGGCGGATTCATGAAGATACTTCTATAAGTAGTATGTTCCGCTAGCTCAAAAGAGACTGTCTTTCCTTTTACAGTCGAACATAAAAAATATATGAAGTATGAAGTAGGGAATTTTTCAGCCTTCATGCTTCAGGTTTTTTCTGAGATGCTAAATCCTCAATTTGGGTAACTACCCGTGCTAATTCTGCAAAAATTGCCCTAGTTTCAGTCTTTTGATAAGCACCAACAAGCGATCGGTAATACCAAAGAGTACCAGTTTTACCACCTTGGAAGCGTTCCCAAAGGGATTCTCCCACAAGGCGATAATCTTGGAGAATTGACCGAGCATTGTGAAGTTTATCAGCAGCTGATACCAGCAGCACTGATGGAGAAGCGGTAGAAATATGAGCAATATAAGCCTCCTTGCGTTGTTTCCAAGGGGGCTTTGGCATTGTATCAGCGTCTGTACAACCATCAACAATTGCCGTGACAGTTTCACCAAAGCGGCGACGAATTTCTTCTCGCGTCTCTGCACCACCTTGGTCTTCCACCGCATCGTGTAAAAGTGCTGCTATGGCTTCATCTTCATTGGCTCCATATTCCAAAGCAATACTAGCAACTCCCAACAAATGAGCCACGTAAGGGATACCCGAACCTTTACGGACTTGGTGAGCGTGGAGTTGAGTAGCGTAAGTCAAAGCTTGGGTAAAGCGTTCTGAAAGCATAAGCAAGAGAGGGTGGTGTTTAGAACTAGAAAAATATTGGCAGAAAAGTTAAAAGTGTTAAGTGTTGACCCTGATGTTATTTAGTTTTGGTTAAGTATGATCGTAGTGCGGTAAATATCTTCGATTTTGTTAGTGGTCAGTAGCCAGTAGTCAGAAGTAAAACAATTAACACCTGACACGCACAGCGCCATAAAAAACAACTGAAATTAACAGACGCGATTAATTGCGTCTCTAACAACTGACAACTGACACAGGCAAAACGGTAAAGATAGAGCTTGCTAGATATCAGTATAGAGAGGCTAGATTTTTAAGATTTTATGTGACAACCGGATCTTTTTACTCCTAAAATCGAAGACAAGGTAAAGTTCAGTAGAACAACAGCCTAAATTTATGATTCTTTTAAAAAATCCAGGGTTAAAAGCTATTACTAAATCTCCAATGGTAGATCGGATAAACGATATTGCTTGGCAAGCTCACCAAGGAAGCGTTGCGGCGATTATTCAACTATTAAACGACAAGCTCACCAAATCTGGTGTGAGAATTAGGGCTGTTTTTGCTGATGGTGTCCTGCAACTATTGTGCGAGGCGGCCAAGGTAGAACAACTTGAGCAATCTAGCCTGGTAGAGCAAATTCAGCACATTCTGGAATCAATTGCACCGCGCCATATTCGCCGTATTAAGATTAACAGTCGGATTGTCCGGGAACAACAACTGCTATGGTTGACAGAAATTGACCGCGATCGCGATAATCAATTACTCTGGTCACAAGAAATCACCCTTGCTCAACCCAATGTCCTCAAGCAACTAATCAGTGATTTCCAAGAAGCCCAAGCCGAACAAGGACAGGTAAATTTACGCGATCTCTCGCCACTGCATAAAAAAGGGAAACAAAAAAAAGTCTCCAAAGTTAAGTTGCGGTCAGCATTTGCTTTGTGCTTGTTGCTATCGGTTGGGTGGATTTTTTATAGTCAGTTTGGTGAACAACTCCAAAATTCAGCGCAGCTAGACAATCACAATTCTTTAGCTACAGCCAACACTAACGGGAAAAAATCAGCAGTACTGAACAAGGCTTTTAATAGTGACACTACTAACGAATCTGAAGACTCCTTTGTTTCGGCTGTACGCCTTGCTAATCAAGCCTCAGCATCTGGTAAAACAGCCACTAGTGCGACTCAATGGTTGGAGTTAGCAGCTATATGGCAACGAGCATCTGATTTAATGAGTGCAGTACCAGCCAATCACAGCCGTTACCAGGAAGCAAAGATACGTACTCAGCTATATAAGAAATATAGTGAGGCTGCACAAAAAGAGGCTGATAAATCTCCATGATGACTAAGCAATTCAAAAGTGTATGAACTGTGTCACGCAGAGAGAATTTTTAGATTTGAGGATTGAGAAAACAGAGATGATATGGAAAATGGGGAAACGTGATTTCCCCATTTAATTTGTAAAAAATATAAGAATTAATTGACTAATTACTCATCTCTAACATCCGTTGCATTGGTCGCAAAGCCGCGATGCGGATATCTTCTGACATGGTGATTTCCGGAGTCCGGTTTTTCATTGCCCAGTAGAGTTTTTCTAGGGTGTTTAATCGCATGAATGGACATTCATTACAAGCACAATTATTGATGGGTGGCGCAGGAATAAAATGCTTGTGAGGTGCTAGTTTCTGCATTTGGTGGATAATTCCTGGCTCAGTCGCCACGATAAATTCCTGGCTGGGGCTGGTTTGACAGTATTGGAGTAAGGCTGCTGTAGAGCCGATAAAACTAGCGTGACGCAAGACACTACTTTCACATTCTGGGTGAGCGATCGCCTCTGCTTGGGGATGAGCAACTTTTAATTGTACAATCTTCTTCTCAGAGAAGGTTTCATGCACCAAACAGCTACCCTGCCACAGTACCAAATCCCGTCCCGTCTGTTCCATCACATAACGCCCCAAATTTCTGTCAGGAGCAAAAATAATCGGCTGTTCTTTAGGGATTTGCTGCACAATTTTCACGGCGTTGGAACTCGTGCAGATAATATCGCTCATAGCCTTAATTTCAGCAGAGCAGTTAATATAGGAAACTACTAAATGATCGGGATGTGCTGCTTTAAAAGCGGCAAATTCTTGTGGTGGACAACTATCTGCTAAAGAACAACCCGCATTTAAATCTGGTAACAGTACCAATTTATCAGGATTGAGAATCTTGGCTGTTTCTGCCATAAAATGAACCCCAGCAAAGACAATCACATCTGCATTGGTCTGAGATGCGGCTCTAGCTAGTTGTAATGAATCGCCTATAAAGTCTGCAATATCTTGAATATCCGGCTCTTGATAATAATGCGCCAAAATAACAGCATTGAGTTCTTTTTTTAGGTTCTCAATAGCCGCAAATAAATCTAGTGGTAGTCCACCTGGTTGAGTCTGTTCCCGTTGGGCAAAGGCAGTGGTAAACACAGTTAGGGTTACTTTTTATTACAAATTTTGTCTGGTTATTTAATTATAGTAGTTTTTACCAAAAATAGATGGCGGGTTAATACCCCGAAATAGTGTCCAAATCCGGCTGAGTTTCCTATGCTGGAAATATACGGCAAGGAAAGTGGCATGACCAGTCAAAAATATCAATCCAAAACTCTGAAAATTGCTGTAATTGGAGATATCCATGATCAGTGGGAAGTAGAAGATGGCATGGCACTCAAGCATTTGGGTGTGGATTTGGTGCTATTTGTGGGGGATTTTGGTAATGAGTCGGTGGAAGTGGTAAGAGCGATCGCTTCCTTGAATATTCCCAAAGCGGCAGTTATGGGTAACCATGATGCGTGGTACACTGCCACAGAATGGGGACGAAAGAAATGTCCTTATGATCGCACCAAGGAAGACTGGGTACAGGAACAATTAGATTTACTTGGTTCAGCCCATGTGGGTTACGGTAAACTGGATTTCCCCGAATGGAATTTAACCGTGGTGGGTGGTCGTCCTTTTAGTTGGGGTGGTCATGAATGGAGATTTGCTGACATCTGTAAAGAGCGTTATGGTGTGACCACCCTGGAAGAATCGGCACAGAGAATATTTGCATCGGTAAAAAGTGCAGCCTGTGAGACAATTATCTTTCTTGGTCATAACGGGCCGAGTGGATTAGGCGATCGGCCAGAAGACCCATGTGGTAAAGATTGGCATCCCATAGGCGGCGACTTTGGCGACCCAGATTTAGCCGAAGCGATTTCTCTGACGATGACTGCTGGTAAACAGATTGCCTTGGTAACTTTTGGTCATATGCACCACACGTTACGACACACCAAAAAAGAACTACGCAAACCCATCTTTAAAAGCCCAGAGGGCATAGTTTACCTGAACGCCGCCAGTGTGCCAAGGATCGTAGAAAGTGAAAGCGGCAAATTGCGGAATTTTTCCCTGGTTTCCTTAGAGGCGGGTGAGGTAATACAAGCGTCCTTAATTTGGGTGGGCGAAGATTTTCAGGTGGCGAAAGAGGAAATTTTTTATGAGCGATCGACTTCAGTAGTACCATCTGTGTAGATGATAAGATATAGTATTATCTGTCAGCTTTATTGCTCACCCACAAAATACGGGTAGCAGTAGCTCGACAGTTTATTTGGAGAGGTGGCAGAGTGGTCGATTGCGTCCGACTTGAAATCGGATGAGGCTAAAACCTCCGGGAGTTCGAATCTCCCCCTCTCCGTTGATTATGTTGAAGCCAACGCTCCATTTTTTCAGCTTGTTTCAATGAGGGATTTAGTTTGTGTACGTAGGACAGAAGTATACAAGCAAGCAAGAAGTTCAGTAAAGCACCAACATCAAGATTTATCCATTGGTCTGGATAGGATTGTATATGTAGGCGATCGTTTTAAGCAATTACCTCAAGAGGTTGCTTTTGCAGAATATTCCTAAAACCATACCAATAAATTCTGACCGTCTACTTTCCTATACAAAATCTACTAAAAATCCTATCAAGCACTGATTCTGTGACTTCTTCCCCTGTGATTTCTCCTAGTGCTTGAATTGCACCGCGTAAATCAATTGTCCAAAAATCTAGGGGTAGCTGCTGGGTAATTGTGGCTTGCACTTGTTCTAGAGAAATTTTCGCTTGGGTGAGGGCTGCGGCTTGTCTTTGATTAATGGCTAAATCCATATCAGCCGCTTTGACTTTTCCGGTTTGAACTATCTCTAATATTGCTGTTTCTAGACTATCAATTCCTTGTTTTTGGGCTGCGGCTGTGTGAACAATTTGAGTAATATTTTCGGGATATTCTAAGGATGTAATTAATTGTTTGTCTACTAAATCAATTTTATTCATCACGAGAATTAACGGACGGTGTTTTACTTGTTCATAAATTTCTTGGTCGCCAGTTGTCCAACCTGTGGCTGCATCGATGGTGAACAAGACTAAATCGGCGGTGTTAGCGGCTTGGCGCGATCGCTCTACCCCAATCTTTTCTACTTGGTCGCTCGTCTCCCGAATGCCTGCTGTATCTAGCACCTGTACCGGAATACCGCCTACAACTAACTGTGATTCCACAACGTCGCGGGTTGTGCCTGGTAAGTCGGTGACAATGGCGCGATCGCTCTGGCTCCAAGCATTCAATAAGCTGGATTTACCCACATTCGGACGACCGACGATCGCCACTTTTAAGCCTGTCCGCAACAGTTCACCTTTGTCTTTAGTTGCCAGCAGTTGCGATATTTCTGCGGCAATGTTTTCAATATCTGATATTATGGCTTTATCATCCAACGGGGGTAAATCTTCCTCAAAATCAATCCGGGCTTCAATTTCTGCCAAAATATCCAAACAGTTGGCGCGTAACTGGCGGATGGGATGAGCTAATTTGCCTTGTAAACCAGCTAAAGCCGTTTGGGCAGCTTGGGGCGATCGCGCACCGACTAAATCAGCAATGCTCTCGGCTTGGGTTAAATCTAGTCTGCCATTCAAAAAGGCTCTGAGGGTAAATTCACCCGGTTGAGCGAGTCTAGCACCGCTTTCCAGACACAATTGTAACACCTGCTGGACTGCAATAATTCCGCCGTGGCAATGGAACTCTACTACATCTTCGCGGGTGTAAGAACGAGGGGCTTTCATGAGCAGTAACAGGGCTTCATCGACAATTTGTCGGGTCTGGGGATGGCGGATGTAACCGTAAAGAATCCGGTGACTTTCCCAAACTTGTTTACCCGGTGCATAAAACAGAGTTTGGGCGATCGCTATTGCCTCGGAACCAGACACCCGCACGATACCGACGCTACCTTGTTGAGGGACAATAGCAGTAGCGATCGCCGCAATAGTTCCAGTAATAGCCAAAAGTTGAGTCATTTGTCAGTTGTCAGTTGTCAGTTGTCAGAGACGCGATTAATCGCGTCTGTACAGTCATATCCCCCAATCCCCAGTACCCAGCCCTTTTTTTAAAATGGTAGATATTTAGACTAATTTGATTTTAACTACCAAGGTAAAATTTACCTGGAGGGCAGAAAAAGACCCTGAGTTAGAGAGGAATGGACTGTGGAGCAGAAAATTAACTGCGCTCAAGCTTGCGTCAACGGTTGTGTTTTAGGGGATAAATGTCCGAACATTGAGTTTCGAGAGGCTACTTCTCAATTCATTGCCGAGACTTCTTTAGACCAAATGCTGCAAATGGCGGAAGAGCGTCTGCGGAAAAAAAGGATGGAACCACCTAAATGGGTTCTTCCTGAAGATTCATAGGTAATGGGTAATGGGTAAAAATCTCTTTTCAATTACCAATTAACAATTACCAACTACAGAGACTATATCTAGATAACTAGCAATTTGGCTTAAATAGTATCTGGATCTATGTTTAATTCTCGCAGCTTCGCTCTTAAGCGATCGCTGCGTTCTTTTTCTTTATCAGCGCGTTGTTTTTCCTGTTGTGCAGTTTCTTCCGGTGTGGGAACTAGTTCTCCTTCCGCAGTATAAAAGCGTAAATTTTGCTGATTCACGCCTAAATATAATTCTAGTTGCTGACTCCATAGCCAACCTTGGGGATTTGCTTCGATTGGCTGATATTTACCAGCCATCAACACAAAGCCGGCAAACTCCACAGTATCAGGATCAAACCAGAAGTACTCAGGAGTGCGGAACGTATCTTGGTAGATTTGCTTTTTTAAACCTCTGTCTGTAGCGGCGGTAGAATCTGATAGTATTTCCACAATCACGTTAGGATATCTACCTTCTTCTTGCCAGACAACCCAACTTTTGCGGGGACGGCGTTCTGTTCCCAGTACCACAAAAAAGTCTGGGCCTCGAAAATATTCTGACTTACGCTGAGTGGGACTGTAATAAATAGTCAGGTTCCCGGCGGCAAAAAAGTCATTGCGGTCTTGCCACCACCATTCTAAACACTTTAATAACAGTATTAATTGTTGTAAATGTAAATAACTTTCCAAAGGTGGTTCGTCACTATATAAATCCCCTGGAGGAAAGATAACATCTTCTGGGGTAACAAATTCTTCGGTGACAGACATAGTAACAAGTGTCTCAGTCTTATAAGTTTAGCCTAACAATAAATGCAGATTGCTGTTATAACTATTCAGAATTCATGACTATAGAAAGAGCAATTTGATAGACTTGGCGACGGTTGAGGGAAGTATATTTAGTTAGTTGACGACTAGCTTGCGATCGCGATATTCCTTGCATCATTAATTGTTGCAGTTCAGCTTTGAGTTGCTCCTCTGTCAGTAGGGTTTCGCTGGGTGGGTTTCCTGCTACCAAAAGCGTATATTCACCTTGGGGTTCCTTTTGTTGGTAATGGGCGATCGCTTCCCCAATGCTCCCCCGCCAAAATTCCTCATATAATTTAGTTAACTCCCTTGCCAGGACAATTTGGCGATCGCTTCCCCAAACTTCTGCTAAATCTTGTAAAGTTTCCCGCAAGCGGTGGGGCGATTCGTAGAAAATTAGAGTGCGGGATTCTGTTTGTAAAGCCTCTAAATGTTCTCGTCTTTGTTGACTTTTCGCAGGTAAAAAACCTTCAAATACAAACTTATCCGTTGGTAGTCCCGCCGCACTCAAGGCTGTAATTGCCGCACTCGCACCAGGAATGGGAACTACGGGAATGGCTACCTCAACACAAGCTTTCACCAGTTCATAACCAGGATCAGAAATTCCCGGCATACCTGCATCACTGACTAGAGCGATCGCTTTACCACCATGCAAATGTTCTAATAATTCTGGGATGCGACTGGTACGATTATGTTCATGGTAACTAATTTGGGGTGTTTTCACCTGGAAATACTGGAGCAACTTACCCGTGTGACGCGTATCTTCCGCCGCAATCAAATCTACATTTTGCAAGATCCGCACCGCCCGAAAAGTGATATCCTCCAAGTTACCAATCGGTGTACCAACTATATATAGTGTTCCTGGTTTGGGATCAGTCTGCATTTAATCAATTCAAAATTCAAAAAATATTAGTACAGAAGCGATTAATCGCATCTTGGAAAATTGTACAGACGCGATTAATCGCGTCTCTAACAAATGACAAATCACGCTTTATTTGTAGGTTTGGTCACATTAGATTTAATTTATTTGGCTGAATCTGCTCCTGAAAATAATCAGAAACTAGTAGCAACTGATTACACTGTAGCAGCAGGTGGGCCTGCGACTAATGCGGCTGTGACTTTTAGTTATCTGGGTAATCAAGCTACTGTTTTGGGTGTGGTTGGTTCCCACCCGATGACGCAACTAATTCGTAGTGATTTGACTAAATATCAAGTAGCGATCGCTGACCTTGATCCTACTATTAATACACCACCGCCTGTATCTTCCATTATTGTCACCCAAGCCACGGGGGAACGGGCTGTCATTTCTATCAATGCTGTCAAAACCCAAGTCAGTAGCGACTCTATCCCACCAGATATTTTACATAATATTGATATCGTGCTGATTGATGGGCATCAGATGAATGTGGGGTATGTCATCGCACAAATGGCTAAAGCCGATCATATCCCTGTGGTCATCGATGGCGGTAGTTGGAAACCAGGATTTGAGCAAATCCTACCATTAGTTGATTACGTCATTTGTTCCGCTAACTTTTATCCCCCTAACTGTAGTTCTGGCGAAGAAGTTTTCGCTTATCTCCAAAATTTAGGCATTCCCCACATCGCCATTACCCACGGCGAACAGCCGATTGAATATCTAAATTGTGGCGAACGTGGTACTGTGATTGTACCTAAGATTACAGCAGTTGATACCCTGGGGGCTGGCGATATTTTTCATGGTGCTTTTTGCCACTACATATTACAAGCAAGTTTTACCAAAGCACTAGAAGAAGCAGCCAAAATTGCATCTGATGCTTGTAAACTCTTTGGTACGCGCCGTTGGATGGATGTGAAATGAAAGACTTACAAGAGATATTAGCGATCGCTCGTGCTGTGGGTTGGGGTGCAGCCGAAATATTACAATCTTATTATCACGGCACAGCCAAAGACTCAAATCTCAACGTGCAGTATAAGCAGAATGAGCCTGTCACCGTTGCCGATATCACCGTCAGTCAATATATTTTACAAAATCTACAAGCTGCTTTAGGACAAGAAGATTTTGCCTACATCAGTGAAGAAACCTATAAATCAGAATTATCTGAAGAGACAAAAACTAAAACTGATTGGGTATGGATTATTGACCCCTTAGATGGAACCCGTGGTTTTATTGAAAAAACTGGCGATTTTGCAGTCCACATTGCTTTAGTCAAAGAACATCGACCAGTTTTGGCAGTGGTAGCAATACCAGAAGCAGATAAATTATATTTCGCTATCAAAGATAGTGGTACATTTGTAGAGACACGCAATAATTCCAACATTTCACAACTATCACTCAACAACACAACTAAGTCCTTAGAGGATCTGACGATAGTTGTGAGTCGTTCTCACCGTAATCAAAAATTAGACTACCTACTAGAAAGATTGCCTTGTCAGCAGCAAAAATCCGTGGGTAGCGTAGGTTGCAAGATAGCTACAATTCTAGAACAGCAAGCAGACTTTTACATTTCCCTGTCTGGCAAATCTGCACCCAAAGACTGGGATATAGCCGCACCAGAATTAATTTTGACAGAAGCTGGGGGCAAGTTTACTCATTTTGACGGCTCGCCCTTACAATACAATACCGGAGATATCAATCAGTGGGGTGGCTTACTGGCTAGTAACGGCCAGTACCATACAGAACTCTGCCAGAAAACAGAAAAAATATTGGTGCAGTTTGACAAGTTGTAAAAAAATTTGTCCCCAAACCTACATGAAATCGATAAGTCTTAACCACAAATTACCGACAATAAATCGCTAATTTCTGATGCTGTGTCAAGTTCTCCCAACATTTAAGAGCTGTGCTATAGTTGAGTCTATAAGAATTATTTTCGGTTGAGTGACTCATTTTGATTTATAAAAAGTATCTCTCCGAATTTAACTCTCTACATTTCCTGAATTCGGAGACATTGTATGTCAATTTACATCGGTAACTTATCCTACCAAGTTACAGAGGAAGACCTGAAGCTGGCCTTCGCAGAGTACGGAAAAGTTAGCCGCGTTCAATTACCAACCGACCGTGAAACTGGCCGTCCTCGTGGTTTTGCTTTTGTAGAAATGGAAACAGAAGCTCAAGAAACCGCAGCCATTGAAGCACTGGATGGTGCTGAATGGATGGGACGCGATTTAAAAGTCAACAAAGCTAAACCCCGTGAAGAAAGAAGTTCTCCTCGTGGTGGCGGCGGTGGTTGGGGTAATAATAACCGTGGTGGCGGTGGTGGTAATCGCCGCAGTTACTAAATCCTATTGCTGAAACGCAAGCTTGAAATAATAGAATCTCCAGCAGATTAAATCTGCTGGAGTATTTTTTTGGACATTTATCCGTAAGAGAATTCATCGCCTTTCACAACGAAAAGTTTGTTGGCGTAGGTCTTGTATTCATCCACCCAAACCAGCGCAAGGGTTTTCCCGCCAGTATCATCTCCCAGCGATCGCCCTCCATCCTCAAGCCAGACTTTATCTGATTGTGGTAAACCCAACACACATCACATAGATTGCTGTACACTCACAAAGTATTGTCGATACAATTAATCTGCAATCTTTGCCTTGGGACAATCAGGAAAATGTTACGTGTTTATCATCTTATAATTGCTACTATTTTACTCATTCTGGTACCAGTGGGAGCAAGATTTGCCTTCCCGAACCTTTTTACAAATAAAAATACACAACCTAACACTGAAGCTACAACAACCAGAACTGCTACCCCATCAAAACAAATCAATATTCAAAAAGGAAATACTTGGCAAAGATTGTTACGTAGCACCTCTGCACCCAACAATTGGCAAGTTTTACCTTGTCAGGGAGAAGCCGCTTTACTATGCGTTTCTTCTCAAGGTAAAACATTGGGTACAGTTGAGATTGAGATTTACCCAGTAAAAGATAATCCCGACTTTCAAAAGCACCTAACAGAAGTTGGTATCCCTCAAGGTTCTCAAATCAACTTACAAAATCCCCAGTCCCAAAACCAACTTGTCAAAGCACTCCAAGCTTGGGTGGCGGACTCATATAACACCTTTGCCAAAGACCACCAAGCTAAATACGCAGACAAAATTGTTTTCTCCACCTATCCACCACAACAGGTAACGGTTGGTCAACAGCCTGGGATGCGTTATGGTTTTGTCAGACTCAAGCCAGAAGGCGGTGTGCAAGAGCAACATATTGGTTATGTTACCTCAGATGGCACACAACTCTACGTAATTAACACATCCTTTAACCCAAGTTCATCAAAAGCTAAATTTGACAGCCTGGAAAACTTGGCAATTTTTCAACCATACTTGTCGGCGATCGCCGAAAATTTGAATTTGTCTAGCAATCCAAAATCAGCACAACCTTAGTAATTACATAATTTCTTTAAATAAACATAAAGAATGCTAAATTACCAAAATTTTTTAGATAGGATACCTAACAGATCAGTTAGTACAAATACAATACAAGTTTCATATTTGTCATCACCATTATGGATGATAGATATTAAGCTTAACGACACGTTCGCAGTGGTGTATCATTTGTAACGCATGGGATTTTACTCGCATACATCTATCAGTCGATAGAAAATATTGTAAATACTGGATCGTATCAACATCATATTTAGTTTGTTGAGCAAAAATTAGTTCTTCATCATCCCTCAATGTGATGATATCATCACATTTACTTGTATATGCTGAAAGCTTAAGTGATGAAAATAACTAATTGTCGTATGTAAATATGCGGTTAACACACAGATCGTTTCACGAAAATTTCAATAACCGCATAGTTATAGAACTCTTTTGTGATGCTTAGATAAAAACTATTGGTGAAAATACATCACATACTTAATTTTGTGATTTAAACTAAGTATAATTCTTAGCAATGTATCAATAAGATTTAAGATTTCTTAGTAATTACATAAAAATACAGTTCTTTTTCTAATGAAAATATAAAAGAATACTTAAGTAGTTACCAAAAAGTACACATAACTGAAACTTAGTCAAAGGCAGGTTCACACTTGGTTATATGGTTGATGTGATAACTGGTGATTTTTACACCGTTTGGTAGCGGTGTAAGTGTGGATTTATAAAGTGCTGTTCATCAAAGTTTCAGTGATACGAAAGAATAAGCTTTAGTAAAAGATGAGCTTTCAATCTCTGAACTAAGGGTCTGTCAAAATTTTATTCCATATCTTCTGCTGACGATTACGAGTTGGGGAAACTTCGCAATCTAGTAGCTTCGCTATAAGAGTCTTCGCCTGGGCGCTTCCTTTAAGTAGCTAGTCTATTAAGCTTAGGCTGAACTCCGTGTGGCACATAGACTCTAAAACAGAAGTTTTATGTTAGTCAGTCAAAGTTCAATAGCAAGACTGTGCTGCGGAGAGATTTGCCAATTCCTTGGGATTGGTAAATCCTTCCGTAAGCTGCACGCTGCACATCTGTGTGGTTCAACCAAAAGAGCTTAGTTTTGATTGGCAAAGCTTCTAGTTATTAAGTTATACCAATTTGAAAAAATAATGCGACAAATAAACCATCTGTAGAGACGCGATGAATCGCATCTTTACCCAAGAATGTGTTGCAATCATTAATTGAATTGGTATTAGTTAAATTGGCATTTCTTGGAAACACAAAGGATTTATGGAAAAATTTACTTTCCCAAATTTATACTGCCCATTTCCAGAAAAGAAAAATCAGCATTTTGAATTTCTAGAAGAGTATGCACTTCAATGGGTACTTCGCTTTAAGCTAATTGATAGTGAATCTCTATATCAACGGTTCTCGAAAGCAAAATTTTATTTACTCACAGCAGGCGCTTATCCTCATTGTCAACTGGAAGAATTAAAAATTGCTAATGATGTAATTAGCTGGTTATTTATCTGGGATGATCAATGTGATATTTCTGATTTAGGGAAAAAGCCTGAGTTACTGAAAATTTGGTGTAACAGATTCCTAGAAATATTAAATGGTGCAGAACTTACTCCCGACGATCTGCCCCTCGGATTTGCATTGAGAGATATTAGAAATCGCATAATTAATAGGGGAAGCATAACATTTTTCCATCATTTTGTGCGGAACTTCGAGGATTATTTTCACGGATGTATTGAAGAAGCTCATAACCGCGTCAATGTATCAGTTCCTGATGTTGAATCTTATATCAAAATCCGTAGCGCAAACGCCGCAGCAGCTTTGTGTCTCAATTTAATCGAATTCTGTGACAGAGTAATGATTCCTTATTCTTTAAGAAATCATGAGACTCTCAACAAACTAACTCAAATGACGATTAATATTCTTGCCTGGTCTAATGATATTTTCTCCGCTCCTAGAGAAATAGCTAATGGTGAGGTGCATAATTTAGTTTTTGTCATACATCATCATCAAAAAATCTCTCTAGAAAAAGCCATGTTAGCGGCTGCTGCAATGCACAATCACGAAGTTCAGAAACTTGTAAATTTAGAATCAAAAATTGCATCTTTTAGTGCAGAAACCGATGCAGAGATTACAAGGTATATATCTGGATTACACACATGGATACGTGGAAATCTAGATTGGTACGCTCATTCAGGGCGCTATCAAATAACAGAGAAATTAGAATTACTTGCTTCTTAAGAAAGTCATCAATATTTTATTATGAAGTATCAGATAAAGAGACCTAATCCGCTAAAAACTCACCCTTTTCTACAAAAACTACAATGGGTTGCTGATCCTGTAGAATACATGGAAAAAGCATCTCTGCAACATCCTGATATGTTTACAGCAGAGGTAGTTGGCTTCGGCGACACGGTAGTATTTGTTAGTCACCCTCAGGGAATCCAGACAATTTTTACCAATGATAGAAAAAAGTTAGTAGCTGTTGGTGAAGCAAACAGAATTTTGTATCCTTTAGTGGGTAACAATTCTATGTTTCTACTAGAAGGAGTAAAGCACAAGCAGCGACGACAACTCCTTATGCCCTCCTTTCATGGAGAAAGAATGCGCGAGTATGGCCACTTAATCAGAAATATTACTGAAAACCTTTTTAGTCAGCTACAACAGGATGTTACTTTTTCCGCTCTCACAGCAATGCGGGAAATCTCGATGCAGGTTATTTTACAAGCTGTGTTTGGTTTTTATGATGGAGAACGTTGTCAACAATTCAAACATTTATTACCAGTTTTTCTCTCAGAGTTATTCCAGTCCCCATTGGCTTCTAGTATCCTCTTTTTCCCTTCCCTCCAAAAAGATTTAGGTAATTTGACTCCCTGGGGAAGATTTGTCCGCCAAAGAGAGAAAATTGATAAATTGCTTTATGAAGAAATTGCTGAACGCAGACAGGAAATAAATTCTGATCGTGTTGATATTCTTTCCTTACTCATATCAGCTAGAGATGAGACAGGTAATCCCATGTCCGATAAAGAATTGCGAGATGAATTAATTACCTTAATGATTTCTGGACATGAAACTACAGGGACAGCTATGGCATGGTCTCTATATTGGATTCTGCAAACGCCAGAAGTATTTCAACGGCTGATCCAAGAGTTAGATAGCCTCGGCGATTCTCCTGATCCTATGAGTATTTTTCGATTGCCATATCTTACAGCTGTCTGTAACGAGACTTTGCGAATTAATCCTGTCGCTATGTTAACACTACCTAGAGTAGTAAAAGAACCAATTGAGCTATTGGGGAATAAACTAGAGACTGGTACAACAGTAGTTGGTTGCATTTATCTGACTCATCATAGAGAAGATTTATATCCCGAATCAAAGCTATTTAAACCAGAGCGGTTTCTCAATCGTGAATTTTCCCAGTATGAATTTATGCCATTTGGTGGTGGTGTACGTGGTTGTATTGGTCAGGCTCTGGCTATGTTTGAAATGAAGATAGTATTAGCAACAGTCTTATCACGTTATCAACTTGTACTGGCAAATAAAAAACCGGAACGTCCTCAACGTCAAGGTTTTACTCTTACACCTAACAACGGAGTAAAGATGCTAATTACAGGACAACATAAGCGTCAAAACTACTCAATGGCTGCCTCAAAAACCTTAAAATCATAGTATGGTTATTTTACTATTACACAGGAATCTCAATTACAAATTCAGTTCCTTGTCCTAAGGCTGAATTACAAGTTAACTGACCCTTGTGTTTTTCCACAACTACTTGATAACTAATAGATAATCCTAACCCCGTACCACTGCCTACTGGCTTAGTGGTGTAAAAGGGGTCAAAGATTTTCTGCTGTACTGCTTCAGTCATCCCAAGAGCATTATCAGCAATGCGAATTCGTAGGGTGGTTGAGCTTAGTAGTTCCGTGCAAATGCGAATAGTCGGATGATCAGTTGTCATGTTTTTCATGTCATTTGTTTTATCAACTGACAACTGACCATTGACCACTGATTCCTCTAAAGCATCGATCGCATTACTGATAATATTCATAAATACTTGGTTGAGTTGACCAGCGTAACAATTCACAAGCGGTAATTGTGCATATTCTTTGATAAGAGTAATTGCTGGGCGATCGCTATTCTCTTTAAGTCTATGATGCAAAATCATCAAGGTGTTATCAATACCTTCGTGAACATCTACAGGCTTCATGTCTGATTCATCTAACCGAGAGAAATTACGTAAACTCAGAACGATGTTGCGAATTCGTGAACTGCCAACTCTCATAGAGTTAAGAATTTTTGGCAAATCTTCTGCTAAGAAATCTAGATCAATTTGTGCAGATTCCTCTGCGAGGATATCAGAATAATTAGGGCATTCTCTCTGATAGATAGCAACTAAATTGAGCAAATCTTGTACATATTCACTAGCATGGGCAATATTTCCATGAATAAAATTAATGGGGTTATTAATTTCATGGGCGATGCCTGCTATCATTTGTCCCAAGGATGACATTTTCTCGCTTTGAATTAACTGGGTCTGTGTGCGTTGCAATTCTTGGAGAGTTTGTTGTAAGCGGTGATTTTTGTCATTGAGTTCTTGCGTTCTGGCTTCTACTTTTTCTTCTAATCGATGGTTGTAATCTTCTAGATTTTGATTAGCCTGTGCTAGATTTTTGTAAAGCATAGCATTCTCTATGGAGATTGCTGCTTGGGTCGTGAGGAGTTTCAGAACCTCTACGCGATCGCGCGTGAATGCTCCTGTTGTCAGATTATTCTCTAGATAAAGAATGCCTAAGAATTTGCCCTGATTGATAATAGGTATGCACAATAAACTCTTGGGTTGCTGACCAATAATGTAGCGATCGCTAGCTAAAAAATCAACAGTCTTGGCATTATCGATAACGAAGATTTCTTCATTGCGTTTGACATATTTAATCAAGCTCACAGGAAGCTCGACACTAGAATCTAAACTGTTTGAAGGAAAAGATGTCGAAACAGAAGCAGAATTTGTACTGTGACTCACTGTAGTGACTACTAATTCTGAAGTATCCGATGCAGTTAAAATCAATGCTGATTTAGAAGCACCTGCATTCTCCATGACAACCTGCATCAAGGTAGAAAGTAATTGTTCCAAATCAATTTCCCCGGAGAGCGCTTGAGAAGCTTTGATAACAGATGCTAAATCTAAAGAGTCAGAAATACTGGTTTTAGAACCAATTACTGTCTGCTGGATACTCCTATCTTGTATAGATTGATAAGTAGCAGACGTAATTTTATCGCTTGTTTGCAAGGTCAATTTTTCTTGTTGGAGTATGGGCGCAAGTAGTTGGGGATAATGTTTTGCTAGATCATCAACTTTTGCTTTTGCTCCCCAACGACTGTAACCATAGTAAGCATCAGTGAGATAAGTTTGGGCTATTTTTTCCTTGCCCCATTGAAGATAGAATCTGGCAGCAAGTTCATTAGCTAGAGCCTCTTCATTGGTATATCCATTTTTTTGAGCAAGGGATATAGAGCGCTCATAATAATCTATTGCTTCAAGATATCGTTCTTTTACACGACATTGTTCAGCCTCTACTAAATAAAATTTATGTAAATAATTCATAGGAGCATAATTTGCCCAATATTTCATTTTCTGCTGGTTAACTTCTATTGTCTTTAAAATATGCTTTTGTTCTGCTAATGTCGCTTCATGATAGACTGCTAAATTTGCTAGTGAATCGTACATATAGAAAAGAGGAATAACTAAATTTCCTACTCCATTATCTAAATACTTAAGTGCTAGAGACGAATTCTCAATAGCTTGGGTAAATTCTCGGAACAAGTAACAAAGATATAACTTATTGAAATATAGATATATCAAACCTATACCATCTTTGGCATTCTCTTGAATTGGCAGCATATTTTTCTCGTTATATGCTTCACCAATTAAATCACAAGGATTTTCATTGGCTTGTATTAAGTTCAAAACTGTTTGCCTATAAATAGCGTGCCAATTAAATACCCGCTCTTGCTTAATTTGTGATATTGCATGACTATAACTTGCCATTTCAGATGCTAATCCTGTTAGTTCTGTTCCTATAAAATAGCAAGTATAAGAATGAGTATATAGACAATAGCTGGCAAATTCCAAATCTCCCGTTTGTAATGCAGCAGAGTAACCTTCTAATAAAGGAGATAGTACTTCTTTGCTATGCTCTTTCCAATGGCTGATAGTCGCGTAGAAAATTTCTGTTATTTTAGCTTTCAATTCTTCAGCATTAAACTTATCTGTTAGTTTTAATGCCAGTTTGCCGAATTTATAACCAGATTCTATATCCCCTATGATGCCACAAAGCATTAATCCATAAAGAACATAAGCATAAGCCGATAAAGGAGCATTTCCATCTTGAAGAGATAGTTCAACTTGTTTTAAAACAATCAGTGGAAAGAGTTGAGGAACAGCTTGATATACCAAACCAGATGCACTAGATAATATTTGGATTGCGGCTAGTGATTTTTTATCTCTCATTTCTGGGAGATTAATTAAATTTTCAATTAGCTTTCCATTGAGATTTGTTGTAATTCCTACCATTGCTAATTGAAAATCTGACTGACTGGGATTTTCAGGAAACTCTACTCCCAATAATTTTAAAAATGTTAATGCTGTATTAACTGCTTCAACTGCTTGATTCTGCGCTCCGTAGGCTTGAATTTTTATTTCATAAATTTTTACTTGTTCAAGCAGTGTTTTAGCTTTCACTAACACTACTTGAATGAAGGATTCCATCTCCTCAAAATTGCCAGCTAGGTAGGCTGCTTCTGCTGCTGTTTCATACAAAGCTAAAGTGAGTTGATATTGATTCTCCCAGCTATCGCCAGCCAGTAGTTCAATTCCCGTCGTTAAATATTTCATTGCTGCTGTATAAGCTGTTGATGCTAAAGCTTTACGTCCAGCAATTAAATTCATCTGGGCTAATTCGTCACGCTTGCTTTGATGCGTGATTAACTCCACTGCCACATTTAACTGATTTACCAGTTGAAAAACTTTGTCTTCTCTTTCAGCGACGGGGATTTTATCTAAAAGCAATAGTCCAATTTTTAAGTGGATTTGCTTTCTGATTTTTTCCGGAATTAAAGAATAAGCAGCTTGTTGTACCCTGTCATGAATGAACTTGTACGTGGGAATTTGGAAATGATTGAATTGTGATTTTTGAGGTTTTCTACTCCCCAAAATTTCTACTGAGTGATTATTTTCCTGGAAGAATTTATAAAGCTCTGTCTGAGGTAAAATTATTCCCTCATGTAATGCTGCCCATAAGTCAGATGCTGTATCGATCACAGATTTCTCGTAAGCGATCGCCAGAGTTTTCAAGTCAAATTCATTGCCAATACAAGCGGCTAGTTTTAATATGTTTTGCGTCATCTTGGGCAACTTTTCGATCTGCTGTCCCATGAATTCTACAACATCGTCTGTCAGGGATAATGCCTGGATTTTAGCAATATCATATTGCCAATATGCAACATCAAAATTAAATTTAATTATCCCATCTTGATGTAAAGATTTAAGGAATTGAGTGGCAAAAAAGGGATTACCTTTTGTTTTTACAAACACCATTTGGCTGAGAGGAATAGTGATTGCCTCTTGACAACGTAGCGTATCAGAAATTAAAGCATTTAAATTAGTTTGGTTTAAAGGTGACAAGGAAATACGTGTAATCTTACCCCGTGCTTTTTCAATATCTTTGATTGTTAAAGATAGTGGATGTGCTTGAGAGACTTCATTATCACGGTATGCGCCAATGAGAAATAAGCTATCCTCTTCTTCATTATTCCTTTGTAACTCAGCACCCGTCCAAGGTTCCCCTTCAAAAATAGGAATCCACAGATTTTCTTTGGTTTCCGCAGGAGACGCGGCAGGATTTTTATGCAATAAATTTGTTTGATTCATCAATAACTGGATGAATTTTAAAGAAGCCGTATCTGCCCATTGCAAATCATCCAGAAAAATTACCAAAGGATGGTGTTTACTACTAAATACCTGGATAAATCGTTGAAATAATAAGTTAAATCGATTTTGAGCAGCACTACCAGAAAGTTCACTGACCTCTGACTGCTGACCGATAATTTCTACAAGTTCAGGAATGACATCAATAATTACTTGAGCTTGTTCACCTAAAGCTGATAGAATTCTGCTTCGCCAATGTTGAATTTGAGCGTCTGTTTCTAAAAGGATTTGCCCAATTAAATCTCTAAAGGCTTGCACCAATCCTGACAAAGGAATATCTCGTTGAAACTGATCGAATTTTCCTTTAATAAAGTAACTTTTTTGTCGAACAATAGGCTTATGGACTTCGTTAACTACGGCAGTTTTACCAATGCCAGAGAATCCAGTAACTAAGATCATTTCTGTCGTTCCTTTTGTTACCCGCTCAAAGGCAGCAAGTAAAGTTTCCACTTCACGTTGACGACCATAAAGCTTTTCGGGGATGAGAAAACGATCTGAGACATCCTTAGTCGCTAATTCAAAGGATGTTATTTTACCTGTTTCTTGCCAGTGTTTATGGCAAATTTCCAAGTCGTATGCAAGTCCATAAGCACTCTGATAGCGGTCTTCGGCATTTTTGGCCATCAGCTTGCTGACAATATCAGACAAAATGCTGGGAATCTTAGGGTTGATGTCGCTTGCTTTTGGTGGTTGCTTGGCAATGTGACAGTAGACTAACTCCATCGGATCAATAGTCACAAAAGGTAACTGTCCGGTTAGGAGTTCAAAAAAAGTGACACCTAAAGAATAGAAATCACTGCGGTAATCGATTCCCCTGTTCATCCTACCTGTTTGTTCAGGAGATAAATAAGCTAACGTTCCTTCTAAAACATTGTGATTTGTGAGAACTTGGACTTCTCTTGGTAGGAGAGTAGCGATACTAAAGTCAGTAACTCTGATTTCTAGTGTGGTGGGGTTAATCAGGATGTTGGCAGGTTTGATATCTTTATGAATAATGCGACTACGATGTAAACTTTCTAAAGTAGATGCGATCGCTATAGCAATGTGAAAAAATCTTTTGAGAACCGTGCCATATTCATGGCTATCTTGGCTAATTTGTCCCCAGTCCTTCAGCGATAGGCCGCCAAAGTCCTCCATCACTAAAGCATAGCTGTTACGATAATTCTCTAAGCTCAGGGGTTTCACAATCCCTGGAATATCCAAATTTTTGGTGATGGTGTACTGATTCCGAAACTGAGCAATTTCCTGGAAAGTTGGGTACTCACTCCGCATCAATTTGATAACTACAGGTTTTTGGTCTTGTTTTCTCAAACCTCTATAAACTATGGTTTTGCTACCAAAATAGAGTTGTTCCGTAATGCGATATCCAGAAAGGGGAAATATTGGATCAGACAATACTATCATTGCAGCGCTCTTGAAATCTTCATGACTCTGCTTTATTATTCCCCGTTATGCTGTTAGTATCTCAATACTAATTCATCCAATTTTAATATTTTTGAAAATAAATTAAATTTTGAATACTTGAGAGTTTTTACTTACGTAAATTCAATTATTTATGGATATTATTCATTAATAGTTAATGAGTCTGCTACTAATAAAATCTGTCAATTGTCGAGATATTCAGTAAGTTCTTCAAGAGGTAAGCTAATGCGCGTCCAAATTGCATAACTACTAATAAGGGCTGTTAACTGTTAACTGTTAACGGTCAACAGCCCTCACGATGGATTATGCAACTTAAAAGCAGAATAGCTTAATAGCAAAGCTAGAATTTTGCTATTACCTTGTAGCTTAAATCTCCGCTACAGCTCGCTCAATCAAGCGTCTTGCTAAGGTTTGTGTTCCTGTATGTTCGTAATAATTCGTGGCTACATCTAAGAAAGCAGCCAAATAGTCTAGCTTGTCATCAGCAATTTCCACAAAATTACTCAGATTGTGAACTACTTTTTGTGGACTTAAATTTTGACTACTAACTAGACCGTTCATCCAACCTTTGACTGAATCAAAACTTTGTCCAATAAAGTTGAGTTTACTGCCAGCATTTCCACCAGGAATCACATCCTTAATACCTTGGAAAGTGGAATTCTTCTCTAATTCTTGAGGATTAGTTTGACTTAAAGCAGATATAGCCTTGTTAATAAAATCTGGGCCTAAAGGTATTAACCCATCAACACAAACTAAAGCTACCATGCGAATCAGCGACTCACCACTATACTCACCAAGTGAGCTAACGAAATCGCCGATACTATCCCCAGGAATACCGTTAATTTGGCAAAAAGCAACTAGTTCAGCCACTAATTTTAGGCATAAATCTATAGTTTGAGCTTTGTCAGGTTTGGGTGTAACTGAGTTGAGAAAACCTAACAAAGGTAATTTTTCACCGACTTTGTTAGCTAAAGCAGCCGCGCCCAAGGCTTTATCTGTATTATCAACAGTTTGATAGAGCCACAATGCTGTCTGATACCCTTGGGAGCGATCGTTAAAGAGATAAATTGCTCGTTCACCAATTTGCTGAATTAAACTTTCGTCAGTTTCACCAGTAACAGTCTTAATGGTGTTAACAAAGCCCACAGTATTTTGCCACTCACCAGGAGCAACAAAATCTAAAGCGTTAAGCATAGATACAGTTAAACCACTAGTTGGTAGTTGATCAACCAACTCAAAAATGGGTTTGCTCACAACAATCTCCTAATTATTAGGTTTTATTATCTGTTTTGGGTCAAATGGTAGCGAATTCAGGGTTGAGTTTTAAACGCAGAGGTACGAAACAGTACTTATTTGAGTTTAGCCAAGCCATCGAGATTAAATTTTTCTATCCAGTCGGCGCGATCGCTTGCAGAAAATGACGGAGAACGTGAGAGGACTTTTACCTGGTATTTACCGACTAAAACTGCTGTTTGCGTATTACCTACTTCCACCGCCTGATATCCACCAATGTTCTTGGTACTGTTAGAGAATTTCGCGGCGGCTCCAGGTGTACTGGTAGTATCGGAAATAGATAACATTGCTAAATCTTTGCCATCTTTTTTCAACTTGGCTTCAGCAAAGCCCTTTTTCTCTTGGGTATAAACTCGTTGATACCCGGCTTCTTCTTTTGGGAAAAATTTGTTAAATTTCTCACCCTGAGTTGCAGTTTTAGCTACCGCTTGTCCAGTTTTTTGGCGGCTACTTTCCTGCTGTGCTTGGTCAAATCGCCCTGGTGCTTGAGGGGTACAGGCGGTAGTCAGTAACAAAACAGACAGCAATACAGCCGCGAAAATTCTACGGAAACGAGGAAAGTTCATCTCTACTCCTGATGCTTGAGGTTTGAGGCAATTATCTGCGCTGCTGTCAATTCATACCCAAAAATTTATCTTTTGATCCAATTCGGGGATGAGTGATCTAGGACTTATACACACAGGTTGTCTGTTGAGACCGGGTGTAAGGGTGTAAGGGTTTCAAACATTTATACACGCCAGTTTGTACCCTGCGGGTTCCGCTTTAGCGGTACAAGTCGGGAAACCAGCCCACGCAACTGGCTCCCCTACACCCCTATACCCTTCTTCAAACCCTTGATCTTTCGTTTTCATGCGTAAGTCCTATGATCAATGTTGACTCTACTTTCGATGAGCGTAGGCGAAGCCTTCTCGATGAGAGATCGCCGCATAAAAGGGATCTCCCCCTGGCGCACCTAACCACTGCAAGAAATTGGGTGCTGTTGACTTACGAGCAATAATTTCTGGAGTGCTAAATCCAGGTACTGAGGCAAAGTAGCGTTTCACCAATTCTAAACGCCCAAGCTCGGAAGCATCACGCCAAGCCTGAATGGCTTTTTGATAGAACATTCTGTTAGAAAAGCTGATAATTGCTACGCCACCAGGTTTGAGGATGCGGTGAATTTCGGAAAATACCGCTTCTGGATATTGTAGGTACTGTACGGAAACACAATTGAGAACTGCATCGAATTCTTGATCTGGTAGGGGTAAACCCGGATTTTCATTGAGGTTCTGCACAAAGTAATGATTAAGTCGGGGATTGCGTCCTAGTTCCTCAGCGTTGAGTCCATGTCCCTCCACATGGGCAAATTTTGTCTCTTCTGGTAGATGTGACACCCAGCTACTCATCATGTCTAATATGCGTGTGTTGGGCTGTAATTGCTCTCTATATAAATCAGTCAACTGTTGAATAAAACCTTCATCAACATGAGTGACAAAACGGGGATAGGCATAAAATAAGTTGTCGTCTGTATCGTCTAATTTCAAGCGTTGATCTGGTTTTAGCAACATAAATAAATGCCTGTATGGAAAACTCTTGGTTTTTCTGGGAAAGAAATGCTCTTTAACATATTTTAATAAAGTTAAGGTACATCAACCCATTTACTTAGTGCTTTAATGTCGTATAAATCACAGCCATTGCCAGCTATTTGGCGACGAGTTAGTTTATCAGCCGCCTTTCCTTACATTAGTTTGCTGATTTGGACAGTTCCCTTATTACTTTTTAATTCCGGGGAAAATAGTTTAATCGCTCATGATGAAGGGCTTTATGCTTGGCGATCGCGCCAAATATTGGATTCTGCTAATTGGGTATCTGGTTGGGGTTCTATGCACCATAAGACACCAGGGCCTTATTGGTTAATTGCTAGTTTCTACAAGCTATTTGGAGTCAATGAATTTAGTGTCAGACTGCCTAGCATGATTTTTGGTACTCTGTGCTTATTACTTGTCTATGAAATTGGCAAGATTATCCTTGGTAAAAGCTTAGCCTGGCTAAGTGCAGCAATTTTGAGTGTAGAATTTCTCTGGCTGCAATATAGCCGTTTAGGCAATCCTGATCTGCCAATGATTTTCTTGGTACTTTTAGCTATTTACTTACTCATTCAAGCAGAATTACATCCTCAATATAGAAATTATTTTAGTTTTATTGTTGGGTTCAGCTTGGGTTTAGGTTTCTTGATGAGAAGCTTCGTAATTTTTCTCCCGACTGTAGCTTTATTACCTTATTTAATAGCAGAACATCGTCGTCATCGTCATTTGACTAACCCTTGGCTATATTTAGGTGTAGTTCTCGGTTTTATTCCCATATTGCTTTGGTCATGGTTCAATTGGCAACGGGACGGTAATAATACTTTTACTCCTCTGCTCAACTTTGTATTTCTTCTTGGCTCGGAAGAGCGTGATGGTAATGGGATATTATTTTATTTCTGGAATACCCCTTTAAAAGCTTTCCCCTGGCCATGTTTTAGTCTTTTAGGATTACTATTAATTATTCGTCGCCCTTGGCATCGTTATAATTGGATTCTGATTGGGTTTCCTATTGTATTATTTGCAGAACTCACCATTTTCTCTACTCGTTTATCTCACTACGCTCTGAGTCTTTATCCTTTCATCGCTTTGTTAGCGGCTGTTGGTCTAGACTGGTTGGGTAAAGTTTACGAGATGGAATATATAAAAAGAAAATCCCTGTGGCACAAGGGTAATATTCTTCAGATTCTCAGTTATACTTCCGGCGCATTAGGCATTTTATTTTTGTTAGCCGCTACAGCTACATTGATCTGGGGTTTTGTTGATCGCAAGTATGCCGTGATTGCTTTAGTCGTCGGTTTAAGTTGGTTTATTGTGCCAGTAGTCTGGATTAGCCGCCATAAACTTGGCTTGAAGTTTCTTTCGGCCGGTTATTGGATTGCAGGTTGGCTAATTCCTTGCTGGTTAGCTTTGGCTTTTGCTGGTGGCTTTGGTTTACTAGGTGACTATAACCCAACTTTTCGCATTTTTTTCCAACAACCAGCGATCGCCCCTATCTTACAAAACAACCCCATCAACTTTGTACAGGTAAACGATAAGAACTCTGTTTTGCTGAATTTTTACACCCCTATTCACGGTCAAAAACTAGACGCAATCGCCCAACTACCACCCTCTAGCTATGCTTGGATAGATAAAAATCACTCACCTCAAATATCCAGACCACACCGCGTCATCGGTGAAGTACGCAACTATCAGTTAATTCAAGTGGTTCCGTAGGGGTGTAGGGGTGTGGGAAGAGAATCACTATTGAGTAATGACAACTGACAACTGTACAGATGCGATTAACCGCGTCTCTGACCATTGACTATTAACCCTTCACCCCCCTATAATAATTATTACGTGCGCTAAGTAATTATCTCATGATTGCCCAACCAGATCATTCACCAGCTTTAGATTCGTGGCAGCAAAATCTGGCTCCCTACAATGTGGGCTACAGAATTAAATTACTTTCACAACTACTTACCCGCAGGTTTACTGAAATACTAGAACCCTTTGGACTGACTCCATTTCATTGGCTGGTTTTATGCTGTCTGTGGCAAGAAGATGGTTTACCTACTTCCAGTATTGGGGATAAACTCAAGCAAGTTGGAGGTACGCTCACAGGTGTACTAGACCGTATGGAAGAACGGGGCTTGGTGCGTCGAGAAAGGGATCTACACGATCGCCGAATTTGGCGCATTTGGTTGACACACGCAGGTAAGGACTTAGAAGCTGTTTTACCGCCACTGTCTGCCAAAATACGGGACGAAGCAATGCAAGGTATTTCTGATGCTGACCGTGAACTATTTTCTCAGCTTTTAAATCAAGCGATCGCTAACCTCTCTCATCCGTGAGAGGTTAAAGTAATTGCACATTTGTCAAGAGGGTGCAGGAAAAGGGGATAGATCCAGCTTGAAGACTGGTTTTCGTAGGGCTTTGACTACGCCTAAATCTTG
>NZ_JACJQL010000050.1 GCF_014696625.1 Nostoc parmelioides FACHB-3921
TGTGCTGTCGAGGGTTTGCTGATTTCTCTGATTGTTCGATACCTAGTGAGTAGATGATACTTTTTATCAATCCACTCTTTTGCCATTTTGTCAATGCGTAAGTCCTAGGTATTAGCAACAACACCTGTTAACCCACGAAACAATAACAATATAAGTACTGCTCACAAAAAAAACACCTTTGTTCAACCACCTCTACCTAGTTCAGAACGTCGTCCTGGTGGGCGTGTTCGTGGTGGTGCTAAACGGGGTACTTGCCCATCGGTTGAACCTCAACTCACAGCTTTAGTACCATTCACTCAAGATGCTCCCACAGTCACCAATGTCTGGGGATTAACAACAAAGGCACATCCGACATTTTTGTTTTATGTGCCGTATGCCAAAGATTCTGGCTATCCGACAGAATTTGTTTTGCAAGACCAGGATACAAATATTATTTACCAAAAGGCGATCGCTCTACCTGAAAAACCAGGAATTATTAGCGTTTCTCTGCCTGCGGATGCTCCCAGTTTAGCTGTAGATAAGCAATATCGTTGGTTTTTCACCGTAGAGTGCGACCAACAAAATCCAGCACCCCCAATTTATGTTGAAGGAGTCGTTCAAAGAGTCCAGCTTAAACCAGAAACGACCAAGCAACTGGAAACAGCATCACCGTTACAACAAGTAGCCATCTATGGGGAAAATGGCATTTGGTTCGAGGCAGCCAACACACTGTTTCAAATGCTGCAAACAAATCCTCAAGACCCAGCCATCCAAGAAAATTGGCGGCGATTACTCACCAGCATTAGTTTGGATGATATTGTAGCCAAACCTATGGTTTCTCGTAAACTTCAGTAGGGGATTGGGGAGGAATCAATTCAAAATTCAAAATTCAAAAATTCCCCTCTGCCTCCCCTGCCTCCCCTGCTCCCTCTGCTCCCTCCTCCCTCACTCCTTCAACCTGGGATGCTGAGGACGGCAAGGGCTACCCCAGCAAACCTGCCCAGGAGGCATACTAGTAAAAACACTGCTACGAGCGCCAATCACGGCGTTAGCTCCTATTTGCACCCCTGGCGCGATGAAACAATCTGTGGCGACCCAAGCACCGTTGCCAATGGTAATCCCGGCTACCTTTAATCTGAATGTCGGGTCTTGGATATCATGGCTACCTGTACACAGGTAACTTTTCTGGGAAATTACGCAGTGTTGACCGATGTGAATTTCATCTAGACTGTAGAAAACTACATCATCGCCAACCCAACTGTAATCTCCGATGGTGACTTTCCAGGGGAAAGTAAAACGTGCAGTGGGACGAACTACCACACCTTTACCAATCCGCGCACCAAACAGACGTAATAGCCAACAACGGATGTTACTAGAAGGATGGGGAGTCAGAGGAAAGGCGATCGCCTGCACCAACCACCATAACAAAATATACCAAGCTGAACGCCCCCGATCAAACCAAGATTGGTCATACTGGCGTAAATCTACAAAAGGTTTGTCGTTAGTCATTAGTCAACAGTCATCTCCCCCGCATCTTCTAAGTTGTAGATTTCTCGATTTCTTGGGTAAGAGATGGCGGGATAGAATTAGAAGTATTTGCAGTATTTAATGTACCACCACAATTACGTAATTCGTAGAGTTTAACGCCAATTTGATATTCATATTGACTGAGTAGCCTGCCATAAATATATCCGGCTCGACCATCTAAAAAACCTAAGCGAATAACATAGAACAAAATAAACCTTAAGAGTGGCTTAAACGGCAGACGTACCCAGACCCTCTTGAGAAAGCGCTTGCGTTGTACGGCTTCACCAAATAAATTGGCTCCAATAGTATCGCTATCATCTTGACCTGTAATCAGGTTGTAATAAACGCGAGCTTCCCAGTTGGAATAACGATTGTGTCTTTCTAACCAATGGTAAATGTCGCGGAAATCTTCATGGAGCATATCTTCTTTGAGATAACCAACTTTACCCTGCATGACAACGTGTTCATGAACTTCGTTATCACCAGTATTTGGTACATCTTCGGTATGCAGATTTTCGTAGCGACCTAATTTATGCTTAAATAACCGCAGATTCCAATCAGGATACTTGCCACCGTAGCGAATCCACTTACCTAAGAAAAATACACGACGATTGAGATAGTAACCTGTATGTTCTTCTGTTTTGATTACTTGGGCAATTTCATCCCACAATTGATTGGGAATACGCTCATCGCAATCTACAATTAATACCCACTCGTTGCGAAATGGCAGGTTATCTAAAGACCAATTCTTCTTTTTCGGCCAGCGTCCATTAAAGTAGAACTGTACTAGGTTTACACCATAGTTTTTGGCAATTTCAATGCTTTTATCAGTACTTTGAGAATCTACAATAAATATCTCATCTGCTCTTTGTAGGCTATCAAGACAGGCTGGCAGATTTGCCTGTTCATTTTTGGCGGGAATGAGTACAGAAACGGGAACTTTGGAAGACATATATAATTTAGTTTAAGGGACTATTGACTACTTTTATTATTAGCTGTAAACAGCAAACCTTGAAGGACAGCATTTAAGTAACCTATTTGACCATAAGCATATACCAAGTTATCAAAACGTTCTGCTGGATTAGAAAAATATCGCAATGCTTTATACAAGCCACGCACTAACCGTTCCCCACCCCTTGATAACTGTCCAACGCCGGCTTTCCCTGATAGTTGTTCTCGATAACACTCACTAATTCCTTGCCACCAACCCCGATTTAAAAACCAGGAGCGATTGAGGCGTTCTGGCGCAACGTTGTGAGCAACCAAAGCTTCTGGAAGATAAGCAACTTGCCAACCCCCTGTGAGCGCTAGTTCTGTCATTTGTAGTTCCTCATTGGATAGGAGGTTTTTGCCGATGCGACCAAGATGAGGGTCAAAACCTCCAATTTCTTCGAGAAAAGTCCGGCGGATGGAGTAATTCAATCCCCTTGGTGTTAAGCCTGGTTGCTCAATGTAAATCACTTTGTCCCCTAAGTCATAGGCTCCCAAGTTTCCTGCTAACCCAGAAGATAACCACCTTGGTGGCTGGGTATCTGGAGGCCATAGGAGGGTGACTTTACCACCAGCGATCGCTAGTTGAGGATAGTTTTGATAGGCAGAGTACAATACCTGTAACCAGCGAGTACTAGCAACTGCATCATCATCCAAGTAAGCCAGAATTTCGGACTTGGCAAATTTAGCACCAGTGTTTCTGGCTACAGATAAACCAATGGTGGGTTCAAAGACATATTTTAAACGAGGATCACCTGCTCTTTGCTCGACTACTTCACGGGTGCGATCGCTAGATCCGTTGTCTATGACCACAACTTCAAACTCACCAGCAAAATCTTGCACTAACAAGCTATCAATCGCTGCACCTAGATAGGTATCTCGATTGTGTGTACAGATAATGGCAGAGATTTGCGGATCTGGCATGGTTATTGGTGGTGGATTTTACGTTCGCTCGTAATTTGTAATTCGTAATTAATCTAACTCGAAGTAAGTCCTATTGATGATTATTGAGCGGCTAATCAATCTTAAATTTTGCCCTTAACTACTGAAACTTAATCTATACTTAGCTTTCCTCCTTACCAACCGCGTTTTTGCGGAAATAATGTTATGAGTTCAGGTTTGTTGAATGTGACTATGTAAAACTACGAGGGTTTCAGCTAGTTGACTAAGGCGAGTTTCTAGATATTGCTTACGTCCCAAAAATTGACGTAATTTTTGGTAACGGGCGATCGCCATACTCACACTAGCCAACTGATCTGCTGGACATGGGCGCGACCAAACTCTACCAGAATTATCCAACCCACAAAGATGATAACCAGTACGGGGAGTTTGATGAGGTACTTTCCCATCATTAGCACAAATTTCTTCTACGTAATTCATCAGTTGGTCAACTTCTGCATGGCGTAACGTAGCAGTACCACCAGCTTCAGCTTCGCTAGGATTGGATTCTAGCCAACCATTAACAATTGGCCCTTCTAAGTAAATATCTTGAATTTGTTGTAGTATATTTTGTAATTCTTGCTGCCAACCAGCAACTATTTCTTGAATTTCTTGCAACATATTCATCGCCAACGCCGGGTTTGCGCCGTGGCGATGACTACTGAATGTAGGTGTTTTAAATTTCGGCAAGCTTGGTGTTTTGCCCAGCCCCTCTTGCGCTGGAAAAGTCTGCACAGAACTATGGTGGGGAAATAAATTCTGTTCAGGCGAATACTCAACCTGAGTATCTATGTCCAGATTTTGCCTTTGTTCTGGGCTGTTACCTTCACTTTCAGCTGTGTCTTTACCCGCAACACTAATCCTAAAAGATAGTGGACGTTTTGTAGAATCACTTACTTCTGTCGCAGCAGTGTCCTTTGTCCCCAAATCATGTAAAGTTGCCTCAATGCGTTTTATGCCTGCTTTCATATACCTATTCCTCAAATCTACGTTCCCCAAAGCTATTTAATAATTAAAAATGGGGGTGTTAAGATTTTTTAGCTTGTGCCAATTTTGGCATAAATAATGCTGGTGATAATTTTATCTCTTAAAAGTTATTTATTTACACTAAATTTTCTCAATGTAAGGGGTATGGGGGTTTAGGTTTATGGGTGTATAAAATCCTTATACCATTTCACTAAAATTGTGATACAAATCCGAACCCAGAAACCTTTGCAAAATATAGGTTTCTTAATTTTGAATTTTGTAGGCTTGCCTTCCCGTAGGGTATTTTGAATTTTGAATTGGTATTACACCCTTCCAAAAAGGAAATTAATCTGAAAAATCAATTGAGGAAACAACTTTGGGACAAGTGATCTTAATTACAGGGCCTGCTAGGTCTGGAAAAAGTGAATGGGCAGAGACTTGGGCAAGAGAGTCAGGGAAAACGGTGATTTACGTGGCTACAGCCACTAGAAACCCAGATGACGCAGAATGGCAAGAACGTATTCAACAACATCAAAACCGCCGTCCTCAAGATTGGGTAACCCTAGAAGTTCCAACTACATTATCTGCGACCCTGGCAAATACCAAGGCTAACAGTTGTGTTCTTGTGGATTCTCTGGGAACTTGGGTAGCGAATCTTTTAGAACAAGATGAAGTTAGTTGGGCAAGTACCGTAGCCGAATTTTTGGTAACAGTACAGCTAGTTGCGGCTGATATGGTATTTGTGGCGGAAGAAACTGGTTGGGGTATAGTGCCAGCATACCCTTTAGGAAGAAAATTCCGCGATCGCCTTGGTGCTTTAGTCCGCCAATTAGGTGGGATGTGCGATAGCGTTTACTTAGTCACTGGCGGTTATGCACTCAATCTCACCGCTTTGGGAACACGATTACCAGACTCAATAGATGATGAATAATTAAGAATTGATTAAAAAATATTAAGAGAACTTGATTATTATTTTGCTGTGCAAAGTCAGACACTTTCTTAATAGAAAATTAAGTAGTTAGTCTGCAAAATTCCCTAATACCGATTGTAAGATCGTGGTATGGCAACCAAAGAAGAAGTAAAAATATATCTTGCCTACTGGTTTCAGTTGGGCAAGAAAGTAGTGGTCGGTAATGAGGGGACACACTTGTTGCCTCAACCTATATTCCAAGGCGATCGCTATAGTCAAGAATTTGAAGACTGTTGGCAAACGATTCTCTCACCCTCAACTGGTGACTGTTATCTAGAAGGGACAGAAGAAACTATTGCCGAGCTGCTAACCCCCGGATGGGACATGATAGCTTGTGGTCGTTGTGCTATGCCAGTACCGATGCGAAATCTCGGTATGCCTCCGTTATCCTGCCCCTGTGGTAGTTTACCGGGTTGGCCGAATACTGAACTACCCACACCACGATCCCCAATCAGTAGCCAAGAGCAATTAAAAGTAATTCGGAATCGGCTTTCGGGGAATTTGTCTACTGCTAGGCAATGAATTAATTATGGTAATGGGTAATGGGTAAACTCTTCTTCGCAATCACCAATTACTAATTACTTATTGAGCGGTTCTATAAGTTAGTAGGGTGCGTCAGTGGGAGAAAACCTAGCTGTATCAAGAAAATATTCATACTGACGCACCCTACATTTGGGATATTTTTTTATCTGGAAGTCCCTTGAGCAGTTTTATATGGTGAATGGTAAGTACAAGAACGCTGACCAAAGAGAGTATAACGGTTATCGCGGACTTGGGCATAAACGCGATCGCCTACCCATTTCACCCCCGGTAAAGCTCGATAAGCATCGACAAAAATACTACCAAGGGGCAATAAACGACCAATTTCTTCGGCTGCGTCGCTTCCTTGCCAACGTCGTTGCGGCTCCTTAGCATCAATTAAAATTACTCCTAGTTCACAACCTTGAGGCGTAATTTCCCATTGAGCGATCGCCTGTTCATCCTGCATGGGGATATAATGGAAAATCTTACCTTGGTCTAAGGTTTCTAGCAATTTTACTAAAGTAACGCAGAGATTACAATTGCCATCATAGATAACGTAGTAACTTATTGAACTCATAACTATAATTCTGTATTGATTTAAGTATTAAGTACACAAAGTATTTTAATATAGTATTTATTCAGTAAATTTCAGTTAAATTGCCAATTGCTTTTACAAACTTGATTTTTGGCGTATTTAGTCAGTCTGAAATACTGAATATACTGTTACACCAAAACCCAAAACCTTGGGGTGAGAATGATGTCGGAAGAGAAAATCTTAAGTGTTGATTTTACTCAAGAAGATGCCTATACAGAAATTCTACCGCGATCGCCCCTGGTTTCTAGTTATCATGCCCAATGGCAAGGTCTACGGTTAGATGTTCACCAACAGCCTGGCCATGAAACTCCAGAACACAGCCCACAGCAACACGTCCTCACTGTTAGCTTAGACCAGCAAATAGTCCGTTTAGAGCGCATACTTGATGGGCGTTTGCAGTATGAGAATATAGCTAAGGGCGATGTGGCAATCATTCCTGCCCAAACTCATCACATATCACGCTGGCAATCAGAAACAAAATTTTTAGTCCTCAGTGTGGAACCAGCTTTTTTTACACGTATGGTGATAGAAGCTGGAGATTTACAGAAAATTGAAATAAAACCTCGTTTTGCTGCACCAGATCCTTTAATTCAACAAATTGGGCTAGCACTCCAAACAGAACTAGAATCTGAGCATAAAGGCAGTAGCATTTACATTGAATCCCTGACGACCACCCTTTGTATTCACCTACTCAAACACTATTGTGTAACAGGTGGAACCATCATTGACAACCATCATCATAAAGGGCTTTCACACTGGAAACTCAGACAAGCAATTTCCTACATTCATGAAAATCTTGACCAAGATTTGACTTTGGTCGATATTTCCACAGCAGTAGGGATGAGTATGTATTACTTTTCGCGCCAATTTAAGCAATCAACAGGTTTTGCACCACATCAGTATGTGATGAATTGCCGAATTGAGCGAGCAAAAAAGTTACTGGGTAGCACTAACAAAACCATAGAGCAAATATGCACCCAAGTCGGCTTTCAAAGCCAAAGCCACTTCACAAATGTATTTCGTAAACTCATGGGTATTACACCCAGGGTATACAGGGAACAAGTCAAGACTTAATCGGGCTTTGGGCGTTGGGAAGATAATCTGGATTTTGTGACAACTATCACTAATATGGGTTATGTGGTGTTGCAACAATTTTGCGTAAATTGGGATTTGTGCTGGTTGCACTGTTTCAATCCCTAATAGGGATTATATGGTGTTGCAACTCTACCGTTAATGGGAATGCCGCTACCCTGCGCGCCGGCGTTTCAATCCCTAATAGGGATTATATGGTGTTGCAACTTCAAGTGTGGGATTTTTTGAGTTATCCCACGTAAGTTTCAATCCCTAATAGGGATTATATGGTGTTGCAACAGTAGGTGCAATTCGTACAGCTAATAGCGCAATTGATAAAGCTGTTTCAATCCCTAATAGGGATTATATGGTGTTGCAACAATTTCACATTTAATCAAATCTGAAATCATTAGAGTTTCAATCCCTAATAGGGATTACTTTCAGGAGTTGCGTCAACCGTTGGAAGAGGTCAACTGCATTTAAATGTATAGAGGATAAGGCATTCAGCCATAAAAATTGAGGTTAACGGGAAAACACCTATAGGTTGACGCGATCGCTCGTTGTTTCTGTAGAATTTTCTGATTCCAAACTGAATATGGCGGACAAGCCAAGATTTTGTGTTCTAAAATTCTATTTTTGCAGCCAATAACAAGCTAACTTTGTCACTACTTAAGGGTTTTGAGAACAAATATCCTTGGGCTTGGTCACATTTTAATAACTGTAATTGTACCAACTGGTTTACTGTTTCTACACCTTCAGCCACTACACTCATTTCCAAATTATTAGCAAGTGTGACAATAGCACGGATAATTGCCAATTGCTCACTATCGCTATCAATTCGCTTCGTAAAAGAACGGTCAATTTTTAAAACATCAATGGGGAAACAGTGTAAATAAGCTAAAGATGAATAACCTGTACCAAAGTCATCAATACACAACTGAATCCCTAAAGTTTTTAATTGTTGAAGAATAGTAGCAGCTTGTTCAGGACTAGCCATAATGGCGCTTTCTGTAATTTCTAACTTGATGCTGTTAGCGTCTAGCTCAAATTCTTGTAACAGTTGCTCAATCTCCTCAACTAAATATGGTTGGGAAAACTGTTTACCAGAAAGATTGACGTTGATACTCAAATGCTGGAACTCAGGAAACTCTAAATGCCATTGTTTTAATTGTTGGCAAGATTCCCGCAACACAAACTGACCAATCTGAATAATCAGTCCTGTTTCTTCGGCTACAGGAATAAACTCGACTGGTGAGATTAGTCCTCTTTCTGGGTGTTCCCAGCGAACTAGTGCTTCAAATCCGGTAATTTTACCTGTGGCGACTGAGACAATGGGTTGGTAAACAACATACAACTCTTGCCTAGCGATCGCCCAACGCAAATCAGTTTCTAACTGCAACAGAGCTACTGCTCGGTCATACATAGTAGAATCGAATACTATGTGCCAAGCTTTACCTTGCTCCTTAGCGCAGTAAAGCGCAGTATCAGCGTCTCGCAGCAAATCTGCGGCTTGAATATAATCGTTTGTGCTAAAAGCAATGCCAATGCTGACAGTTGTAAATACTTCATATCCGCTCAAGTTAAATGGTAACTTGAGTGCCTGATGAATCTTTTCAGCTATATGGGTTGCATCATCGATAGATTGAATGTGAGATAGTAAAATTGCGAACTCATCTCCGCCCAAACGAGCCAGAGTATCTTCTGGTTGTAAGCAACTTTGTAAGCGTTGAGCAAAACTTACTAGTAGTTGATCACCAACTAAGTGACTTAAACTATCATTCACAACTTTAAAACGGTCAAGATCCAAAAATAGTACGGCAAATAGATCATTCGGTGATTCTTTGGCTTGGTTAATGGTTTGCGCTAACCGATCCATAAATAAAACTCGGTTGGGCAATCCAGTCAGATCATCGTAAAAAGCATGGTAGACTAGCCGCTCTTCCATGTTTTTCCGCTCAGTAATATCCGTAGCAACACCTTCAATACGAATTGGCTGACCAACAGCGTCATAAATCACATGACTGTGGTTATAAAGCCAGCGTACCTGTCCATCTTGCCGGAGGATTCTGTATTCTAGTTCGTGGCTACCATTCGCCAATAATGGTTTAATTGATTGATTCACCCTTTGCTGGTCTTCTGGGTGAATTAGCTCAAACCACAAATTGGAGTTATTGTAAAATTCATCAACAGAACGACCATAAACTTGAACTACCGCAGAATTCAGATAAAGAATTTCAAAAGTATCTGCTGCAATTGACCAAATTACGACTTCCAGGGAATTTAAAATTCCGTCTAGACGTTCTTTGCTTTCTTGCAATGCGTTTTCTGCTTGTTTGCGTAGGCGCAGCTCGTCGTAGACATCGCTAATATTAGTCAACATTCCCAACGCGCCAGTATAGTTTCCTTGCTCATCGAATAACGGCGTACAGGAAATAATTGCCCATAAGTCTGAGCCATCTTTGCGACGGAATTTAAAGTTGTGTTTCTCTTGAATGCCTTGCCGACGGCCTAATAGTAAGTCTTGAGCTATATCTACACCTTCGGCATCCATAAAGGAAAACAAGCTTTCACCCAGCATTTCTTCAATGGTGTAACCCAACATAGTCGCCATCTGTTGATTGACGAAGGTAGTTTCGTTATTGCGATTGAGTAACCAAATTCCCTCACTGGCGGTTTCTACAATGCGGCGATACTGTTCTTTCTGTTCTTGTAATGTCTCTAATGCCTGTAGATGTTGAGTTATATCGTTCTGAATACCGATAAAATGAGTTAACTGCCCATAACTATCAAATACAGGTGCAATGTAGAGTTCATTCCAAAATTCGGTGCCATCTTTGCGGAAATTTTTGATAATGACATGGCATTCTTTCTGTTCTTGGAGGGCAGCACGTAACTCGCTAAGACCTGGCTGATCTGTTTCATGAGCTTGTAAAAGTCGGCAGTTTTGCCCAACAACTTCACTAGCCGAGTAGCCAGTCATAGCTTCAAAACCTGGATTTACATAGATAATGGGATTATCTGGTTGATTGGCATCTGTCAACACAATCCCATTACTGGTAGCAGCTAACGCCTGTTCCATCAAATGCGAAGGAGCAGGCCATAGGTTATGTTGGATCGTAGGTAATCCCTGGCTATCACTCGGATCAGCAATTAAATGGCTAAGTTCTAGTTTTACTAATGTATCTTTTTGTTGTTCCTCACTAGTGACAAGGACGGTATTGACATCTGTAAATACTAAGAATACTGCTTGTTTATTCTCATAATTCACTATTTTGCCGGAAATTATAGCTAAAAATCTGTTTTTATCACTGCTTTTAAATTCTAGCCCCAAGTTACTAATAAAATCACCAGTTTCTAATTTGCTATTTAACTGAGTCCATAAATCTGAATCAGCCAAAAAATCGGGAATTATTTGCTGAAATACCGGGTTATTAACCAGCTTATTCTGAAATAAAATTTGATGGCTTTCTAAATCAATAATTGCTACGGGAAATGGGTTGATTTCAGCTAATAAATCAATTATTTCTTGTAATTCTAATATGGATTTTTCATAAGACTGAAATTCTGGTGTAAAGTATGAATTTACAGCCTCACATTCACTGAGAGAATCTTTTGTTGGCTTTGAGAAGCCTTTGTTTGTCTGAAGGTTCAGATGATTTTTGTACACTTTGCCACGCGTAAAAACCATTGCCAGATTTTTGTAAATTGCTGAGGGAATTTAACTGGAAATTCCACTTATTTAAAAGGCTCTGACACTTTATTTTGATAGTGTTTGTACGCTTGTACACCAGCGATCTAGAATAGCGGTAATCGCTTATTCATTATTGTATAAAATATAACTATTTCCAAAAGCGATTAAATGTTTTCACTGAGAAATAATCTTTGAGCATCTATGAGTAACTAAAAGCTGCATAGTTGTTCGGGGCTAATTATACAGTGATTGCTGAACACTAAATTGTTAATTGTCAAAGCAAATTATTAAACTATTGTTAATGTTACTCCTTTTGATAGATGCAGTCATATTTTTTACTGAAACTTTATATATTAGTGTAACATTTCTTCAAAAATATGAGCCAAAAACCCAGGGGAGGATTTTTCCAAACAGTACATCATGGGATGGGTAAGCCATTTCGTGGTCAGGACTTGATTCATGATTTCCTCAGCACTAAAGTGCTACATAACCTCAGAACTAACAAAGTAATAAGGAATAGAATTGACCGAACAAAAAAAGGATACAAGCCCCCGGATTTATCCGTGGGGTCTTTAATTTTGAATTTTGAATTTTGAATTGGAGCGAAGCGACTTGACTATTTTAAATCTTTTACAAAATCGTTATTGTTTAATAAATTTGATGAGTCGGGGGCGATTGTGCCAAACCTATTTTGCTGTTGATCAGGGTATATCTCCACCGATTTATTGTATTGTGCAGAAATTTCCTGTTAATGGAAAGATATCTGAGAATTTTGGGCAAAAAATTCAATATATTGAAGAATTAGGGCGAAATGCACAGCTACCAACTTTATTAGCTTATTTTCGGGATCAAGATAACTATTATTTGGTACAGGAATTTATTGCGGGTGCTAATTTAGCGCAGGTGGTTAAAGAAGAAGGCGCTTTTAATGAAACTCAAGTCTGGCAACTTTTAACGAATTTATTGCCAATCCTAAAATTGATGAGCGATCGCCGATTGATCCACGGTGATATTAAACCAGAAAACATTATCCGACAACTGACACCAGATTCTACAAATTTGGTATTGGTGGATTTTGGTCATGTGCAGATTATCTCAAGGACTGACCAAGTAACTGATGAACTGGGTGTTGGTAGTCCTGAGTATGCTGCACCAGAACAAATCAAAGGTAAAGCAGTATTCGCCAGCGACCTTTATAGCTTGGGGGTGACCTGCATCCACCTACTTACCTTGGTGTCACCCTTTGATTTATTCGATATTGCTAACGATTGTTGGGTGTGGCAACAATATCTGACAACTAGAATAAGCGATCGCCTAACTAAAATACTCAACAAACTTATCCAAAAATCAGTTCATCAACGCTTGCAATCAGCAGATGAAGTGATGCAGGCAATGGGTATAGAAGCCAAAATACTACATTACCCATCCCCACAGTCCCCGTGGCAATGCCTACATACCCTCACAGGAGATAATTGTACTAACTCCCTCACCATTAGCCCTGACGGGAATATATTAGCTAGTGGTGGTGATGACAAAATCATCAGATTGTGGGAATTAAGCACACAAAAATTACTCGCCTGCTTCTCAGGACATTCTCTGGCTGTCACCTCAGTAACTTTTAGTCCCCAGGGAGAGATTCTAGCCACGGCTAGCGACGATAAAACCATCAAATTGTGGCATCTCCCAACATCTAGGGAAGTTTTCACCTTAAATGGACATACAAACCCTGTCAAATCTGTAAGTTTTAGCCCTAATGGGCAAATTCTCGCCAGTGGGAGTTGGGACAAGCAAGTCAAACTGTGGGATGTTATCACTGGTAAAGAAATTTATGCCCTCAAAGCACACCAATTACAAGTGAGTGCAGTAGCATTTAGTCCCCAGGGAGAGATTTTAGCCAGCGCCAGTTTTGACAGAACAATTCGCCTATGGCAGATAACACAAAACCACCCAAGATATACCTTACTCAAAACACTTTCAGGACATACAAGGGCGGTTTTGGCGATCGCTTTTAGCCCAGATGGCAAAATTTTGGCAACAGGCAGCGATGACAATACTATAAAATTGTGGGATATCAACAGTGGTCAGCTAATCAGCACACTTTTAGGCCATTCCTGGTCTGTAGTTGCAGTGACTTTCACCGCCGATAACGAAACACTGATTAGTGCCAGTTGGGATAAAACCATCAAGTTGTGGAAGGTAAGCACAACAGAAGAAATTGTGACTCTTGCCAGTCATTTAGACTCAGTGTGTGCTGTTGCTGTTAACCCTGTTGCCCAAATGATTGCTAGTAGCAGCAGGGACAAGACCATCAAATTGTGGCAACTTGTAATACAGCAAAATTGAATTGCAAGAGTAAGGAGTGCTGAGTACTAAGTACTCAGTAACAATATTACCCTTTACCCTAAAGTTTTTTATGATTGTGAGTGTATGAAGGCTTAACGCCTTCCTGCACTGGTGTCATGAAATCAAGCACTACCTGTAAAGGTAACTTCAGGAAATTTTAACTGAGCCTCTGCCATCGGACGGTTTCTGCCTTCCTCTTGCCAGTAGTTAATCACTTCTGTTGCCTTATTGAGCAACTCGACGCGATCTAAATCACTGATCCAGTGTTTGGATTCGAGTTCTTTTTTCAACTCTTCCCAAGCATCATTACGAGGCCAGAAGAAATACTTAGTCAGAGGACTGGTACCTTTGCCTACCACCTGATCAACAGCCAGAGCAACGTTCTCGTCTAGCCAAAGAATTTTTAAAATAAACTTGGTCAATCACACCTCCGGCCAATATCCGGGTACTAAATTAATTAAGTTTGCGATCGCTTATTTTAACTCAATACCTTACCAGTTGACCAAACTAGTACCGCAAGGGGGAATTAAAAATTCAAAATTCAAAATAGCCTACGGCAAGGCTTCGCCAACAAAATTCAAAATAAACCCGCCACTACTAACAACTGACCCATTATGTTTAATCGCAGTCGTCGCAATCTTGCCAGTTGGTTCACCCTCGCAATGGGGGGTATTTTAGTTGTGTTTGCGGCGGCGGTCTATTATGTGAAGGTGGTAGATGAGTTAGAGGAATTAGACCAATTACTGTATAAAAAAACCACCGTGATGGCGGCGAGTGTGAGGACAGAACTGGACAATCGTCGGCGCAGGTTAGATTTGGACAAAGTACCTCTGTTGGGAACGAAGGTAGAGCCACTGCCAGATAGTCAATTAGTGTATGCAGGTTGGTATGATGAGCAGAAGCGACTAGTGCAGTTTTTTGGTGAGACTCCAAGCGATCGCCTGTTAGTTGCTAGTGGATTTAATACTATCAAAATTAATAGGGAGTTATGGTTGCGTCAGGTAACTTTGCCTGTTTACCAGGATGGCTTATTAATTGGCTATATGCAGGCTGCAATGCCATTGACAGATACGGAAGGTACTTTAGCTGAGTTTCGGCTGGTTTTGGCTATTTCAGTCCCCATTACTTTAGGAATTATTGCTTTGACTGGTTGGTGGCTGGGGGGAGTGGCGATGCAGCCAATTCGCCAAAGTTACGATTATCTGCAAAGGTTTACGGCTGATGCTTCCCATGAATTGCGATCGCCTCTATCTGCTATTGTCAGTAATGCCCAGTATGGCTTACTAACAAAATCTACTGACCCAGCAACCCAACGTCAGCGCCTACAAAAGATTTTTGATATTGCCCAATCAATGAGTACCCTAGTCAATGATTTGTTATTCTTAGCACGTTATCAAGGGCGCATACCCATCGAATCTTTGCAAACTGTTGACCTCAAAATTTTACTTTTGCAAATCAAAGATGATTTTCTTCTCCATCCAGAAACACAACATATCAAGTTACTTTTCACGCTGCCAAAATATCATGTCAGGGTTCTTGGTGATGCTAATCTACTCCGTCAAGCATTCATTAATTTACTGAGTAATGCTTGTAAATATACTCCTGAAGGTGGTCAGGTGGAGTTACAGCTGTTTACTCAGTCAAGTTGGTCTGTAATTCAAGTGGTAGATAATGGTATTGGCATTCCTCAAAATGATTTGCCATACATTTTTGAACGGTTTTATCGGGTAGATAAAAAGCGTTCTCGTAAGACTGGTGGATTTGGTTTGGGATTAGCTATTACCCAACAAATTATCCAATCTCATGGCGGTCAGATTAATGTCCACAGTGTAGTAAATCAAGGTACAACTTTTCAAGTTTTATTACCTCTGAAATAGAGTTATCAAGTATTAGCGTAAGCAATAGTACTAAGCAGAGCATTTTCCGCCTGTCGTGAGTCTAGGCGAGTATGTTGAACAACAATCGGCACATTTGATTGAATCACACTGGCAAAATCAGTGTCATGAGGAATCGGTGCTGGGTCATTCAGGTCATTAAAGCGGACGTGTTTAGTGCGGCGTGCAGGCACTGTCAACCGATAAGCTCCTACTGGCTCTTTGTCGCTATAGTAAATTGTGATTTCTACATGAGCATCTTCGTCGCCAGCATTGAGGATGCACACGGTCTCATGGCTGATAAACTGAGGTTCCGGCCCGTTACTGTAGGGTGGAATGTAACCTTCAGCGATCGCCCAGCAAGTACGTCCAATTGATAGACTCATTTAATACCCCCTAAGATCAAACTCTTCTGCGTGATTGTTGAAGTTTTGACTTGCCAAATAATGTAATATTTTCTACAACCTGTAAAGTATTTTCCGCAAAGCGATCGCCAGTGGTTTTCCCAAGATATAAATATTGTTTTTTTGTCGCTAGTTAATAGCCTTATTATGGTTAGTTTTTAGTATGATAAAAAAATGTGACTAAAAAGTGACGTATTTAGCCAAAATTGAATTTCATCTGAAACTTGCCATCAAACAATTTTGGATGTTGGATATTGTATTAACCTTCAAGATATATGAATCTGGGTACTTGTATAATCACTGAGCAATTAGTCATTTTATATTCACATTTCCACAGGAAACTAAAAATATTATGTTTGTCAGTAGAACAGTGTAAATAATTAACTGTTGAAACCTACAACAAGACATTGATAAATCTTGTATTAATTTTAAATTAAGAAAAATATGTCAACAGAAAAAATCTATCGTCTTTTCCGGCTTTGGTGCAAAATCACTTTATCAACATTCGTGGGATTGAACGCGTTGGCGTTGTTGCTGCTTGTATTGTTATCTGTTTTGAGAGTGCCTTCTTTCAATATTGGGAATGATGCTTTATGGTTATTGCGTTGGCAGTATGAACAGAGTACTGGTTTTGTGATTGTCTTTAATCCTTTGATTTTACTTGCTATTGCGGCTGTTATAGGTTTTGTAGGAGTCTACTTGAGACAAAAGTCCAGATAGCATAGGAGATTGACAAAATTAAACTAGGCAACCCAGTAATTCCCCTACTCTTGATTGAGAGCTTTTTGAGTGGGAAATCTGCGTAAAATGCGAATCGCCCCCCTTAACCCAAATAACAATGACAATTTGGCTTTTCAATGAATGATTCAACCAAAGCATTGAGGGCAGTAGCAGCCAACAATCCTCCGCCTATGGTTCCCTCAATAGTGATAAAAGGTGATGTTTGTTGCATTAATTCTCTTTTGGCGGCGGGAGCATGACTGAAGCCAATGGGCATCCCAATGACTAATGCAGGTTGGATTTTTTGCTGGTTAATTAAGGTGCAGACTTCTAAAAGTACGGAAGGTGCGTAACCAATCACCACTATGCAGCCTTGACTAACTTTTGCTAATCTCTCGCGCCATTGTTGATGTTGCCAAAATTCCTTTTCTGCCTCGATGGCTGTGGTGATATGGGGGTTATCAATTAAGGTGGTGACTTTACAGCCTAAATGAACTAATCTTGTTTGGTCTATAGCTGCTGCAATGGTGGGGATATCAACGACAATCTCACAAGCAGAGGAAAGAGCTTGACGACTGGCGGCGATCGCTCCTTTATTTACCCTTATAAAAGATAGCAAACTCACATCACCACAAGCCAAAACTAACTGAGAAATCAGATGTTGTTCAATTTCCGATCGCGCGGATAAATCAGGTAAGATATGTTGCAAAGATTCGGCAAATACTTCTGGGTGGGTATGTACCTCTGCGTCTAAACCATGCCAAAGTTCTGCTAATCCCCCTAAGCCAACTTGCGTTTCCACCTCTAATAACTTGAGTTGTGCCAATACTTCCGCCTGCATAATTTGACAATGGCGATCGCGTCCTAATAATCCCTCTAAGGCTGATGCTGTTTGTCGCAGTTGGGCTATTTGCTGCATGACTGAGCGATATTGTTGTTGTAACTGTGCCATAAAATTGGCGTTGGTATCTGCTTCTGGTTCCATCTCCAAGATGTGGCGGATGTGGTTGAGTTGGAACCCTTGCTGCTTGAGGGCGACAATTCGTTGCAACCTGATAACGTCTTGTGGGGTGTAGAGGCGGTAATTGCTGGGCGATCGCACAGGTTGCGGTAACAACCCTAGCTCATGGTAGTGTCGCACCATCCGGGGAGTAATCCCACCACCTACGGCTTGGGTGAGTTCTTTAATTGTTAAGCAACCAGAATTCATAATTTACGCCACCTTGTTCTCTACACTTTTCAGCCTCTGGGTGATTTATCCCCATATGCTTGACATTAACATCAATGTCAAGGTTTAGGGTAAAGGTATTCCTGACTGATGCAACTCTATGCTTTACCCCCAACGTTTTCACCAATTCACCAAAGAACACACCGACACCTTAGCCGCCTTGCTTTGTGGGGTGCTGTTATTTTTTGGGTGGTTCGCTTTGCATTTGGGTTGGTTGGGTTTCGCGTTGTTGTTGTTACCTGCGGCTTATGTGATTGGTGGTTATGAAAGCGCCCGTGAGGGACTGACGACGCTGATTAAGGAAAAAGAACTGGATGTAGATTTGCTGATGATTGTTGCAGCCCTTGGTGCAGCAAGTTTGGGTTTGTGGCGGGGGGAATATCATTTAATTATTGATGGGGCTATTTTAATTCTCATTTTTGCCATCAGTGGTGCATTGGAAGGTTACGCTATGCGCCACACGGAGAGGAGTATCCGCAGTTTGATGAGTTTGACACCAGATACAGCTACGATTGTCAATCAAACTGGGGAAGAAACTATTGCTATCAGTCAATTACAAGTGGGAGATGAGATTGTCGTCAAGCCGGGTGAGTTGATTCCTACCGATGCGGTGATTGTGTCTGGTTACAGCACCATCAATCAAGCGGCGATTACGGGGGAGTCTTTACCTGTAGAAAAGACGGTAGGTGAAGAGGTGTTCGCTGGGACACTTAATGGTTATGGGGCGTTGAAATTAAAGGTACACAAACCAGCCGCCAGTAGTTTGATTCAACGGGTAATTCGCTTGGTGGAACAAGCACAAACGGAAGCACCTCCCTCGCAACAGTTTATCGAAGTTTTTGAGAGGGGGTATGCAAAGATAATTGTGATTGCGGGGATATTGTTGGCAACTTTACCACCATTTATTTGGGGTTGGGACTGGGAAACAACAATTTACAGGGCTTTAACTTTTTTGGTGGTGGCTTCTCCCTGTGCATTGATGGCGGCAATTATGCCTACATTATTATCGGGTATTGCCAATGGTGCAAGACAGGGGATTTTGTTTAAAAATGGGGCGCAGTTGGAGAAGATTGGTAAAGTCAGAGCGATCGCCTTTGATAAAACTGGTACTCTGACTACAGGACAAGTCCAGGTGTCTCAGGTGATTGCTGCTAGTAATTACACAGAAATAGAGGTATTAAAGACGGCAGCAGCTTTAGAGTCATCATCAGAACACCCCATTGCTCAAGCCATTGTCCAGGCGGCTAGGGATTTAAACTGGGTACGTGCAACGGAGGTACAAGCGATACCAGGACAGGGAGTTGTGGGTACTGCCAATGAGCAACAAGTAATTGTGGGGAATATAGCTTTTATCCAGAAGTATGTAAATAAGTTACCACAGGAATTACTGGAGATAGCGCCATCTTGGGAAGATGAGGGGAAAACGGTGGTTTGGGTAGCCCAAGGGGAAAGTCATGGGGATGAGTATCAGGTAATAGGTATAATTGCCATTGCAGATATGATTAGACCAGAAGCGGCTGGGACTATTGCCAGGTTGCGGAAATTGGGTATAGAACAAATTGTGATGATTACGGGAGATAATCAACGCACGGCTGAGAGTGTAGCTCAAGCGGTGGGGATTGATCAAGTATTTGCCGAACTTTTACCTGAAGATAAATTAGATGTCATTCGCAGTTTGCAACACAAGTATCAAACCGTGGCGATGGTGGGGGATGGGATTAATGATGCACCGGCTTTGGCTCAAGCATCTGTAGGGATTGCAATGGGTGTGGCTGGTAGTGATGTGGTGCTGGAAACAGCAGATATCGTCTTGATGGCTGATAAATTAGAGAAAATTGCTGCGGCTATGGAATTGGGCAGGCGATCGCATCGCATTATCAAGCAAAATATAGTTATAGCTCTGGGGTTTATTGGTCTATTGTTAATTGGTAATTTTCTCGGCAATATTAACTTACCCATCGGCGTAATTGGCCATGAAGGTTCCACTGTGTTAGTTACTCTGAGTGGTCTACGATTACTGAAGTAATTGAGGAAAAATTAATTTCAACTTCTCGAACTACTTATTAAGTCACTTTGTCAATAAGTACTTTTGCTTAAAAAAGCCTAATCTTTCCGGGAAATTTCTTATGTTGATCCCTGCTTTAGCAAAATGTATCTTTTGACTAAGTGCATTATTTTACAAACGATGTTACATTGAGAAATGTAAAGCAAAGATTAAGCTGTCCGGGGAGTAGAGATGGCTGCCCTAGCTCAATATTTGCTCTCAACACCGGTGAATTCGTTATTTTTGCGGATTTACCTGTATCCTACTAAATGAAAAATGAGAGTTATTATATGAAGCTTTATTACATGATTTTGTAAAATTTTAAGATTCAGTAAGTAAGCTGTTCTGTCTTTAAGCTGCATAATCCATCGTGAGGGCTGTTAACAGTTAACAGTTGAGAGGCCTCATAAGTACTTATGCTATTTAAACGTTTATTGGCTTACTAAGGATATTTTTGCTGCTCTGACAACAGTAGGTATGTCCGGGGATTTGGACTGCTATTTTTGTCACTGTACCCAACAGTTATTTCTCTTAAATAAGCCCTAATTTTTTATTAAGATTAGAGGCTAATTTATCGTGAGATTTTTTTAACTTATGCCTATTTGACAGCAATTAGATTTGATTACTATTCATTTAGTAAGCGAGTACAACTGCTGAAATTTCTGTTGAGGTGAGTAACTATAAGAGTATTTTAAGTAAAGATTATGAACTGTTTAATAAAAATTCTCAGAAATTCTTGTAAAAAAGATGTGCAATAATCAATAAATAATGATATGTTTAGAAACGTTAAGTAAATTTTAAGCAATTTCAACAAGTAAAATTGCTACTGATAGTTGGTTGTGCATCATTCTCGTCCGCAAATAATCTGCAAATTATTAAATACTTAGAATTATCGGTCAGCTAGCTTGAAAAGACTATCCTTTTCTCGCTGTTAACTACTTGATTTCTAAGGCTGCACCAAAGTTAATTAACTCTCTCATATGACCGAAATATAGGTGTGTTGAAAAATTTTTAGCGCTCTCATTTGGCATAGGTAAACTTTGGTTGTCAAAAAAAATTTGCCCTGAGATATCTCTTTTTTTCACAAAGAAAATTAGAGTTGTTTTACTGCATTTTCCCCTTGACTAGAAGTTCAGTCTCACTTGCAACTTCAACTAAAATCCTGACATTCATGTACTGCAATTAAGAGATAAGAGACTATGAGTATCGTCCAAGCAAAGTTTGAAGCTAAGGAAACATCTTTTCATGTGGAAGGTTACGAAAAGATTGAGTATGATTTGGTGTATGTAGATGGTGTTTTTGAAACTCAGAATTCTGCGCTAGCAGATGTATATCAAGGTTTTGGACGATGCTTGGCGATTGTAGATGCTAACGTAAGTCGGTTGTATGGTCATCAAATTCAGGCATATTTCCAGTATTACGGTATAGAACTGAGGCTATTTCCTATTACCATTACCGAACCAGATAAGACTATTCAAACTTTTGAAAGAGTTATAGATGTCTTTGCAGATTTCAAATTAGTCCGCAAAGAACCAGTATTAGTAGTGGGTGGCGGTTTAATTACAGATGTTGTCGGCTTTGCTTGTTCTACATATCGTCGCAGCAGCAATTACATCCGTATTCCTACCACATTGATTGGATTAATTGATGCCAGCGTAGCAATTAAGGTAGCCGTTAATCATCGCAAACTGAAAAACCGTTTGGGTGCTTATCATGCTTCTCGCAAAGTATTTTTAGATTTCTCCTTGTTGGGTACTCTCCCCACAGACCAAGTGCGTAACGGGATGGCGGAATTGGTAAAAATCGCTGTAGTAGCGCATCAAGAAGTTTTTGAATTGTTGGAGAAGTACGGCGAAGAATTACTACGTACTCATTTTGGCAATCTAGACGCAACTCCAGAGATTAAAGAAATAGCTCATCGTTTGACTTACAAAGCTATCCATAAGATGTTGGAGTTGGAAGTTCCCAACCTGCATGAGTTAGACCTAGATAGGGTGATTGCTTACGGTCACACTTGGAGTCCCACCTTGGAACTTGCGCCTCGTCTACCCATGTTCCACGGACACGCCGTTAATGTAGATATGGCTTTCTCTGCAACGATCGCCGCCCGTAGAGGATATATTACAATTGCAGAACGCGATCGTATTTTAGGATTAATGAGTCGCGTTGGTCTATCCCTCGACCATCCTATGTTGGATGTAGATATTTTGTGGCGTGGTACTGAATCTATCACATTAACTCGTGATGGTTTGTTGAGAGCCGCCATGCCAAAACCCATTGGTGATTGTGTCTTCGTCAATGACCTGACAAGAGAAGAATTAGCAGCCGCATTAGCTGAACATAAAGAACTTTGTACCAGTTATCCCCGTGGTGGTGAAGGTGTGGATGTGTATCCCGTTTATCAAAAAGAATTAATCGGGAGTGTGAAATAATGACTTTTTTGAATTCAAAATGCAAAATACCCTACGGGTGAATACTAGGGATAAGCTGCGCGAGCGCGGTAGCGTCTCTGTTCGCGGAGCGTCCCGTAGGGAAAGAGAAGGCTACGCCAACAATCAGACATTATTTGTCTTTAATTTTGAATTTTGAATTTTGAATTGGAGCGAAGCGACTTGACAAATGTAATTGTCCAACCAACAGCTAGACCTGTTACACCACTGGGAATCTTAACCAAGCAGTTAGAAGCCATAGTCAAAGAGGTTAAGCAACATCCAGACTTACCTGGGGAATTGATAGCAAACATTAATCAGGCTTGGCGTTTAGCCGCAGGTATAGACCCTTATTTAGAAGAATGCACTACTCCAGAGTCAGATGCACTAGCTGCATTGGCAAAAACCACAGCCACCGAAGCCTGGGGAGAACACTTCAACGGAGGTACAACCGTCCGTCCTCTGGAACAGGAGATGCTTTCTGGTCACATCGAAGGACAAACCTTAAAGATGTTTGTTCACATGACCAAAGCCAAACGAGTTTTAGAAATCGGGATGTTTACCGGTTATTCGGCGCTGGCGATGGCGGAAGCATTACCAGAGGATGGACTACTGGTGGCTTGTGAGGTTGACCCTTATGCGGCGGAGATTGGACAGAAAGCCTTTCAACAATCTCCCCACGGTGGAAAGATTCGTGTGGAACTGGATGCAGCCTTAGCAACTCTTGATAAGTTAGCAGAGGCTGGGGAATCCTTTGACTTGGTATTTATCGACGCAGATAAAAAAGAGTACGTAACCTATTTTCATAAGTTGCTAGGTAGCAGTTTGTTAGCGCCAGATGGGTTTATTTGTGTGGATAACACCTTACTGCAAGGGGAAGTTTATCTACCAGCAGAGGAACGTAGCGTCAATGGTGAAGCGATCGCTCAATTTAATCATACAGTAGCCATAGACCACCGTGTACAACAGGTTTTGTTGCCGTTGCGAGATGGTTTAACAATTATCCGCAGAATACAACCTTAATTGTCCAATCGACTATGGCACAATCCCTTCCCCTTTCTTCCACACCTGCTACACCGTCTCTTCCTTCCCAGACGAAAATAGCTGCAATTATCCAAAATATCTGCACTTTGGCTTTGTTATTACTAGCATTGCCATTCAATGCCACCATTGTTTTTATATCCTTGCTAGCCTTCCGACCGCAAAAAGTCAAAGCAGCAAATCCCCAAAACATTCTTATCAGTGGCGGTAAGATGACCAAAGCGTTACAACTAGCAAGGTCATTCCACGCGGCTGGACATAGAGTTGTCTTGGTGGAAACCCATAAATACTGGCTGACTGGTCATCGTTTTTCCCAGGCGGTGGATAAGTTTTACACAGTCCCCGCACCCCAAGACAATCCCCAAGCCTACATTCAAGCTTTGGTAGATATTGTCAAACAAGAAAACATCGATGTTTACATTCCCGTCACCAGTCCAGTGGGTAGCTACTACGACTCATTAGCCAAACCAGAGTTATCCCATTATTGCGAAGTGTTTCACTTTGACGCAGATATTACCCAAATGTTGGATGATAAATTTGCGTTGACACAGAAAGCGCGATCGCTTGGTTTATCAGTACCCAAATCCTTTAAAATTACCTCGCCGGAACAAGTTATCAACTTTGATTTTTCTGGAGAGACGCGCCAATACATCCTCAAAAGCATTCCCTACGACTCAGTGCGGCGGTTGGACTTAACCAAACTCCCCTGTGCTACTCCAGAGGAAACAGCAGCATTCGTCAGAAGTTTGCCAATTAGTCCCGAAAAACCGTGGATTATGCAGGAGTTTATCCCTGGTAAGGAGTTTTGCACCCATAGCACAGTTCGGAATGGGGAACTCAGACTGCATTGCTGTTGTGAATCTTCAGCCTTTCAAGTCAACTATGAGAACGTAGACAACCCACAAATCACCGAATGGGTACAGCGTTTTGTCAAGGAACTGAAGCTGACAGGACAGATTTCCTTTGACTTTATTCAATCCGAAGACGGAACAGTTTACGCCATCGAGTGTAACCCCCGCACACATTCAGCAATTACGACATTTTACGACCATCCCCAGGTAGCACAAGCCTACCTGAGTCAAGCACCAACGACTGAAACCATACAACCACTAGTGACAAGCAAGCCTACTTATTGGACTTATCACGAAGTTTGGCGTTTAACTGGTATCCGTTCTTTCACTCAGTTGCAAAGATGGCTGGGGAATATTTGGCGCGGGACTGATGCGATTTATCAGCCAGATGACCCTTTACCGTTTTTGATGGTACATCATTGGCAAATTCCCCTACTGTTATTGAATAATTTGCGTCGTCTTAAAGGTTGGACGCGGATAGATTTCAATATTGGAAAGTTGGTGGAATTGGGGGGAGATTAGTTTTTGAACGCAGAGGGACGCTGAGGTTAACGCAGCGAAAAGTTCTGGAGGAGGGTTTCCCTCCGTAGGAAACTTTTCAAGAGAGAGGGACGCGGAGTGTGTTTTCTCTGCGTCTCTGCGTGAGAAATTTTTTATTATTGAGCAAAGTTAGAAGATATGCAGACTATAGATTTTAATATTCATCAGTTGCTTGTAGAGTGGAACGCGACCCACAGAGATTATGATCTTTCTCAGAGTTTACATGAATTAATTGTAGCTCAAGTAGAACGAACTCCTGAGGCGATCGCTGTCACCTTTGACAAGCAACAACTAACTTATCAAGAACTAAATCATAAAGCAAACCAGCTAGGACATTATTTACAAACATTAGGAGTCCAGCCAGAAACTTTGGTAGGCGTTTGTATGGAACGTTCCTTAGAAATAGTTATCTGTCTTTTAGGAATCCTCAAAGCTGGCGGTGCTTATGTCCCTATTGACCCTGAATATCCTCAAGAACGCATAGCTTATATGCTAGAAGATTCTCAGGTGAAGGTACTACTAACTCAAGAAAAATTACTAAATCAAATTCCCCAACATCAAGCACAAACTATCTGTGTAGATAGGGAATGGGAGAAAATTTCTACACAAGCTAATACCAATCCCAACAGCAATATAAAACCGGATAATCTTGCTTATGTAATTTACACCTCTGGTTCCACTGGTAAACCAAAAGGTGCAATGAACACCCACAAAGGTATCTGTAATCGTTTACTGTGGATGCAGGAAGCTTATCAAATAGATTCCACAGATAGCATTTTACAAAAAACCCCCTTTAGTTTTGATGTTTCCGTTTGGGAGTTCTTCTGGACTTTATTAACTGGCGCACGTTTGGTAATAGCCAAACCAGGCGGACATAAAGATAGCGCTTACCTTATCAATTTAATCAACCAAGAAAAAATCACTACGTTGCATTTTGTCCCCTCAATGCTGCAAGTGTTTTTACAAAATCGCTATGTAAGCAAATGCACCTCTCTAAAAAGAGTTATTTGTAGCGGTGAAGCTTTATCTATAGATTTACAAAATAGATTTTTCCAGCATTTGCAATGTGAATTACATAACCTATACGGCCCGACAGAAGCAGCAATTGATGTCACATTTTGGCAATGTAGACAAGATAGTAATTTAAAGACTGTACCTATTGGTCGTCCCATTGCCAATACTCAAATTTACATTCTTGATACTGATTTGCAACCAGTAAATATTGGTGTCACTGGTGAAATTTATATCGGTGGTGTAGGGGTTGCTCGTGGTTATTTGAATAAAGAAGAATTGACCCAAGAAAAATTTATTATTAATTCCTTTTCCAATTCTCAGTATAACCGACTTTATAAAACAGGTGATTTAGCTCGTTATTTACCCGATGGTAATATTGAATATATTGGTAGGGCTGATTATCAAGTAAAAATTCGTGGTTACAGAATTGAAATTGGCGAGATTGAAAATATTGTATCCTCACACCCACAAGTCAGAGAAGCTGTAGTCATAGCGCGGGATGATAACGCCCAAGAAAAACAACTTGTAGCTTATATCACCTACAATTCCGTCAAACCCCAGCTTGATAATCTGCGTGATTTCCTTCAAGAAAAGCTCCCAGAATTTATGATTCCAGCCGCTTTTGTCATGCTGGAAACTCTTCCTTTAACTCCCAGTGGTAAAGTAGATCGTAAGGCATTACCTAAGCCTGATTTATCTGACTATAATTCACGCAATTCTTATGTGGCTCCTCGGAATGAAATTGAAGAAAAATTAGTGCAAATCTGGTCAGACATTCTGCATTTACCTAAAATAGGTGTGACAGAAAACTTTTTCGCTATTGGTGGTAATTCCCTCAAAGCTTTACATTTAATTTCTCAAATTGAGCAGTTATTTGCTAAGGAGATACCCTTAGCAACACTTTTAACGAATCCAGTAATTGCAGATTTAGCCAAGGTTATTCAAGCAAATAACCAAATCCATAACTCGCCTCTAGTTCCAATTCAACCACAAGGTAAGCAACAGCCTTTCTTTTGTATACATCCTGCTGGCGGTCACGTTTTATGTTATTTTAAACTCTCTCAATATATAGGAACTGATCAACCATTTTACGGCTTACAAGCTCAAGGATTTTATGGAGATAAAGAACCCTTGATGCGAGTTGAAGATATGGCTAGTGTCTATGTCAAAACTATCAGAGAATTTCAACCCAAAGGGCCTTATCGTGTCGGGGGATGGTCATTTGGTGGAGTCGTAGCTTATGAAGTAGCACAACAGTTACATAGACAAGGACAAGAAGTATCTTTACTAGCAATATTAGATTCTTATGTGCCGATTCTACTAGATAAACAAAAGCCCATTGATGACGTTTATTTAGTTGGTGTTCTTTCTAGAGTTTTTGGCGGTATGTTTGGTCAAGATAACCTAGTCACATCCGAAGAAATAGAAGATTTAACTGTAGAAGAAAAAATCAATTACATTATCGATAAAGCCAGGAAAGCTAGAATATTCCCACTAGGTGTAGAACGTCAAAATAATCGACGTATTCTTGATGTTTTGGTGGGAACTTTAAAAGCCACTTATTCCTATGTACGACAACCATACCCAGGGAAAGTAACTGTATTTCGAGCCAGAGAAAAACATATTATGGCTCCTGACCCGACTTTAGTTTGGGTAGAATTATTTTCTGTGATGGCGGCTCAAGAAATTAATATTATTGATGTCCCTGGAAACCATTATTCGTTTGTTTTAGAACCCCATGTACAGGTTTTAGCAAAAAATTTAAAAGATTGTTTGGAAAATAATTCGTAATTCGTAGTTGGAACTAGCATTTATGCAAGTGTCATCATCAGACTAACTGTAGTGGCGTAGCTAGTATGAAAGGTTGCATTAAAAAATCGATTTTATCCGCGTTTATCGGTGTATCCGCAGGGTACCTCTCCCCGAAAGGTCGATTTTCTTGTCTCTAAGTCCCAAATCCTTTCATAGCCGTAACACAATGGCAATAAAGCGGGAAGAACATCTACACCCATTTTTGCTTCCCCTACTTAATATTTACTTGATAAATAGTCTCTTAATTAACTCATATGCTACATTGCGGTCTAATATGACCAAGGGTGCATCAGTATGAATAATTTATGAGTGTAGCTAAGTTATACCGTACTGATCCGTCTTACTCAACCATGAATTTCGGATAATTTACCTTTTGGCGCGCCCTAATCAGGATAGAGTAGCAGACTGTTCAGTAGCCCTAGTAAAAATTTTGGTAAATACATGAAGATATTTCTGATCGCACCTGCGGAATCTTGGGTTACGATCTTGTCAAAGTTACTTTTTAATTTGAGAAGCCCTATACTAGAATTTTCCGGCTAAAATAGTATATCTGTTCTACTCAAACTCCAAACCCCACACTCCTTAAATCCATACATTTTTAGAGGCAGTAATGGCTATCAATACCGATACTTCAGGCAAGCAAAAAGCGCTAACTATGGTACTCAACCAGATTGAGCGCAGCTTCGGTAAAGGAGCAATCATGCGCCTGGGCGATGCTACCCGAATGCGGGTAGAAACAATTTCCACAGGAGCGCTCACCTTGGATTTAGCATTGGGTGGCGGTTTGCCCAAGGGACGGGTGATTGAGATTTATGGCCCGGAAAGTTCCGGTAAAACAACAGTAGCACTCCACGCGATCGCCGAAGTACAAAAAGAAGGCGGAATTGCTGCTTTTGTGGATGCTGAACACGCCCTTGACCCCACCTATGCCTCAGCCTTAGGTGTAGATATTCAAAACTTGCTGGTCTCCCAACCAGACACCGGTGAATCCGCGTTGGAAATTGTTGATCAACTGGTACGCTCCGCCGCCGTTGATATTGTAGTTATTGACTCAGTAGCAGCGTTGGTTCCCCGCGCAGAAATCGAAGGCGATATGGGTGATGCCCACGTCGGTTTACAAGCGAGATTAATGAGCCAAGCTCTACGTAAAATTACTGGTAACATCGGTAAATCTGGTTGCACAGTGATTTTCATTAACCAATTGCGGCAAAAAATTGGTGTTACCTACGGTAGCCCGGAAACAACAACTGGTGGTAACGCGTTAAAGTTCTATGCTTCAGTACGCTTGGATATTCGTCGGATTCAAACCTTGAAAAAAGGTACTGATGAGTTTGGTAACCGAGTTAAAGTCAAAGTTGCAAAAAATAAAGTTGCGCCGCCCTTTAGAATTGCAGAATTTGACATTATTTTTGGTAAAGGTGTTTCGACTCTAGGTTGCTTAGTAGATTTAGCTGAAGAAACTGGTATCTTACTCCGTAAGGGAGCATGGTACAGTTACAACGGAGATAACATTTCTCAAGGTCGAGATAACGCTATTAAGTATCTAGAAGAGAAAACAGAATTTGCTGAACAGATTAAACAACAGGTGCGTGAAAAATTGGACAAGGGCGCTGTTGTTTCTGCAAACTCGGTAGCCAAGGCTAACGAAGAAGATGAAGAAGATGTTGACTTAGACGAAGAAGAATAATATTGGTAGTGTGATGAACTAGGGAAAAATTTTTCTCTAAACTAAGTAATCACACTAGCACCATCCGCACATACCTATAAAATGCTACTATTCGTCTGAAGATTACTCCACATGGGGTAGTCTTTTAATTTATAGATTTTTATAAAGTAATCTGGGTTTATTTCACCAGAATAAAATTATATCTGTCTTTGAAAAAAAGAGTCTAAAATCTCCGATTTATGCTCAGGACTTAAATCATGGTATTCATATTTTAAACTTTCTAGAGAATTAGAATCCATGAAAATTTGTACAGTATCTTCTGCATTTTCACTTCCATGATTCTGTGCTTGTGGTATCGTTGGCTTCGGGAAATCTGGTGTTACTGTTGGTAGAAGACGACAGCTATAATTCAAGAAGAAATTAAACGTTAAACTTCCTAACCGTATCACATCACCATCTTTAAGTCTCACTGGCTGATATATTTGCTCTCCATTAACAAACGAACCATTTGTACTGTTGAAATCAATTAAGTAAAAACCTTGATTGTCAATATACTGCACTGCCGCATGGTGACGAGACAACAGTTTATCATAAGTGGAAATACCATTACTGCGATCGCGCCCTATCGTCCAAGTTAACTGTGGTTGCTGTAGGGTTTGTGTTTGATTATTACATAAGTTGGTAATCACATATATAGCTGGTTCATCGATTACCCCTTGTATATAGTAAGGCTTTGCAATAGCCCAGGATGACTGAGATAGATTGTCTAATTGCAGGATATCATTCAAAAGATCACTATGCTGTTCATACAAAGAAATGAATATCTGATATAAACTTAAACGCCGTTCTATATCCTGGTCTTTCAACTGGAATCCGATGCCTCTATCTTGGTCTTTTAACATATGTTAATAGGAAATTTCGGCTAATTAATATGTGGTTTCAGGAAATGGTCAGAGAAATTTATATCTTTTCTTTGGCTACTTTGTGTAACCAGAAATTTTATCGGTTTAATGTATCTTTATCTATTGTATTCTATTGTAAATAAACTTAATATAATTCATTCATTAAGATTAATCCAATTATTTTCTCTAGCTATGAGAATTTATGATTTAATGCTCACTTCTATTCAATTCTTTTAGAAGTTCTTGGCATTTAAAAATCTAAGTTTTATCGTAATATCTCGGACAAAAGATATGATTCATAAAAATCAATAGGAACCAAAATCTTCTGTCTTAAATTTTCCAGTTATAATAAGCCTCTTTTACCATTAGGACGTATTGTCATCCAGTTAGTTTTAGCTAATGCTAGTTGCTCATCGGTAATTTTTGCACCTGTAAGATTAGCACCACACAAATTAGTCCCACGAAGATTGGCATTACTGAGATAAGCATGACTGAGGTCTGCACCACGTAGGTCTGCACCTTCTAAATCGGCATGATTAAAATAAGCTTTACTTAAATTAGCGTCTTTAAGGTTGGCACGTGTTAGGCTAGCTCTGCCAAAATCACTGTTATGGAGGTTAGCTCCTTGGAGATTAGTGTTTTGTAGTTGAGCTGAATGAAAATTCGTTTCTGATAAGTCAACTCCTTGGAGATTAAGGAAGTTTAAATTATGAAGAGCAAAGTCGCGTCTCCCTCTAAGATAAGCTTTCATTAAAGTTTGGCTATCTAGCCTACGTCCAGCTTTAGATTGTTGAGTTGGCAATCCGTTACTATTACTGTTGCTATTAGGTAATATGGCTAGCTTGGCTGCTGCATCTTTAGCTCTTCTGGCTCTAATTGCTGCGGCTACCTGTGCTACGCCACCTACGCTAGTCGCGGCAACGGGAGAACTGCCAGATAAAACCGCAGAATTTTCCGGACGTTGGGATGTTTGTTCTTTATCTGATTTCACTAGCAATCCCTGAGCCAAACTTTCCAAATATGGCTCGATTTCCAAGGCTTTAAGTACATCTGTAGCTGACTGGTAACGACCGCGTACTGATACTTCCAACATTTTCCGCAGCACACCAAGCAGGTGATCACTTACTTGTACCAAATGTTCCCACATAACTTCACCTGTTGTGGGATTGTAATCTAAATCTTTAGGTGTTTTCCCTGTTAATAGATATACACAAGTCACCCCCAAGGCATAGATATCGCTAGCATAAACTGGACGCATTGCCATTTGCTCTGGAGGTGCAAAACCAGGAGTACCAATTGCATAAGCCGTTAGTGCTGTGTTTGCCGATTGGTTTGTAATTGCTTGGCTGACTTGGTTTTTGACGGCACCAAAGTCAATCAATACCATTCTGGCATCTTGAGACCGGCGAATTAAGTTGGCTGGTTTGATATCACGGTGAATTACCTTATGTTCATGGATGTATTGTAGTAATGGGAGAATTTCACTTAAAAATTGTTTTACACCTGTTTCGCTCAGAGTGCCATTAAGTTTAACTTCCTGTTGAAGAGTGGAACCACTGATATATTCCTGAACTAAGTAGAATTGTTCTTGCTCTTCAAAGTAGTCTAGTAATCGCGGTACTTGGGGATGATTGCCAATTGTGCCTAAGGTTTTGGCTTCTCGCTCAAATAGTTCTCGCGCCATCTGCAAAACGTGTGGTGCTGTTCCTGAAGGACGTAATTGTTTAATTACACAACTTGGTTCCCCTGGCAATATTTGATCATGGGCTAAAAAGGTTGCACCGAAGCCACCCTGACCTAATGGTTTCAGTACCCGATAGCGATCGCGCAACAGTAGCCGTGAGCCACAAGCCTCACACCTTTGGCTAAATGCTACATTTTCTGGATTTGGACAGGTAGGATTAATGCAGTAGCTCATGCACTGTCAACTCGCTGCACGAATAAATAATAGAAAGCATTATGCTCTGTTTCAATTATTGAGATACAACATCAACTCTCACTAGGTAATTTTTGCTGGAACTCTTTTAAAGAATTCCTAAAGTTGTACCTGGGTTACGTAAAGCGATTCTCATCATTGAATGATTTATTATACTTATGCTAGCAAATAGTGTCGAGGCTAAATATTTTCCTGGGACAATTTTTCAGAATGGAGATTGCTTTTTTTCTATATAACTGGATTTTAAAATTTGGTTTTTTCAGTTATTTTACTCAAGATTATTTTCAATAAGATGGGTAGATCAGTAATACTAACTAGAAATACTATCTTTTAGCCGTTAGTGCCTTTGCTGCGGTGGAAATTGATGCAGCAAGCTATACTGAAAACTCAAAAAATGGAGGTTAGGGTGTTTGATTATCTTTTCTGGATAGCCGCTACTACACTGACATCTCTACCCAAAACTGAATCACTCATCCAAACAATAATTATGGTACAAAATACCCAAAAACCTGCTCTAAGATTGAATGTTAATCTTTTAGAAGTATATGAAACATTGATACCACCTCCTGGTGCGGCAAAAAATTACCCAGTTGGTCACGCTGTTGTCAGGTTGAGACTGGAGAATTCGACTCTCAATCATCTAAATATCAACGCACAGAAAGTCGAACTTAAACAAGCAGATAATAATAAAATTTTGATTTCTCAGGTAGTGCAACCATTTAATTTGGCTGGACTACAAATTTTTGAACAAGGCTTTTATTTAACTAATGCTCAAGGCTTTAGTGGTGCAAAAAAAGTCAAAGCTGTATTCACCTATGAATTTAATGGTAAGAACTATAGTGTAGAGTCTCCCATACTGGATGTTGTACCGACTCTTTGAATTACTGAGAGTGGCCAAACGTACTATATATAGCTGTTGACTGTTGACAGACTTGAAAGCCTTGTGTTGTCAGCGTTTGCTCTTAGCTTGATGTCCTAATCTATCTGGCTACGGCTATAACCTAATTATTACATTTTATTAAGCAATACTTGAACATCTGTTCAGGTATTGTAGTGTAATCACAAGTGAAAACGGAGGAAATAATTATGACAACCGTAACTCAAATGAAATGTGCCTGTCCGAGTTGCTTGTGTATCATTTCCGTAGAAGATGCCATCAACAAAGAAGGTAAATACTATTGTTCTGAAGGCTGTGCCGAAGGTCACAAAACTATAAAAGGCTGTAACCATAATGGCTGTGGCTGTTAAAAAGTTCTGATTTTTGAGTGCTGAGTTATAATACTCAGCACTCATTACTTAGTATTTAGATACTAGATAGCACTTCGCGGGCGATCGCAATTGTCTGGTCAATATCTTCGTCAGTGTGAGCTAAAGATGTAAAGCCAGCCTCAAATTGAGAAGGTGCTAAGTAAACACCCCGCTCTAACATACCGCGATGGAAGCGACCAAATTTTGCTGTGTCAGAATTTTTGGCATCTTCATAGTTATGCACAGGGCCAGAGGTAAAGAATAAGCCGAACATGGCGCTAATATGACCACCGCAAGCTGCATGACCTGTTTCCTGGGCAACTTGCAGTAACCCATCGGCTAACTTCTTAGTAATCCGCTCTAGATACTCATAAGCACCGGGCTTTTGCAATAACTCCAGAGTTTTAATCCCGGCTGTCATTGCTAAAGGATTACCAGAAAGCGTTCCTGCTTGATACACCGGGCCCGCAGGCGCAATCATTGACATAATATCCCGACGACCACCATAAGCACCCACAGGTAATCCACCACCGATAACTTTGCCTAAAGTCGTCAAATCGGGTGTAACGCCAAACTTTTCTTGAGCGCCACCATAAGCAATGCGGAAACCGGTCATCACTTCATCAAACACGAGTAAAGCTCCATGTTCGTGAGTTAATTCCCGTAGTCCTTCCAAAAAGCCGGCATCAGGAGTAATAAACCCAGCATTCCCAACAACTGGTTCGAGAATGACACCAGCGATTTGATCGCGGTTTTCCTCAAATAAAGCCTTAACAGCTTCGAGGTCATTGTATGGGGCTGTGAGAGTACTGCTGGTTGCAGATTTTGGCACACCTGGGGAATCGGGTAAACCTAGTGTGGCTACACCAGAGCCGGCTTTGACCAGGAACATATCGGCGTGTCCGTGGTAACAGCCTTCAAACTTGATGACTTTCTCCCGGTTAGTGAAAGCTCGCATCAGCCGCAATACGGCCATACAAGCTTCTGTCCCTGAGTTGACGAATCTTACCATTTCGATGCTGGGAACAGCAGCGATGACCATTTCCGCCAAAACATTTTCCAAGAATGAAGGCGCACCAAAACTAGTACCTTTCTCTAAAGCATCATGCAACGCCCCGATGACATCTGGATGAGCATGACCGCAAATAGCAGGCCCCCAAGTGCCTACATAGTCAATGTATTGGTTGCCATCTACATCCCAGATGTATGCACCCTTTACATGATCAAATACGATGGGTTGTCCCCCTACAGATTTAAAGGCACGCACAGGGGAACTAACACCACCTGGCATAAGGTTTTGGGCGGCAGCGAAGATTTCTTGTGATTTTGTGGTTTTAATAGTGGTATTTACCAAGGGTCTCTCCTAACAATGGGCAACAAAAAAAAGCTCTATCTCAGGATAGGGTTAAAAATCGCCTAGAACTTCTATCGTATAAAATAAGCAGAACCAAAAAAATAACAATATGTTATACAAGTCCAACGAAGACTTGCCTTTAGAAGTCCGCTCTCAATTATCCCAGTCCCACCAAGACCTTTATCGGGCAGCTTTTAACTCGGCAATCCATTGGTATGGCGAAGTTTCAAAAGCTCATCACGTTGCTTTGAGTGCTGTCAGGATGCAGTCGGCTATGGATAGGACTGTTGTTTTACAAGGATGAAAAAACATTACTCGAAAAAATCATGCCAGCTGCTCTATACAGAATGGTATCGTGAAACTATGAATCATTCTCATTAAATTTAGCTGGTATGTCCTTCATCGATTCACTCTCACCACAAAACGTTATCCCCGTCGAGGAAATCCGCTACGATGAACGAGGTTTAGTGCCAGCAATTGTGCAAGATTATTTGGATGGCACAGTCCTCATGATGGCGTGGATGAATCGAGAGTCTTTACAAAAGACTTTAGATACGGGGGAAACTTGGTTTTGGAGTCGTTCCCGACAGGAATTGTGGCATAAGGGCGGAACTTCTGGCCATACCCAAAAGGTACAAAGCATACGTTATGACTGTGACAGCGATGCACTGCTAGTAGGGGTGGAGCAGATTGGAGATATTGCTTGCCATACTGGTGAACGTAGTTGTTTTCATCAGGTGGAAGGGAAAATCGTGGCCCCACCAGGTGATACATTATCCCAGGTATTTCAGGTAATTTGCGATCGCCAAAAACATCCCAGCGAAAGTTCCTATACTAGCAAGTTATTTGCAGGCGGCGATAATAAGATTTTGAAGAAAATTGGCGAGGAATCGGCTGAAGTTGTGATGGCTTGTAAGGATGATGACCAAGAGGCGATCGCTGGTGAGGTGGCAGATTTGTTATACCACACTTTGGTGGCTTTAGCTCACCATCAAGTAGATATAAAAGCAGTTTATCGGAAGTTGCAAGAACGCAGGCGTTAGGGACTGGGGACAAAAAAGTCAAAAGTCAAAAGTCAAAAGTCAAAAAGTAAAAGATTTTTTCTTTTGGCTTCTGTCTGGGACTGGGGATCGGCAGATGAGAAAGAATGAAAATTAACAAAATGTAGGGGTTTAAATCCCCGTTACAACACTGAAAAAGCGAATTGCGTTGGCGTTAGCCTTGTCTATGAGACGCTACGCGTTTGCGGTTAGCCTCTCGTAAGAACTGAGGTAGGAGAAGCAATCAAGGAAGGAACCAGCAAGCCCAGAAAAGGGATTTAATGGGGAAATGAATAGAAACGCCTGCTATGGCAAATATAGACCCATCTGGTGAACAAAAAGATGGGGGTGTAAGACATAGTAAAACCTGAAGTAACTTCTGAGGGACATCTGGCGATCGCTAAAACCTAAATCTGGGGATGTATCGCAGATAACTGGGACGGTAGCGCAACTTTTATGAGATGAATTGTTATCAAAAGATCATGTTTTTGTAATTCTTATCATTCGGTGAAATTTTCCTCACTGATTCCACAGGATTTCCACAGGGATTTTCCTGGTTTTCCACAGATGGTCTACGAGGTAATAGGCTGTTGCCGTTTTACTGGGGATTTTTAATTTACGTGTTTAATAATTGGTAGGGACTGAGTTTTTGTTGAGTAATGTAACAAAAATCGACTTTTGATCCTGATTGTTGCGTCCAGGTCTGTTTTTTATACAACCGTTTTTAACATTTCGCAGCATTGACAAACCCACCCCCTCATATCGCACAATGATTCGACCTGGGTTTGTAGTTTGTTCAACCGTTGACATTAATACCAAAAACCGATGTCTGTCGGATGGTTATCTACAACCGGCTAACTACAAGCAATCTATCCCCTTGACTGACCTCAAAGAAGGAAAATGTTATGAACTCGACAGTTAGTATTTTTACAGAAATCCCTGAAACTCTCCATGATTCTCTGAAAAATTACTTAGAAACACATCCTGATTGGGATCAAAATCGTGTCTTAACGGCAGCACTGTCATTGTTTTTACTACAAAACGGAGATAGCGATCGCCGTGCTGCCCGTGTTTACTTAGAAACTTTATTTCATCACTGCTAAGTAGAAATGTCTCGTACCGATTTGCCACATACAGCTAATGTACTAGGCATTCTCAAGTGCTGGTACGGACGGTACTATGATTACTTATTTCTGTCATGGATACGCTATATCGTGTCCATGAGAATTTTTTATTTAAATCAACCGTCTCCTAGTAGTTCACCAACCCAAAATTGCTAGGCTAAGGTAAGCAGGGGGAGCAGGGGTAATAAGGAGACTGTTTTTGCTCCTATTAACCTTGCAAAGCTGACTTGCCAGACTACTAGCGTAAGCTTTTGGTTGTTTACATGAAAATATCGCTCATACACTGACTTCATTGCAAGTCTTTGAGCGATTTGATTAATCTAGTTTTTAATTATACGTAGAAAATATCTAGTCTAAGTATAAAAAGAATTATTTAAACCTAGACTAGGAGCCACATACTTAAGCATTAGTTTCCACCTGGGAATGAGTGGGACATTCAAATTTATACCCTACCCCACGCACGGTCTGAATCAATGCTGGTTGGCTAGCATCCACTTCAATTTTTTTGCGAATTTGACCGATATGTACGTCTACAACTCGCTGGTCGCCCACATATTCGTAGTCCCAGACCTCTTGAATTAGTTCGGCGCGTCGCCACACTCTGCCAGGATGGCTGGCTAAGAAATGTAACAGATCAAATTCTAGAGCAGTTAAGGGTACAGCTTGGCTATTAAGTGTCACCTCTCGCCGCACAGGGTCAATCATCAGTTTTTCAAATGTTAACCGTTTCTGTTCTGCGGTGGTGACAACACGCTGTCTTCTCAAAATAGCTCCGACTCTGACTTCTAGTTCTCCCAGCCCAAAGGGTTTGGTAAGGTAGTCATCAGCACCTTTCGCAAAGCCGCGAATCTTGTCAGCTTCATCTGCACGGCTAGTTAGCATCAGAACAAAAACACCATTACGACTTTGCATCTCTTGGCAGAGGTTAAACCCAATGACATCTGGTAGGTTGACATCCAAAATTACCAAATCTGGGTTAAATTGCTCAAATAGAGATAAGGCTGTCTTACCATCTTCGGCAGCCTCCACCTGATAGTTTTGCTTTATCAAAAAGCGTTGGATTAAATTCCGAACCGCAGGGTCGTCATCAACTACAAGAATCTTGGCAGGAGCCATGACCATCACTTTGCACAAAAATTAATAAGATTAACAGCAGTATGGCGTAAAAACGCAGTTTCCACTTGGGAATATTTAAGAAACTACAAAACTCAGGATAAGATTTCCTGATGATCCACATAATAGTGTAATCACAACGCAGTATAACGATACAAAGAAGAATCTCGGAGTAATTCCTACATTGGGATGGAAGAATTATCATGATCAACTTAATGTTTCGTCATCTTTGGGTTTTAACCACAGCAGTGTGTTTTCAAGTTTAGTGGAAATTTAAAACTTTTCAATTTTAAATCTTTATCTGGATTGATACTACTACTGAATCTAGTGGCTCAATCATGAAAACGCCTTTAGGGAACTGTAAATTGCCAAATCTGAAAGATAAAAGTTATTTTTTTCATAAAAATAGCTCTTAGGTATCCCTAGCTCAAATTCTAGAGTAGAGCCAGAATTGGTCAACGACATGAGGGGATACACGGAGTTATGGCAATATGTTAAAGTTACTATAGTTAAAATTTACGGGTTAATCTAACTAACCCGTGCTAATATCCTGGTAGGGCATAAAATACGGTCGATACTTTTGTTTTCGATCAAAATAAAACCTAAAATTGTTTCCTTCGATCAAAGACTGCCCCTGACTAAGGCTGAAGTATAAACTCCCATGAGCGATCAAAGTCCCTACGAAAAACTTGGGGTATCAGAAGATGCTAGCTTTGATGAGATTCAGGACGCTCGCAATCGCCTATTTGAACAATATAGTGGCGATAGCAAGAGTGTAGAAATCATTGAGGCTGCCTACGATGCGATTTTAATGGATCGTTTGAGGATGCGCCAAGAAGGTAAAATCAAGGTTCCTGAACGTATCCGCTTTCCAGAATTAAGAGTGCAATCGGCTCCCAAAGAAAACTTAACACCCCGCGAGCAGTCCCCTGCATGGCTGCAAAAAATATTAGATCAGCCTTCAGGGACAGATGTGCTTTTGCCAGGGGTTTGGTTTTTGGGTTTGAGTGCTATTAGTGTTTTTTATCCAGCCGCAGGCGATCAAGTTTTGCAGTTGGCGTTGGTAATTGGGGTAGGAACTAGTATTTTCTTTCTCAATCGTAAAGAAGGCCGATTTGGTAGAGCAGTTTTGTTCACTCTTGTAGGTCTGATTATAGGCTTAATTACTGGTGGACTGATTGCTAATTTACTATTGCCGCAAATACCCGCTATCAGTTTCACTGCAAATCAGTTTTCCACGGTACTGACTTTTATATTATTGTGGTTGATTAGTAGTTTTCTACGCTAGACCGGTTCAGATTTGCAAGAAAAACAACCCAAATATTTCCAAATCTGACCCCTACCTATCCAGGAAGGGGTTTTTAATTTAGATTTTCACAACCGAAGATTCTAAGATGATATCTACAGCAGCACAGAGATTCTGCACGATTAAATCAGGGTGATATTGTTGTAATTGAGTGCGATCGCGGATACCAGATTCTACAGCAATCACCTTAACACCATGTTTTTTTGCGGCCATAATGTCGGCTTCCGTATCTCCCACCATCCAAGTATCAGCTGCGGGGGGTAATTCGGCTAAAGCTCTTTGCATTAACAAAGGTTTATCGTCAATGTCGCGGGTTTTCACATAGTCGTTACTGAGACAATAACAGCGATTTTCTGGGAAGAATTGACCTAAATCATATTTTTGGAAAGCATAGTCCAGTTCCCAAACTCGACGCATGGTCATCACGACTAAATCCAACCCAGATTGTTGCACCTTTGACAACACGTCTAAAGCGCCAGGGATAGGACTATCATACTGAAAGTAAGGTTCTGTATGCACTGTTTGACGGCGCAATTGAGAAAATTCCTGTGCTTGCACTGCATCCAAACCAGAAATTAGGGCAATTTCTTTCTCAGGAACGTGCTTACGCTTCATTTGCCAAAATTCTGCTTTAGATAATTGCCGTACTGGCTGGCCTGGATGTTGGATTTTCTCTAAGCAAAATAGGTACACACGATAGTACCTTTCCGAAACATCCATAATTGGGCCGTCAAAATCAGTAATCAGTCTCAGCATCGCCGCAGCTAAATATTAATTAATATGAATATTATTGTAGCTTTTGTGATGAATTAATATCAAAATACTCAGTAGTTAAAGTAATTAATGGGTGTAATTCCTGGGATGATGCTGAAAGGTAGTACTAGCCTTATGGTAGTTTTAAGTTACATTCATATATTGCGAAATATTACTTTAACCTCATGACTGGAGAGCATTATCTTGGGAATAGAACTACGCAGTTTCGTATTTCTCGACAGCCTGCAACCACAACACGCGGCATATATAGGAACAGTAGCCCAAGGTTTCTTGCCATTACCAGGAGATACATCTCTGTGGATTGAAATCTCTCCTGGTATCGAGATTAATAAAATTACCGATATAGCCCTCAAAGCTGCTTCTGTCCGCCCAGGAGTGCAAGTAGTTGAGAGATTATACGGTCTATTGGAAGTACATTCAGGCTCTCAAGGCGAAACGCGGGCTGCTGGTCAAGCGATTTTGGCGGCGCTAGGAGTCAAAAGAGAAGAGTGTATTAAACCGCGAATTGTTTCCAGCCAGATTATTAGGAATATAGACGCTTACCAAACCCAACTGATCAACCGGACGCGACGAGGACAGTTACTACTAGCAGGGCAGACTCTATATGTATTAGAGGTTGAACCTGCTGCTTATGCTGCCCTAGCAGCCAATGAAGCTGAGAAAGCAGCTTCAATTAACATCCTAGAAGTTCAAGCTGTGGGCAGTTTTGGCAGGTTGTATTTAGGTGGGCAAGAAAGGGACATTCTCGCTGGCGCGGCGGGAGCGAGAGCAGCCATAGAAAGCGTTGCTGGCCGGAGTAATTCCCATAGTGGTCGCCAGGAGTAAAGGAGAGACAATGGCAAATCTAGAGCATCTAGCTTTATTACGGGCAGGTGCAGTGAGATGGATTGAGTGGAGACAAAAAAATCCGCAAATTGAACCAGACCTCAGCACCGCAAACCTACAAGAAAATAACCTCAGGGGCGCACATCTCGCAGGTACTAACTTAAGCCGAGTAGACTTAAGTCATGCTCTGCTTGTACGTGCTAACCTCAGTGGTGCTGACCTCAGTAGTGCCAACCTCTATCAAGCAAAACTCAGTGAAGCTAACTTGAGTGCAGGTAATTTTAGTGTGGCTAACTTGAGCCAGTCCGTACTCACACACGCAGATTTGAGCCATGCTCATTTCATTGGTGCTGATTTGAGTGGAGCCAATCTCCGGGGTGCTATTGCGACGGAGGCTAATTTAATTGGTACCGACTTCAGTAGTGCTGATTTGAGAGATGCTGATTTGGCTGGAGCAAAACTCATCCGCTCTAACCTGTGTTTTGCGAATCTTGTCGCCGCTAATCTCATTGCGGCTGATTTCAGCGAGGCAAATCTATATCAAGCAGAAGTGATGGGAGCTTACCTTTACAAAGCCAACTTCTACAAAGCTAATCTACATAAAGCACATCTAGGAGGTGCATACTTATTTCGGGCGAATTTAACCGCAGCAGACTTGAGAGGCGCTGACTTAGCCTGGGCTAATCTCACCAGTGCTAATTTAGCAGGGGCTAATCTGAGTGGTGCTAATCTTAGAGGGGCTAATTTGAACGGTGCTAACCTGTATGGGGTCAATCTTCAAGAAACAATTATGCCTGATTCTTCAAGGCATGATTAGTCCACAACTACTAGTACAGCACGTTGTATACAAAAGTCAAAAAGCCTATAGAATAGGCTTTTTGACTTTTGTCGTTTCCTTTTCCCCGTAATGGTAAGCTGAATCGCTGCATATTCTTTCTGGCAATCTAGCTAATTTTTCCCAAATTCAGGCTTGACTTAAAAAAATAAAAACCCCGAATTACACGAGGACGAACGGCTTAATCTGTCTACCATAAAGAGTTAAAATATTAGCTATTGTTTTCTGATAAATTAATTTATGTGCAACATCATACCCAAGTGATAAAAGTGTAAAAAACGAGTAGATAATTAAAAAAAACATTAAGTTATTATTGGCAAATAATGGCACTTTGTACAGTGAAATGAGAGTAATCAACCTCCCGCCGAACCTTCAACGAAGTCATAGGCTACTGCCTTTTTCCATCTTTAATAATTGAGCATGAATCAGCTAGTAACGGCTTTTACGGAAAGTCTGGTTGCCTTCGCAGCCACAAATATCGATGATATTATTATTTTACTGCTACTGTTCTCGCAGATAGATGTGAATTTTCGGCGATCGCATATTTGGGTCGGTCATTTCCTTGGTTTTGCAATTATTATTTTGGCTAGCTTGCCAGGTTTTTTTGGTGGCTTATTTGTGCAGCGAGAATTCATAGGATTATTAGGAATTTTACCTATAATAATTGGCATCAAACAATTAGTTACAAAAGAGCAGGAAAATACCCAAATTCAAGCTGTAACTACAGATTTAAAAGGGTCTTCACCTACTAATCCTATATTAGCTTTTATATGTAGTCTTTTGCATCCTCAAGTGTATAAGGTAGCAGCAGTAACTGTCGCTAATGGTGGTGACAACATTAGTATTTATATTCCTTTATTTGCTGGACAAAATCTGGTGACATTGGGAGTGATTGTAGGGGTATTTTTTTTCATGGTTGGCATCTGGTGTGTTACTGCTGATCTGTTAAGTCGTCAAGCCCCTATCGCTTATGTTTTGAGCCTTCATGGCAAAACTTTTATACCTTTTATCTTGATTGCTTTAGGTTTATTTATTATGTATGAGAGAGGTACATTTAGTTTACTTATGAGTATAAAAATTTAGGATTTTTTTGATATAAATGTGAGTTCGATAAATTGGGAAGAACCCCTCTTCAAATCTCTTCCCGACGCGGTGAGTGGCTGAAAACGCTGATTTTTTGGTACTCAGTTATAGATTTTGAGCAGCTTTCCCTTGTAGGGGAGTGGTTGGGGTTGGGTTCCTTGGAACTCAAGTTAAGTGATCATCAATCTGATAGTATTTTCTGTAATTTCCTGCTCAGTAGGAAAAATAATTGAATTAACATCAAGTACTTTGATACCGAACAAAGAGGAGTGAAATGGGACTTAGTGACGGACTCTTGAACCCAGAGAAAAAGGCTCTGGTTGTAGAGGATTGCTGCAATATGATAGAATCGCAACTGGCTTCCAAGTCGGGCATCAGTGGTATCGCTTTGAAGACTGCTTTTGCTGCACTGAAGGGAATCAAGCCTGGATATATACCTCATGTAGTGGAGCAACTACTACCACAGTGTTTTGAGGCGCTTGATCCAATTTGGAGTGAGGGTGTGCAGAAGGGCGATGCTGTTGGGCATTTGGTGGAGAGTCGCTCTCGCACGGCTGATGCGCTACTTAGCATTACGGATGCTAGGGTCAAGGACTCGAAGCGGCAAATTGTGCGGGGAACTTATGATAAATTTCGTGGTTCTGCCAAGCAGCACGTAGAAGAAGCAGTGCCAGATTTTGCCAAATTAATTGATAAATACACAAAAGCTTAAAAATTTAGGTGTTGTATATTTGTGGGATGGGTGTCCGCACCTGTCCTTGTTTTTTAGGGATAAATTAATTCTGATAAGCATGATTAAACTGGATCAGTTTTTGAAGTTAGTCGGTATAGCCCCGACTGGAGGGCAAGCCAAGCTGATGATTATGGATGGTGATGTCAAAGTTAATGGTGCGGTTGAAACTCGACGGGGAAGAAAATTAGTATCAAGCGATCGCGTGATGGTGGCGGGGCAAGTTTTTGAGGTTGGAGACGTAATTTGAACCTCTCATGACTAGAAGTCACGGGATTCCTACTTCAACGAGTCCTGCCTGGATGACTCCAGGACTTACAGATTCTCCATAGGCGTTTAGAGCATCCGGCGCACCGACGGCTGCTATTAAAAGTTTTAATCCCTCACCCAATATGTTCAAAGCCGCATTATTGTCTCTCAAATTGTAATTACTGCAAGTAGGACAAGTCCATTCACGCAGTTTTAAATCTTTGACTAACGGGTTAATGAAACCACAATGGGGGTCTTGGCAACTTTTGGTGATCTTGGTTGGGGCAAGGCAGAAGGCAGAGGGCAGAAGGCAGAAGGCAGAAAGATATAATTGAGATACTTCAAACTTTACTCCATC
>NZ_JACJQL010000051.1 GCF_014696625.1 Nostoc parmelioides FACHB-3921
TGCAAAGGAACTTATTCACTTTAGTTTTGCGTGATTACATTGTAGAAAATCTTACCCATACTTGTGTTGCTTAGTACACATGAATGAAATTTTTTGTCAATGCGTAACTCCTAACCAAATACATTTCTGGAGTCTTCTCATGACACCACAAACATTTCAAATTAATGGACGCATCATTGACCGTAGTACCAAGAAGGGAGTCGCTAACTTGCAGATTGAAGCATGGGACAAAGATCTCATCTTCAACGATCTAGTGGGTAGTACAACGACCGACGCTGAAGTACATTTTCAAATAGAGTTCAGTCAAACTCACTATCAGGAATGTTTTGGCGATCGCCATCCCGATCTATTCTTCAAAGTTTTTCGACAAGGCAGACTCCTCACCAGCACTGAAAACTCTATACTGTGGAATCACGCAACTCCAGACACTGAAATCACCATTGAAGTTGAATTGAAACACACTCATTCCGTCAGCGATGAAGTGTTTCGCCAGGTGTACGATTCTCCCGCTTCCTTACCCGGTGCATATCAGTGGCTAACCCCCGATGAGGATGTCCGCAAAGTTGAAGAGCTCCTGGGTATGCCACTCAAAACTATTGGCGCACCCTTGTGGGTGAGTGGAGACAGTAAACGCTGTACTAATTGCGATCGCGAAACCAACTGGCTCAATATTGTCTCATCCGCATTGGATAAAGTCCACAGTCGAGAGATGATTGCCCGTGTGATTCTGGGTGAGCAAAAGTTTGTTAATTACAGAGGCACCACGAGCGATCGCAGATTAGAGGTGTGAAGGCGATCGCATGATAAATCCATCACCGAATGATCTGAATATCCAGAGACAGACTGAACGTTGTCCAAGTGCGATCACAATCTGCTTTTGAAACAAATCAGACAGCAAGTTACTAAAATCTCATCTTCAAATTAACTCAAGTCTTCCTCCAAGGAGCTTATCTCATGCCCCCCATCACCTTCCCCCTCCAAATTGGCGATAAAGGTTCTGAAGTTGTTAATCTACAAAACGGCTTATTGTTTTTGTTACGTCGCGGGTGGTTCCAACTCGAGCTACAAGAGCAACAAAAACTAGAGACGGTTTTGCTTGAAGAGCAACAACGGCAATTCTTTTCAGATAACGCTACCTATCAGTTACTCAAACGCTTTTGGGAACGGACAGGAGTACAACCTCAAATAGAAGGTGTTGACCAAGCTACAGCAGAAGCATTCAACAAAATATTGAGGGAACTCGGTGCATTTTCTAATGTTGCTGACGAAGTGCTGCCAGAAATTAATAAAAAGCTGGACGTGATCATTGGTGGCACTGAAAGATTAGGCAGCATTGACAATCAACTGGCTCAACATAGCGGTCAACTTGGCAAAATTGAAGGTAATCTTAGCAATCAAAACAGCCAACTCGGGAGTATCAATTCTAAACTTGGTGATCAAACTATCCAACTGGGCAGCATTGACTCTAAGTTAGGTGATCACACCGGTAAATTAAACAGTATTGATGCCAAGCTAGGGAACTTAGGCGACGATCGCGGTGCTATCAAATTTCTCACCCTTAACGATCGTGGCTCTGAGGTAAAAGAGCTACAAGCCGGTCTCACCAAAATCAAACTGACGATTCCTGAGAATGAACTCAGCGAGCAAGTCTTTGGAGTTGGAACCCGCGATGCGTTGCTGCAACTGCAAGCGAATTACAAGCTTGAGCGCACGGGCATGTTTGATGATGCTTCAAAAGTTGCTTTAGAAAGGGCAATCGCTGCCCTCGATGTACCCACTCATCGAGTGGAAGGGCGGATTCTGTTCGAGCATGGCTTACCCGCAGATGGGGTGACGCTGAAGCTCTATAATCGCGGCTTTGGCGGCAAAGAAGAACTGCTGAGGGAAGTCAAAACTGATTCACAAGGAATCTATGCATTGGCATACCCGGTGAATGGTAAAGCGGTCAATCTGGAAGTTCGGGCGATTGATGCTCAGGGTAAAGAAGTCTCTTTGTCTGAGACCAAACGCAACGCTAGCAAAAACGAGGTTTTGAATCTGGTCGCGCCTACCGCTGTGCAGCCCTTAGCGGCAGAATTTCAGCGTCTGACTCGCGATCTCAGCCAACAGTTGGATAACCTACAGCAATTGGGAAACGCCCAGGAAGACAACGAGCGTCAGGATTTTACCCTGCTGCATCAGGCAACCGGCTGGGATGCTCGCCTGATTGCTCTGGCATCCACGGCGGTCAAACTCAGTGCTGAAACAGGCATTCCCCAGGATGCGCTCTATGCCCTATTCCGAGTTGGCTTGCCTACCGATAAAGACCAACTGGCGCAGGTGAGTGGGTCAGTCATCGAACAGGCCATCGCTAAAGCGCGAGAATCTGGCGTTGTCAGTCTCACCGACCAGCAGGTCGCAGGGGCAAAAGCCGCCGCTGACAGCTTTGCCCGTCAAAGTCGTCGTGCCGCCATTGCACCCGGAGCCGTCTCTAATATGGGGGCGTTTCTCAACCAATCTGGCTTGGCTGATAACGAGAAAACGATCTTTGAAGACCTTTACTTTGCTCATCAAGGCGCTGAACTTTGGCAAAAAGCAGAAGAAAATGGCATCGCCCCCAAAAAAGTTGCTAGCCTGCAACTGCAAGGCAAACTGGCCTACCTGACTCTCAACAACGCCAACCTGACAGAAGTACTGCAACAGGAACTCCAATCCCCTGATCATTTGGCTCAACTGGCAGACAAAGACCTGTATCAAGCCGATGCCTGGAAAACTCGCCTCACCACTCTGGCGGGCAACAACGAGCAAACACTGCAAACTCTAATTCCTCCGATTTATGCGGGTGAGAAAATTGGCGATCGCCTCGATGCCTACGCTGCTGATCTGGCTCGTAAAGTGCGTTTGACCTACCCGACGCAAGTCGTCAGCCGCATGATTGAAAAAGATGAATTACAGCTAGGCACGCAACATAATCAACTCAAAGCGCCGGTTCGCACATTTCTGCAAAATGCCGAGCCATTGGGATTTGAGCTAGGACGCACGCCAATCGCCGCATTCATCAAGCAAAATCAGGCTGTCTTAAATGGAATTGCCCCAGAACAAGTGAGCAGCACGACAGAGAGTATCAAGCAACTGCAACGCCAATACCAAATCACCCCAACCGATGAATCGCTTAAAGTCTTGATGACTCAAGGGTTTACCTCGGCTCAGGATGTGGTGGCGTTTCCATACGATACATTTATCGAGCGCTTCGGCAAATTCTTCCCTTCCCTGGACGAAGCCCGATTGGTTTATCGCAAGGCTGAGCAGGTCAGCGCTGTCACCTTCAATTTCTTTACTGCTGCCAAGCAACTGGATAGCTCTCCTGCGACGCATGTCACCTCACCTCCTGCTAAGGTTCGCAAAGCCGCTAAAGAGGAGTTAATTAAGTATTACCCTACAATGGAAACGCTGTTCGGTTCACTGGATTTTTGCGAATGCGAACACTGTCTATCGGTGCTCAGTCCGGCGGCTTACTTTGTCGATTTGCTCCAGTTTATCGACCCCAAAACTCTGGTCTGGCAAAACTTCCTCACGGATTGGAAAGCAAAGCATGGCACCGCCGCCTATCCTTTTAAGAATCCCACAGCACAAACCAATTTTCTGAATAAATGGCGCGAAAAGCATCCCGGACAGCCTGATCCCAAAACCGAAAAAACGCCTTACGAAGTTTTGATTGAGCGCCGTCCTGATTTGCCAAACTTACCGCTAACTTGCGAGAATACGCAGACCGCATTGCCCTACATTGATATCGTCAACGAAATTCTGGAGTATTACGTTGCCAACGATCAACTGACGGCAAATAGCGGACATGACACAGGCTCTGCCACCACGCCTGAACTGCTGGCTGAACCGCAAAACATTCTGGCAGCAGCATACACCAGACTTCGGGACGCGAAATATCCCCTTACCCTACCCTTCGACCTGTGGCTGGAAACCGTCCGTCGATTTTTTGACCACTTTGAAACACCCCTTTCCCTCGTCCTGGACGTGTTGCATCCCACCGATGAACTCTTCCCGCCTGCAACCAGTTCCAAACCCTATTACCGCAGCACGATTTGGGCAGAGTCTTTGGGCATCTCACCCTCTGAATACAGCATTTTTACCAGCTTTGACCCAATGAAGTGGTACGAGTTATATGGCTACACCATCCAGGCTGAAGCCATTACCGTCGCTCAAGACGAGAATGGTCAACGAATCGACCTGAATTCTGCCAAAGCACTGTCCCGGCGGTTAGGGTTGAGTTACAAAGAATTGGTTGAACTGGTGCGAACAGGATTTGTGAATCCACAACTGGAGAAACTGGTAGTCCTCCGTAAACTCGGTGTGGATGTGGATGATGTCTTCCGCTACAAAGGACAGGCGGGCTACCCAGCCTTTACCCCAGACGAGCAAGTGGCTTTTAAGGCGCACCTCGATACGCTGACTGCTAAATTCCCTGGCTTTAATGCCGAAACCTGGCTGGATACTGCCTGGAATGATGGAGAGTTCAATCAAATTCTGCTGCTGGCAGACCCTAATGCGGGATGTAATTTTGATTTAACAACGCTCCGCTATGCAGATGGCACACCAGCCGATGGCTTGGTATTCCTGAAACTTAATTTGTTTGTGCGGCTCTGGCGAAAATTGGGTTGGACGATCGCTGAAACCGATCGCGCCCTGCAAGTATTTGTCCCGCAAACGATGCAGCCATTAACCAGCACAAACATTGGACCTGCATTCAAAACGGCATTGGTTTATCTGGCGCATCTAAAAGAGATCAGCGATCGCGTTCCTCTGGGCAAAGAGACTCGACTCAAATGGCTAACCCTATGGTCAAACCTATCAACCACAGGAAACAATCCGCTCTACGTTCAGCTTTTCTTGAAACCCAGCATTCTCAAAAATGATCCGGTTTTTGATCATCCGCTTGGTAGCTACCTTTCTAACACCAGTGTTCTAATTAAGGATCACCTGACAGCCCTACAAGGCGCATCAAATCTCACGGCTGAGGAGATAGGGCAGATTCTAGCTGCTGTTGGACAAGATCAAGCAACTGCATCGCTTTCTCTACCAAATGTTTCACTGCTTTACCGCTACAGACTTTTGGCAAAGGCTCTGAAGTTGAACGTTCACGACCTGATTACCCTCAAAGAGTTATCGGGACTCGATCCCTTTAAACCTCTCAAAGCCGAGGGCTTGACCATTCTTGATGACGATTACCCTTTCACCCAAACCCTGAAATACCTCGAAATTGCAGATAAGGTGAAGCAAAGCGGCTTCAAAATTGAAGACCTGGATTATCTGCTGCGCCATCGGTTTGATCCGGTGGGCAAATATCGAGCTAATTTGAATGCAGTGTTGGGGTTGGTCAAAACTCTGGCCACTGAAATCCTCCGTATTCAGGCTGAACATGCGATTCCTGCTGATGCTGCCAGCCTTACGGATGAGGTCTTGCGGCAAAAGCTGGCTTTGGTATTGCCAACAGATGTAGTCGAAACCTTTTTGGGAATGTGGACCGGAGCAATTGAGTATGAAGCAACGCAGAAAAATATTTTGCCTGCGAACCAGCTCGATCCGAACTCGATTTCCGATCCTGCCATTCGCCTAGTCTACAACGAGGTTCGTCAAGAGCAACGGCTGACCTTTCGGGGCGTGTTGCTGGAGACAAAGAAAACACAGCTCACAACAGCAAATCCATCCCCCTTACTGGCAACTTTACTGAACCATGTTCAAATACAAGCCAAAACATTTTTCGACAAGTATCTTGCTAGTTTCCTGAAAGGTTCCAGCGACTTTGATCTTCTGTTTACCTCAATTTCAGAAACACTGCCAGATGCAGACAAGCTGATCAAAGCGCGCGAAAAGCGGGATAAGCTTGTGCAAGCATTTTTCCCATTCTTGCAAAGTAGGCTGATCCGTCAGTTGATCGTGCAGACCCTTGCCACAGACCTGAGCGCTGATTCTGCCCTTCTGGAAGCTCTGCTGACGAACACTGCCCTGTTGACTGATCCCACCGCAACGGGTCAACATCTGCTGGAGGCGTTTGCTACAACCCATCAGCAGGGTATTAGTGCATTGTTTTTCCCATCCGCTGATGGCACAGGTACGCCTACAACTCAACGCATTTCTATGGCGGACACCACGGACAGACCAACAGGTAGCAACAGTGCGCGGTTAGAAGGCTACTTTGAGGTTCCCACTGCTGGAGCCTACCGTTTCTTTGTTGTTTTGGATAAGCAGAATGCTGAAGCGGAGTTGCAGTTTACTCACTTACCTGATCCGCTGCTACGGGGCAAAGCTTCGACCGACAGTGCTGAAATCAGCCAATTCACTGAACTCAAACCCGGTGTGCCCTATCAATTCACTCTAAATCTGCGAAATCTAGGTGATGGTAATGCCACGTTGTTGATTCAGGGCGAAACTTTGCCGAAAGACAACCTAAGTCAACTCATTTGTTATCCCCAAGCAGCCGTCGATCGCGTTCATCGTGTCCATACCCTCTTAACCAAAACGCTCCAACTGATTCAAGGCTTTGCGCTGAATGAGCGGGAAGTTCGTTACCTGCTCACCCACGCAACTGACTTTGGCAATCTCAATCTCAGCCTACTGCCAACTCGTTCGGCGGATAGTTCACCTGCGATCGCTGCTGCCCTATTCCAGCAAGTTCTGCATCTGGCAGACTACACCCAGCTAAAGCGCGATTTGGCAGGTGACACGGATGATATGATTAGCCTTTTTGAGAATGCTCGTCGAACCTATCCTGCTTCGTTGAGTGAAGATGATACAAAAGATAAGCATCTCAATAGCTTGTACGAACGCATTTCCGCCATGACAAGACGGGATAAGTTGATCGTTCAAGCCGTTGCTCAGCATTTAGGATTTACGGCTGAAGCGACTCTGGCAGGCGAGGAACGGCGAGTCACTGCGGCTGATTTTGCTCAAGCGCAAGGCATTGAACGGTTGTGGGAGATGCTGCAAGTGGTTGAAAAGTTTGGGGTTTCTATTGCAGCCCTGGTGCGTTGGACAGAAATCGTCAGTTCAACTAAGACGAATGATGAACGATTTGCGATCGCCCGTGACTTGAGAAATACCATCAACGGCAAGTATGAACCCGAAACCTGGCAGCAGATCGCTAAACCCATTTTCGATAAACTCCGTCAGCGCCAGCGAGATACATTAGTAGCATATATCCTACCGCGCAAAGGGTTCGATCGCCTAGAGCAACTGTTTGAGTATTTCTTAATTGATCCAGGCATGGAACCCGTTGTGCAAACATCACGGATTCGTTTGGCGATCTCTTCAGTACAACTCTTTATCCAACGGTGTTTACTAAATTTGGAACCGCAAGTGCAGCCCACTGCCATCAACTCTAAACACTGGCAGTGGATGAAACGGTATCGTGTTTGGGAAGCCAATCGCAAGATCTTCCTCTATCCCGAAAACTGGTTAGAGCCAGAATTCCGCGATGACAAAACCAATTTATTCCAGGAACTGGAAAGCGCTCTTCTGCAAAGCGACATTTCCAACGATCTGGCAGAAGATGCCTTCTTCAACTACTTGAAAAAACTGGAGGAACTGGCTCGACTGGAAATTATGACGATGTACGTTGAGGAGAAACCCCTCGATCCCGCATCCAATACCCTGCACGTAATTGGGCGCACCTACAGTATTCCCCACAAATATTTCTACCGTCGCTATGCTCATCAGATGTGGACGCCTTGGGAACCCGTCACAGCCCAGATCGAAGGTGATCATATTGCTGCTGTAGTTTGGCGCGATCGCCTGCACCTGTTCTGGGTGACATTTTTAGAGGGTGCAACCTCCGATTCGAGCGGTGCAGGCAGTGGTGGGGATCGGAACTTGACCGACTTCAAATTTAACGAACTGATTTCGACTGCCAATCAGACAACCCAGAGAGAAATCAAGATTCAATTGAACTGGAGTGAATTCTTCCAGGGAAAATGGACAACCCGCGAATCAGGTGGTTTCGGTAATCCAGTTCGTGCTACAGTCGATAGCTCTTTCGATAAAGAACAAGTATTTATCCATGTCACCAAAGATTACGACGAAGAGGGTGAAGAACGAGGGGTCAGAATCAATCTGCTTCGCTTCTTCTTATTTGCTGGTGCTTTCCGCGTCGTGAGCAAAAACGGTACGCCGGAAGTCACAGATTGGACAGATTATTTTGATGTTCCCTACTCATGGAGTGGTTTGCAGGCTACTCAGCTAAGAGGAAACAATGCATTACAAGTTAGCTTTGTAGAACGCATTGAAACCGTCAACGGTGGACAACCAACACCCACCAGCACAACTAAACCGATTTTGCAGCAAGGCAGTGCTTTTTCACTCCTGCTGCCCAGTAACCCAAGGCAGTTACCGACGACCGAAGTGAGCGGACTTGTTAGTCCCTTCTTCTATCAGGACAGCCAGCATACCTTTTTTGTTGAGCCGACTTTAACTGAAACAACCATCGATCGCTGGGAGGAATGGGTCGTGACCAAACCAAAACCAGTGCCAAAATATGATGACGATTGGTGGCAGCAGATTCCTGTGATACCGGTGGTTCCTTATAAACCAATTCCGATTCCCAACCCCATTGATCCGATTGCGAAGTTCCCGATCAACCCCGGTCGAGATTGGGTGGTCAATCCTAGCACGATGCTTCAAGTCGGCGGAACCTTCATCGGACAGCAAGGCGGAGTGAATCCTGCAACCCTGCCTGCGATCGGCAATATAAGCGGCATGAATGGAGCAATTTCCCAAGGGAGAAACGGTGCTAACGCTAATGTTCGAGCAGGTGATACAGGCGAACTTGCCTTAATGAATTCCAATCTTTCGCTCAATGTGATCGACAGCAATGGGTTGAATTCAGCCATGCTGGACAACATTAGTGCCAACATTAGTGCCAACCTGAGCGCCAATTTTAATGCAAACATGAGCGATCGCTTGATGCGCCGCTAAACAAGGAGATTGCCAACATGAAAACTAGAGACTTAAGTCAATTTCACGGTTACTACGACGCTAAAGTTCGACCTTACTTGGGATATAGGGGCGATCGCGGTTGGACAACAGAAGTGCAACGCAAACACACTACCATTCAAGAACGCAAGCTCAGCTACCAGTTTTATCCCCACTTCCATCCCTACACCGCAGAACTGGTACAGCGGTTGATTGCCAAATCTATTTCGGGATTGCAAGCAACTGATACCGAGTATCTACAAAACGCTGACGGCTCATTGAAGGTCTTCCCATCGAATTATCCTAACGAGGCTTTACGCGGTAAACCAATTCCAAAACTCTATGCCGAAATTTTTTCTGCGACTCGTTACAATCCCTCAGATCTGGTCACACAACCCCATCCGGTCAAAGATCTGGATTTCAGATCCAGTGGAGCCTATGCCGTTTACAACTGGGAACTGTTTTACCATGTGCCGATTACGATCGCGATTCACCTCAGCAAGAACCAGCGCTTTGAAGAAGCTCAACGCTGGTTCCATTACATCTTTGATCCCACAGACGACAGCGATGGTCCCACACCCGAACGCTTCTGGAAAGTTAAACCTTTCCAGTATACCGATGTGAAATTGATTGAAGATATTCTGGTGAATCTTTCTAGCGGTGCCGATGTCAAACTTCAGAAGGATACTGTCAACAGCATCAATGCCCTGAAAGATGCTCCGTTTCGTCCTCATGTGGTTGCCCGCTATCGCCAGTCTGCTTATATGTTCAAGACCGTCATGGCATACCTCGATAACTTGATCGATTGGGGTGATAGCCTTTTCCGCCAGGATACGGGTGAAAGCATTAATGAAGCCACGATGTTTTATGTGCTGGCAGCCAATATTTTAGGTCCTCGCCCCCAGGCAGTTCCGAAGAAGGGATCGGTGCGTCCCCAAACTTATGACAATCTCCGCAAAGACCTGGATGCATTGGGTAATGTCCTGCGCGAAGTCGAAACCGATATCCCGTTTGATCTGACTCCCCATCCTATAGAAGCCGCAAATTTAGATCAAACTGTCACCCTCAAGAGCCTTGGCAACGCGCTCTATTTTGGCATTCCCCGCAATGATAAGTTGCTCAGCTATTGGGATACAGTTACCGATCGCCTATTCAAAATTCGCAATAGCCTCAACATTCAGGGCATCTTCCGGCAACTGCCCCTGTTTGAACCGCCGATCGATCCAGCCCTTCTGGCAAGAGCCGCCGCTGCGGGGTTAGATGTCGGTGCCGTGATCAGTGGTATCAATCAACCCCTCCCACTGGTTCGTTTCCAGGTGCTGATTCAAAAAGCCTCAGAAATTTGTCAGGAAGTGAAATCACTGGGAAACAACTTGCTATCCGCTATGGAGAAAGAAGACAACGAAGCGATCGCCATGCTCCGCGCCAAACACGACCAACTGATGTTAGGACTGGCAGAAACCGTGAAATACGCTCAGTGGCAGGAAGCGATCAAAACCCGTGAAGGGTTAGAGAAATCCTTGGCAAATGCGGCTCAGCGCTACATCTACTACGAACGATTGTTAGGTAAGCAAGAGAGTGAAATTCAAATCCCCCAATTAGATGGTTTAGACAAAACTAATCTGGAGAGGATGCAGTTTCAGCAGGAAGAACCATCCGTTGATTTACGTCCAATCGATGTGAGTATTGCTCCAGATCTTAGCGGTGAAGGCGGAGGGAAAAAGCTGAATGTTCAAGAAGTGGAGGAGATGTCTAAGCTAAAAGCGTCCCGTGAACAGCACGATACAGCTGCGACTATCGATAAAGTTGGTGGAGCTTTAGCAATAATTCCTGACTTTACTTTTAATATTCAACCGTTTGGTGCAGGTTCATCCATTGGAGCAATCGGTGGAGGCAAGCTCTCAACCATCATGTCATTTGTTTCCAGTTTTCATAAGACTGAGGCTGACAAACTAACCTACGAAGCTGGGAAAACTTCGAAAGTCGGTTCCTACTCTCGTCGTGAACAGGAATGGGCATTCCAGAGCAATATGATCGCTGGAGAAATCACTCAAACCTTGAAACAGCTCCGTGCAGCTCAAATTCGAGAAGCGATCGCCGAGCGAGAATGGAAAAATCACCAACGGCAAATCAAAAACGCTCAGGAAATTGAACAGTTTCTCAATGGTGAAGAAACACAGATTGGCAATCAAAAACATAAAAAAGTCAGTACTCAGGCTTTCTACACCTGGATCAAACGAGAAGTCAAAGGTCTCTATAGCCAGTGCTTCCAATTTGCCTTTGATGTGGCTAAAAAAGCTGAACGCGCTCTACAACACGAATTGGGCAACCCATCTTTAAGCTATCTGCAAGTGGGTTATCTGTCTGGCAAGGAAGGTTTGTTGGCAGGTGAAAAGCTTTACCTGGATATCAAGCGCATGGAAATGGCATACCACGACCTGAATCAGCGTGAGTATGAACTAACCAAACATGTGAGTCTGCTGCAAATCAACCCTCTAGAACTGCTCAAACTTCGGGCAACTGGACGCTGCACAGTAACACTGCCTGAAGAACTATTCGACATGGATTGCCCAGGTCACTACTTTCGGCGCATCAAAAATGCGGCAATTACCATTCCCTGTGTAACCGGACCTTATACCAGCGTCAACTGCACCCTGACATTAACAAAGAGCAGCATTCGTAAGAGTGCATTAATCGGCGATGAATATGCCCGCGTTGATGCGGAAGATTCTCGATTCAGCGATTATTTTGGTAGTTTGCAATCGATCGTCACCAGCACCGGACAAAACGATAGCGGATTGTTTGAAACAAACCTGCGAGACGAACGCTACCTGCCCTTTGAGGGGTCAGGCGTGATTAGTGAATGGCAATTACAACTGCCTGCCAATCCGGGCAACAATGATCCACTTCAGTTTGACTACAACACAATCTCTGATGTGATTCTGCATTTGCGCTATACCGCCCGCGAGGGAGGAGACTTGTTGAAAAATGGACAAAAGGGCGCACTTGCAAACCTCAAAAATCGAATTGAAGCGGCTCAGGCGACAGGCTCAGTGCGTCTATTCTCACTCAAGCACGAATTTCCAACCGAGTGGGCGAAGTTTAAAGGCATAAAAATTGCAGGGGCAATCACTGAGGCGGAAGTTGCCCTTGACATCCGCGCAGAACACTTTCCCTACTGGAGCAAAGGCAGATTAGACTCTATCAAAACGATCGGTTTCTATACCCAAGGCGCTACAGGCGCGATCCCTCAATCCCCCAGTAGCTTTGAGGTAGAGGTCACAACTCATAAACCAGATGGCACAACCGCTAAAGAAACTTTAACTGCACCGACAAACATCACTCTCCCCAAATCACCCAACAAATTTACGCTCAAGCTAAAACCACGTTTCAATATCAATTCAATAGATGACCTTTGGTTAGCATTAACCTGGGGCAAGTAAGTTCAGAATTTCTTTTTAAGAGATCTTTGTTTAGCAAGCGTTGATGTAAGGTTACAGGTTGATGTCACTATTTTGCTTTAGTCTGATAACCGGACATAGAAGAATCGGGCAATCCCTCGATTATTTAGCCAATCCTTGACCTCAGGAGTTAGCCGATCGATTGTTGCCCCATGAGTTGCAGCGTCTCTTAGAAAAAGTAAAACGGCTTCTGGCACCTCATTAGATTTAAGGCTATTCCAGGCAGTTGAAAGATTACCAATTGCCTGGTCGATTTGCTCAAATTGCTGAGCGTCTTTGGGAAAATCTTATTATTCAAATCTCACTGTTCTGTGGGTACAAGATGCTGTTTTGAATACTTCAATTGTGTATTTATTTATAGTAATAGAGGCACTGTAGATTAAATTCTCTCTACCAGCAGATTTTCTACTGCTCAATACCTCTTTGCGATCGCTGTTGATTGATTAATGCTTGTTGGGTAAAAAAACACAGACTTTCAATCTGCTCAATTTCGTTTCTTGTTAATCGAGTTGGTATCTCTTCGTACCAGTTTCCCTGACTGTAGCAGGTTTGCATCATAGGGGTATTATCCCCATGACGGTAAACACTCAGAGTATTGCTATCTAAGCTGGCACTCAATTCCCGTCCTTTGATACGGGAGTTATTGGTAACAAGCATATAGTCAGTGATTATAGAAGGCAAATGTTTGAGAGTAGAAGGCAGAAGGGTAAGAGAAGGGGGAGTAGGGGAAGATTGCTCTTCCAGGAATTGTTTAGCAGTGAGACCGTTTTCTTCTGAAATATCCTGTTGTGGGCACTGTTTTTGGGGATGCGGCTGAACTTTTTTCTTAGTGTTATTTGCTTCCGAAGTGGGGTTATCTTCTGATTTGGGTTGTATTATCGAAATCTCATCTAGATAATCACTGTTTAGTATGTATGTACTAATAGGTTTTTTGGAGTTACTATCGGTATCGCCATTGCTATCACTTGTACTGCTGTTAGTAGCTTTATCGGTATAAAAGGACTCTTTGTTACTTGTGCTATTAGTATTGATGCGGTTAATTGCTCTGGCTTTAGCTTTTTGAATTACTTCTATATCTTTATCTGGGTCGTACGTGATTCCATATTCAGACCGCAGTTTGTTCCAGCTATAAGGTTTGTATACTTGATAACCTGCAATTTTGACATCATTATGAATGTAGGTAAAGCCTAGTAGTTCTTCCCCCTGCATCTTAGGCAATACTCCAATGTTGTTTTCCTCCAGGCGTTCAATGAACGTAGAGACGGTGGGACTATCCTTAATGGCTTCTCCTATTGCTTGGCGAATAATTTCCTTACTTGTTGGGGTTTTGTGCTTACTGTTGACTGCTCTAATACTTTTTGATCGGTTGGGACTGATGAGTGTAATTATTCCGTACTCTTGCTCTAACCTAGAGGCGACGGCTTCATTTGTTGTCGGTGTTACTTCCAATCCTAGTTCCGCCGCGATGCGTCTAGTAGAGACTTGGGATCTGAAATAATCATAGGAATCATTAACTAAACTACCATCTAACCGAATCCGGGAAGCGATTATATGCAGGTGTTCGTGGTTGCGATCGTGGTGGCGTACTGCAACAAACTGACTGGTAGCTGCTACAGATGATTCTTCCTTGGGCAAGTATCCCATATCTTTGAGATATTCTCGTGTTACATAACTGTACTGACTGTCCGATAAATGCTCGTGGTAGTTGGGGCGGTGTGCGATTGAGATGATGAGGTGAGCGCACTGCCGTTTAACTGCTTTGTTGGTGTACTTGATGGTGAGAAACTGCTGGTTAAATTCATCTGGCTTTGTTCCCATCATATTAGTATTGACAATCGCAGCATCATCTTTCCCCAAGACATACTTGAGCGTGTCGAGAAAATTGGGTTTTTTGTAGATGACGGGAATCAAGTTGAGTTTAGGGTTTAGTAGCTAAGAACGTTTTTTCAACCTAGCAATTCTACTTAGAAATGCAAAGAACTTGACTGTAAAGATTTGAACAAAGTTTAATGATTACCTAATCTCAACTAATATCAATAAACAAAATAGAGATTTATCGCTTCTAAATTTTTCTACTTTCTATATATATCGGCATTTATATCGAAGTATTCAAATTTGAATACTTCGATATTGATTAGTATAAGTTCTCAACAAGCTTATTTTTCAACTTCTTGGTTGTGTACAGGATTCCCAGCGTCTTGTTTAGAGCCTGCGAGCTCTATATTAAATGCAGCAGCAATGGTTTTATCTACGAGTGCGATCGCAATTTCGACTTGGTTAATAATTTGTTGGTTGTTTGTTTCCTTGGCAAGGTGAGATAACATCATCAGTTCGCTTTTGAGGGTTCCTGCCGTAGCACGGATGGTTATTACATCTGCGGGTGGTTTTGCTGCTAGCACTCGTCTTAACCCACATGAACGTAGATACTCAGATGCCGTTTGTCCTGTGGCGGTGGCTTTCTCCTCAATGGCGTTTTTTTCTTCCTCAAAGACGTATACCTTAACTAATTTGGTTCGTTTAGCAGGCCTATTTACCATACCTTGTTTAATCATTGGACTGGGGGAAGTATCACGCTTTTCTGTACTGTGCCAGGGAACTTGTTGGACAACCAAAAGTTCCACTTTTCTCACGCACACTACCATTGCGGATAATATAGCCGTTATCCTTGGTATAACTGACATTGCGGCTATATGGCTCTCGTAATAGTACTGCAACTGCTGTGAAATCGCTTTTACAAGCATTATGCTGTTAGGGTCGAACTATGCGATCGCAGATTATTATCTATGTAAAAATACTTGCTTCATTATAAAATCTAGTCTTTATTTCCTGTCCTTAACTAGAGAAGGAGAATATTGTGTTTTTTGTTAAAAATAATACATATTTTATTTATTGTAGAATGCTGAGAGCCGTGCAGTAATCGTGCCATTGTAGTTATAAAAAAGATTATCAGTCAATAATCAAGTGTGCGATCGTGAAATTTTACCTAAGTATATAAACTTAATTTAATGTATAAAATCAACTGAAAATGATTTGTTTAAAATTGAGCGTATATTAATTAGATTAGGTTTGTACTACAATTTTGTATTTTTGTAGCATATAAAAATATGAGTTGTATAGAACTTATTATCAATTAATTGTAATTATTGATAATAAATCTAGGTTGAAATAGGCCCATTTGCCATACCTTGTTTACTATCATGATTGCACCAAGTGCGAGGGTAGGATGTAGTAGAGCGTGCAGTGAGTACGGGAAAAGTAAGCAGAGAGTAAGCGGTGAGTACTAGGGAAGTGCGTGTGTCTTATGTAGGTCTAATTTAAATGGAAAAAGTATACTAAATCAATAATTTAACTAATAAATAGAGATTTTTTACCACTTAGTCAGTGAGTACTCGGCAAGTTGCGGGAGAGTACTGAGGAAGTAGCTTGGGGCGTACAGATATAGTAATTTTAGTCACTTTTACATTACTGGAAATGTTGATTAAGCCTATCAAATAAGTGGTTTTAATATTACTAATTACTACATTATGTAGTATAAAATTGGCTAATTGTAATTTGAATTAATTAGGTTAAAAGTTGAGATTGTTTTATTACTGTTGATTGTTGTAACTAACTCGGAGGGGGGAATTATGCCAAGGAAGGTGCAATCAGATTATGTAGAATTGTCAGTGGCAAGAAAGAAAGGTTCTAGTGAAGCGAGATTGTTGCAATACCTGAAGGACAGTGAAAAGGGAGGGGGGGATATGATAATGGAGGCGATAATTCCCCTCTATCTCCCCTATATGCTCTACTCAGAGGGTGTAAGGGGTGAAAAATTATCTTCGTGCGTATTAGATGCGATCGCGCAGTTGGAAGTACAAATAATTAAGATGAAACGGGCTTTCGGGATGGAGGGACTTGCCCAAGTAGTGCTAGTGCAGCCTTATGGTAGTGGACTTCCCACTTCTGCTGCAACTACCACACAACCTCATGGTAGTGGAGTTTTTTCTCTGATAGCTGCAACTGATATTCAGGCTCAAGCAGAGAAGAGTGCGAGTTTTTTTACGGGCGTAGTTTCGACCGATGATGTTTCTGTTTCATCAGAGGTGCCGCTTGTTGTGGAGGAACAGTCTTTTCAAGAGGAAGATTTGGATGATGATTTCTTCAATGATGATGAAGATGATGTGATTGCTAAAGCAGAGATAGAAGTTGATCCGGGATTTCGTTTAGAGTAAGGAAACTGTATCCAGCGATCTCATTTGTAGATTGTCCACCCTATAGATTTGGGTATCAAGGTGGTGAGGTCATCGTCTGCGCTGCAAAAAAAAATGGATGATAATTGTAAAATTTTTTCTAAGACAGGGTAATACTGCTGTAAAGTAAGCCTTTTTCCATACCGAGTTAATACTTATAAAGGTTAAATTGTAAGCAATAGCAGAGATGAATTGAAACCTTTATATATGCCCAAAACTAAGGAGAAATCAGATTTAAAAAAGATAGTAATTACGATTGATATGGGTGCGAGTAAAACCAAGGCTATCGTTCAGGAGTATCCAGAAGGAAAGCCTGTTGTTTTACTTTTAGACTCAGAAATAGCGGATGTTGCTAAAGCCTCAGTTGAAAGCGTCCAACAAGAAGGTAGTCCTGAATCTCGTGCTTGGGTAGGAATTGGTGATGAGTATTACGCCTTGGGAGAACTTGCTCGTCGTCGGTTTGGGGGTATATCGCAACTGAGGGAGCTAAAGTACGAACTAGCAGTTCCCAAAATTTGCGGAGCATTTTGGCTGGCTAAGGAGAAGTTGAACCTGGGTAATGATGTTGCAGCTTACTTGAGTGTCCTGCTGCCGCCGGGTGAAGTGCAAGACAAGGAACAGTTACAAATTCGGTTGAAGGATACGTTTCGGGGGTTTGATACACCAGCAGGTAAGATGCGGGTGAAAATGCTTCGTTATGATGCAGCTTCTGAAGGTAGTGGAATATTTTTCCACCGTAGGCGAACGCTTGGCGATCGTGTACCTGTTTCGATGTACGTAATGCTTGGTTATCGCAACGCGAGTATTTTCACCTTTCGGAGTGGTTCGATTGGCGCAGGAATAACCAGCAATTTTGGTATGTCTTGGTTAGTAAATAATTTGATTTCCAAAACATCGGGACTGAGCCCTGATAATTCCAATATTATTGAGGTACTGATAGAAGCTGGAGCCAGTTGTGACCCCCAGGTGATGCAAAAACTCTCACGCAAGCGCAAAGGTGATGAGATTCAACTTGATGGAGAGTCGATGTCCAAAGCTTTATTACTTGCTAGAGACGAATATTGGCGTGCGATCGCCAGGTGGTTGCGCTCAAAGATGGATGAGGATATTGAAGAACTAGTATTTTGCGGAGGAACTGCGGATTACATTCGTCCTGAAATAGATGCTTACTTCCAGAAAGAGGGGATTAAAGTATCCTGGCACGCTAATATTTTTATACCTGATGAAATATCTTCTGGTATGGGCAATCGGATCGCGGATGTTTGGGCTTTCCACCAGCATATGATTATTCAGTTTGATAAGTTAACTGGTTATATACGCTCTGAGGTTGTACTGCTAACTAAATCTGTTGAAGGTAATACAAATAATGCAGGTGCAGAAGTCAAACGTAGGTATAACTTTACACCTTGTGAGCGGCCTAGTACCTTTATTGCTGTAAACGAGAATGTTTGATAGGTTCAGACAAAAATCAATGTAGTAAAAAAAGAATCAGCTAGAATGAAGTGCTGCATAAAACAGTACTTTCTAACTGATTCTTTGAGATTTTAGTATGGCTGTTGCTCTAGCATTTGGTAGCAATCAATATAAGAATTGGTAATTTCTGGAATGTGTTGAATTACAGAGTTAATTTGCTCCATGTCTGCATATTGTTGTTCTCGTCTTTTGCGGAGTTCCCATGATTTACGGTTATAAGCTAACAAGTCTTCCAAACTCATGTTGAATTTGTATTTGGCGAAATTCAATAATTGTTCTGTGGTGTAACGACAATCTTCAGGACGACCAAAACAGATTTCAAACTGAAGCTTAAAAGCTTTCCAATCGAAATTGTCAGACCCCAGTTGCCGTTGTGATTCGCGTCCGTAAAGGTCACGAATTGAATAGAAAATTGTGTTGTATTTACGCACGTCGAATGATTCAATCTTGAATTGCTCCATTGTTGAATCATCGACTGTAGCAGCTTGAGCTTTAGTAGATTTATTAGCAGCCATAGTTTTTTCTTTGATGAGTGTTTCGCTTTTAGCTGCGTCAGCATTAGTCAAAAAAATAAATCCCACTCTGTATGAGCGAGATTTTCTATAAAATCAGATGATTTGTGATTATTTTGCTAATAAACGTTCGCGTTGTAGCCAAGTACGTTTGTTGACTTCGAGTAGTTCTTCTAAGCCTTTGTTGAAGTGCTTAATGGAATAGTCAACCATTTGTTGTACACTGTATTTGGGGTTGTCAACTGAGCCGAATGTAGCAATAAATCTGGCTTTAAAAGTATCCCATTGTGTTTTATTCCAGTTAGTCTGTGACTGCGCTTGAATAGTTTTACCCCAGGTTTCTTGTAGCCCGTAGTAGACTGCTTTAAACTTACGCTCGTTGTAGGACGCAATTTTGTAAATACCCATTGCGTTATCATCAATTAAACTAACTTTTTTGGTTTTAGTAGCCATAATTTTTATCTCCTATGTGAGAGTTACTTTTTAAGGATTTGAGCGTTAGCTATAGTGCTTTCTCTTCTTTATTTGGACGTAAGTCCGTGTAAAAAATAACAATGGCCTCGGCTACTATCCTGTTTTCAAAAATTTTCAGATAGCTCTGGTTGTGTCACTATCGCTGTAGCAGCTAGTGAGCGATACCTTCTCCTGTCGGAGACGCTCCGCGTAGCTTGCTTCCCCGCAGGGGTACGGCACACTTCTCTACGAGAGGCTACGCCAACGTGAACGCCGCATAACAACGCCCATGCACACCGATGCCGAGAGTCGATTGGTTATGATACAAAGGCGATCTGGGGCGGGTGATGGACATCGTTAGGTGCTTGAAGTCATATTTAGGAGTTGCATACAAAAATGAAAACTCAGTACTTTACAGCGACAAGTCTTGATGGCTTCATTGCAACTGAGAATGACTCACTAGATTGGCTGTTTGGGCTTGGTGACCTGAATGACTCTAGCTATCCAGAGTTCATTTCAGATGTGGGTGCGTTGGCAATGGGATCGGCAACTTACGAGTGGATGATACGCAACGCCCAAAAGGTTGCCACTGAGACTGGCTTTGCGTGGCCATACACTCAGCCAGCCTGGATATTCTCTAGTCGCAAGCTGACAATAATCGAAGGTGCGAACATCCGATTCGTCAATGGAGATGTACACCACCCCCATACTGAAATGCGAGCTGCTGCCGGCACCAAAAACATCTGGATAGTTGGAGGCGGAGATTTGGCTGGTCAGTTCTACGATGCTGGTTTACTGGATGAGCTGATCGTCCAGGTTGGCTCGGCCACCCTCGGCAAGGGTAAGCCGCTATTCCCTCGCAGAGTACTAAGCCCAGTTCTGCGCCTAGTGTCTGTTCATCAGATGGGTGCTGGCATGGCTGAGTTGCGCTATGAAGTACACAAAGGCGGTGTGAGTGGAGCCGCCTAACAATTGCAATGTAGCGGACTTTTGAAGCTCCTGATTGTAATGCAAAGGCTGTTTGCCGCGGCTGATTGCAACCGTAGTATCAATTGCCAAAGGAGGAAAACTGATGAGTTCATTTGTCCTTTGTTTTCAAGATATTGACAAAACAAAACTCAAGGTCGTTGGTGGTAAAGGCTTGAACCTGGGGGAACTTACCAAGATTGAAGGAATACTCGTACCAGATGGCTTTTGTATTTCTACTGAAGCTTTTAAAAGAATCATTGGGGAAACGTCTTCGATTAACGAATTACTCGACCAGTTATCGCTTCTCAAGGTGGAAGATCGGCATAAAATCGGCGAACTTAGCGGTGAGATTCGCTCTTTCATCGAAGGGATAACCATCCCTCAAGACATTAATGAAGAGATCGCCCGCCTTCTCTCTAGGCTTGGAGAAAAAAATGCCTATGCAGTAAGATCCAGCGCAACTGCTGAGGATTTACCAACAGCCTCTTTTGCAGGCCAGCAGGATACGTATTTAAACATTATCGGGAAGGAAGCAATCCTAAAACATATCAGCAAGTGCTGGGCATCGCTATTTACAGAGAGAGCAGTAATTTACCGCCTTCAAAACGGCTTCGACCACCGTAAAGTCCACCTGTCTGTAGTTATCCAGAAGATGGTCTTTCCACAGGTGGCAGGAATTTTGTTTACTGCCGATCCCGTCACTTCTAATCGGAAGGTGTTATCCATTGATGCCAGCTTCGGACTTGGTGAAGCCTTGGTCAGAGGTCTGGTGAATGCTGATATTTATAAAGTGCGTAACGGCAAGGTTATAGATAAGAAGATATCCACCAAGAAACTGGCTATTTACGCCTTAAAAGATGGCGGTACGAAAGAACAGGAGATTGAGCCTGAACGGCAGAATACGCAAGCGCTGACAGACGAGCAGATTGTACAGCTTGAGCGCATCGGTAGGAAGATTGAAGAACATTTCGGCTGCCCCCAGGACATCGAATGGTGTTTGGTTGATGACACATTTCATATTGTCCAGAGCCGCCCCATCACTACTTTATATCCCATTCCTGAAGCAAGCGATCGCCAAAATCACGTCTATGTATCTGTCGGTCATCAACAAATGATGACTGATCCAATGAAACCATTGGGATTGTCTTTATTCCAGTTAACAGCTGCTCGACCCATGTATAAAGCTGGTGGAAGGTTGTTTGTTGATATCACCCATGATTTAGCTTCACCTGTGAGAAGAACAATTCTGGTAGATGTTTTGGGAAAATCCGATCCGCTTATAAGGGACGCACTTATGACCATACTAGATCGGGGAGATTTCATAAAATTGTTACCAGATGACAAGCAAGAACAAAGTTACGGTAACAGCAATAAGGGTGCATCGTCTTTGGATTTTCAAACGCTGACAGAATACGATCCGGCGATCGTTTCTGATTTGATTGGGCGTAGTCAAACATCGATAGACGAGTTAAAACAGAACATCCAGACGAAATCAGGAGCGGATTTATTCGATTTTATTCAAGAAGATATCCAGAAATTAAAGAAGAGTTTATCCGATCCACAAAGTTTTGGCGTGATTATGACTGCTATGAATGCTTCATCGTGGCTCAATGAAAAAATGAACAAGTGGTTAGGCGAAAAAAACGCAGCGGACACGCTTTCTCAATCTGTACCCAACAATATTACTTCCGAAATGGGTCTGGAACTATTGGATGTCGCAGATGTGATTCGTCCTTATCCTGAAGTAATTGATTATTTACAACAGGTAAAAGATGACAACTTTCTGGATGAATTGGTTAAGTTTGATGGAGGAAAAGAAACCCAAGACGCTATCTATGCTTATCTCAACAAATACGGAATGCGATGTGCCGGAGAAATCGATATTACTAAAACTCGTTGGAGTGAAAAACCAACTACACTTGTCCCCATAATTCTCAGTAATATCAAAAACTTTGAGCCTGGTGCTGGCGATCGCAAATTTGAGCAAGGGCGACAGGAGGCTTTGAAAAAAGAACAAGAGTTATTAGAGCGATTGCAGCAATTACCGGATGGTGAACAAAAGACCGAACAGACAAAACGAATGATCGGCCTGATCCGGAATTTCATCGGTTATCGTGAATATCCCAAATACGCCATAGTTAATCGCTACTTCGTTTATAAGAAAGCTTTACTCCAAGAAGCCGAACAACTTGTACAAGCGGGCGTTATTCGTGAAAAAGAAGATATATACTATCTCACTTTTAAAGAACTTCGCGAAGTCGTATGCACAAATAAACTTGATTACCAGATTATCAGCAAACGAAAAGACGAGTATAAACACTATGAAAAACTAACTCCACCACGTGTGATCACGTCTGACGGTGAAATCATTGCAGGTCGGTACAAACGGGAACATCTTCCAGCCGAAGCTATTGTAGGTCTACCTGTTTCCTCCGGAGTTATAGAGGGACGAGCGCGTGTTATCTTAAACATGGAAGATGCTGATCTAAAAGATGGAGATATATTAGTTACCTCTTTTACTGATCCTAGCTGGACACCATTGTTTGTCTCTATCAAAGGCTTGGTCACCGAAGTTGGTGGACTGATGACGCATGGAGCAGTTATCGCACGTGAATATGGCATAAGTGCAGTTGTGGGAGTGGATAATGCTACCAAACTGATCGATGACGGACAGAGAATTCGGGTTAATGGAACGGATGGCTATGTAGAAATCCTCAGTTAATATACTCTGTAATGATGACTTAATCTATGAGTTGACTTCTAGCCATCCAGTACCTTTTACAGAGAGTTGTCCGAGACTAGACTACCTTGCTGTAAAGAAGGATCATCTTTGTTTTCTTCTTCTAGAAGTGCTTCAATTTGAGTAAAAAGCTTATTAATTTTTTTTAGCTTTTTCTCATCATTCCAAATTTTACTTTTTCTAAGTGCTTTGTATATTTTGTCAACTTTTTCTTTTTGCTCTTGGTTATGAGATGATGGCTTACTTTCTGACTGTTGCTGAAGAATATTTCCTACTAGAATCCTAATTTCAGATAGTGATAAACCTTCTGCGATCGCTTTATTTAAAACTTTCTGTCTTTCATCATCATTTTTTATCCGGTTGATTTCCTTAGCTTTTGTGTATTCAATTTCGCCTTTCTGCAATGTAGTTTGGATATCTAAATGGAGTTTGAGTAAAGGAAGACGATTAGCTACAAACGACTGCCAAGTAATTTTTCCTAACCTCAAGAATACATCTTGTATGATTCGTCCTTCATCACTAACCATAACGTTATGGTTAGAATTACCTTTGCTTTCGTTATTCATGTCGTAGAGCAGTTTGACTACTGTCTCTTGGTCAATATCGAGTTCTTCGGCTAGTAATTCGAGAATTCCGATAGTTTCTTCATAAGCATTGAGGTCTTCCCTTTGGAGGTTTTCAACTAAGCGGAGTTTACGAGCTTTTTTTTCGTCGCATTCAATAATGACTACAAGGATTTCCTCAAGTCCTGCAATTTCACAAGCTTTGAGACGGCGTTCACCAGCGATCAACTCATACTTATCTTCCTGAATCTTTCTAACAACAATGGGTTCTAGTAATCCTACTTCCTTAATGCTGTCAGCGAGCGATTTGAGTTTTACAGGGTCAAAATAGCGACGAGGCTGACTCGGCGGAAGGATGATTTGAGATAAAGGTAAAGTGGAATCAGATAAAGATTGTTCTTCTTCATCTCCAAATAAATTATCCAGTCCAGTAAGTTTTTCTAGTTCGCGTTTTTGGCTCATACAAAATCCTCGGTAAGCGGGAAACTCAGAGGCTTTAGCCCTGAGAGGGAAGCGACAGGAGCGAATTTATTCGCTGAGGTCTTTTTAACTTGAATAACTGTAACCATCTTTTTTGTGAATTGATTTACAGAACTTATAGTTTATTCCTTGAATCAATCCTCTCTGAGCAGAGATATTAAAGCTACCTGTAGAACGTACAGCTACACGTCCAATATATTCACCAATTTTTTTTCCATTGGTGACAACAGCTTTAACAATATCACCTGTCTGAAAACCTTTGATAAATTTCAGTTTGGGAACATATCTATTAGGAAATCCAAATTTGTCAGTTCTACACATCTGCCTTGTTCCGTGTCCATTAGCGGTAATTAACAACGGTTTGATACCTTTGATAATTAATATTGGAGTTGATTGACCAACACAAGCAGCGTCTAACCAATGAGTTTTTTGTAATTGTTGATTAGTTCTATTGAACTTCGTTAATCCACCAGAACCACACTCAACGGGTAAGTCAGTTGATTTTAAAACCTCTAGAAGTTTGTATCTAGTGGCATTGACTGCTGCTGCATCAGCTAATGGTTTCTTGGCTTGTACCAAAATTTTCTGTAATCTAGTAGGATCTTTTTTGAGAAAGTCTTTAATATCTTTAGTTCCTTTTTTGACGTTACATTTTTCGCAACTCAAAGTAAGGTTAGTGATTGAATTAGAACCTCCCTTTGAGCGTGGGTGAATGTGTTCAATCTGTAAAGGTATATCTTTGATACCACAATAGGCGCATTGTCTGTTCCATTTTTCTAGAAGAAATTCTCTGGTTTCATATCCAGCTAACGTACCTTGTTGATATTCCTTACCTTCGATTTTAGGATTACGCATTAATTGCATATCAAACTTGACTAATTCGGTACTAATCGCTGTGATTGGTGCGAATTTGCGTAATCTGTTTACCCATGTTTCAACATTGTGAACCCGACTCATAAGGCTAGGAGCTAACCATCCTTCTGGTCTAATTCTGTTGAGAAATCTGGGTTTTCTGTATCGTGTTTTGCGATTCCTCCTACTACGTCTTAGTTGCCTTCTGGAAATCAAAGCATCTCTGATAGCGAAGCCTCTATGCTTTAAATCAGCAGCAAAAACTACTTCACCTGTGGAATCATTGACTAATGCTATTCCCGTTATTTTAGCTCCAGGGTCTAGCTTAATTCTCAAGTCAGATACAGATGCATCTGCTCTAGATTCTTTCAGAATAATTGTGAAAGGAAAACGCCGAAATACTGCTGCTTTTTTGTTTCCTAATAACTGTCTAGCTTGCGCTGGATGAATTGGGTCTAAGGGTCTTTTTTCGGTATCTAAAACAAATACTTTGGACATTAGTCCCTCCTTTCGGGTAATGTTAGCTTCGTCAATGTTTTAAGAGCTTTTTAGATTTGCAACACTGTTTCAGTGACTTTAAAACTGTTTAATTGCAAATGATAGAGCAGAAAACTAGCTTCGCATTCTCTGGTATCGTGACTCAAAAAACGTAGTCAGTTAAGACTTAGACTGGTCAGTACAGCTTGCTTGATTTCTTTTACAAGCTCAGTGGCTTTGTCCCTGAGTTACTGACAGTTGAGTAATATATTTTGTAATTTCTTCGAGTATGCTAACTGCGGGGTGGTTTTTCTTGTGGAGTGCAAGTGGTAGATGTGCTTGGGTTGCGTCAGGAAAAGCTGTTGATTTAGGAATGGGGGCAGTAACGTGTATCCGTCCTTCAACCTGTTGTTTAATTTCTTCCAGTATTCCTGTGTCTTGAAGATTACGATTATCGTATTTGGTTGGAATTATACAGGCAATTTGTAATTTTTGGTGTCCTCCTTTTTTGAGCCGGGCAATTGTTTCTAGCAGTTGGTTGGTGCCAAGATAGCACTTATATTGCGTTTCAACAGGAATAATAACGTGTGAAGCAGCGACTAAGCTCATAATGCTTAGGATTCCTAGAGAAGGCGGGCAATCAATCAAAATATAATCATACTGGTCAAGTACATTTGATAGCACAAACTTGAGCCGTTGGCGGTTGTCGATGGTCAAGTCATGAAAAATTTTTTGCTCCGTACCTGCCAATTGGATATTTGTTGGTACAATGTGCATCCCGTGAATAGGTTTTTCCCATATATACAGGGGAGTTTCTTCAGCGATCGCACCATAGATGGTTTGTTCAGTTTGCAGCTTGACTTCCCCTAATCCCATAAAAGCTGTTAGTGATGCTTGTGGGTCCATATCCACAAGCAGTACCCGGTGTTTTTTAGCAAGGTGGTATCCAAGATTGTGTGTAATAGTCGTTTTAGCTGCACCACCTGACTGATTGAAAGTGGCAATTATTTTGGTTGATGACATATATTAATGAAGCGATTTTGTGAACCCATGTCAGCGATTCTACCAAACAGTGGATTTTTATTTTGGATTTTTGAAAAAAAATAACGCTAGTTCAAACCAGTAAACCTGCCTGGACTAGCATTATTCAGTTAGTTGGTTCTAAAATGGGGGTTCTTCGTCTAGGTCTTCATTTGTCGAAGTAATGTTATCTTCTAGTAGTTCCTTGGCAAAATCGGGAGTTTCAGGCGAGTGAGAGTTTTTGCTAACTTGGGTAAGTTCGTTAATCGGTTGTGCTGAGATAAAGTTTCTAATTACGAATGTGGCAATCTTTTCTTTGTATTCACCCCTGTTATCTACCACTAAATCAAGATATCCTTCTGCTGTACCATGTACGCCTTCCCCTTGTCCGTTGATGACGACAGCAGGTGCGCCTTTGGAACGGAATGGTATCTCGTCAGTAACGACTCCTTCCTTGGAACGGTAGTAGAATTCAGCAATCCCAAAAGCAATCAAGGAACCTTCTTTGTCGTGGGTTGTGTTCACTGATTTAAGATTAATAGTTGCAGTATTATGAATCATGGTAGTTTGGTTTGTAGATTGATTAGATTGATTAGATGGTTAATCGCCTATGATTTATACTGCATAGGCGATTTGTAATTTTCTAGAAATTTGCGTTAGCTACAGCCTGTGTTTCGTTCGGTACAGAAGTAGATGTAGATTCTTCCTTACGGGGTGAACCTAATAATTCGATGGTGTTGATTGTGATTACAGGTTTTTGCCGCATAGTGCCAGAATTTTTATCAGCCCAACGATCAAATCCAAACTCACCAGTAATTGCAATTTGAGTTCCTTTACGAACGTAATTTCCAATCACTTCTGCTTGATTTCCCCAAGCGACTAAATCAAACCAAAGAGCTTGTTCACTTCTGTAGGGTGGTCTTACTGCAATAGAGATTGAAGCCTTAACTGCGCCCGACTCGAAAAATTTTAGATCGGGTTCTTGTCCACATCTGCCAACTAGCATGACTTTGTTGATATAGTTCATAACGCGAGAATTGATATATTTCTCTTATTGCTGCGTCAGCATTAGTTCTTTTAGGATTTATCATTTTGACGAATTGTTTTATTTAAAGCACACTTTTTGATTCATACTTGTGAGTTATTTTTTATCCCTGTTTCTCATACCATTGCGGTTTTTACTAAGGAACGGCTAATAATCCTGTGCTATGGTGGGATCGCCAATGTCGTGGTATGTATCTAAAAATTATAAGTAATGACTTATGCTTGAATATCTTCTCGTGAAGCGAGTAAGTATTTGTAAGCTGATACTCTTGGCTTTGATGTGGATACAGTTCGATGAGGACAGCCAAAATCGGCTAACACCTGACTACTCCTCACCTTTGCAAGTAGAAAATCTTACGTGGTTAGGAGAGACATCTGTTGGAGAAGAGGTCGAGCATTTTTGTGATGTTTCTAATACCGCTAGGATAGGCGTTTGGGGAGAAATTCTAGAACTGAAGTTAGTAGATTTAATTGCTGATTTACCGACTTGTTTGCACGATGCTTCATGGTTTGCTCTACTGGCAATTACTATGATGTTGGTGGATAAGGAATTAGACGGGATATGTGTACACCCACAAGATGAGTATTTTGCCCGGACTATTACGCTTGAAAGTTTGGCAGATTTGAGTGATTCTTACTTAGCCAAAGGTCATCCTTATTTAGATTTTCCTTTATCATTAGAAGACGCTAAATCATTACTGCCAGTTAATAGAAAGCAAGAGCTAGAAATCAAATTAGAGAAATTCCTTATTGATACTTATGAAGACGATTTTGATGATGAAGCACCAGATATTTGTGAGTTTTCATCCATCTACTTGCAAGATATTTTAAAAGAGTTTTTTGTTGAATCTGACTGGCAAGGTGATATTAACCAAGAGGCGGTTGTACAGCTTCAAGAAAAGTATGGTTCACATTATTCAGAAGGTGCGTTCTCTCCTGAAACTAAGGAACACGAACGTTGGGGCAAAACGCTTGTTTTTCTCAAACAATTTATAGGTCTGGATTCTAATTTTATCGAAAGCCAAAGCGATTTGTTCCTTGATGAATCTCTAGCAGCTGATTTACCTGATTACTTCCGTATGAAGACCCGTTTAGAACGTTGGCAAGACCGAACAGTTGTTTTATCCCGGTTGGTTCATACTTTAGTTCATTTTTTACTGGTAGGACAAAATTATCATCCCAGTCATATACAAGATTTGATGGCTATTCCAGTTTCTTCACGGGCTATATCCAGCCTACAAGCTTGTTTAGGTGTAGCTGCTTACAGAAGTGGTTATTACATGGCTGCTTCAAATATTCCCGAATCAGAAATTGGGCGGAACTGGTTGCTAGAAAAAGCTTTCCCTAACCTGCTTGATTTTTATCAAACAGGCCGGTTGAGTGGAAAGCAATAATTAATATTCTGCTGTTGGTTAATAAAGACAAATTTATATTTATGAAAAAATACTTATTTATACAATACTTTTGCCAAAAGAAGAGTCTACAAAAATTAAAAAAGCCTTGCGATAAACCTGGAAGGAATTTTTAGGACTGATTGTTTTTGCCCAGCTTCGGAGAAATGGGAGTTTGTACATCAACTCACCCTCTTAAATTGGCGAAGGTATTGTTACCCTTGATAAATTGTTTAATTCCCCCCTTCTTCCCTATCTTGATAAAATTTCAGAAGATGAAAAATGTGATAGCTGGATTGCTGTATAGTTTGAGGTGTACCAGATTATCCTTTCAAGAGTTGCTCTATGATCACTCTGCCTGGTATTGCTATCCAAAACAAAATATACGAAAGTTCCAATTCTCTAGTGTACCGGGGCATTAGAGAGGATGGAGTAGAGATCGTCGTAAAAATGCTAAAGCTTGATTATCCCTCTCCCCAAGAACTAACCCGCTACAGACAGGAATATAAAATTATTCGCTCCCTGAATCTGGAAGGAGTTATCAAGGCATACAGCCAGCAGGACTATCAACGCACTCTGGTGATTCTCTTAGAAGATTTTGGGGGAGAGTCCCTAGAAAAATGGATGCAAAAGCGTCCAGATATTTTCTGCCCGATGCCTTTATCCACTTTTCTTGGTATTGCGATCGCCCTGAGCGACATTCTTGGCAGAATCCATGCAGCCAATATCATTCATAAAGATATTAACCCTGGAAACATCGTCCTCAATCCTGATACTGGCGTTGTCAAAATTATTGATTTTGGGGTTGCGACCCAATTTAACCGCACCAATCCGACGTTCAAAAGTCCCCATGTGTTAGAAGGCACGCTTGCCTATCTGTCGCCAGAGCAAACCGGGCGGATGAACCGGATGATCGACTATCGCACCGATTTCTACTCGCTGGGCGTAACCTTCTACGAACTGTTAACTGGACAGCTACCGTTCCCCACTCAAGACATCCTGGAGCTAGTTCATTGCCATATTGCCAAACCGCCGATTCCTGTGCATGAATTGAACGCCACGATTCCCAAACCCATTTCAGGCATAATTTTGAAGTTGATGGCGAAAAATGCGGAGGATCGCTATCAAAGTGCCTGGGGCATCAAAGCGGATCTAGAACGCTGCGCCGGGCAACTGGCAGAAATGGGTCAGATCAACGCCATGTCGTTGGGACGACAAGATGTTTCAGAACAGTTTTGCATTCCTCAGAAACTGTATGGACGAGAAGCCCAGACTAAAGCATTATTGGCGGCGTTTGACAGAGTGGCTAGAAAAGAGACGTTTGGCGAAATTTGTCAACTAGAGTCAGGCATAGAAAATGCTCAATTCAATGTCGAACTCATGCTCGTTGCTGGTTACGCTGGCGTTGGCAAAACAGCATTGGTGCAAGAACTCTATAAACCCATCACAGCAAAGCACGGCTATTTCATATCTGGTAAATTTGACCAATTCAGGCGCAATATTCCCTACAGCGCTATTGTGGATGCCCTGCAAAAGTTGGTGCAGCAACTTCTGGGGGAACCGGATGAGCAAGTGCAACAGTGGCAAGAGCGCCTGCTCTCAGCTTTAGGAAGCAATGGGCAAATTATCATAGATGTCATTCCCGAAGTTGAGTTCATTATTGGCAAGCAGTTACCCGTACCAGAAGTTGGAGCAACTGAGGCACAGAATCGCTTCAATTTAACTTTTCAAAGGTTTGTGCGGGTGTTTTGTGCAAAAGAGCATCCCCTGGTCATCTTTTTAGACGATCTACAGTGGGTCGATTCCGCGACGTTGAAGTTAATTGAACTCATATTGCTTGACGAGCAAACTCAATCTCTGTTTTTGATCGGAGCCTATCGAGATCATGAAGTGTCTCCAACGCATTCATTAATTTTGATGCTGGAGAGCTTGCGAAACCAGGGAGCAGTACTTCAGGAAATCATCCTGACCCCCTTAACGCTGGAACCGTTGAGTCAACTGATAGCTGAGACATTACATCGCAATCCTGATACCGTTCCCGTTCGTTCCTTAGCCCAAGTCGTGTTGCGTAAAACCGAGGGCAACCCTTTCTTTGTTGGTGAATTTTTGAAGCTGCTGCATAGCGAAAACCTGTTGACCTTTGATGCCCAACAGTTGAGTTGGCAGTGGAACCTAGCTGAGATTGAAGCTCAAGATATCACTGCTAATGTGGTGGAGTTGCTGCTGCGTCAGTTGCAGAAATTGCCGGAAGCAACACAGCAAGTTCTCTCCATCGCTGCTTGTGTTGGGTCTGAGTTTGATTTAGAAACATTGGCGATCGTTTGCGAAAAATTACCGAAAGCAATTTTCCAGGATTTATTAGAAGCAATACAAGCGGGATTAATTCAACCTCTATCTGAATTGGACGAAGGTTTGTTAGTTCAAGAGTATAAGTTTTCGCACGATCGCGTTCAGCAAGCGGCTTATGTTTTGATTGATGAATCGCACAAACAGGTTGTTCATCTCCAAATTGGTCGCAAATTGCTCGAGAAAACTTCACCAGAGCAACGATCCGATAGGTTGTTTGAAATCATCGATCATCTCAATCAAGGACTTGAGCTAGTCACTGCTCGATCAGAACGAACTGAAATTGCCAGATTGAATTTAATGGCAGGTCAGAAAGCAAAGGCAGCAACGGCTTATGAAGCAGCTTTTAAGTATTTCACTACAGGGCTTAAACTCCTCAATTGGGAGAGTTGGCTCAGTGAGTATGACCTCACCTTAGCGCTGTACTCCCAAGCAGCAGAAGCAGCATATCTTCATGGTTGCTTTGATGAGATGGAACAGTTGGTAGAAGTAGTACTCGCTCGTGCCAAAACAGTGGTTGACAAAGTGCAGGCTTACGATAGCAGAATTCAAGGATATTTGTCACAGGGCAACCTGAAAGAAGCACTCAAAATTGGCTTGGAAGTGTTGAAGCTCCTGGGAGTGATTTTACCAGAAAATCCAAGTGAGTTAGATGTTCGAGGCAGATTGGAGTCAACGGCGGCACTACTCGCCCAACGAGAAATTGAAGACTTGATTAATTTACCAGAGATGACTGCACCAGAACCGCTAGCAGCAATGTCAATCCTAGCGAATATAGGGGCTGCTGCATTCATAGTATCACCAGCACTGATGATACTGATTACTTGTAAAACGGTCAATTTATCAATCAACTACGGTAATGCTATCTGGTCACCACTGTATTATGCTGCCTACGGATTTTTTCTATGTGGAGTTGTTCAAGACATTGAACTCGGCTATAAATTTGGTCAATTGGCTCTTAGCTTGGCAGAACGATTGAAGACCAGAAAAGGCAAGGCTAAAGCATTACAGTTATTTAGTGATCACGTTATGCAATGGAAAGTACATCTTAAGGAGACGATACCACTGCTGGTTGAGGCTTATCAGGAAGGAGTGGAAACCGGAGACTTTGAAACCGCTGGTTATGCTGCATATGACGTGTGCTACAACTCGTTTTTCGTCGGTGAGGAACTCACCCAACTGGAACAGAAAATGGCAACCTACAGCAAAGCGGTTGATCGAATCAGGCGGGAAAGCCCCTCAACTTGGATTGCAATGGTGTGGCAGACCATTCTTAATTTGTTAGATAGGTCTCTTAATCCCAGTCGCTTAGTTGGTCGGCTGTGTAATGAAGAGGAGGCGTTATCACACGCTATTGCAATTAAAGATGGAACTGCAATCCAAATACTCTATTTGCACAAAGTCATGTTGTGTTATCTATTTGGAGAACACCATCAAGCTGGACAGACTGCTATTTTGGCAAGGCGACATTTTGAAGAAGCGACGGCAATAAAGGTTTTACCTGTATTCTGTTTCTATCATTCGCTGGCGCTTTTGAGCCTATTGCTCGATGCTTCAAACTCCCAAAAAGTAGCTTGGCTAAACTGTGTTAACACCAACCAAGAAAAGATGCAGAAATGGGCAGAACACGCCCCAATGAATTATCTACATAAATTTTATCTAGTCGAGGCAGAGAAAGCGCGAGTCTTAGGGCAATTTCTTGAGGCTGAGGAGTTTTATGAACGGGCGATCGCAGGTGCTACTGAGCATGAGTTTATCCAGGAAGAAGCATTAGCTTATGAATTAGCGGCTAAACATTATCTGGCACGAGGCCGAGAAAAAATTGCTCAAACTTATATGAAAGAGGCGCACTATTGCTACGATCGCTGGGGCGCAACTGCTAAAGTTAAAGACTTAGAAACTCGCTATCCACAGTTCTTTTCTCAGTCGTCTAGAGCTGCTTCCGCATCAGTTCCTATTACTACTGAAACTATCACTAATCCCTTCCATACCGCTTTCGATTTAGCAGCAGTGATGAAAGCTTCACAGGCGATTTCTCGTGAAATTGAACTGAAGCAATTGCTGCGATCGCTGATGCAAACTTTGATTGAGAATGCTGGCGCACAAACCGGATATCTGATTTTAGAAAACTCAGGAGAATGGTCGATTGAAGCGGCTTGTGAACTCAATGCCGATGAGAATGCTTGTGCGACTCAGGTGTTACAGTCTATTCCAATTGCCGATCAATTGCCAGAATCAATCATTCAATATGTGATTCGGACTCTGAAGCCTGTCACCTTAAATGATGCGACTCGTGAAGATGCTTTTATTAATGAGCCATACATTCAACAGAACCAGCCTCAATCTATTTTCTGTTTGCCGCTGCTGAATCAAGCCAAGCTGGTCGGTGTATTATATTTAGAAAATCGGTTAGCAGCTGGAGTATTTACACCAGAGCGATCGCAGGTCTTGCAGCTATTATCGACTCAAGCAGCGATCGCCATCGAAAATGCCAACCTTTACTCAGAACTACAGGCTAAGGAAAGCAAGATCGCCCAATTCCTTGAAGCGATTCCGGTGGGAATTGCGATCGTGGATGCGACGGGTTGCCCTTACTATACCAACCAATGCGGCAATCAACTCACGGGCAAAGAAACTGATACTTCCATCGCACCGGAGCAGATATCAGAGGCTTATCAGCTTTATGTAGCGGGAACGGATCAAATTTATCCAGCGGAGAGCTTGCCTATTGTGCGGGCATTAAGGGGCGAACGCATTAGGACTGAAGATATAGAAATTCGTCGAGATCGTGTCTCAATTCTAATTGAGGCACGGGGAACACCAGTTTTCGATCGACAGGGCAATATCACTTATGCGATCGCTACCTTTCAAGATATTACAGAGCGCAAACAAGCCGAGAAACTCCTAGCCGACTACAACTGCACTTTAGAGCAACAGGTCGCAGAACGAACTGCTGCGTTACGACAAAGTGAGGCCAATTACCGTAACCTGATTCAAACTGCAAATTCAATCATCCTTCGCACGGATAGGCAAGGACGAATTCGATACATGAATGACTATGGACTGAGCTTTTTTGGCTATGAGGAAGATCAGATTCTAGGGCGTACCCTACTGGAAACAATCGTTCCAGAAACCGAAACATCTGGACGCGATCTCAAGCAGTTTGTTCACAATCTGTTTCACAATCTTGAAGCTTCCTTGCCTCAAGCTTACTTGCAAACCGAGAATGAAAACCTTTGTCGAGATGGTAGACGGGTTTGGATTGCCTGGTCGAATCAAGTCATCTTCAATGAACAGGGAGAGGTCGTTGAAATCTTATCGGTGGGCAATGACACCACCCAGCGCAGACAAGCAGAAGAGGCATTACAACGCAGCGAAGCTAAGTTCCGCAATATTTTTGAAAACTCACAGGTTGGCATCTTCCGCACCCGCCTCTCGGATGGATTACTTCTCGATGCCAATCAACGCTATGCCAATCTGCTTGGCTTTGATTCATCAGAGGAGATGATTGGGTTTGAACACGCCACAGACTACTATGTAAATCCCAGCGATCGCCAAAAATTCCTTGAGGTGCTGAAGCGGGATGGGGAAGTGCGAAGCTATGAAGCACAGGGGCGAAAACGAGATGGGACAGTGTTTTGGGGACTTTTCTCTGCTTATCTAAATGCAGACGATGACTACATTGAAGGGGTGATTGCGGATATTAGCGATCTCAAACAAACAGAAGCCGCTCTACAAACGAGTGAAGAACGACTACGCTTAGCATTAACCGCTTCAAATCAAGGACTCTACGATTTCGATTTAAAGACTGAAGAAAGAATTGTTAACCCGGAATACGCTTTAATGCTGGGCTACGATCCAGCAACATTCCACGAAACCATTCCTGAATGGATTGCTCGTTTGCATCCTGATGACAGAGAATCAGTTGTCGCAACCTACCGTGCTTGTATTACTGGAGAAATCCCCAACTTTCAAGTAGAGTATCGCCTTCGTACCCAGGATGGTCAGTGGAAATGGATTCGTTCTGTCGGCAAAATTGTTACCTGGAATGAATCCGGTGAACCCATCCGAGCGTTGGGAGTTGTTACGGATATCAACGATTGCAAGCAAGCAGAAGCAGCATTGCAAGCCTCTGAAGCAGAACTGCGGGCGCTCTTTTCAGCCATTCCCGATCCATTATTTGTATTCTCTGCTGAAGGGCGATTCCTTGAAATAATGGTACTGGAACGAAATCTGCTATGGCAACCCTTTGAGGAGATGATTGGTAAAACTATGCATCAACTCGGAAGGGAAGAAGCTGATGAGTTTCTAGGTTATATTCAGCAGGTACTGAGAACCCAACAAATCCTCACAGTCGAGTATGGTGCGTTTCTAAATGGACGAGAAATGTGGTTTTCGGCTCGCATTGCCCCAATCAGCCACGATCAGGTGATTTGGCTGGTGCGAGATATTACGGCGCAGAAGCAAGCAGAAGAAGCCTCAATTTTAGAAGAACGTAACCGTATGGCACGCGAAATTCACGATACACTCGCTCAGGCGTTTACAGGGATTCTGGCTCAGGTCGGTGCTGCAAAACAGGTGCTAACGGATGATGTAGAAGCAGCTCAGGCACACCTGGATCTGATCAAAGAATTGGCACGAACTGGACTGACTGAAGCACGGCGATCGGTAATTGCGCTCCGTCCTCAGCTTTTGGAGGAGGGCAGTTTACAGAGCGCTCTCCATCGTCTCGTCGCTCAAATCAGGGCTGCTGCAACTGACACCACCTTATATTATGAGATTGAGGGTGCAGTGTATTCTCTACCCACTGAAGTCGAGAATAACCTACTGCGGATTGGGCAGGAAGCCTTAACTAATGCGATTAGATACGCCAATGCCGACGAAATTCGAGTGGAGCTAGTCTACGATCGCGACCAGTTTTGCTTGCGCGTGAGAGACAATGGACAGGGCTTTGGAGTTGGAAGTATTTCAGCCTCTGAGGGTTTTGGCTTACTCGGCATGAGCGAACGGGCAGAGCGCATCGGCGCACAACTCACGATTAGGAGTCAACCTGGACAAGGAACAGAAATTATTGTCACCGTCAACCCTTGAGTGAGCATTACAATGAGCCAAGCTACGACCATTCGGGTTCTAATTGCGGACGATCACGCCATTTTTCGGCAAGGATTAGCCACGATTATTAACCGTGACCCAGAGATGCAGGTGATTGCACAAGCCGAAAATGGGGAACAAGCGATCGCCGCCTTTCGGGAACACCAACCAGATGTAACGCTAATGGATCTGCGAATGCCTGAAGTGGAAGGAGTTGCCGCCATTGGTGCAATTTGTGCTACTGCTAAATCTGCTCGGATTATTGTACTGACCACGTATGATAGTGACGAAGATATTTATCGGGGATTGCAGGCAGGCGCAAAAGGATACCTGTTGAAAGAAACTGAACCGGACGAGCTTCTTAATGCGATTCGTACCGTTCATCGGGGCCAGAAGTATATTCCGCCCGATGTGGGAGCAAAGTTGGTACAGCGCCTCAGCAATCCAGAACTGAGTGAAAGAGAACTAGCAGTACTCCGCTCACTGGCGCAGGGAATGAGTAATGCCGAGATTGCGGCGGCTTTGAGTATCGGTGAAGGCACTGTTAAATCCCATGTCAATCGGATTTTGAATAAGTTGGATGTAAGCGATCGCACCCAAGCTGTAATTGTTGCCGTTAAACGCGGCATTGTCAGTTTATAGGGTTTGCTGTAGTCAATGGATAACTAGCAGTCTTCGCTCAAGCTGTCCGTAACCGTTCAATGTCTCGAATGGGCGGCGCACCGAACAAGCGCGAATATTCCCGACTGAACTGTGAGGGACTTTCATATCCCACCTGGTAGGCAGTAGAGGTCGCATCGAAATCCTCAGCTAACATCAGACGACGCGCTTCTAATAGTCTTAACTGCTTCTGATACTGAAGCGGACTCATCGAAGTGACTTGCTTGAAATGCTGATGGAACGACGAAGTAGACATCCCGATCTGACTCGCTAAATCCTCGATCCGCATCGGCTTGGTAAAATCAGATTTGATTTGTTGAATCGCTAAAGCAATTCGCTGCATATTACTGCCGGATGTGGCAATTTGACGCACGGCTTCCCCTTGTTCACCCAACAGCAGATGGTAATAGAGTTCACGAATCATTAACGGTGCCAGCATGGAGATGTGTTGCGGAGTGTCTAAGAGCTTGACGAGGCGAAGGGCACACTCCATCAACGCTGGATCGACGTTGCTAACCGCTATACCTCGAATAGAGTTTTCTGGCTTTGCCGAACTGGAACCCATTTGGGCAACCATCTCACACAATTGCATCAAGTCTAAGTTCAGCTTCAGCCCTAAATACGGCTTGTCAGGTGTCGCCTCAGTCACAAAGCCACTCAGCGGTAAATCAACGGAAACGACGAGATACTGCATTGCACCATACTGATATGTCTCCTCACCCAGAAATGCTTTTTTCTGACCTTGAACGACGATCGCCAGGATGGGTTCATACACGCTATGAGGTGCGGTAGATACTGTATCTGAGCGCGCAAAGTCTAATTGCTCGATCGCCGTGGGTTGGATAATGTTGCCGCTGGATTTGGTATGCCGCACGATCCGTGTGGCGATTTCTTGGCGGTGATCCGCAATTATGTCAGGGCGAGAGATTGCGACTGTCATAGCAGAGACTCGACTAACTCAATACCTTACAGTTGACATTATAGAATCTCTGCAAACGATCGCTCTGGAGAATTAGGCAATCATCGGATAGGTTTGGGCATTTCAAGAACAGCTTTTCCAACCTATGCTGAACTTAGACGAATAGACAAGATGAGGATCAGGCAATGATGCAAGAAGGCAAAAATCGCCTGAGTGACCGGAATGATTAATGAGCAGGAGAACCTTATGTATGTAGTTTTTGGAGCGACGGGACAGACAGGTTCAGCAGTGGCTAACGCTTTGCTTGAGAGAAATTTTCCAGTGCGCGTTGTCTTGCGCTCTGATAAAGCTGCCAGTACATGGCGAGAGAAAGGTGCAGACGTAGCGATTGCCGAAGTCACTGATGTCGAAGCGATGACCGCCGCGATGCGTGAAGCGGATGCCGTCTATGTGATGAACCCACCTGCTTACAACGTCAGCGATATGTTTGCGCTGGCAGAACAGATCGGCGAGTGTTATGTTGAAGCCCTTACAAACGCTGATGCACGGAAGGTCGTGTTACTGTCTTCGGTTGGTTCACAGCACGCTTCCGGTACGGGCAACATTTTGACGACCCATATTTTAGAGCGCATGTTGGGCAACTTGGCAGTTCCCGTCACAGTTCTGCGAGCGGCATCGTTTATGGAGAATTGGGGGAGTGCCGCCGCGATCGCTGCCGAACAAGGGGTACTGCCCAGTTTTTTTGCTCCACTCGATCGTCGGCTGCCTATGGTTTCGACCGAAGACATCGGGCGCACTGCGGCTGAAGCCATGATTGAAGACTGGAAAGGTCAGCGCATCATCGAACTGCATGGTCCGATCGACTACTCACCAAACGATGTCGCTGCTGCTTTTGCCGCTGTGCTTAACCGTAATGTACAGGCAATTGCTGTTCCCGAAAGCGACTGGCAAGCAACGATTTCCAGCTTTGGCTTTTCACCTGAAGCCGTCAACAGCTACAGCGAGATGATGCGCGGTTTCAACTCTGGTCATATCGTCTTTGAAAGTAGCCCAGAGATAGAAACGCGCACCGGACAAACTGCAATAGAAGCTGCTGTTGATAGATTGACTGGAAGCAAATCCAAGTAAAAATTAGCTTGAGGAGATTGAAATAGTGCGTTATTTAAGTCAAATTTTCACGGGAGCAGGACTGATTGGGCTGTTGGCTATTCCGGTGATGATGCAAGCTCGCGCGAAGGCAGAGATTCAATCGAATGTGACTGCGTTTGGGTCAAGTGATTACCCGACAGTATTGAATCAACAGTCCTTCCTGGTTCAGCCTTCAGCGATCGCAGACTTGTCCCAAGCAACTCCGTCTAATCCAGCAGATGCACAAGCAACTCAGATGATCGAGCAACGCAACAAAGCAACTGTCCAGCAGTCTTTCGACCAATGGCGCAACGGAACTGGCAGTGCATTTGATCTGCTTGCCCCGGATGTAACCTGGACAATTACTGGGACGGGTGCAACTGCGGGCACATATCGCAGCCGACAAGCATTACTCGATCAAGTCGTTAGCCCGACCAGTGCCCGATTATCAACTCCAATCGTCCCGACTGTGCGCGGCATCTGGGCGGATGGCGATATGGTGATCGTGCTGTGGGACGGGGAGGCGACCGCCAGAGACGGCAGAGCGTATCGGAACACCTACACGTGGTATTTCCGCATGAAAGACGACCAAGTAATCGAAGCGATCGCCTTCCTAGACATGAGCAAGTTTACAGAATTGTGGACAAGGGTTTCACCTTCATGACCCAGGAAATGGAAATCAATATTTAGTTCACAGCACTCAACTCGAACAGAAAGGAAAACAACGATGTTAAACATTGAGAACAAAGTCATTGCGATCACTGGAGCCAGTAGCGGGATTGGCGAAGCCACAGCTAAGTTACTCGCTCGAAACGGTGCAAAGGTGCTTTTGGGCGCACGGCGCACCGAAAAGCTCGAAAAAATTGTTGAGGAGATCCACACCTCAGGTGGTACAGCAGAATTCAAAGCCGTAGATGTCACCGATCGAGAAGATGTGAAAGCGTTCATTGGGTTTGCGAAAGACAAGTTCGATCGCGTCGATGTCATCTTCAACAATGCAGGCGTGATGCCCTTATCGCCGATGAACGCCTTGAAGGTCGAGGAATGGGACAACATGATTAACGTGAATATCCAGGGCGTGTTGAATGGCATTGCAGCAGCTTTGCCGATCATGGAAGCGCAAGGTGGCGGACAGATCATCAATACGGCATCTATTGGTGCTCATGTGGTAGTGCCCACTGCTGCTGTTTATTGCGCGACCAAGTATGCAGTTTGGGCAATCTCTGAGGGACTGCGGCAAGAGTCAAAAACGATTCGCGTCACCGCCATCTCTCCCGGCGTGGTTGAGACCGAACTCGGCTCTGATATCACAGACGAGCCAACAAAAGGCTTCTTGAAAGAACTTCGCAAAGACGCACTCAACCCGGATACGATTGCCAGCGCTGTTCTGTATGCCGTGTCTCAGCCGGATGATGTCGATGTCAACGAAGTGATTGTTCGACCGATCCGTCAGATGATGTAGGCAACAGTTCTTGATCACGTCAGACAGATAGGATTGACCGTGCAATTAAGTTTTGAGTCTAACTTGAGTTAGAGCCTACCTTCTATCTTAAGAAGGAGCGGCTGCTCCATCAAATTACAGCCTAAAAATGTTAACTCACTGTAGACGACAACTAAAACCCAATTGCTTATATTGAATTCATGTGGATTGAGCAAGTGAATCGCAAGGTTCCATGCTTGATACAGATGTAGAAAGATGATCGACGACCATAGTTCCAGTTCTTTAGTTGTGCCAGCTTCAATCCAAGATCACAGTCAAGGTGTGCTAAGTGCCGCCGTGGTATTAGTGATGTATGGGGATTATCAATGTCCCAGAAGTGCAGCCGTTTACAAGCTGATTAAAATCATTCGGCAAGAGCTTACGGTTTCTTTTGGAGAGGATTATTTATGTTTTATCTTCCGCCATTTTCCACAGATCCAGATTCATCCCCAGGCACAACGGGCAGCCCAAGCAGCCCAAGCAGCCGAAGCCCAAGGAAAGTTTTGGTTAATGAGCGATACTTTATTTGACCATCAACAAAGGTTGGAGAACGGTTATCTTGTCGAGTACGCCAATGATTTAGGGCTTGACATTCCTCAATTTCTCAAAGAGTTGTCTAAACAAGTGTATGTCGATCGCATCAATGAAGATATCGAAGGCGGAATACAGAGTGGAGTGACGACTACCCCAGCCCTGTTTATCAATGGAATTCGGTACACCGAGCGCTGGAACACGACGGAGTTGATGGCTGCCATGATTGCTGCAAGTTATTAAGTTCCCCGATCTTTGCTCTCAATTCATATCTGACTTGCCTGTAAGTGCTGTAAGCCATCTAATTTTGATGGCTAGATTTTGCCTGTTTCACTGAACAAATTTGCCGCTTTTTGAACCATGCCAACAACTGAATTCCTGCGTATTGATTTAGTGAATTACAAATCGGTATTTCATTGAGGATAGTTCTATGACGCATTCACTAGTACAAGGCAAGAATAATTCTGGGCATGAAGGTACACCTCAGACTGGTTCTCTTCGCGACTCCTCAGTTAATCATGCCCTGATTGCGATCGCGCAAGAAGTCACTGAGTTGCTGAGACAAACTTACCCGATACAAACTGACGAAATTGAAACAGGAGAAACAGAATGATACTGCAAGATAAAGTGGCGTTAGTCACTGGCGGAACTTCAGGAATTGGTCGTGTAACCGCGTTAGCGTACCCCTACGGGGAAGCAAGCTACGCGTAGCGTTCCGTAAAGCCTGCGGCATAGCTACGCTTAGGGCGCAGCCTCTCGTAGAGAAGGAAAGCTTAACGTTCGCGTAGCGTCTCGCAGAGAAGTTATCGCATTTGGTGCTGCTGGATCAAAGGTAGTATTCTCAGGCAGACGCGATGCAGAAGGTGAAAAAACTGCCAAACTGATTCGTGAAACAGGCGCTGAATGCTTATACGTCCATTGAAACAAGTTCACTAACATCACAAAAATCTGACAAATCATTTTAAGAATCTGAAAGCAGTCAAGCATTGGAACTCAAGACACTTTAGATAGATAGAACCAGGAGTATTTAATCATGGTCAAAGAGCAAACTGTAGACGGACAAGCTTCTTTACAAGCAACTACCAATTTGACACCAGCCCAGGAGTCTTTGCAAGAACTTTGGGATGAGCATCTGCGGCACGAGTTTGACGCTCACAACACTGAAGATGCTCTCGCCACGATGGTTGAGGATGCTTACGTTAACGGCATTCCGGTAATGATTGGGGGAGTAGGGAAACCAGCACTGCGCGAGTTTTATTCCAAATACTTCATTCCACAGATACCGCCGGACATGGAGCTGACTCCGGTCTCGCGCACAATCGGGACCAATCAACT
>NZ_JACJQL010000052.1 GCF_014696625.1 Nostoc parmelioides FACHB-3921
TGTGCTGTCGAGGGTTTGCTGATTTCTCTGATTGTTCGATACCTAGTGAGTAGATGATACTTTTTATCAATCCACTCTTTTGCCATTTTGTCAATGCGTAAGTCCTAGATCCATTCAATGCACGCTATTAATAGGTTTCCCAAAAAAGAGCGTTAGGGAAGCAGGGGGAGATGGGGGAGTAAGGGGAGAAAAGAATTTCAATGCCTAAAAAATCTAAATTCATCCTTCACAAGCTGCGCTAATTAAGGATAATGCTACTAGTGGGGCTGTAACTGCACGTAAGATTCTCCCCCCTAAGGATACTGGTTGAAAGCTAAGTGTAGTAGCTTCCTCTAATTCTCTGTCTGTCCATCCTCCCTCTGGGCCGATCGCTATTACAATTTCCCCAGATATGTCTGTGAGAACATTTTTCAGATGGACATACTCGCCACGGGCTTCACAAATGTATCGATATGTGGCTGTAACATTATTAACGGCATCACTAAAAGCCACAGGCTCTAAAATCGTCGGTACAAATGCCCGTTCCGATTGCTCGGCAGCTTCGCTGGCTATGCGTCGCCAACGTTCCAGCTTTTGGGAACTGGGATTTAGTAAAGTGCGATCGCTCAACACTGGAGCAATACAAGCTACTCCCAACTCCGTACAACTCCGCACAACTTCATCAAATCCACTACCTTTAGGTAAAGCAATCATCAACGTAATTGCTACAGGTAATTCTGTTTTTACGGCTAATTCTTCTAATACCTGGGCTTGTTCTTCCGTGAGTCTAGCCAACCACCACTTACCCAGTCCATCCATAACAATAAAGCGATCGCCCTCACGCAACCGCAGCACCCGTTTTAAGTAATGTTTTTGTTGGGTTGTCAGTAGAACTTGTTCTTGTTGGAGTTGAGAGGGTGCGATCGTAATTCGTTGTAATTGGCTCATGAAATTTTATTCTTACTCCCCTTCCCTTGTAGGGAAGGGGCTGGGGGTTAGGTCTGTATTTGACCCCTTCTTTAAGAAAGGCTTTGGAAGTAAGCCTCTAGGGCATCTTTGACTAAATCAGTCATCGAACGGCCTTGACTTGTAGCTGTCGCCTTCACTTTGTTATATAAATCATCGTGCAGGCTGACTCGATACCGGGCTTTACGCGATTTAGATACAGCTTCAGGCTGTTCCGATTCTATGGTGACTGGTGTTGTTTCCGGTTGGTACTGGGCAACAAATTCACGAATACCATCAAAGCCGACGCGATCGCAAAAATCACCGAAGCTTTCCCCGGACTTGCGTGATTTTCGGAAATACACAAAAATCGGCTCTAGGAAGCTTTCTATGTCGTTATCGTGCAGTTTTTCTACATAAGGCTGTGCCAAGCGTGTTTGATTGGGTGAACCCCCTAACCACACTTGGTAACTTTCCGGCGCGCTACCAACAAAGCCCAGTTCTGCCATGTAAGGACGGGCGCAACCGTTGGGGCAGCCTGTCATCCTCACCACAAAATGTTCATTTTGTAAACCCACTTTATCTAAGAGAGTACGGATTCTCTCCAAAATACCGGGGATGGCTCTTTCTGATTCTGTGATTGCCAGACCGCAGGTAGGTAGGGCTGGACAAGCCATTGCATAACGGACTAAAGGCTCGATGGTCGTGGGGTCGGAAACCACATTGCAACGGTCGAGAATGGCTTGAATTGCTGGCTTGTTTTCTGGGGTGATTTCGTAAAATATCAGGTTTTGATTGGGTGTCAGGCGAATGGGTAAGTTAAATTGCTCGACAATTTCCCGTAAAGCGGTTTTCAGTTGAAACGAGCCTTCATCTTTTACCCGACCATTATCGATGGAAATACCTAAAAATAAATTGCCATCGCCTTGTTCATGCCAACCCAAGAAATCGTGATATTTAAACTCTGGTAGTTGCTTGAAAGGAGCAATGGGTTTACCAAAATATTCTTCTACCTTGGCGCGGAACTTATCCACACCCCAATCATTGATTAAGTATTTTAACCGAGCGTGACGGCGGTCAGTGCGATCGCCATAATCTCTTTGAGTCGCAACAATGGCTTTGACGGCACTATATACATCTTCCTTGGCTACATAGCCAATGGGGTCTGCCAATCGAGCAAAAGTTTCTTCCTTGTTGTGTGTCCGTCCTAAACCGCCACCAGCAAAGATATTAAATCCTTCCAACTGGCCTTTTTTATCAGTCAGGACAACCAATGTCAGGTCTTGAGAATATAAATCAATGGAATTATCCCCTGGTACAGTCACACTGACCTTAAACTTACGCGGCATATAATAAGTGCCGTAGAGGGGTTCTTCGGTGTCGTGAATGATTGTCCCGTTACCATTGCTTTGTCTAGCTGCTTTTACTTCTGGACTTTCTTCCGCACTGATAGCTTTTTCTCCATCTAGCCAGATTTCGTAATAAGCACCTGTTTGGGGTGAGAGTAAGTCAGCGATATTTTGGGCATATTCCCAAGCGTACTGGTATTCAGCCCGGTTTTTAAAGGGGGCTGGGGGAGCCATAACGTTGCGGTTGATGTCGCCACACGCACCCAAGGTTGAACCTAAGTTTCTCACAATTGTAGCGATCGCTGCCTTGAGATTTTTCTTTAAAATCCCGTGCATTTGGAAACCTTGACGAGTGGTAGCTCGTAAGGTATGGTTGCCATATTCATCAGCTAGCTTGTCTAAAGCCAAGTAAAGCTGCGGCGGAACCAAGCCACCCGGATTTTTTGTCCGCAGCATAAATTGGTAATCTTTCTCTTGACCCTTGGTGCGATTGTCACGATTATCTTGTTGATAAGAACCGTGAAACTTCAGGATTTGTACCGCATCTTCAGTAAAATGAGTAGTATCCTCAAGAATTTGCGTTGCTACAGGTTCACGTAAAAAATTACTGTTTTCTTTCAGCCCTTCGACTTTAGAAGGTTTACGGCCAGTGGTAGGAGGAGGAGCAGATTTAACCATCAGAGTTCTATAGGATTCTCAATAAGGCATCGGTAATCGCCGAAGCAGCAAATAGGGGCATTTTTGCGGCCGATAGTTTCCCGGTAATCCGGTCGGAAATATGAATAATACCTCAATTTTAACACGGCGAAAAGCCGACTTAGTCAGTGATTCTACACTTAATTAAACCAGCTTTTTGTATTTGTGAGTAATGAGTAAGCTATTCTGCTTTTGAGTTGCAAAATCCATCGTGAAGTCTGTTAACAGTTAACTGTCAACTGTTAACAGCCCTTATTAGTAGTTATGCAATTTTGAAGTTGCTTACACCAGTTTCAAATCAGGATACTCAGCAAACAAATCATCAGATGTGAGAGTATCGCCTTCAGCTTGTGGTGTCCACAAGACTTCAAATGCTAAAAGTTGTTCAGATGGAATGCTACCAATTTGCCGTAAGGCTTGGCGCAAGTCATCAGAACTATTAACAGCCGGGAGTTCAAACTTACCCAATGTGGCCGCCAACAAGGTGACGATAATATATTCGCCAGGGCCTTCTGTAATTAGACGGGTGGGGTTATCTATTTCATCAGCCCCAGGTAAAGCATCTTTAGTTCGAGCTGCTTTTAGCTGGTTATTGACGTTAGACAGGGTTTCTTCGCTGAACTTACTACGTTCTGCGAGGGCTAGGCGGTTAAATTGAGATTCAGCCGAATTTAACTTCGCCTGTTGTGTACCAACACCTGCATATACCCAATATTCGGGATGGCGCAGCAAAGCTAGGCTGGCTTCTTGTAGTACTTCTGTACGTCCTGTAGGGGAATTGGTATCAGCCGTTTCCGCGATGTGGTTAAGTTCTGGTTGCAAATCTCGCGCTTGTGCTAATAACCCTACTTGCAAGCGAGTTACGGTAACGGTGGGGTTGCTGTTGTAGCCAACATCTTCGCTGACTTCACCACTAGAGACACGACGGAAGGTTTGTACTAGGAAATTAGCGATCGCAAAAAATATTAAAATGCCAAATAAACCGCCAAATCCTCCCCCAATACCCCACAAAGGCAGTAAGAAGGGGAAACCAAAGCCACCACCAGGGTAGGGAGAATAACCATATCCACCACCAGGAGGTGCGTAACGTGGTGAATAGGTGCGGCTAGAAGGCGCTCTAAAGGAACCACCACCGATTCGTCCACCACTGCGAGCTGCTAACGCGCCATCGGCGTGTCCCAACGCCAACACCAATACTAGCCCCAGGGTAAAGACTGTTTTTAAGAAAGGTTTGATGCTTTGTAGTAGTTTTTTAGGCATAGTCACATTCGCTTGAAAAACGATATTACTTATTTCATTGTTATCTTTGGTGGAAGCATGACGGTGCTTATGTGATGCCAGCCAGTAATTCAGTCAGCAATTTTTATGATTGGCAGTAGCTCGGTGTAATCCTTGGCTACATATTCAATCTATCGCGTCTTGTCTTGGCTGGGCAGCAAACCCAGGGGGGATTTCTGTAGTAGATAACCGTACCTCAAAAGTTATCTCCTTTCAGTGAACTTTGGGATGAATTAAGAATTAATGTCGAAAAATAGTACAAGCCAGGGGAGTAATGGTGGAGGGGTAGGTGTAAAAAATCATAACCAATTCCCAATTACTTATTACCCATATCCACAATATGTTTTTGTAAACAAAAATATCCCTTGAATCTCAGAATATGAGGCATTTTGGCATGATGTTGTTATGTTCTCAAGATATTATTTAAATAGGGGATAGTTTTAGTCGTTTTTGTGTCAGTTTTTTAGTTAATCCTACAAATGCAATCATTAAAATTTCGTGAGACAAATGTTTCTTGCTGACAGTTTTTTTATAAAAAAAATGAATACAACATATAAAACCTTTAATTAATAAATACTTCATCAAATTAATAAATAAATCTCTATATTTTCTCTTTTAAAATAGAGGTATATCCTAGCTTTCAAATCCTGTTTATTCAGGATGAAAAGTATGGAATAACACGAAAATACACGCTTTTCAGTTTGGAATGAATTGATCGCAATTTGTAAAAATTTATTAAGAAAATCTGTAAATACTTAGATTTTATCGGCTAACCGTTGGCTAAATAGAAAAAAAAGGAGAAAATTAGATACAAGACCAGTATTTCATTCAGTAAATCTACTAATAGTACAACTAAGTTCGGTAAAAGTATGTATTAATAGAAACAATAGATTTTTATTTTCGAGTAAGTACTAGTCCATGTAGGTACAGATGTAGTAACTCCTAGCTTTGATCATAATAAGCAAGCTCACACTCATTATTTTGGTTTAGTTGCAGTTTGAACTAATACAACTTATTTGAATTAACTTCATTCAACTTAACATGGAACATATCTCGCAACTGGCTACAAAAATCAGAGACACGACTGCGTCCCCAGATATCTTAGTAATATCTAGCCTTTTCTTGCCTAAAGAAGCTGTAATTGGGGAATATCTCTACAATCGCTGTCTTCAAGATCCAGAACAAGTAATTGTTCTAGCAGCTAGTTGTAGAGGTGATAAAGCGTTTGACCAAGCACAAAAATTTCCTGTATATCGCTGGCCAAACCCTAAATACTGGCTTGGTGGTTTTTTAGGAAATTGTTTGCAGCCGTTGTTTAATTTGGTCGCACCATTCTTTCTGGCGATTAAACTCTATTTTCGCTATCATTACCGCTATATTGAATGGGGACACGGCTATGACTTCCCCTCGCTCTTATTGTTAAGCTATATCTTACCCATACGCTTCTTTATTTACTTACACGGTAATGACCTTGCTGCTGCTGTGGGTAATCCTGTATGGCGATCGCTCTTTAAATTAACACTGGCACGAGCTGAAGGCATTGTGTGTAACAATTCCTTAACCCAAGACTATCTCAGAAATACCTTCCGCTTACAAACCCCTACCCACGTTGTCCATCCAGTAGTTAGACCAGAAAAATTCGGACTGGGAAGCAATAGCCAGAGTCTAGATGAATTAGGCGATCGCCTGCGTCAAGCTTATAATATTCCCCAAAGCGCCATAGTCATTCTTTCCGTAGGGCGTTTAGTCAAACAAAAAGGCTTTGACCGTGTTATCGAAAACCTACCACTACTTTTAACAATTGGTGTAGATGTTCATTACATGATCTGTGGTCAAGGTGCTTGTGAGTCTGAACTAAAGGCCTTAGCAGAGAGGTTGCGTGTAGATAAGCGGGTACACTTTGCTGGGTATGTAGACAATCGGGAATTAGCAAGTTATTACGCAGCTTGTGATATATTTGCCATGCTCACTTTGTCAAATACTCCAGCTAGCCGATTAGAAGGATATGGTATTGTCTACTTAGAAGCTAGCTATTTTGGTAAACCCGTAATTGCTTCTCGTCACGGGTCTTTAATTGATACGGTACGTCATGAAGAAAATGGCTTGCTGGTAAATCCCAAGTCTGGTTGCGAAGTTTTTCAAGCATTTAAACAATTGTGCCAAAATCAGCAATTGCGTGAACGACTTGGTCATCAGGGTAAAGAATTAGCCAAACGTAAAACCTTGCACCGTTCGTTATACATTGGGCAAGGGGTTAGAAGCTAGGGGCTAAAGTCACAACTAACCACCACCGACAATTGTCACTACCTCTAAGCGATCGCCTGATTGTACTTGAGTCTGTTCCCACAACTGGCGATGTAAAATTTCCCCGTTATACTCAACCGCCACTAATCGGGGATTGAACCCCAATTGTTGGAGTAAATCGGGTAAAGGAGTTTGAGATGAGCAATTATGGGTTTCCCCATTTACTTGTAAGGTAATTGGATTAGACATAAGAATAATTCGTAAGTCGTAATTAAGATACACAAAAATTAGACATCTTTTACCAATTGGATATGAGATGTCTTGATAAGCTTTAAATTGTCAGTTGATTAACTTTCTGGCTGAATGCGATGGAGTTGAGAAATCAAATATTGTGTGACTAAGGTAGGTTGTTCAGCCTGCATGAGCGATCGCACTACCGCCACTCTTTCTGCTCCCGCATCAATCACATCATTGATATTATTGGCATCAATGCCCCCAATCGCAAACCAGGGAACTGAACTATTTTTAGCCGCATAACTCACATATCCTAAACCAGCCGCCGCCTTACCTACTTTGGTGGGAGTTTCGTATACTGGCCCCACACCTATATAGTCTGCACCTTCAGCGATCGCCTTTTGCATTTCATCAGCGTTGGTAGTAGAACGACCAATGAGACGTTGGGGGCCTAATAATTGCCTAGCAGTAGCAATGGGCATATCTTGCTGACCTAGATGCACACCATCAGCATCCACCGCCAGAGCCAAATCCACCCTGTCATTGATAATAAATAAAGCGCCGTAGCTGTGACAGAGTTGGCGGAGTTTCGTCGCCAGTTCCAGACGCACAGAATCATCAGTGTCTTTGTCACGATATTGTAACAATGTCAAGCCACCCTTGAGAGCAGCTTCCACAGTCGGTAACAAATTTTCCGATGGGGAAGTAACCAGATATAAACGCGATCGCCACAATAGTTGATGGCGCTGATGACCCATCAAATTAGTTTCTAGGCTGTAAACTCGATATCGCATCTGCTTACAAGCCTGTCCCATTTTCGGGTGATAAAGCTTACCGTATTCCTCCAACACCCGCAAAGCTTCTTCCACACGACAAAAGTTAGCTTGTAACAACGCCTTAATACTAGAGCGTTGTTCCTCCTGTGGATGACTCAAATCAGTGCCGGGATCACCTGCTGTATCTCTGGCTGCGCGCAATTCTTCTGTGTGCCAAACAGCCACCTCTTGGCGCAAGTACTTACATTCCCCTGCCAACTGGCCGCTATTCAACCCAAAGCGACACCATTCTTCAATAATTCGCAACCCTTCACGAGCGCGGTCTAAATTAGCATCTAATATACGGTAAACAACCTGCTGGATTTGCTTTTGTTGGCTGTATGGTTCTACCATTACAACTACCCCATTAGTGATGCTTTCATCGTAATAGCCAGCCTCTTTCATATTTGCAATGTTTCTCGCATCATGGATTTGCATAGGTATTGGGGATTGGGTATTGGGTATCACGCGTTAGAATTTGGGAACTAGGAAAAAATGTTTCTAGTCCCCAGTCACTAGTACCCAGTCCCCAATCCCTTTATTAATTACTTTGTATTCAAAATAGCCAATAGGTCAATATAGCGGATAACATTATCGACATACTGAATATTGCGAGTATGAAACTTTATTATTACTTCTAAGGAGTGGTGTGAATTGATTTCCCCCATTTTGTTTAGATATCATCAGTTAGATACCTTGCAAGTTAAGCAAACTTCCCTGGAATTAGCAAGGTATGCGGTTTCTAGCCTGTCTATACTATCTACTCTGGCAGTATGCAGCGTAACCATGCTGGGTACTACCCCTAGCAGTGTTATTGCTCAGATGCCGCCTGTAGCAGAGCAGATGCCCCTCAGTGAAACAACAATGTCTCAGGTTAATGTACTCTTTGTCAACCCAAGTGCTGGAGATGACAAAGTAGGTAATGGTGGTGAAAGTACACCTTTGAGGACTATTACCCAAGCATTGAAACTTGCCAGCCCTGGTACAGTAATTAAACTGACACCGGGTAATTACAGTGTGGAAACAGGGGAGACGTTCCCTTTAATGCTCAAACCCGGAGTTTCGATTCAGGGAAACACCAGTAACAAAGGGCAGGAAGTTAAAATTCAGGGCGGAGGACTGTTTCTCAGTCGCAGTTTTGGAGGGCAAAATGTCGCCATCGTTGGTGCTAATCAAGCAGGCTTAACCGGGGTGACAATTACAAATCCCAATCCCCGTGGTTATGGCTTATGGATTGAATCGAGTAATCCAGTCATTAGTGAAAATACTTTCACAGGCAATACCCAAGATGGTATTTCTGTGACTGGTAACAGTGCTACCACAATCACCAAAAACTATTTTTATCGTAACGGAGCCAACGGCATCACTATTGGTGGTAATTCTCCCGCCCAGGTGCGAGAAAATGTGTTTGAGGAAACTGGTTTTGGCATCAATGTCGCCCAAAATGCCGTGCCAATGTTAGTTAGTAATCAAATTCAAAACAATCGTGCAGGAATTATTGTTCAAGCTAATGCTCGCCCGATTTTACGGAATAATTTAATTCAAGGTAGTAAAGAAGATGGCTTAGTGGCGATCGCTCAAGCAATGCCAGATTTAGGTAATGCTACTGAAGCAGGTGGTAATGAATTTCGTAACAACGCCCGTCATGACATTAATGCTAGTGCCGCTAAACAGGCGATCGCCGCAGTTGGTAATACTCTCGACAGCAAACGGATTACGGGTAAAGTAGCTCTCAACGCTCAAGATGCGCCCGTGGCTAATAATGCCCCACCTACTGCCGTATCTAGCCGTGTACTACCAATTAGCCCTAGTGAGAGGGAAGTTATATTTACTGCTCCTACTGTATCTAATACTACTAGTCAACCAAGCCAGCGTGTAGTTCGTAGCCAAGGTAATAGCCAATTACCAGCACTAATATCAGCTAATGCGCCCTTGACTGTACCTAGATACAATCAACAACCACCAGCCCCGATTCCCGAACGAGTCACAAACCAAAATATACCAGGAAATATTCCCACCACTTCTACAACTAATCTCACCCCCGTAGCCACAACGAGGACACAGACAGCACAGTTAAATTATGTGCAGATTGACCCCAACACCATTGAGTTTGTCGCACCCCAACCCGAACAACCAGAGCAAATCGTTCATACTCAAGCACCACCCTTGAATGTACCCCCCCAAGCAAGAGTTAGTGATACTAGTATTTTGCCTGTACCTACTGGTGATATTCCCCTGGGCGACACCCGCAATTTGCCAAAGATATCAGCACCCCAAGTTAATGCAACAGGTATCAGTGGTAATTATTTATCAGCCGCCAGTAGCGAATCTATACGCTATCGCGTAGTAGTAGAAGCCACAAACGAAAAAGAGCAAGAATTAGTGAAATTTCTGGCTCCTGGGGCATTTTCTACCTTCTGGCAAGGTCGCAGGGTGATTCAAGTGGGAGTTTTTAGCGATCGCAGTAATGCTGATGAAATGCTAAGAGTTCTCAATAGCAGTGGTTTAAGAACCATTGTAGAGCCATTAAATTGATCACAAAAAAGCAGACTAAGCTAATGCGCGTCTAATAAGGGCTGTTAACTGTCAACGATCAACAGCCCTCCCCTGCTTCGCCCAATACCCTCTGGGCGGCTTGTCTATCCCATAAGCCTTACACCACTTCTCCACAGATTTATCAGACACACCAAAATCTTTACCGATTTGCGCTGTCGGCTTTTCCCACACCAACTTTTCTAATTCTTCCTTAGACGGCCTGACCACTTTTCTCGTAAGAACTCTGGCAGCCAAATTCACCTTCCTGGTTGTCAAATCAACGCCAAACTCCTTATAGGTTCGCTTAGGCGCTGCTTCTGTAAAATCTGTGAAATCTTCCCACCAGTAAAAAGGACTGGCTGATTTAGGGGGTGTTGTTCTGATGCAGCAACCACCAAACTTAATTGATGGGTATACTATTTTGTCTATAGCTGGTAAGTAGATACCATAAAAGTCAAAATCGTCGGGCTTGTACTTCTTTTGATGATTTCCGTTTCTGTCAGCCCAAGTGCTTTTATTGCTGACAAAGTTATTAGCTGAATATTTGGCTTGGATTCGATAAAATTTTCCATGCTTGTAGGCAATAAAGTCAAAAGGAGCGTGTTCAGTGACTACTGGTACAAAAATGGAGTATTCCTTCTCGACTAAATCTGCTATGACTTTAGCGGCTGCAAGATCACCCTTATCTTTAGTATGGTGCATCAAAACAAACCCTCACATCTTTTAAGAAATTTACCCTAAATTTAGGTATGTGAGAAGATTATTTTTTATCAACAGGCGCGGCAGGACTTGAACCTGCGACAGTCCGCTTAGAAGGCGGATACTCTATCCAACTGAGTTACGCGCCCAAGTTAATACTCAGGCTCCCATAGGAGTCATCCAGGTAATTATATCGTTTTCTTTCATAAGAAGCAAACAAAAAATTGCAGATTTACCGATCGCAAGGCTAAGATGCTAGTCGCCAGTTCGTTGATTTAGATTAAAAATGCGGCAAACTGGCTATTGATTAGCTATATTGTGTGGTCAATGGGCAGTTATTTGCGTGTTGAGTTAGAAATTGACTAGATCATTTAGTCTAAAGTAAATTCTTTTACAAAGACTAGTTCAATTTCACCTACATCACGTAAGTAATCGCACTCTTGGCGATACTGCTAAATCAGACTATAAATCGCTTATCTACAAAGCCCCTGTGAGGAGTTATTTGCTAGTGCCATGTTTATTTTGAAACGGCAGGATGTTGAAATATCAAGCATTCAGCACCCAAAAAAGGATCAGCAAGTGCCGATCCTCCATTATCAGGGGCAGACTTTTCGCTTGATTAGCGTGTTTAAAGCTGGACAAGAGGAAGAGGCTAGAGCCTTGTGGAGAGAATTAACCGATAATCGGGGTAAAGCTTGTGTCTTGCTGGAAGAACCGGATCGCTTTAGCGTTTGGGGTAAGGTACGCTTAGACCAACTAGGTAATGATACTGGTGGCCATAATAAAAATGGGGTATTTGTTCAGGCGAGTATTTTGCTGTTGCAAGCCGTCCACATGGATATTGAAGATTTTTTAGGTACAAAGCAAGCTGCTTTATTTGAAAAAGATATCGCTGAAGTCATGCGACAACAGCAGTTTCCAGAAACTTCTTCTATTGAAGCAGTCAAACATTGGGTAAAAACTAATCCTTTGGAATCGGCCAAACTCCCAGCCTGGAAGGAAAATCATGTGACTAGCTTCTTGCAAGAACTACATAAGCTGGGGAAAACATATTTTGGTAACGCCAACTTTGCTTGCCAAATAGCCGATAAGTTACAAGATATGCCAGAAGGTGAGCGATCGCTGTTTATATCTTGGCTAAATCAATCTTCACTGAGTAAACTGTGGCAATAGCATAAAACTTGAAGAAAAAAAACTACCCATTGATAGTTTCTCTATGGGTGGAAAAGTGATGAGTACTGAGTCATGAGAAATTATTAATTTTGAATTTTGAATTGATTAGTCCCTAATCCCCTCTACAAGTTCTTGCACAACAAAATCTTGCCAAAGTGCATTTAGTCAAACTCTATGAATAGTTCTTACAAGAATTCGCCGCAAACTGTTAAATCCTGGTTCACCACCCAGAACATCGTTTTAGCTAGCATTGGTTGGGGTGTACTGGCACTGTTATACTTTTTGTTATTCAGTGCCAAAGTCCCAGGGGCAGATGGTGTCGAAAGCCGGGCAGAATGGTATGTACTAGGGACAAATATTTTTGAAGCCTTAGCTTACCTAAATGCCGGAATATTGTGCCTGCGGAATTGGCGGAGTCCACAAATTGTGAGCAGTCGTAATGTGTGGTTGGCGATCGCCATAGGTATGATTTCTTATTTCCTGGGGGGGATATTTTTTGGCTATACAGAAATAGTTTTAAAAGAAGAACCGGATGCCTCTATTGGCGACGTGTTTTTTGTATTAAGTTATATATCTCTAGGGATAGGCATGATTTTAGCAGTAGCTACCAGGCGAATTAATCTGGAAAAATGGCAATGGCTCATTGTCTTGGCAATTGGAGTATTCGGGAGTTTATTGGCATGGTGGATTTCTATCCAACAAGCCACAGGCGCAGAAGAAACAATAGTCACGATTTTGAATTGGTTTTACATAGTCAGCGACGTATTGCTATTAATCATCGCCACCACCCTATTACTAGCTTTTTGGGGAGGACGTGTTTCTCAATCCTGGAGAATGATTGCGGCGGCCGCCTTTTCGCTCTACATTGCAGATATGTGGTTTAAATACGCTCAAGGTCCCAATTATCAAAGTGGAGAAATACTAGAAGTGTTTTGGGTGTTTAGTGGAGTGTTATTTGGTATGGGCGCTGCCCTAGAATATGACGCATCATTAAGCCGGACTCGGCGGGAGCGCGGAAGAAAACGAGCATAGAAAAGATTGGTATCTACCGTGAGAAAACTAACAAACTCTGACAAACAAGAAATTCTCAAGCTATATCGAGAAACTGCTGAAACGACATCAACCTTAGCAGAACGCTATGACGTGAGTAATTCCACAATTAGCCGTCTGCTCAAAAGTACCTTGCCTGAAGATGAGTACGAATTCCTCGTTTCTTTGAAACGTGCTGCTAGGACTCCTGAAGGCAGAGCGCAGGTCAGTTATGACCAAATTCCTTTTGTGGGTCAACCAGAGGAAGCCCCGGTCATCAGCACTCAGAAGGTTGAGTTACCAGAGCCAATCACAAAACCGGAACCTTCACGGGTAGAAGACAAGCCAACCCCAGTCATTAGAAAGGGACGGCAAGCTAAACCGGCACCTCTGCCGGAAGAGAAACCCCAACCTTTGTTGGCAGAGGAGGAAAAACCAACCCCTGTAATTAGAAGGGGGCGGCAAGCCAAGCCAGTATCTTTACCTGAAGAAGAGAAACCAACCCCAGTTATTAGAAAGGTGCGGCAAGCCCAACCAGAGTTCTTTGCTGAGGAAGAAGAAAAGCCAACCCCAGTCATTAGAAAGGCACGGCAAGCCAAACCAGAGTTCTTTACTGAGGAAGAAGAAAAACCAACCCCAGTGATTAGACGGGTGCGGCGGCGTTCTGCTTCAGAGGAAGAAGACAGGGAACCCATAGCACGGCAATTGGAAATTCCAGTAGGGAAACCTCAGGAAATTATCAGTATTTCCAGTCCGTTGCTAGAAGATGAAACGGCGGAAGTCACACCGATGGGTTATGCTCCACCGCAGGTAATCGCCGAAATGCTTGGTGAAGACTTACTAGACGAATCCGAGGACTTAGATGATCTAGAGGAGGACTTAGACGACGATTTAGATGAAGAAGACTACGAGGACGAGGAAGACGACTTAGAGGAAGCAAGACCTCTAGTTACCAGAAGAAGATTTGGGGATGCCGCAGTGCAAGTTCTACCCCTATCTGTGGCATCTTTACCCAAGACCTGCTATTTGGTTATTGATCGCTCCTCGGAGTTAATTACCAGACCACTCAAAGACTTTGGTGATTTGGGGCAAATTCCTAGTCTAGAAACCCAGCAAAGAACGCTACCCATATTTGATAATCACCGTGTGGCTAAACGCTTTTCTACCAAGCGCGATCGCGTGATTAAAGTCCCCGATAGTAGAATGCTGCACAAAGCTCGCACCCATCTGCAAGCGAAGGGTATCACCAGACTGTTAATTGATGGTCAGGTCTACTCTTTGTCTCTGGTGTAGGGGTGTAGGGGTGTAAGGGAAAGAATTAACGGATAAAATCGAGATCCAATTGATTCAACACTGTTTACACGCGATGTGCGACTTATTTGTGAAACCCCTCTCCAAACCTCTCCCCGTTGGCGTTAGCCTGCCGTTAGGCAAGCGGAGAGAGGCTTTGAATCTTGCTCCCCTTCCCTTGCAGGGAAGGGGTTGGGGGTTAGGTTTGAGAGAAAGTTGCACACGGCGTTGTTTACGGTTTTACATATACCTTTATACCCTCATACCCCCATACCCCTATTTATAAATAAACAGCCGCCGCCAAGCGATTCGCCAAGTTAATGATGTCTTGTTTCCGAGCAATTTGATTGACCCATTGTTGGGGAATACATTCGATTCCATAGTAAATCCCCGCTAACCCCCCTGTTACCGCCGCCGTTGTGTCTGTATGCCCTCCCAAGTTAACCGCTTTCAGCACAGCCTCGGAGTAGGAAGAAGTATTTAACAAACACCACAGAGACGCTTCTAAGGTGTCAATTACATAACCACCAGAATTGATCTCTGCTGCCGATAACAGGGCAATTTCCCGGCTGAGGATTCGCTGAAAATGCGGGTGTTCTCGAAGATATTCTTCAGCCGAATAGATTTTGTGGATATTTTCCAGCCCTTGTAAATAAGCTGTGGGCAGATCAGCTCCTTTGAGGATCTCCACGGCAATGCTAATGTAAATACCGCAGGCCATTTGGGAACGACGATGAGCGTGAGTAATGCCAGAAACTTCATGCACACGTTGAATCAACTCACCAAAAGGTAAATTTTTATGGCAATAAGCCATCGGTAAAACTCTCATCAAAGAACCGTTACCATTGCTCGTTTCACTAATTCCCCCGGCGTGTAACGGGGAAATTCCCTGCTTGAGACGCATAATTACGGCATGAGTGCTTTCACCAATACCGAAGATTTCCCCACGGGGTGTCCAGTAAGCTTGTTTGTACCAACGCCAGAAAGAATGAGCGATCGCATCTAGTGAATAGCCTCTACATAGACTTTCTGCCAGGCAAAACGTCAAAGAACTGTCATCAGACCAAGTTCCTGGGGGTTGGTTCCATGTGCCGTAGCCTAGCATCTTTGTTACCGGAGATTTAGCTAGTTCGGCACGGCTAGTAAACTCCACCGGCACACCCAACGCATCACCGACACATAAACCCATCAAACCAGATAAAGTTTTTGGAGCGGTTAGCATTATCTAATCTCCATGTAGATGATCAAAAATCTACTTTATATATTTCCTGAAAAGCTTGTTGCCATAGTTGTTACAAGGCGGGGATTGGGGAAAAAAGTAAAAAGTAAAAAGGTAAAAGTAAAAAAGTAAAAGATTTTTTCTTTTGACTTTTGTCTTGAATTGGGGATTGGGGACAAATTAAATTCTCTTTCATTACCAATTACCCAATCTAACCTGGGGAAAATACCACCCGAAAACCGCATATTCTTAAGCCGCCGTCTGACTCATTCCAACTGCGGCTAGCGCTGCGACAAAGTTCCGCGCCAAAGTTCCAGGAACCGCCACGCAACACTCGGCGATATATATCACCACCTGCTTCCCACACACTACCATCGGTGGGTGCGCCGTTGTAGTTATTGTGCCAAGGATCAGCGCACCATTCCCAGACTAAGCCGTGCATATCGTATAATCCAAAGGCGTTGGCTACGCGAAAATTGCCGACATCTGTAGTTTCTTTGCGGTATCTGGTTTTGGCTTCAAGATTGTGAATATCGCTGTCGCTAAAGTTGGCTAAATCGGGGGTGATGGTTTCGCCAAAGTGAAAGGATGTAGTTGTTCCAGCACGACAAGCATATTCCCATTCGGCTTCGCTGGGTAGGCGATATTCCCGTCCGGTTTTTTCGGAAAGTCTGGCACAAAATTCTAAAACTTCGTGCCAAGAGACGTTTTCTACTGGTCTATTTTGACCTTTGTATTTTGAGGGGTAAGGATTTAAGGCTTGTTTAATTTTGGGTAAGCTAGCCACAGCTCGCCACTGTGCTTGAGTTACGGGATATTTTCCCATGAAAAAGGAGGCGATCGCTACTTGATGTTGGGGGCGTTCGTCGGCATCTCCTTCAAAGTTGGGCGAACCCATCAGGTATGCACCGCCGGGAATTGACACCATTTCTAGGGTGATGTCTTTGTTTAATTGTTCTACCAAAATTTGGGTATTGGTGCGATCGCGGTTGACGATGCGACCGGCTGTATCTACTGTAACTACCTCATACTCAAAGGTTTGTAGGGGAGGTAATGGCCGTTTTGTTCTTTGTGTTGCTGGTGCTAATGGGACTAATGTTGTTTGAGTATTTGGCAAAATTTGAGTTTCTTCAACTATTGCTGTGGAGACTTGTAAATCATGGAGAACTTCTGCGGCTGATTGATATCTTTCACTAGGTAAATGCTTGAGTAATTTATCTAAAATTTGACTTAAATTTTCACTAATCGTGATACCTCTGTCCTGTAGATATTCTTGCCATAACCATTTACCATTCATGGGATCATAAAGACCATCATCAATATGTCCGTAAGGATTTTGTTGCGGTAAGCATTGGGTTAATAATCTGACACAAGTAACACCCAAAGCATATAAATCACTAGCATGACAAGCGAACCCTGCCATTTGTTCAGTTGGTGCATAACCAAGGGTATAAATAGCTGTTGCTTGTCTAGCTATACTAGTTTGGGTAACTTGTTTAGCACCACCAAAATCAATTAATACTAATTTGCCATCACCATCACGCCGAATAATATTTTCTGGTTTAATATCTCGGTGGATAACTTGATGAAAATGAACAAAATCGAGAACTGGCAATAAATCAATTAACAGTTGCCGAATTTTTTCTTCGTTAAATGGTTCTTGCTGGACTTCTTGTAAGAGTGTTAGTCCTTTAATGAACTCCTGAACAAGATATAAGCTAGAACCTTGTTCAAAGTAAGCTAATAATCTCGGTATTTGAGTGTGATTTTCTCCCAGTTCATACAGACGGAAGGCTTCTTCTTTAAAGAATTCTGCCGCTTTGCTGCGCTGTCCGGTTCCTTGAATTTGTGGGAAGAATTGTTTGATGACACAAGGCGCATCTAGTCTATCTGCGTCTTCAGCTGCGTAGGTTTTGCTGAATCCACCTTCACCTAATAGTCCTAGTACGCGGTAGCGATTTCTTAGTAGTTTGCCAAAGTTGCTTTGTCCGCAACTCATGCAAAATCTATTGCCATCAGGATTGAATGGGTTTGAACAATTGGGATTTTGGCAGATTTGCATAACGAAGGGATAATAGCATCTTGTCCAAACTTAGCCCCAATATTATCGAATTGAAAAGGGATATCTAGACAAATAAATATTAATAATTTTCATCTGTATAAATACTTAAACGGCAAACACAGATGAATTTATTGAGTTAATCTGTTACTCGTTACTGGGTAGTTTGTGAAGATACATTGGTAAGATGAGTAAGCTAATGCTAATAAAGTTCTAGTTCGTAGATAGCAATTAATTACCCAGAAAAATAGTAACTAGGATTAAAGCCATGACTACAAACTTAAATTTATTTTCATTTACCTACAGAAAATGCACGAGTTAACAGATATTCATTTATAAAATAATATTAGAATTAAAGAATTGGGTTTGTCAAGTATGTTTATATTTTGTTTATTTTCGTGCTCCTAAGGAGCGAATTGATTCTGCTATAAAGGCAACAATTGCAGATAGAAAAATCAGCAAAACACTGAGAGCATTGATATCAGGTTTAACACCAGTTCTAATCCGACTAAAAATTTCCATTGGCAGAGTGTTGTAACCGCTACCTGAGGTAAAACTAGCAATGAGAAAATCATCTAAACTAAGAACAAATGCTAACAAACAGCCAGCAACAATTCCTGGCATTAATTGAGGTAGTAATACTTGCAGAAATGCTTGTATTGGTGTAGCGCCCAAATCAAGTGCAGCTTCTTCTAAGTGGGGGTCTAAATTTGTCAGTCGTGATGAAACTACTAAAGCGATATAGGCAATACAAAACACCACATGGGCAGCCACAATCGTCCATAAGCTGAGGGGGATGGCGAAGGTAGCGAGAAAGACGAGAGTGGCAACAGCGATCGCAATATCGGGGATAATTAATGGTAAGTAAGCAACGCCACGGTACAAATTCTTACCAGGAAACTGATAACGCGCCAAACCCACGGCCATTAAGGTTCCCAACACAGCAGAAATACCGACGGCACAGCAGGCAACCAGTAAACTATTCTTCAAAGCTGATAAGATGCGATCGTCACCTAATAGCTGGTAATACCAATCAAGGGTGAAACCTTGCCAAGTTGCACTGTAAGGTGATTTGTTGAAGCTATAAAATCCCAGTACCAGGATAGGTAGGTACATGAATATAAATATGAGTACGGAGAAAACCGCCTGCCATGAGGAAAATTTTAAACTCTTTTCTGACAACATTTTTAGCTCCTAATATCACTTTAATTCTCAAATAATTCTCAAAATCACTAATCCCAGTGTTTGTTATCCTATTTTAAGTGTTATTTTATATGCGTTTTTAATGCTAGTTTAATGCTCAATTTTATTATCTGTTACCCTGCATACGCAAAAAAGAAAGGGAGTGTAACAACTCCCTAACGCTTCACCAGCTTTAAAAACTCAGTTCCATTTAGTACAAGAGCATCAATAAGAGGCTTAAAATCTAAATCACCTGCAAGTAAAGTTGCTTCATCCATATTTTTTTGGAAGGAATGCGTAAGCATATCCACGGCAATCATAATATCAATTTCCTTTTGCTCCTTCTTAGCCTTACCTGTGGGTCTTTTTGCACTGTTCACCATAATGCTCAATTAATGCTCAAATGTGGATACTTAATATTATATTTATTGATTTGTAAGCATTATAAATCAATAAACCGCCTGCGTATACGTAGGCGGTTTATTGTGCGATAGAGAAATATTCACATTTTTGTGATCTATTAGGATTATCAAGCATAAAATACATTCCACTCGATATTAAACGTCAATATCGTAGCCGAAATTTCAGCCATAGGCTCAAAGAATTACCTAATCCAAAAATATATAATTGCTAGCTTATTTTAGTAACGAAGAGTATAAACAAGTGAATAGTGGCAAATCCCTTAAATATCGGTGCGGTAAATAGAAAAAACTATAAAATTGCTAATTTTCAGAGTTTTTACTTAGGTAAATTGGAAAAATAACTTGGAAAATTTGGAGTGATTGAGTTTAATTAGCCTGATAAATTATATTTGATAATTTATTAAATGCAACCAATTAATTGATTATAGAACAAAAATTATCTCTTAGGAATGGGTAGATTTCCCTACTAAGATAGACAAGGAATTAAGAATATAAAGCATAAGATGATGGGGCAGTCAATTTTAAAATTGGTGTTAAGAATTAGTTTCTAGTGCAAATTTAATCGTCCATCAGGCACTCTTGAAACAAAAAATAAACACACCTAATTCAAATCTTAGTTTGTAGGAGGTTTGTGATGCGAATTGCTCAAGTAGCCCCATTATGGGAGAGAGTACCCCCGCCTGCTTATGGCGGTATAGAGTTAGTAGTGGGGTTACTAACAGATGAGTTAGTCCGACGTGGACACGAAGTTACCCTGTTTGCATCGGGAGATTCTATCAGTTTAGCAAACCTAGTATCAGTACATCCCCGCGCCCTAAGGCTTGATTCCAGTGTTAAGGAATACGGCATTTATGAAATGCTCCAACTAGGCACAGTATATGAGCGTGCAGATGAATTTGATGTTATTCATTCACACATGGGTTGTGCATCATTACCTTACACAAAGTTAGTCAAAACTCCCACTGTTCACACCTTACACGGCATTTTTACACCTGATAACGAAAAAATGTTTAGGTATGCCAAAACTGAGCCTTTTGTGAGTATTTCTGATGCACAAAGGGATCTGAGATTAGGACTTAATTATGTGGGAACAGTTTACAACGGTATTGATGTTAATAGTTATCAGTTTTATCCCCAACCGGATGAACCACCATATTTAGCATTTTTAGGTCGAATATCTCCAGAAAAAGGTACACATCTAGCAATAGAAATTGCCAAAAAAGCTGGCTGGCATTTAAAAATTGCAGGTAAAGTAGATGTTGTTGATGTAGAATATTTTGAAAAGGAAATTAAACCATTAATTGATGGTAAGCAAATTGAATATTTAGGTGAAGCAGACCACACACAAAAAAATATCCTGATGGGAGGTGCAGTCGCCACCCTATTCCCTATTACATGGAGAGAACCATTCGGATTAGTAATGGTTGAGTCAATGGCATCAGGTACGCCTGTGATTGCGATGAATCTTGGTTCTACTACAGAGGTGATTGCCCACGGTAAAACAGGCTTCTTATGCAGTAATGTAGAAGAATGCGTTAGTGCGATCGCCAAGGTCACAAATCTAGACCGTTATGCTTGTCGGGAGTATGTGCAGAAACGTTTTAGTTTGCAAGCCATGACCGACGGCTATGAAGAAGTTTATCGACAAATTCTGCAACAGCGCTTTGTTAATAATGGGCATCACCGGAGTACAGTTGCTTTGAGTAAAGTATAGAATATGGGTGAATCTTGATACCTACTCATGTAAAGGGTGATAACCTAGCAACAAGGCTTGTTGAGTTGGTTTGGTTGGTAATGGTAATTATTGCTTATGATTACCCATTACCAATTACCAACTCCACAGATACGATAAGTGTTCAACTGGACATAAGATAACTAGTTGGTTTCGCCAAATTTAGCTCGAATTGTTTCAATTCTTTTGCGGTTAACACCTAAATCACTTTGACCTAAGCGGGAAGCAGAACGCACCTGGATGACATTAGCATTACGGTCTAAATAAAACTCGACATCATCGACAAATCCCAGTAAAGCACTTTGAAATTCTGCATATAAATAATCGGGACTTTCAGTAATGATTTTGGTGCGAGGTAAAGATTGAATTACACTTTTGAGCTTGTTTATCGCCTCTTCTGGTGTCGAGGTAAAATATATTGGTGCAATTTGGTGGACTGTATCGGTACTCTGGCTAGAAACACAATTAGGAGAGGTGGGACAAGTTGCTAATCTACCGTCGCGCACACCTAGATTGTTTGGGCGTTTACCTGTGAAAACCATAATTAGGAATTGGGTATTGGGGACTAATCAATTCAAAAGTATTATGCTGTGGGTATATCCAACTTCAGACTACATCTTTAGGCCACAGAGGAAAATAATTCTCTAGACTTATAAAACATGGGTGATGCGATCGCTTTATGATGCGGTAAGTGGTATATAGGCGATCGTTATGACGCAGATAATCTCAATCAATGACAATCAACGTTTACAATTAGAACCTTTAAAAGTTCCCTCCCGTTTGCTGTTGGGGCCTGGGCCATCAAATGCCCATCCCGCAGTCCTGCAAGCGATGAATGTTTCACCCGTGGGACATCTTGACCCGGCTTTCCTTTCACTGATGGATGAAATTCAATCTTTGCTGCGCTATGTATGGCAAACAGAAAACCCCCTCACCATTGCTGTGAGTGGTACAGGGACAGCTGCAATGGAAGCAACCATCGCCAATGCTGTAGAACCTGGTGATGTAGTGTTAATTGGTGTAGCTGGTTATTTTGGCAATCGTCTGGTGGATATGGCTGGACGCTATGGCGCAGATGTCCGCACAATTTCCAAGCCTTGGGGACAAGTTTTCTCACTGGAAGAACTCCGCACAGCTTTAGAAACCCATCGTCCGGCAATTTTGGCTTTAGTTCATGCAGAAACCTCCACAGGCGCACGTCAACCCTTGGAAGGGGTGGGTGAGTTGTGTCGAGAATTTGGCACTCTGTTATTAGTAGATACAGTTACTAGCTTGGGTGGTGTCCCTATCTTTTTGGATGAGTGGGGAGTAGATTTAGCCTACAGTTGCAGTCAGAAAGGTCTAGGTTGTTCCCCTGGCGCTTCACCTTTTACCATGAGTTCCCGTGCTATTGAGAAGTTGCAACGGCGAAGCACCAAAGTAGCGAATTGGTATTTAGATATGAACTTGCTGGGTAAGTATTGGGGTAGTGAGCGAGTTTATCACCACACAGCCCCGATTAATCTGTATTATGCTTTACGAGAAGCATTGCGTTTAATTGCCCAGGAAGGACTAGCAAACTGCTGGCAACGCCATCAAAAGAACGTAGAGTATTTGTGGGAAAGATTAGAAGATATAGGCTTAAGTCTGCACGTTGAGAAAGAATACAGACTACCAACCCTCACAACAGTCTGTATTCCCGACGGAGTGGATGGTAAAGCAGTCGCCCGTCAGTTACTCAATGAACATAACATTGAAATTGGCGGTGGTTTAGGCGAATTAGCAGGTAAAGTTTGGCGTGTGGGGCTAATGGGTTTCAATAGCCGCAAAGAAAGTGTTGACCAATTGATTCCAGCCTTAGAGCAAGTTTTACGTTAGGGTCAAAATTCTTTGTAAGTTATCAACTTGGTCTACAAGTCTGAATTTAGCTAAGAGGTTGTTACTAAATGTTTTTGGGGTAAATATTTTGTTTACACCCCTACATTTTGATAACTGTTACAAAAGTACTGAGTGAGTTTCCTAATTCACTCAGTACTTATTACTTATTTATGCTTACCCTTCTGATTTCAGAGATAACATTACGATACAGAGCTATCCTCTAGAGGATTGTGGCGCTTAATAATAATATATTCTTGCTGGTTTTAACGCTTTCTTGCTTTCTTCTCCAAGACAATTATGGTTGAATTTGATGAACAGCTACGCTCCTTAGTTGCTCAAGCCTGTGGACATCCACCCGGAAGCCCTCAGCGTCAAAAGCTGCTCACACAAATTATTCGCTTGACTTCCCGTAGACTTTGGAAGGAATACACTCCCTATTATCAAGATGCACTGCAACAAACTTGGCTGTACTTTTGTCGCAACGTTTGTGAAGGGTTGACAGGACAAAAATACGATCCTACTTATGGTACTGTAATTACCTGGCTAAATGCCTATCTGAGGCGTAGATTACAAGACTTTTATATCAACCACAATAAAGAACAAGCAACAACAGTTCCTTTAAGAATTCGCCAATCTAAATCAGGTGAAAGCAGTGATGTTATCGATCCTGTAGAGAATTTGGCAGCTACTCCAGAAACGCCACCAATTTTGGAAGAGTTAGAAGCTTGGGTAGAGAGGGATTTGAGCGGAGAATTGCGCGGTACTCATGTGAAAGGCCGTCCTGATGTAAACTGTCAGGTGTTAATTCTCAAGCGCTTACCTCCGGAAGTAAGTTGGAAAGAATTGTCTGAGCAATTTGGGCTGGCAATTCCTACACTGAGTAGTTTTTATCAGCGTCAGTGTCTCCCACGGTTACGGAAATTTGCTGAATCGGAAGGTTTAATTTGAAAGATTAATAATGGGTGATTGATAAGAACGTATTCTTAATTACCCATTAGTAAAGAATCAACTCACTGCAAAAATAACTCCCGAATCCCTGTACTACCAATCTCCACCGCCAACGCTGCCAAGAGAAAACCCAAAAGCTGGGTGACAATTACCCCACCCTCTAAACCAATCCGTTTTTCTATGGGATTTGCCAAGCGCAAAATCAACCAAGTGACAAACATCGCCGCCAAAATCCCTAACACTACCGCCAAATGTGGACTTTGGGATTTAGACATAAATAACATCACTGTTGTTAGCGTACCCGGCCCGGCTAACAATGGTAAAGCCAAGGGTGTAATTGCCACATCTCTTCCTTCTTCGGTAGTTGGTGTTTCCAATTCTCCCCGTAGCATTTGCAAAGCAATTAACAGCAACAACAGCCCCCCAGCTACCCGTAAAGATGCCATGCTGATTTCTAAATAAGTCAAAATATATTGACCACCAAAGGCAAATAGTAATAGAACTGCGATCGCCACAATACTCGCTTTATCAATTACTCTATTCCTATCCTCCGGTTCCATACCCTTGGTTAAAGCTAAAACTATGGGTATATTACCTATCGCATCTGCCAAGACGAACACAGCAATAAAAGTTTGAATCAGAATAGATGTATCCACAGCAATGCGCTTTTATCAAAGTTTGATAACAACTTACCTTGAGTGGGTTCAGTTGGCTATAGCCCGTAGGATGATTGAATTAGTTAGTTGTCAGTGGTCAGTGGTCGGTTGTCAGTTGTCAATACCCAATACCCAATCCCTAATCCCCAATCCCCAGTCCCTAATCCCTAATCCCTAATCCCCAGTCCCTAATCCCTAATCCCCAATCCCCAGTCCCTACTCCCAGTCCCCAACTAACGGTATATTTAAGTATCTATCTCACACAACTCTACTGTTTTTTTTAAGTCTATGAAGTCTTATTTAGCTGCTGCTATTCAAATGACCAGTGTGCCTGATTTACACAAGAATTTGGCACAAGCAGAAGAATTAATTGATCTGGCGGTGCGTCGGGGTGCTGAGTTAGTGGGTTTGCCAGAAAATTTTTCTTTTATGGGTGAGGAACAGGATAAACTGGCTCAAGCAGAGGCGATCGCTCGTGAAAGTGAGATTTTTATTAAAACGATGGCGCAGCGCTACCAAGTTACTCTTTTGGGTGGTAGTTTCCCCGTACCGGTGAGTGATACAGGTAGAGTCTATAACACCACTATTCTCGTCAGTCCCAGTGGTGAAGAACTTACTCGCTACAATAAAGTACACCTTTTTGATGTCAATGTTCCTGACGGTAACACTTACCGCGAATCTAGTACTGTTGTCGCCGGTCAGCAATTACCCCCTGTCCATTTCTCAGAACATTTAGGCAATATCGGCGTTTCTATTTGCTACGATGTTCGCTTCCCAGAACTTTATCGCCATCTCTCAGACAAGGGAACAGATATAATTTTTATACCTGCTGCTTTCACTGCTTTTACGGGCAAAGACCACTGGCAAGTTTTGCTACAAGCCAGAGCCATTGAAAATACTGCCTACGTAATCGCACCTGCTCAAACAGGTAATAACTACGGTCGCCGCCTCACCCACGGACACGCCGTCATTATCGACCCCTGGGGAACAATTTTAGCTGATGCCGGGGATAAACCAGGAATTGCGATCGCAGAAATCAATCCTTCACGCCTAGAGCAAGTCCGCCGCCAAATGCCTTCCTTGCAACACCGTGTATTTAGTTAATTTTAGAGGCGAGGGGTGAGAGGCTTTAACAATTCAAAATTCAAAATTCAAAATTCAAAATTCAAAATAAATTATCCCAGTCCCCAGTCACCAATCCCAGGCAAAATCAAAAGGCAAAAGTCAAAAGAAAAAATCTTTTACCTTTTTACTTTTTACTTGTTTGTCCCCAATCCCCAGTACCTATTCCCCAGTTTCAGTACTGGGTTTTTGTGGTGTAATTCCATGCAGTTTTATAAAACTATCGAAAGAGTACCAAGCCAACACATACCAGGGGATAATTTCAAATTGCAAACCTTTAATAATTAGCTGTCTCACAGCCAGAATACTAAGTCCCAAGGGGAAAAGGAAACGAATATCAACAACGCCATCGGTTGCTTGTCTGACTCGTTTATTCAAATCTACAACGGCACTGGATACCGTCGTCGCTGCTTCGGTGCTACCTTGGGTAATTTCGCCAAAAATAATTCCTAAATCTTTCAATGTCGCCAAGACATCATCTAAGGTGCCATTTTTCTCACTATATTTAATGACAATACTGCCATGATCAACATTAGTCCGCACCTGGTCAATATGAGCTTGTGCATCTAGTTTATTAGCAATATGTTCCATTGTTTCTGGTTGACGGTGACAGTGAGCAATTCTCAACCTTAATCTTCCTGGGGTATCACTAATAATTTTTGTAGATATAGGTAAGGATGGCGTATTGAAGTTAATTTTCTGTTTAACTTTTGGCATTTTCGTGAGATTACCATGACTATTTGTCAACATGAGCCACCCTCCAAACTGATACTTTGGTTTATTAATTAGTTATCCAAAATGTAGGGTGCGTCAGTGCAAGAAAACCTAGCTGCACCGAAAAATATTCATACTGACGTACCCTACTAACCTATAAAACTAGTGCTTGAATAGCAAATTTCTCAAATAGAACTATATTGATGAAAGTAATTATTAGTAGTGTTGCTTCAGCAATCATCAAATATCAACGTAGATAGGTATTGCTTACCATATCCGTTTTGTGGTGGGCATTGCCCATACTAATCAGGTTCCGCCAATAATAATTAGATATTAAAGAATTTCATCGGCGGTTAATTAGCGAGGAAATTTTAGAGATGGGTAATTTTCCCATCTCATCAATATCTAGATAAATCAAATCGCTTCTATAGAAACGAAATTGACTAACCTATACACCATTATCAGAGGAACTATCAATAGTGCTAGCAGCCTCAAATGCAGGTGTTTCCTTATCTTCTGCTAGTTCAGCTTTAGCTTCAGCTACGATATCTTCCCAGGTTTCACCCAGTTCTGCAAAAGCTCCCTTGCTCTTTTCATAAGCAACAAGACTGCCTTTGATGATTGATTTGGCGATGGGTTTACCAATACCTGCAACAACTGGGATGAGAACAGGAGCTAACAGCACTGCGCCAATACCTGCAATCAGTCCAGGTGCGCCGGCTTCTTCAACTAAATCAGTGATTTTAGGCATGATTAATTCCTCCAGTAATTTGTTTGAAAATTTGTATGAAAGCTATCTAGGCTAACCTATCTAGATTAGTCATTTCATCTCTCTGCTGGGAGAGCTTTTTTTGGGGATTGCTTGAGGATGGGGCGTAAACCGTTCACTCCAGCAACTATTGTTGAGCCATTGTTGACTACTGTGGCTGCTAATGGGTTTAGACCGAACAACACCGCTACCAATAAGGCTCCCAAGTTGGGAATAGCGACGATGCCGGTGTTTTGTCGAATCAAACTCTTAGCTTGACGAGCGATCGCAATTGCTTCTAATAATCCATGTAGGTCATTCTGCATTAGCACCACATCGGCTGTTTCACGGGCGATTTCCGAACCGTGGGCAAAGGACACAGAAACATCAGCGTAGGCTAAAGCTGGCGAATCGTTGATCCCATCCCCAACAAATGCAACTGTCTTACCTTGTTCGTGCAGTCCACGGACTACCGTTGCTTTTTGTTCGGGAAAAGCTTCTGCATGGGTATGCGCTGGGGCAATTCCCAATTCTGCCGCCACAGTCGTGGCTGTGCGCTTGTTATCGCCGGTGAGCATATGGACTTCCACACCTTCTACCGTCATGAGTTGGGAAATTACTTCTCGACTCTCAGGGCGGAGAATATCACTATATCTTATTTTACCTTGAAGTTGCCCGTTACTGGCGACATAAATCACTGATGTGGCTTTGTGTCCATTGCCGTTGAGGGCTGCCATATCAACGCCTTCCTGACGTAAAAAGCGCTCACTACCGACGTAAACAGTCTCACCGTCAATTTCTGCCTTCACACCCAAACCGAGTTTATAATCCCATTTGCTGCGGCTGGGGATCGCTACTTGTTGGGCTTCTGCATAGCGGACTATAGCTTCGGCTACTGGGTGGGTTAAACGCTGTTCGGCGGCGGCGGCGATCGCTAATATGCGATCATGGGAAACTTCAGGATTGTAACTATCAACGCCAATTACGGCCACTTCCCCTTGGGTGAGTGTGCCTGTTTTATCAAAAACAATGGTATCAATTTCTGCTAACTGCTCTAAGGCACGACCACTGCGGATGAGAATCCCTTGCCTTGCTGCATAGGAGAGGGCAGCTAAAACAGTTGTGGGGATAGATACGCGAATCCCTGTACATAAGTCGAGGGTAAGAATGCTGGCAACCCTGACTGGGTTACGGGTAACGGCAAATACGGCTGCCCCTAGTAACAAAGTTGGCACAACTGCAATTTCAGCAATTCTGGTTGCATGATTTTCCATCCGGGTATCGTGGACAGGGGCTTCTTCCATCAGCTTGATGCTCTGCCCCGCCCGCGTATCATTACCGATGCGTTCCGCTAGAATATATACTTGTCCTTCCCTGACCAAAGTTGAGGCAAATACAGACTGTCCCTTGTTTTTCAAAATGGGTACAGATTCACCTGTGAGTTTCTGTTCATCGAGTAAAGCCTTACCTCTGAGGATAGTCCCATCTATAGGTACTTGTTCCCCTGGATAGACAATCACAGTGTCTCCTGGTAACACTTGCTGGATGGGGATTTGGGTCTTCTCACCATCACGTTCCACCCAAGCAAATTGACCCAAGGAACCAAGAAGATCCAAGGTCTGCATTTTGGAAGAACGGGCTGTGCGATCGCGGATATTTTCACCAATTTCAATTAAACTCAACATCAGGGATGGGGTGAGAAACTGACCTTGGACTGTAGTAATGGCGATCGCAATAAAGTCCAAGAAATCTATACTTAACTTGCGTTCTTTGACAATTCCATCTACAGCTCTTTTAAATACGGGTAAGGTTGCTAGAGCGATGGTTCCCGCCGTGAAAATTGGTGGAACCGCTACCCCTAAAGGCCCCCCCAGCACCGCCAAACCGGTGGCTAAAACCGAAAGCTGCATTCCCGGCCAAGGCTTTTCCTCTTCTTGTGGAGATACCTTTTTGGGATTCAGCAGTACAATCCCAGGATCACTTGCAGCCACTATCAGACAATCAAGGCGCGATCGCATCTTGGCATCAGTTACAGCACTGGCTTTATAGTTAACAACTAAAGATGCGGCGGCTGGCTTAATTTTGACAGTTGTCACCAGGGGATCAGCTTCCAGCAAAGTTTGTAACCGTTGTCCATAGTCTTTATCGTTGCGTAAGCGAGGTACACGCAACCTCAACCTACCCTGAATTGCATGGACAACACTATAAGTGACATGGGGAGTTTTCTTAGAGGATTGTACTTGAGCAGAAGTTAACGCTACTCTGCCGTTTTGTTCCCCTACTGTCTTATAAGGTAGGGAAGTTATGGATGCTTCCCCACTCTTTTCTGCCAATGTCACATAAGACTCTTGCACAGGAAGCGACGCTAGTTGAACTGTCATTTTTGCCATTTCTTAAATCTCAAAATATGTTGGATAAGCTTGTTTTTTGGAAACTGCTGGGGAGGAGGACAGATGCACATCTAGCCTCTGACCTTGAGAGAATGCAGACTTGCTTTTATACACGACTGGATATCTTGGCAGTTGCCGCAGATTGAATCAGACTGGAAAAGTGTGATACTGCTACTGCGAAAATACTTTGCAATTGCTGTTTTGGCCTTTGTACTTTTCCCGGTTTGTAAATAATCACAACAGAAGCAGCCTCCCGATTAATTCGCTCACTGATCACTACTGGGTCTGATTGGAGTAAAGCTTCTAAACGTTGCACATAGGCTGGATCTGTAGCGACTTGCGGGACATGAAACCGCACTCGTCCAGGAATCGCATGAACGACGCTATGAGCTACTTTTATCGGTTGCTCAGTTGGTTGTGAATGAGTGACAGACTGAGGTGGAGGAGATGAAGTTACTGGTTCTATGACTGGTGATTTAGGCGTTAATTCTGTATCATCGGTCATATCAGCAGCCTGGATTAGACCAGCTAGATGCTCTCGCATCTCCACATCAGACATTAGTCCAGACTGATAAGCAATTACTACAGACCCTGTAGCGAGATTCACTTCCTCTGTAGTAATCCCAGCTTCCTGGTTCAATAACTTTTGTAGGTGTTGCAAGTAGTTTGCATCTTCACTAATTCGTGGGATACAAAATACTACTTGTCCGGGCAGGGCGTAGGTAATACTATAAGATACTTTTATGTGATGTGTGCAATTGTGGCGCGGCGGTCGCGGGACAGCATCTGATGATGAGGATGCAGAATCATCCATTTTGATTCCTCCATTGTTCCTGACTTGGGAACGTTCTACAACGGCAAGTTAGCTATAAAGTTTAAAGAATAGGATAATGCGGCAGGCTTCATATCAACCCATAAATTAGAAACATTTAGGGTTTGGTCTGCGCTGGGGGATAATTCTATTTTTGTTGGCTGAGTTGGCTGACTAACTGCTTCTGCTACCAACGTTGGTGAAGTTGTACTCAATTTTTCTATGGCTATATCTGTGGATTGATTGATTTTTGTTGTGGCTTGTGTAGGCGGGGTTGTCTGCAAGGCTAACTCCATCAGACTCACCCAATGAGATGTAGCTACTTTGCCACCTTGATAGGCGATCGCCAAAGACGCTGCATCGCCATTTATCCGCACGTTGCTAACCAAAGGATCAGCTTTTAATAGCTTTTCTAGACGCTTTGCATAGGCGCGATCGCTAGCTATTTGAGGTATGTGGAACCTAATCCTACCATGAATTTCATGGACAATACTATAAATTACTTTCGCAGACTTAATTGTTGTCTTAGTAATTTTATTTCCTGCGGTTGCTGGCTTGCTTTCTTCAGTTATGATAACAGCTTTTGCCGACTCTTTGACTGCATCTGATCCCTTAATTTGGGGTTCTAGATAGTCAATTACTAGCCGAGTTGCATCTGCCGTAATCATATAGATGGGAATCGCTGCTAAACCACTGACTCCTAAACCTCCTGTCACCGCCAAACCTGTCATTAAGGGAATAAACGAGACAGTCTGCTCTTTCCAAAAATCAATAGATTTCCAAGGAGCAAAGGGGTCTGATAAAGGTGAATTTGGCGATGTTTGAATATTAAGTTGTTGCAAAATACCCAACATCTGCGGTAGTGACAGTTGATGTTCATCAAAGATGACTACCATGCTACTGGTTTGCTCATTGGCAGCAACTTCTCTGATGCCTTTATACTGCTTTAAGTGTTGGGTTATCGTCTTGACGTTGGCGCTAAAACTACCATCAGTCGCCTTGATCCGTATGCGTCCATTCGTTGCGTGTACAACCTGCATACCAGTAGCAGAAAGTTGCAATTGGGGATATTCTCCCAATCTACTGCTATTCGTATTCACTTTTACTTCATCGCTTTGACGCTGATTAAAAGTTAAGTCAGAAGGTATGGTTAGATGCGGACTTAACTCTACACGACTACTAATAGTTTTTGCCATTTACTCGATAGCTACACCCGGCTTTCTAGGTTAACAATAGGTTAAGTATACATTAAAAAAACTTGTTGGTTCTCATTCTTAAGAAGAATTTTTATTTTGTATCTTTCACTACTAATTTTTGGTACTCTTCCTCCGTAATTATATTTAAATTACTTTCCACGCGGTCTATAAACAGTACACCATCTAAATGATCAAATTCGTGTTGAAATATACGAGCAACAAAATCAGTTAAGGTTTGTTTTTGTAAATTTCCGTAACGATCCGTGTATTCGACCTCAATTGCTTGATAGCGAGGAACTAATCCTCTAATTCCCGGAACACTAAGACAACCTTCCCAACCTTTGACTATGTCGGTTGAGTTTCCCACTATCTTAGGGTTGATCATGGCGGTGGGTTCCATTTCTGGAGCATGAGGATATCTAGGGTTAGGACGAGAAGCGACGATAAATAAACGATAAGACTGTGCTACTTGAGGGGATGCGATTCCCACACCATTAGCCTTGGCAACCGTGGCAATTAAGTCATCAATTAGTTGCTGTATAGTTGCATCATGAATATTTTCCACCCAAGCAGCTTTTTGGCGTAATGTGGGATTGCCTAATTGAATGATGGGGAGCAATTCGGGATTCATGTGAGGAATGGGGACTGGGGACTGAGGAATGGGGACTGGGGACTGGGGACTGGGGACTGGGGATTGGGGACTGGGGATTGGGTAATCGGGAATTGTAATACTCTACGCTCTGATACTAAGTACATGGTAACAACTTCAGATTTTTTGGGTAGTTTTGATTAATAGTGAACTATGTTTAACTATGGATTTTTGAACCCAATCCCTAATCTCCAGTACTCGTTACTCAATTCCCCAACCCCAATCCAAGGCAAAAGAAAAAATCTTTTACCTTTTACCTTTTTACTTTTTACTTTTTACTTTTTACTTTTTTGTCCCCAATCCCTACCCCTCTCTCCGTGCAGGTAAAGGTGCTGGACTGACAGCTACTTGTGTTGTTTGGCCATTGCGTTCTATTTGGACTTGTAAAGGTTGACCAATTTGGCTATTTTCTACAATTTTTTGGACTTGTTCAACGGTTGTTACAGATTGATTATTAATGCTTTGAATGATATCTCCTGGTCTGAGGCCAGCATCGGCGGCGGGAGAGTCAGGAACAATCCGAACTAATAAAACGCCTGTATCTGCTGTAATATTGATGCGATCGCCAAATCTTTCGTTAATTCTTTCCTTAACTTGTGGCGTGAGGGTTGCCATCTGTACACCCAAATAGGGATGATCTACCTTACCTTGAGTGATTAATTCCTGAGCAACTTTCTGCACAGTATTAATAGGAATAGCAAACCCCAAACCTTGAGCGCCTTGGATAATAGCTGTGTTCATACCAATTACCTGACCGCGAGCATTGAGCAGGGGGCCGCCAGAGTTACCAGGATTAATCGCCGCGTCTGTTTGCAGATAGTCAACGCGCTTATCACTTGCGCCAATATCACTACCAGAACGACCAGTGGCGCTGATAATTCCTGACGTAACGCTATTATTCAAGCCTAGAGGATTACCAATCGCAATAACCGCTTCACCCGGTTGTAAAACTTCAGAATTACCGACAGCAACAGTCGGCAAGTTATTAGCGTTTATTTTAATAACAGCTACATCCGTTACTGGGTCTTCACCAAGTACCTTACCATCAAAAGTCCTACCATCTTTGAGGGTAACTGTTACCTCATCAGCACCATCAACAACATGGGCATTAGTTAAAATTTGACCAGAGGAACTAATAATAAAACCTGAACCACTACCCCTTTCTACTCGCTGTCTAGGCTGTGCTGGTACTCCATCTCCGAAAAAGCGGCGGAAAAAAGGATCATTAAATCCATCTGGAACGCGGGAAGTCACCGTTCTGGCAGAATCAATCCGCACTACAGCCCCTCCCACTTTTTGTACTACTCCGACGACAAAATTAGGGTCGCCGGTGGATGAAAAAATAGCTGGGGGGACAATTGCTGGACTATTGTCATTAGGCTGGGGCTGAGATTGATTGGCTTGGGATTGTATTGTCCTTGTGGGTAGAAGGGAGCAGCTTCCTAAAAACATAGCTGTTACCCCACCCAGCAGCATCAAAACCGCACTACTGCCACCCTTGTGGGGCAGACTCCAAGTATAAATCTTGTTATGTGCGCCATTATATGTCTTCATGTGTCTTTGTTTCTCCGTGTTGGTCAGTGAGTGCTAGGATGTTGCCTACTGGGTTTGTCCCAACATGATTACAACTCAAAAGCTAGTTCCAGGTCTAGAGCGTCTGAATGCTAAGTTGGTGCTTGCTTATATCTTCTATTGTGACGATTAGCAGCAAAGGTGGTAAATGATGGAAATTTCCATTGACAGTTTATGGAGTCAGGTACTAGAGCGCCTACAGATAGAACTATCTCGCCCCACCTTTGAAACTTGGATTAAAACTGCTAATGCAGAACGCCTAGAAAATAATTGTCTAGTAATAATTACACCTAACCCTTTTGCACGCAATTGGTTACAAAAGTATTACATCACTACTATTGCTAATGTTGTACAAAGTATTTTGGGACATCCTGTAGAAATTTACATTACAGTAGCTAAAGGCGAGGAATTTGAAGAGATTGGTGGGGGTGGAGCGTGGGAACTACCAACCACAAATAGTATCTACGAAACTCCGAATCAAAACAGGCAACCGAATACAGAATTAAATGCCAAGTATGTATTTTCGCGGTTTGTCGTCGGAGCTAATAATCGGATGGCTCATGCAGCGTCTTTAGCTGTGGCTGAATCTCCAGGGAGAGAGTTTAACCCTTTATTTTTATGTGGTGGTGTAGGACTGGGAAAAACTCATCTTATGCAGGCAATAGGGCATTACCGTTGGGAGATTTGCCCAGATTCTAAGATATTTTACGTTTCTACAGAGCAATTCACTAATGATCTCATTACAGCTATTCGTAATGATAGTATGCAGAGTTTTCGAGAACATTATCGAGCTGCTGATGTGTTGTTAGTAGATGATATTCAATTTATTGAGGGTAAGGAATACACCCAAGAGGAATTTTTCCATACTTTTAATACATTACATGAGGCTGGTAAGCAAGTAGTGATTGCTTCTGACCGTCCACCAAATCAGATTCCTAGTCTGCAAGAGCGTTTGTGTTCGCGGTTCTCGATGGGTTTGATTGCAGATATTCAAGCACCAGATTTAGAAACAAGAATGGCGATTTTACAGAAAAAATCAGAGTATGAAAAAATCCGTCTACCCCGCGATGTCATTGAGTATATTGCTACTAACTTTACTTCTAATATTCGGGAGTTGGAAGGGGCTTTAACTAGGGCGCTGGCTTATATTTCCATTTGGGGTTTACCCATGACGGTCGCTAATCTTGCACCAGTGTTAATGACACCAACAGAGAAAATAGAAGCTACCCCTGAGGCGATTCTCACGGTGATTGCTGACAATTTTGATATCTCAATTGAAGACCTGAAAAGTAACTCCAGGCGGCGGGAAATTAGCTGGGCGCGCCAAATCGGGATGTATCTCATGCGCCAACATACGGATTTAAGTTTCCCTAGAATTGGTGAGGAGTTTGGCGGGAAAGATCACACAACGGTGTTATATAGTTGTGACAAAATTGCTCAATTAGTAGAAAGCGATCGCGGTTTATCTCAAACTTTACGTCAATTGAGCGATCGCATCAAGATGAATAGCCGTTCTCGAAAACCGTGATCATCACAATTTGGTGTTTTCCATAACCCCAATCTTATTAAGGACTAAGAATATTAAAACTTGTATAAAAATAGATTAAATTTATCTTTTTGCTGTGGAAAAATAGTTATTTTTTGTGGAAAACTTAGCACTTTGTGGGGAAAACTTAATTATAAGTATAATTACCCTGTGGAAAAAACATGGGGTTTTTCCACAAGTTTTCCACAGTTATTCAAGTTGATCAAGTTTTATCAGCCTATAGTTGTTGTGGGTTTTCCACAATTTCCACATTCTTCATGCTCAATTATGATCTACTGCGTAGAAAACCAACTAAACTGTTGAGAAACGACTGACTAACCGTTGTTTTTATACCAGGCTCTGGTACTGCTTCTTCTTCAGTGATTGTGGGATTAGGTAAAGCACAAGAAGTAGCCATGAAGTTTTCTTCTATTAAACCCACTACAATGAGTCGGTAAGCAATTTGCTGTACAATTTCTACTGGGATTTGCAGCTGATGAGCAATATCCTGGATAGAAACATTACCATTCACAAATTCCCATACTTGCCATTCTTGAGCTTTCAGGTGGATTTGGGGTTCTTTTACACTCAAACCTGACAAACTAGAAGTGGGGTCTGGAAGCTTATCTGCTAAAGCGCTCCAGTCTCGCAGCAATCTCAAACTCGTCAGCGTCACCTCATTTGCTGACATACTTAAACCCGTCATCTCTGCTAAGGGAAGGGGTAGTGTTTGTATCTGGTTAAATTTAAATACACCATCCCTAATTTGAAATAAATTACATATTGGTCGGAGTATTTGGTTGTTAAATAACAATTTCAGTTGTTCTGGTTGGAGTAGTCCTTGAACCTTGAGAACTAAACCCAACGGCGTATTGATGGAGTTGGAGGAAATTTGATTGACTCTAGAGATCACGCGCTCACTAATCCACCCACGTTGGTCAATCATTAAGGTTAAACATTTTTGATCTAGGCGATCGGCGGCGGCGATTATCCGACCTTGATGTAACCAGACGTAGTAGGGTATAGCTTTTTTGTTATCACTCGTGTTTTGTGAAACCTCTATATAAAGTATGCCTGTCTTTTTTCCCTGATCTAAAAATTGTAGTAGTTCTGGTAAAGAAAAATCGGAAAAAGTACCAGCGATCGCCATAATCTCAGACCTTTTATTTGTTTAAAATAACTATTGTGTATACAGATTTAACGAACTACCAATCTACCCAAATTTATTATCAACCAGCTACTATATCATGGTTAACTCCACCAATAATTACCGCATTTAAAAAGATATTAAACTGCACAACTTTGGAGCAAATGCTGTACTAAAACAATGACTGCCTCAGATACAGATTCCTGCTTTGTTGGGTCTACTTTCACTATTGGAGGTCGATTATTTTCATCCATGAATCCTAGTGCAAGAAAAACATCTTCTTCTAACCAAGCACCAGGACAATCAGTATGGCTTAAACCAATAATCATGGGAATCTGCATTCTTTGGTTCATAAAGGTAAGAATGTTACGTGCCTGACGAAATTCACGAGGTCGATGTGCTGCTACTAATAAGATATAAGCATGAGCCTTACGAATCAAAATATCCCACATAAAATCAAAGCGGGACTGACCGGGAGTACCATAAAGGTGTAGTGCCATATCAGAACCAAATTGCAGTCTACCAAAGTCAAAGGCAACAGTCGTCTTTTTCTTCAGAAGTGCCGTTTCATCAGTTGCACAGGTATCAGTATCTACTACTTCTATTTCACTGACAGAACGAATAAAAGTAGACTTGCCAGCACCTACAGTTCCTGTCACGATTAAACGCATGATTTCCATTTTTTTACTCCATTTACACCAGTGCTAGACAAGAGAGATAGGCAGTTCATTAGGAACAGGTAAACAAATGGCTTGAATGAAGATAAAAATTTATTGCTAGTGATTGCACAATTTCTAAATCAATTCTGCTTTTTTTCCAGCGAGAAGTTAAAAGTTCCCTACAAGTGCAAATATTTGTCGAATAGGGAACTTATAATTAAGTTATTTTTCAACCTGAAACGCTAGCGATTACATCAAAATTAGCTTGAGTTCTGAGAGAATCTTCTTAATCTCTAACATGAGAATGCCCTGTTTAGCTTTCTCACTAGCTAATACCAGCAAAACAGCCTCTTCACCGCAGCCTATAAGAATGCCAAACCCTTTATTTCCTTCCACAAAAATTCGGTCAATGTTACCTCTAGATAGTTCAATCCCAATACGTTCGCCCAAGGAAAGCATAGATGCAGACATTGCCGATACCCGTTCTTCATCCATTCCACCAGGTAAGCTAACTCCTAAAGGTAGACCGTCTGGTGTGACAAGTGCTGCTCCTTGAACATCACTCGTTCCTGTTACGAAATTCTGCAAAACCATGCCAAGCTTTTCTGTATTAATTGCCATTTGAGTTGCTTATTTTGTGAGAGTTAAGTAAGATTTGTCTGAGGTTTGACTATATTTAAATTTGAAATGTACTATCAAAGAAAATTTAATTTTCTTGTCACAGCAGAGTAAATTCAAATACGTCGTAATCTCCACCCCGCAACACAGATTCACTGTGAACTCCCTTAAGTCGCTTACCTAATATTTGTTCAATTGCTCCCCAAACCGCACCCATTGTAAATGTACATTTACGGGTTGAATTAAGTGGTTCACCCGCAGAACATAGAGTCTCGGATGTATAGACTTTAATAACATCCCCCTCAGAAAGAATTTTCTCAATTTTGCACAATCTTGTACCTTCTGCACCTAAAGCTACTGCTAATTTTTCGGCTGCATTCTCTAGGGAAATTGATGCTCCTACCAATCCTAAAGTTTCAGCTAATTTTTTGCCTCGCGCACGGCCTGCTGTTGTTAATGCAATGGCTGTAGCCTTTTCTCCCAGGGCTTCTTCCATACCTGAGATTGCTGCTTTAAAACAAACAATACTACTAAATTCACCTAATTCTTTTCGCAGTAGTTCTGGCATATTTTTTTGTTAGGTAGATGATGCTAAATTTCATTGAGTAAAGCGAATTCAATCAGAAAAGCTAGACCATTAATAAAAGAATAATATAGTTACTATAAATATCAATTATCAAAAGTCTGACATCATTTTAAATCCACACTTAGGGTAATGATGGAGTTAGTTAGAGATTTATCTATGATTTCCATCGCATAGACTCAATTATGTTTTAGTCCAGATGATACTCAAACCGAATAATTACGGAGTAGATATAATCCGCTATGAATCTTCACAAAATCTAATATTATGTAAAGGCAATCTGAATAGTTAGGACACAAATTGGCTATTACTCTAAGTTTGTAAAACCTTTATAAAAATAAGATTTACGCAATCTGTTCAGATTTACTACAGTTAGTTTTTAATATTTCTAGGATTTATGTGTGAGAGGATGTTTTAAAAGTCCTCTTATGTGTAGCAAAAAGTTTTAGATCCCCCTCAATCCACGACACTTGCTTTAAGATCCCTAAAATGGCGTAGTTTCAAAGGTATTGTCTCTGCCGCCTAATGAGCGATCAGGATGTTACCATATTCATTCACCTGCCGAATCTGACAATGAAATTAGTTTGCGCCCAAAGCGACCTCAGTACAAATCTTTCCCTCGTCAATCGTGCTGTACCATCACGACCGACTCATCCAGTACTTGCTAATGTGCTGTTGCAAGCTGATGCTGATACTAATCAAGTAAGCTTAACAGCCTTTGATCTCAGTTTGGGTATCCGTACTAGCTTTAATGCTGATGTATGGCAAAGTGGAGCGATCGCACTTCCTGCTAAATTGTTGGTAGATATCACCTCACGTCTGCCAGAGGGAGAAATTACCCTAGATGATGAATCAGCCACCGACGGTACAGCAACCGGAGAAGGTTTAATAGTTAGCCTGACCCCAAAAACTGGAAAGTACCAATTACGAGCAATGGGAGCGGAAGAGTTTCCCGAATTACCCCTAATTGAGAACACCACAGCTATTTATCTCACAGCTACTTCCTTAATTGAAGGATTGCGAGGTTCATTATTTGCTACTAGTGGCGACGAAACTAAGCAAGTCCTCACAGGAGTACATCTGACAGTTAAACAAGATACCTTGGAATTTGCCGCTACTGATGGGCATCGTCTAGCCGTAGTCGAAACCACTAATGAGCGTCCCTTAGAAGATAACGACCAGCAATTAGAGGTAACAGTACCAGCTAGAGCCTTACGCGAACTAGAAAGGATGTTGGCTCATAATGCTGCCTCTGAGGAACCCATAGCGTTATATTTAGACCAAGGTCAAGTCATATTTGCATGGCAAAACCAACGCCTAACTAGTCGCACATTAGAAGGTCAATACCCAGCTTATCGCCAACTTATTCCCCGCCAATTTGAGCGACAAGTGACCATTGAACGCCGACAATTCTTAAGCACATTAGAAAGAATTGCTGTACTAGCAGACCAGAAAAATAATATCGTCAAGCTAACTATTGATAGTACTGCCCAAGAGCTGACCTTATCTTGTGAAGCTCAAGAAATGGGCAGTGGGAGAGAGTCGATGAATGCGGAAATTGCTGGGGAAGATATAGAAATTGCTTTTAATGTCAAATACTTAATGGAAGGACTCAAAGCCTTACCATCCCCAGAAATTCAAATGCACATCAACCAAAATCTAACTCCAGTAATTTTCACTCCCCTGGGTGGTTTGAAGATGACTTATTTGGCTATGCCGGTGCAATTAAGAAATTAACTAATTGTGGGGAATGGGTAATGGGTAATGGGTAATGAAAGAGAATTTAATTTGTCCCCAATCACCAATTACCAATCACCAATCGCCTAGCTAATTTAAGACAATCGAGGATCAAGGGCATCCCGTAAACCATCACCTATATAGTTAATACTCAGCACAGTCAGAAATATGGCCGTCCCTGGAAAAACCACCATATAGGGCGCAAACTCCAAAAAATTTTGTGCATCGTAAAGCATCCGCCCCCAAGTCGGGACATCAGGAGGAAAGCCCAGACCAAAAAAGCTGAGTGTAGATTCCGTGACGATGGCGGTACTCACAGAGAGAGTCGCTGCTACCAATACCGGACTGATGACATTTGGCAAAATATGAATCCAGATTAACCGTCTGGGGGAAGCACCGAGGGCGCGGGCGGCGGTGACAAATTCCTGTTCGCGCACAGTTAAAAACCCAGCCCTAACTAACCTAGCGACAGACATCCAGTTGAGTCCGCCGATAACTAGCACGACTAAGACAAATATACCTAGTTCTGGGCCAGCGATCGCCTTAATTGCATCTCGAAACAAAAATATCACCAATAACAATAATGGTAGGCGCGGTAAAGCCAGACACAAATCAGTTAACCGCATCAATACCACATCCAACCAACCGCCGTAAAATCCTGAAAGTGCGCCGATGAGTATCCCCAAGGTTATCGCCACCACCATCGAAAACACACCCACCGCAATTGATATTCTGCCACCATACAAAATCCTAGCTAATATATCTTGACCCAAATCATTAGTCCCAAATGGATGTTCCCAACTAGGTGGTAGGGTGGACTTAGCAAAATCAATTTTATTGATAGGGACAGAGTAAATCCACTCGTGAGGGGTTAGATTAAAGTGTATTTTGTCAATGAGCTAAAATACTTAAACTTATCTAAATAAAAATGATAATCATGTGGTGGGGAGGGGGAGGAGGCGAGCGACGCTCGCCTCCTCCCCCCTCTTTTCGATTATCATTATCATTAAAATTTTTAGCAGATAAAATATGGAACGAAAAAGCATTGTAACAACACAATAACTTGGGAAGAAT
>NZ_JACJQL010000053.1 GCF_014696625.1 Nostoc parmelioides FACHB-3921
AACACTCCCCATTTGGGAAGACTGGCGACCCTACGCAGGTCATAACCTGTACTTTTGCTTCGGTTTGAACCGGAGACACTATTTTAAGGGAATTGGAAGTTTAGGGATGCCCGAAATTTTCGACCCAAATCGCAATCGTTCAGTTGTTGCTGGTTTAGAACGCCTATATTCGGATGCACGGGTAAAATGCGAATATTTTTACGACCATATAGAAGTAGATGAGAAACATGGTTTAGGCTGGCTGAACAATGCGATCGTCCCGATCGTTGAAGTAGAACCAGAAGCAGGATTGGAACTAGCTATAGGAGGTGCGCTTCGTATGGAAGTCATGAGGCGCTACAACCAGTATCTGGCAGTCAGGTTAGGGGTCGAGCCGATATAGCTGGCATCACCGTGCTAAAAAAGATTTTTTTACACGATCACATGATTGCACTGCGCTCTGGTGCAATCGCTTTGAGTAGTTTGCCAGTGTACCTGTGCTATCAATTTTGATATCAAAGCCGGAAATTACAGACTTAGCATGATTAATTAACACCCGCCCACTTCCGCAAGAAGGATTTAGCTGTTCGCCGAGTGTAAACATTTATGCCCCTTCCCACTGAGGTATGATGAACGTTATTGGAAACGCGCATTATCAATAACGAAGCTGTGAGCAATTATGCTTAATGAGCCGATTTGGGAGAGCAGGGGAGCAGAGGGGCAGAGGGGCAGGGGGAGATGAGGAAATGGAAAGAGAAGCAATTAAGAACCATAAAGATTTAAGGGTTTATCAAACTGCGTTTGATGCCGCAATGAAAATATTTGAGGTGTCGAAAAGGTTTCCTGTTGAGGAACGATATTCACTAACCGACCAAATTCGTCGGTCATCACGTTCTATCTGTGCTAACTTGGCGGAGGCTTGGCGAAAGCGCAGATATGAGGGAGCATTTGTAGCAAAACTTAATGATTGTGAAGCGGAAGCGGCTGAAACTCAGACATGGATAGAGTTTGCTGTTAAATGTAATTATTTAGAGGTTAATACAGGCCGAGAACTGTATGGAATTTACAACCAAGTTTTAGGTAGTTTAGTCAACATGATTAACAACCCATCGCCCTGGCTGATGAATAAAAATTAAACATCTTCTCTCCCTCTGCTCCTCTGCCCCTCTGCTCAAGAGCTTATCTCTCCCCTGCTCCCCTGCTCCCCTGCCCCCCTGCTTATTTTTTAAGAACGCGAGTCAGCAATTATGTCAAATCCAATTTCAGGAGAGATAGTTAAGTTAGAGTTGGAGGCGTGTTTAGATGCGCCGATCGCGCGATATTTTGATGCACAGCTTGATAAAGACCCGGATGTGTTGGCCCAGTTGTTGGCAGATAAACGCAACCCTAATACTCGGCGTGCTTACGAAAAAGATTTAAGGGATTTCTTTCTGAAGATGACTTTGATGCCGCCGACTGGGGATAGTGTGCTGGAGTTTTTGCACTTGCAGCGAGAGCAGGCGGTGATGGTGGTACTGAAGTACAAGGCGAAATTGATAGCGTCGGGGGTGAGGGAGGCAACAATTAATCGGCGGTTGGCGGCGCTTAAGTCCTTGGCGAAGATGGGGCGCAAGCTTGGTGTGTGTAACTATTCCCTGGAAGACGTGGAAGGGGAGAAAGTCAAGGCTTATCGGGATACGCGGGGGGTTGATAGCAAGACGATAGCACTGGTGTTACAGCAGTTTGACCGGGAGACTTTGATTGGTAAGCGCAACAGAGCGATTTTTCTGGTGCTGTGGGGTTTGGCTTTGCGTCGTCAGGAAATATGTCAGTTAAATGTGGGTGACTTTGATTTTTATGGGCGCAAGTTGCGGGTTTTAGGAAAGGGTAAGGGGACGAATGAAGAATATTTGGATATGTCCAAAGATGTGGCGGCGGCTCTTGCTGATTGGTTAATTGCTAGGGGGGATTTGAATGCTAATTTACCAATTTTTACGGCGTTAGATTTTCATAATACTGGACATAGATTGACTACGGATGCTATCTATAAAATCGTGTCGGCGGCTTTTAAGTTCGCTGGGGTGAAGAAACCGATGTCACCGCACAGGGTCAGGCATTCGGCGATTACGGCGGCACTGGATGCGACGGATGGGAATATTAGAAAGGTGCAGAAGTTGAGCCGTCATGCTGACCCCAGGACGTTGATGATTTATGATGATAATCGCAATAAAGATTTGTGGGAGATGTCGGAGTTGTTAACGGGAATGTTGAAAGATTCTGAGTAAGGAAAAGTTATTAGTGAACCAATACCTCTCGGTTAAGGAATTGGAAGTGACTTTTACTCACGAAGTTATCATGCTTTCAGGCGTGTAACCTGCTCCATTTTTGAAAGGATTAGGGCTTAACCGATTGGAGATGATATTTCGCGGTTTGTACCATTTTAGTGTCGACACCGAACTTGCGTCTACCAAGTTTCAAGGTCTTTGGGATGATTAATGTTTCAACCCCTTGCTTAATTCTTCCCCATCTCCCCCGAAAAAATCGCTCTCAAGAAAATGGTGTACCCATTTTGGTTTCAAAGCCTTGAATTTTCTCTAAGATTGTATGATGGGTTATCTTATATCCTCACAAGGATACCCCACCAACAAATAACAGCTATGTACCTGCGCTTCTATAAAAGAAAAAAGTTGTAACTCATTTACAAGTTTTCAAAGAGGAAACAAGCTGAATGCTGTATGATATCAACCTTTCAGAAACTAAGTCTGAACGAAATCATCTTGTAACTCTTACTAATAGCAGATGAAAGCCTGTATAAATTTAAGGACTTCAAACATGAGCTACAACTTCAGAGATAATCCGAATACTCAAACAGATGACTATCTAGCAAAAGCTGCTGCCATAAATGACTTAATCTCCACCTTAACTGGTGGAATAGTTGCAGTCGTGAGTGTGCTCACTCCTATCATTATATCTTTTTTCCCAAATGTTGATTCAAATGTGAAGCTTGCTGCTTGGACAGGTGTACTGGGGACAGGAGCGGGAGCAATTATTGCTCGACAGCAGCCAAAATCTTTACAGGAAATGGCAAGCGATCGGCTTAAGCAACAATCCCAATCCTCTGAAGAAGAAAAATTCTAACCAAGAAGATTTTAAATATGGATATCAAGGGTATGAAGTATATTAACCAAGAAATCAACCAAGAAGGTCTTGACTTAATTAAACATTTCGAGGGGTTCAGTACCAGAACCTACTACTGTCAAGCAGGAGTTCTTACTATTGGCTATGGCACTACGGGGAATCGTGTAAGGCCAGGATTGGTTATCGATCAAAAAACTGCAGAGCAGTGGTTGCTAGAGGATATCAGGAAATTTGAAGATGGGGTGGAATCGCGGATTAAAGTAAAATTGGGGAGTAATCAATTTAGTGCCTTAGTCTGCTTTGCCTACAATGTAGGGCTAGGGGAAAAGGGATTTGGCGGCAGTACTCTGCTCCGAAAACTAAACAGCGGCGATTACACGGGAGCAGCAGCAGAGTTTGACAAATGGGTGAAAGCTGGGGGGAGAAGTCGACCAGGATTGGTGCGGCGCAGGAACGCGGAAAAAGATTTGTTTCTTAAGCCTGATGGTGTCCTAATCCAAGAAGCAAATAATGTTAAGCCTTTTCAGAGCAATCGCATTCGTATTACTCACCCCACTTATCTTAAACTAAAGACTCGCAGTCATGTTGAACTACAAGAGAATAAAGAGAAAGTTTCCGTTCCGAGCGGATGTGAATTTCCTGTTCTTACTCATGTCCGCGAGAACAGACATGTCAAGGTGACTTTTGGCGATAAGGGTGGGGATATTAAGTTTGCTGGGCGCAACACCTGGTATTTATGGGAAGAGCATTTTGAGTTTGTACAAACTCAAAATGCTCGTAAATCTAGTAAACCCGAGAATTTGGCAGAGCAGGTAGTACAGGCTTGTGAGGCACGAGGGTATCCTCTCCGTGAAGATGAGTGGAATCTGGTTGGAATTAGTGGTTTAGCCCCCAAACGTGATCGCACTCAAGGCTATGTCAGAGATACAACACCAGACAAGTGGAATGATTCGATTGGGGTAATTGCCAAAAATGATGGAGAGTGGGAGTTCTTGTGCTTGTATCTGGCGACAACAGAGCCTGGACGCTACTACACCACTGTCAAACTTCTGAATCCCAAAGGCTCAGCACGACTGGATTTTGGATACCATAGAGACTTGTGGAGATTCGGATTGCATCGGGGCTACGAAGCACTAGTGCAAGCAGGAACAGCACGATTAGTGCGAGATACTAACAAGAATTTCCAGCGAGATGACAAAGAATCTTTTGAGCAAGGAAATGGAGTCAACCTACATACTACTAAGACAACGGGGTGGCGTGGGAGCGCCGACATAAATACAATTGGACAGTGGAGTGCAGGTTGCAACGTGATTTTTGACTCTCAAGAGTTTAAAGATTTAATGGAGCTACTTAAGCGATCACCTCAGTACAAAACGAATTCCCGCATTTACTTTGATTATCGACTGTTGTGGCATGAATGGTTAGAGTAATAAGAGATTTGGGGTATAAACTAAACGTCTTGCTCTTACAATGTTAAACCAAGGATTTTTTATGTTGAAACAAGAAAATCTCAATGAGTAGTCTTATTACTGAAAGCCTTGCTATGCAAGGCTTTCAGACGTTATATGTCACATCGTATACGCTCGCTACTTTTAGGGTGGCAGTTATCCTATTTATAGAACGGATGAAGCTTAGTTCTGATGTTGCTGAAATGATAACTGGATCAAGAGTATAGTAATTTTTCAACAAAATTTAAAATTAGATTTGTAACTCAGTTCTAAATTTATATACAAAAATGCTTAACTTTAAACACATTTTAAATGGATAGACGTGCAGATTTTTTGTATGAAAACCTATAAATATTAACGGTAATGATATTGAATTAGATTGGATTGAACAAATCAAACATATACTTATACTTAATATTTAAATTAAATATATATTACTAAAAAAGTTTCAAATCTCTTAGGGCGAAAGATTAATAATATCCTGAGCATTCTGCTAATAACTGATATTCTGGGAAATCCTCATGCTTATCCATCCAGTTTTAATTTTAGATGATCATGAACACTGGCTAGCTCTACATGAACGACGGCTAAAAAATGCTGGAATTGATTGTCATGCCACTCAAAATTCATCTGAAGCTATTGATTGGGCGATCCAAAACAAAATTAAAGTAGCTCTCATTGATGAAATTTTGTTTGTTCCTTCTATTTCTAATTCTCAAGAAGGAGAACTGCAACGTTGGCAAGGAAAAGGTGTAATTAGAAAAATTGTAGAAGCTGGACTAATCCATACTTATTTCATATTCATTACAGATGCACCTGCTAAACGTAGTGGCTGGAATACCCCAGGATTTCTACAAGAAGTGTTTTTACAAGAAATTGCATCCTTAAGAAGGATTTCTGGCGTAATTAATGTAATTAATAAGTCAGAAATTGAATCTAGCCCAGAGGATTCGTATGCTCACCTCATTGATATTATTCAGAGGGTTAACAGAAGTGATAAAAATTCAAGTCAGCTTGTACAGACAGAATCTTGGCAGGGTAATTTTTACAAGCGTTTAGCTCTTATTCGCATTAATATCAATTTAACCCTTTTTAAAATAGGTGTAGGCAACATAGGAGTAGCCAACGTCAAGAGTAAAATTGAGGGAGACCAAATTGGACAACAGGATAACCAAGACAGACAATAATGGATAAGTTACCTGTAGAAGAAAATGGTGTACCCATTTTGGTTTCAAAGCCTTGAATTTTCTCTAAGATTGTAAGATGGGTTATCTTATATCCTCACAAGGATACCCCACCAACAAATAACAGCTATGTACCTGCACTTTTATAAAAGAAAAAAGTTGTAACTCATTTACAAGTTTTTCAAAGAGGAAACAAGCTGAATGCTGTATGATATCAACCTTTCAGAAACTAAGTCCGAACGAGAAATCATACTTGTAACCCTTATTAATAGCAGATGAAAGTTTGTGGAAATTTATAGGGATGAATACTTATGACTGAAACAAGTTGGCATATCAATAAAGTAGGTGTAATAAATGAACGTAGTATCATCCGTGAGCAAATTGGAATCCAGAATAACTACCCTCAAAAGCAAAACTTGACAGAAACTGCTTTTGAAATTCAACAACTCCTAAATTGCCTTTCTCAAGTTTACCCAATGAAAACTGATGCTCAAAAGCAGGTCATTGCTACTGAGTTCAAAAAAGAAGTTGAGCAGAAACCAGAACTGCGAGCTAGGATTATTGCTGCATTACAGTCAGGTGGCGTAGAAGCGTTAAAACAACTTTGCAATCACCCTGCGGCAGAAGTTGCGATCGCTACTTATGAAGGGTGGAGCAACCATCAATAGCTGTTACTGTACCCGATAACATTCCAAAAAAGCAAAATTGGGTTACAAGCATTAATTATCAACTTGGAATTTTTGCAATTTTGGAATACCTCTTACTCCTGCAAAAACAGATATAAGGAGCATTTTTACAAATAAAGTGCTTGTAACTGAGTTACAAGCATTATTATTGGTCATGGCCTCGAAAGCAGGCTATTGTCATAATTTGACTGAAATCATGGTGGTAGACTATTTTAGTAACTAATTTCATTGTTGAGTAAATTTTTCATAAATTTGCAAAAAGGGTTCTTCCAATGGTTTTATGGTACAGCATTAAAATCCCAGTTTTATAGAAAATATCAAAAACCTAAAATCCATCCACAGCAATGAATTCAGCCTGATATTAGGTTTTCTTTATTATTCTGTTCCATAAAAAATACTGAAGAACCAGAGTAAGTAAATTAGCAGATAGCAAATTAATTTATTTCAACAATAGAGGAGAAAAAAAATCTGGATAAGGAGGTCTACGTTTTTATGTCATTGGCAGCTAGTAAAGGTGGAATATATGCACAGTCTAGTGACCCTCTTGGCGATGATATTAGTATTGTTAGACAGTGGTTAGCTTTGGGTGACAAAAAAATTACAGGTATCCAGCTTTATCAAGATTTAGTTCTTAAATCACATCCTATGCAACTAGAATTAGGTATAGGCAATGTATGTGGGCTGAAATGTCAGCATTGCTTTTTGGGATACGAGAGCGGAGCCACAATTAGTCCGCTGATTCCTATGTCTACATTGCTAGACACAGTGACATGCATGGTTGAGAAACTTGGCACGCGTATGATCGCTGTTGTAGATAGAGACGCTCTCACACCCAATCGGTCTATACCATTTTTTGAACATATAGCAAAACTTCGTAAAACATATCCTGAAATCAAGTTTGGAGGTGTAACTAATGGATTGCTAATCGATAGATATGCTGATGATTTAGAGCGAATTAAATTAGATTACTTAGATATTTCAATGGAAGGTGTATGTGATGAAAACGATAAAATTCGGGGTAAAGGTACTTTTGATTTAGCCTTGAAAAACTTAAGAATTGCCCTAGCACGGCAGCTAGCAGAAAGAGTAATTGTTGCAACTACACTTCATCGCTTTAATGATGATTCAATTATTCGGATGATTCATCAACTAATTTTTGAAGACGGAGTGCAATGGTTTGATATTGGTATTTTGATGGCAGTCAAAATGCAGCAATATCAGCTACAACAGAGAGATATAGTTGAATTTTTAAATAGCTTATCTCAATCGCTTGTACCAGTAAAAGTTTCACAGCCAATAACAATTTTAGTGGAAATTTGTGCCTACTGTGCTGCTTTTATTCCTGCACTAATAGATAGTGGTTGGTTAATTCCAGAACAAATTCGACAAGACAAATATGGTCACCTATATCAAAATATTCATGTCAATGAATCTGTAACCATCACTCTTCGTCCAGAACTTATCCCTGAATACTGGCGACATACCTTGCGAATTTCATCTGACGGTTATGTAATTGGAGGATGTGAACCTCTAACTCAAAAAGATTACGCTCAGCTAGCTGTAGGTAATATTCAGATAGAACCTATCCAGGAGATTTACCGTAGAGTATTATCACTAGAGTCACCTTTCTATCATTCCATGCTGGCTTACAATCACTCCGAATGCCGCGAAAAAGCTTGCTTTGCTTACTGTCTGGGTGGGGATTCTTTATTAGCTAAATCGGTTTATGGTAATTACCATGTTAAAGATCCTAACTGCGTGTGGAACGAGTATAAATTTCAAAATTTATCTATGTATGCAAACAATTTTAGACTTCGTAGAAGTTAAATCAACTTCAAATTTGCTGTATATAGAGTGTCAGTTTAAAAATTTCACGTTGCATTAAACTGAGAGATTTTACGTATCTTTAATTAATAACTTTACGTAATATTACATAAACAGAAAGCAAAAAAGTAAACAATATTAAATACTTAAGTAGCAAATTTGTCTAAATTAAGTAATTCAAAAGTAAAAAAAGTATAAATTTATCATTTTTTCATTATTAAAAAGTTTATTATCTTAACAAACTTCCATAATGGGTAAACATGTGATGGCCTCTAACCCATACTTTGTTAGCTATGTTGAGAGTGTTCAAGAATCATTAGCAGTTTTTTCTATGAGAGATACAGACGCTGCGAATTACGTAATATCGAGCGGACAAACAAACATTTATAAACCAAAGTTTCTGATATTTGAAAATTTATTTAACCATGTATTTGAAGAAAATGGCAAAACTATCATCAGAAGAAAATTTGACCCCAAAGTTTCTGATAAACTACTGAGTATTCATCAACCAAAGTTATTTCTAGAGGACTTGAAAAGATTATACGAAAATGCAAAAAACATGGGTGTGGACTGGCAATCAGTTAAGTGGAAAAGTCAGGAATCAGATCAATTAAACTTGTCAGATTTAGGAGAGGAAATGAAGATTCTCTCAGAAATTTATGAAACAAGAGTACGGAATTTAAAAACTGAAGAGCTACCTTCTGAACAGGACTTACAAGATATCAAAAGAATTATTAATAAATTAATTCAGAGATATGAAATAGAATATATTCCAACAAACTTTGGAGCTAGTGCTATTATCTATGAAGCTTGGAAATTAGGACGTTTTTTTTCTTTAAATAATCAGGAAGGAAATAAAAAACTGTTCATCAGCATTCTTAATGGATTATTTATTCAAGAAAAGCGGGTACACACCGATAGTTTATTGTTGGAAATGTCTCAAAGATTGGGCTTAGAGCATTTAGCAGAAATAGAAAAGAGTTGTTTAACAAATAATAAAATTTGGACTAAAAAATTATCCGAAGATCCTCACCATAAGTGGTTTGCTTGTGTAGAACAATCTTTAATTCATAAAGTTAAATTTAGTGAAGATAAACGCAAAAATATATCAAATCGGTATTTGATACATTATCCATTGATAATTGACACATACTGGTTTGCAGGCTTAGCATACTTATATGCCAAAGACGATAGCAAAAGAATATCGAATACGTTATATAAAAAACCAGAGATTTTTGATAAAAAAAAGTATTGCAAAATTTACAACGTTATTCAAACAGTTTCCGAAACTTTAAAACTCTCTTTAAGATTTGATGCCTTATCAAAAGCTGAAGAAAAATTTCAACAGCAACTGAGTTTTGAAGATTTATTTTTAGAAACTGTGAAAGATTACTTTGTCTGCTTTAATGTGTCTAAAACAGGAGAAAAAGCCAATACATCTGCTACCAACAAGAAATTAATTTATTGCAACTACGGTATTGATATTTATGGTCCAGAATGGTTGTCAGACAAACATCAAGAATTAATTCGTCAAGAACTAGATGGTAATAGGCAAGTAGCAGGTGTGCAGATTCCTGGTTTGTACGAAGACCTACAAGCCAAGAAACATGAAAAAGAAAAAATTCAGATGCAAGGTAGAGAAGAACAATCACGTCAAATAGCGCATCAAGCAGCCGGACTAGTTGCTGAAGTTTGGGATGACCCCGTGAGGAAACAATTAGAGCCAAGAAAAAAAGCATCTCTTTGGCAACTAAAATCTCTAGTTGATATTTGGGGTAATTTTGACCTCCAACCAAATAAAAATATTTCTGAATATCCAGATCCTGATTTTCCTGAATGGGAGACTCTAACAAACCAAGAAGTATTTCAGGAATTGATTAATATTAGCTTATGTCATGCCTTGAGACGTGCAACTTATACTAGAACCTCAGAAGAAATTACTAACCCTGAGACACAAGAAGCTGATAGGAAGACAGTTGATAGGGCTATAGAAATATCGATGAGTTCAGAAAAGTCAATAGATTTGTTTAGAAATGAAGTATTTGGACTATCTACAGAAAAGGCTATTGAATGGCTAGACGGAGATTGTCCTTCTTGGCTGAGACATCGAGGTTTCGCTATCTGTTTTCATCATTGTTTTTGGCAAGCTGCATATCATGCATTTCGTGCTAAATGTGCCAATCAACCCAGCCCTTATCTTTACATTCAGGTGAATCAAAAACAAGTAATAATTAAGAATAGAAAAGAATTTAACAAAATGTTTCATGGACAACAACCAAGAGACGTGATATTTTTTGATTCTTTAACTAAGCGTATGCAGGATGTTTTCGATATCCAAGGTCCTGACTTAGATTTAAACGATGGTTTTTGGCAGACAATTATTACCAAGAATGATTATTTATGAAAAATTTGAATAAGTATAATTACATAAATCAGTGGTTAGGCTTTGTTTGGAAGCAAGACATTGGACAGAAAGTGCTTGTTGTTGTTGATGACTGTTTTAAGCTGGCTGTATCTGATGATCCTCCTAATGCACACGGTCAGGGTTTGAAAGTCCTTCTTGATAAGGTTAGTCTTTTTGATGATATCCAAGGTATCGGTTTTTTTGACTTACCTCAATCATCTCAAAAACAAGATATCGAATTAATTATTGATGCCATAAAAGCCTGGATAAATGAGTTAAACAACGAGAATATTAAGTTGTACTTATTGGTAGATTACTTTCACGGTCTACAGACTATGGAAAGTAAAGCACACGGTCTGGAGTTTGTTGATTATTGGCACAAAAACCAACCTCTATCAACTGAAAAAATTGCTCATCTAAGTATAGGTGGTGCAGGCTTAGCAAATCCTTATAATTTAGAGCGTTTTCGGAAAACAGACATTCATGGTTGTAAACAAGAGAGCAAGCCACTACCTGAAGAATTTTTGAGTTGGTTGGATGTTGATGAATCTCCTCTTTGCAGGTTATGGCGCTATTCTGAAACATGGTTTTCCAACGATAAAATCTTAGTTAAGCATAACTTTTCAGAAGTAAGTAAATTTTTATTTGATACTATAAATAGTAAGAGTATTTTTTTAGCTACTGAATACAAAAGAAAAATTTCAATTGCTTTAGGTATCAACTTACCTGACGCATGGTGGGACAACCAAGAGTCAGCAAATAATATTCATGAGTCTCTAAAGTGCCTTTGTGGTGATTTCTTCTGCGGTCAAAGTGATAGTAATGCCAAACGGCATCTTTCTGTTGGTGCTGCTTATTTAATCGCTTTGATGGCTTATAAAAAAATTTACAATAATATCAATGTATTTGTGAATGATGCTTCTGCTTGGGTGGAATGTTCCCAAGCAACAAGCCCAATTTTTGCTAACCAAGATAAAGCAACTGCACGTGATTCAGCTATGGCTCTTTATGATTTTTTTATTTGTATGTTTACTCTTAGAAGTAATGAAAACTATCATCAATATACATCCGGAAAGTCTCAAGTCAAAAGTGTATATTTTTATGAGTCAGGCAAAACACTGAAAATTCAACTTAGCTGGGATGCTCAGCGTTCATCTTCAGATCGTCAAGAATGTTTAGCTCAAACTATTTCTAAAATATTTAAGCAGGAGATGATCGGCATTCCTATATCTGCTGAAAACACCAGAAGCTCTATCCTACGTCTATGGCGTCAAATGGCAATTAGTGAAAGTGGATTTATGGGTCCAGGAGTTATCTACATGGAAGGAGACACATTGATCATTGCATCAAGGAAGTAATAAGGACAATATGCGTACAATACAACCGTCAAACCAACATAATCTGACTGTATGTGTCATTTGCAGAGATAGTAGAAGTTCACTTTGGGTAAAAGTTTTAATTAATTATTTTGCTGATGTATATGTTATTGCATCTAGTAGTGATTACAGAAAATTTAGCATTAGTGATATAGAAGGAGTGATTATTCCAGAAAGAAAATTACCTGCCTCTTTTAGTGTTATATTGTTTCATTCTAATGATGAACATATTTGGCACAATAGTCACGTAACTTCTAACTGTGTTTTTGAATTCAATACTCCTGGAACTCCTAAAGCTAAATCAGGTATACTGCCGATATTGAGGCAAACTTCACCTAATTTTGCAATTGAAGTGACAGATGTTGAAGAGATAGTTGATTATTTAAGTGGAAATAGAGAAACTTTCCCTTCAGTCTGCTATCAACCTTTAGAGCTTTTGCCTGCGATATCACTACTTTTTCATACTTATATTGCTACTCATTTGAAAAATAAAAAAGTTTCACGTTCATCTTGGTGGTTCAAAGCTTTGGCAGGTGAGAAAGGTATCCGACAAGAGTATCAAGATTTCAAAAATTTATTAAAAATTGAGTGGATAATAGCAGGTAAAAATAATATTCCTAAAACTAATATTGATACTTTAATTCAAACTATTTTTAATAGCTCTTCATCTCTACTTTGTGAGAGCGCAATCACACCAGAGGCAGTAAGCTCCGCATATCAAGATTTAGTAGATAAACTAGGTTTACAACCAACTGAATTAGCGATAAATTCAGTTCAAACATCATTCGATTTGATTATATCTATAAAAAATAGTTTGATTAGTACATCTGTAGGAACGGTTTTATCTACATTGCTTGATATACCACAATTATTTCTGGACGGAAACGAACATCGGCATAATTTGAAATCCCTCAAGCAATCTATTCTTGTTATTCCTGAAAACCAAATAGCAATCTTACCGAAACTTCGTCTTAAAGGTTTTACAGGAGCAGTTTTAGTATTATCTTCCATACCCTTTTCTATTTTAAAACAGCAACACCGAGTTCTGCGCTTTGGGTATGGTTCCCATGATAGTTGTGAAACTCCTTTAATACTTTCTACATTATTAGAAAAGGTAACAGAATTAGTGCCTTTAGAACGAGAAAATTTTCAATTGTTACAAAAGGAACTCAGGGCTGCTCAAAAGCTTCGTGACATACAAATAACCTCATGTATGGAACATATTAAGCATCTTAAAAAATTTCCTCAAGATGATAAGCAGAGAATACAAGAGATAGAAAAAACTGTGGACAAATTGCGGGCAGATGCGCGTGTAGCTTGTCATACAATTGTAACTATTGATCAAGATAGCCGACAGTTGCAACAGCATTTTCAAGTTGCACTAAATGAAATTAATATTTGTGATCACGAACATCGCCAAAAAGCAATTAATCGGTTAGAAACAGCTTTTATTCATTTAAACGAACTTTTGCAATCTACAGGTGAAAAATATTTTCCGTTTTTTTAGGAGGAAGAGTGCGTGACTGATTTTAGAGTCCTAGTGCTAGATGATGAAGAAACTTGGCTTGCACTACACGAACGTCGTCTTAACCAAGCTATGATTCTATGCCATGCAACTCAAAATGCAAAAGAAGCTATTAAGATTGCTAAGACAGACCCATCAGTTAAATTTGCTCTCATTGATGAAATTCTCTATGTCACACCAATTCCTGTAATTGAGGAACAACGGGAATTGCAGAGGTGGCAAGGTAGCGGTGTGATTCGAGAGATTGTGGCTCAGCGTCCTGATATCCAGATTATTGTGGTTACGGCTGCACCAATATCTCGCTGCGAGGACAATAACCTGTTATTTAGACGGGAAACAGCAAAACTACGGCGGCAAAAGGGAGTTATTGATATTATCCACAAATCAGATATTGCAGAAGACCCAGATGGTTCTTATAAATGGTTAATAGATTTAGTTAAAAAACCAACCTTTGCTCTTACAGCTGATGTAATCACACTAAAAGTCATGATTGGCTTGGGTTATACAAAGGAATTACACAAGGCTATGGCTGAAAAGATTGGTATAACTAGGAAGCAGCAATTTCTGCCCATAGCTCCTTTATTAAAGGAAGGCGGACACAGGATATTGGATGATTTCTGGAAAAGAGCGCAAGAAAAGTCAGTACTGGTAGAAATGCCTGGTTCTAAAAAACTTGATCGTTTGCATGGAATTAAGGCAGAGTCAAGCGCTTTTAAAATACTAGCTTTTTTGGCACAACAAATGGAAAAGCAAAATCCAGTCATTATTCGAGAGCAGGATTATCATTACTCACGACGTCAATCGAGAAAACAAACCAGCGAACCTCCAGAATACGATCCTTTGGCTGTTAAAGATTATGCCTTTGGTTATGATGAAACAGGTGGTAAACTAGGATTGCGTTCTGGAGTACAGATTGAAAGAGGTGTCAGCCAAAATTCTCCTCTTAAGGTAGCAATACACAGATTAAGTCAACAACTTAGTAAATTTAATGTAGGTACTGCAAGTCATTTGTTTAGCTATGAACTAGAGTATGGAGGATACCATCCTAATTTTGAACTAGGGATTGTTCTTTATGCAGTTGCCGATTAATATGCTTCTTTTGTTGTTAACTGGATGCCTAAGCCAAGAAGTTACCACCCTGACTCGGCTACAAAACCGTGCATGAAAAAATAATCGGTTTGTTTCGGCCGAGACATAGCCCCGTAGCTCTTTCTTATCGCTCATGGCTTGTAACGCACTTCCACCTAATTGTGCCACAGCATAAATTAAATTAGCATATTATTCGTTGATGCGTAATAGTACTAACATAAGAGCAATTAGCGATCGCCTAAAGGTTGAACGTAGCCATCGCTAATTTAATCTTCGTTTTCAAACGCAGATAAGAGCGAGAATGGCAAACATCCAGGATTTTCCCTACTCCATGCCTCGGCTTCTGCAACGAGTACAGGACATTTTGAATCAAGGTAAAATTGCATCTTGACTGTCTGTTTTAAGTGCGATCGCTCTTGAAAACTCAGTAACCGTCGTGTAATCAAGCAGTATTTCTTTACTGCTTTTTTAGCTTCAGATAACGCCTGTAACTGCAACTTGGTTATCTCCTTCAGTTCTACCAGCTCGTTGGTGACAATTTCTTTCTTATCGACAGTGGATATCCCATGTTCGCACTTCAGACCCACAGTCACATCTGGCCACTGTTCCTCTAATGATTTAGAATCTGCATCTTGAACACTAATAGGGCTGTTTAATAAGTTTTGCTTATCTAGTTTTAACGAGGTGCTGGGAGTAAAAAGGTATTTAAAATCCTGATCAGAATTATTTTGATTTAATAATTTAATATTTAAAGGAGCTGATAAATCATTCAATCGGTTGTTATGGCTACTGGAAGTTTTTAAGGAATTCAAAGCTTTAGGATTTACAAATTCAGGGTCTGGATTTGCAGTTTGTGAATTTACAGATTCAGGGTGAGAAAATGAAACAATATCTGACTGCTGCACAGTCTCAGAAGTCCCAAAATCAGTAGCGCAAAAAGAATAAACTACTGGCAGCCAGCCTCTGCGGGCTGGTGCCAGTAGAAGAGGTTCAAATACCTTCATTAAGGGGGAATACCCGTAACCGTCGATTTGGCAAGGGTTTTGGTGTTTTGATTTTTGTTGTTGGCTCGTTTCTTTGTCTAAATACCCGTAACTTTCTATTTGACAAGGGTTTGAGCTATTTTCTGCCCAGGGGTCTTCTATATACCAGTTGGGATGCCATAGGTTTAAATTTTTCTGCATTGTCTCCATACTTGGGGACTGATTAAACTGTCGTTTACACTCGGCAATAATCTGTTGCGCTCTGGCTTTGACTCCGGCGGCTAATCCTGTTTCTCTTTCGATGGCTTTTACTGCCGTGCTAATACGTTGTTGCGCTTGTTGACTGCGCTCTCTACTCTGTTGTCTGCGGCGGTCAATGGGGATGATGTTGTTTAGTGGTTTATGACTCTTTTTGGTACCTGCTATTACTTCTGCATAGGTGTTGCTATATGTTTTTAGCCGCCGTTGGGGATAACTGGGATATGGTGTGTAATATTCGTGCCTGATTGTACACTCTACCCAATCTCTTACTTTGGCTTCGATTTCATGTTGATGTTGGCAATATTGGCTGTAACCAGGGGCTGATGTGGCTGTGTTTACTGCGTACTTAACTAAGTTTTCTCCCTCTAATTCCAGAAATACTATGCCGTAATTTACGAAGATTGGTAATAATGTGTTTGTCTGTCCGGTTGCTGTCCACCCTGTGGCGATGATTGCTTCCCATTCACTACGCCATGCGTCTATTTTGCTGGTTTTTTGTTTGTCATATTTTGGTTTATGACGCTTTCTGGCTTTTTGACAGAATCTTTTGAGCTTGGTTAAGTCTTGGCGGCGTGCTGCGTGTTCGCAATGGGCTAGGAAGATGGCTACGTTGTTGCTGATGGGTTGTAGGTCATCATCTAGTAATAATGCTCCGCTTCCTGGCTGCATTGGGCAACGGATGGCGTTGTAGTTGGTGATTTCTGTTTTACTGTAGGATTTGACGTTGGGGAAGATTTCTAGGTGTCCTGGCTTTGGAATCAATCCTACACTTTTTAATTTCTGTTCTAGGGCGCAAGCTAGGTTGAAGGTGGGTAATTTTTCATCAAACACCAGTATCAGGTGGTAGCCGCCGCTCCAGCTTGATTGAATGGGTACTATGCTGACTATGCCAATATCTTCCAGGGCTGATTTGATGTGCTTGATGGATTCTGGATTATGGTATTTTCCTCCTTTGTCTAGGTCGATGATGGCGAAGTAGGTGGTGGTATCAAAGCGGATGCCTACTAATTGCTTTTCGTCTTGGTGCCATCTCCACAGTTGCGATGGGTGGAGGTAATAATCAATTGTTCGCCACTTTGGTTTGGAAGCAGACAAAGGTTTGTTATCTGAGGGTTGCTCCTGTGCCTTTGCTACAGCTAATTCCTGTGGTGGCAATTCCTGCTTATCGGGTAATTCGCTAACTATGGCTTTAAATGGATGCCAAAACAATTTAACGTATCGCTTCCCCAGCAAGTCTGGGGGCAAGTGAGGTTTGGTTTTCCTCTTGAAGTTTTTTAATGGCTTTAAACTTAATAAATCCGAATCTTGAGCAAATTGGTTTTGGTTATCTGAAATGGACATGAAGCTACCCTGATGTAATTGGTGAACATCAGGTAGTCAGCTAGTTATTTTTGGCTAAACAGAGACTAATAACCTAGAACGAAAATAATGTTAATAATTTTAAGTTGGTTGGATGGTTTACCCAACTTACTGAGACGATTACCGTCGTCTTGCGATCGCTGGATTGGCGTTTTGGTAGCATCCATGTAGAAACTTACGCTATGACAAACTTTGCTTAAAAGAGAACCTGGCTAGCAGTTTTTGAATGAGCTAAAACCCTTATTCTCTCGTTAAAAGGTTATTTGACTTTACCTAAATACAAACTCTAGGCAATGTTTAACGATTCCTAGACAGCTTGTTATGTCTGCTTTCTAGCCTTAGCTAAGTTTCTGTACGATTGCTACGAAAACGCCCATTCTAGGCTTTTAGTCTTGACTGTTGAGACAAGCACCTAGTAGACTACCCAACTTTTTTTGGGAGTTGCAACGCTCTTTGAGAAGTCAAAAGTGGTGAATTCGTTAAATAGGGCATATTTCCTCCAATTTTGGGTTATTCAGGCGTTTGGAGGAGGTTTTCCGCGTTTGCGCGCAACTTACTACATCAGCTTGCCATTAAAATCTAATTTCAGTATTTTTTAGATTTTTTTAAAATATTGGCAATTTTTAGACTAAAAGATGCACAACTGCACACAACTTGTTATAAGATGTGTGTAGCACAAAGCGGAGCTATCTCTTGCTAAAACTCAAACAGTGGTTTCTAGCTTCCCCAAGCCTCACTGTCTAGGTTCTTTGAGATATAACCTCTCCGTTGGAATATTTAATTAGTAGGGCAGAATTCGCTATTTTTAGCGTTTCTGCCCTCTAATAATTTTCGTGCATATACAACCCCCTGTGTATACTATTTTTTACAAGAGCGTGGATCATAATGATGAGCGCAAGCAAAGTTGACTAGTAACACGATTTACCTGTCAGTTATCTGGTTGTGCTTTAAACAAAACCAATGCAACCATCATACTATTGCCTGGAAGCTAAGAAACCATAAAATTGTATTCTTTCATCATTCCAAACCCCACTTCAGTGACACCTGATTCAACATATTAGCCACATTGCCCAATAATTCTCCTTTTTTACTTGAGCATACAGATTCCCAGAAATTATGAAGCAAAGAGTACACTATGTCAAGAAAGTTTCATACAACTATGAAGATGTCACATATGAAGATGTCACATATGAATTAAAGTTGGATGACACAAGCATTGACTTGCAGTTGAGTTCAAGTAGCTAGGTAAAAATGTGGGAAGCTATAGTTTTACGCCAGATCATGTCTGAGTTCAATATCTCCGGTGCTGAACTGTCACGGCAATCGGGGGTATCCTACCAACAGATCAGCAAGTTTCGAGGTGGTAATGAAATATCTCGGGCCAATTTTGTCAAAATTGTCAATGCTCTCCCAGAAAAAGCTAGGCTTTGGTACTTGAGTTTGGTATTTAACGTAAATGCCGATCTGGAATCAAAGTTTCAACTGACTGTGCTTGAAACAAAGTGTCTGATACAAGAACTAGCACAAACACTTCAGATTGAAATGAAGGAATCACCACCCAAATCTTCAGCAGATAACATAGCTGCTGTTAGGGTACAAATTGATGAGTTAAAGGAAATGCTTTCTCAGCGTCAAACTGATAATATATCCGAAAATGTTGAATAGAAAGTACTAGGAATCAGACAAAATTACCTTAAAAATGTTCAATTCCTGTGGAAGTTACTACAAGTGTTTGAAGTAAGCTTTCACTCCTGCTATATAGAGAGTAGCGTCAACTTTTATCCCTACATAGTACTTTGTAACTTAGCAATTAATTGTTGACGCTCACCCTGAGTCAGATGTATTGCCATCTGAAGCAAATCATCCACCTCCAAATTCAAAGGTAACTTTTTGCCCTGCTGCTCAGAAGGAGTAAATAAATGTTGAGCGATCGCTTCTTCAATCGGTTGACGTTTTTCTAGGGGAGTACAACGTTCATACATATCTCGCAGCGTCTTGAGAGAATGACCCATAGCATAAGCCAACGAACCCAACTCAGAGTCGGATAAACCGACCTGAAGACCCCAAGTAGCCCAAACATAACGCATAATATGGGGAGAAATCCGCTTTTTAATCAGACGGAAAGAGCTAGTTTCAAAGACTTGAGAAAAAGACGAACCAGTATTGGGCAGACCAGACTTTGGTGCCACAAATACATATCCCCAAGTCCAAATTGGCGAGTGACCATCCCTAGGTATCGAACAAAAATCATGGGGTTCAAAATTAATTCTGCCACTACTTAACCAGCGACCACGACGACCTTGCAACTCTGGTTGCCACCAATCATAAACCTGTTGATTGTTATACCCTTGTGAAATCCACCATCCATATAAGAAACGCTCAATGTAATCGTAGAAACAATGACCATCCTCAAATTTGAGATTAGGGAGAATAATTGATTGCTTACCGTAGGTTTTTTTAGTTTTATATTTCCTTGTATCTATCACCCAAATCCCTTGTGGATAGTAATGATTTTCATGCTGATACGTAAAATAAAGGTAATTATCGATAACCATACCGTTATATTTACGTTCTCTTTGATGATCTGGAGGTAAAGGTTGGTACAGACCATCCGGTGGTATATCTTCAGGTCGTTCGATGGGACAAGACAGGGCAATTTTTAATTCTCGGTATTCTTCTTGGCGGCGCGCTGGCAAATAAGATAACAATGCCCACTTGAGATAGCATTGAAAACTGCGGACAATTGACCAGCTAGGACGGAAATCGCCACGCTTATTCCTGGGTCTGCACTCAAGACGTAACGGTTCAACAACTTTGTCTTGAAGAAATTTTAGTGCTGTCTGTCCTACAGGAACATTAGGCCATCTTTTACTCCAATCAGAAACAGATTGTCTACTACTACGCCATTCTTCTAACTCGGCGGCGATGGCGTTGGAATAATAAGCAATTGTACTAAAAATAGGGATAAGTTGATAATCAGCATCATTTTCAACTTGATGTGCATAGAGAAATTTAGCCAAAGCTAAAATGGCAGTAATTTTGCCCATACGTGTAAATGGGCTAACAGCCGAGTTAAAATTTCTCAGAAATTGAAAATAATGACACACAAGTTGCTCAAGAGCAGTTTTACTTTGATGCCATAATTTCTTTTGCTGTAAAGGAGTCAAATTTTCTAACTGTTCTTCAGAGATGAAGCTCACAATTGATTCTAAGCTCAACTCATGCACTGGCACATTTTGAAAGCGATGTAAAAATCCCAAAAGCAGCCGAATGTTTTTCAGATATTCATTAGCAGTTGATTTCTCAACAGGCTTGATGATTCTGCCCGGATATTCGGGGTCGGTCAAATATGACTTAAATTGCCTTAGTTGTTGTTGGAGATGTGGTGACATCTCTTGATATTTGAGCGCATATTGGCGATAAATAGCTTTACGGTTTGTCAGTTTAAAATCTGCCAAAGCACCATTTTGATTTTTCATAGAAGGGGTGCATTCCTCCTGAAACTTAGCCCCACGAGAACCAGTCCACCAAGGACGTTCTGCGACCCTAGTTAAAAATTGTTCAAGGCGACTGCCATAAGTATTACGACTAGCCTGGGATACATTGTTTTTTTCAAATGATTTTTGAAGATTCTGTCGTAATTTCAGTAAATCCTTAATTTTCAGAGTTTTCAGAAATTGTTCAGCCTTTTTAATGTCATCAGCAGTCATCTTCCGTCCTGAATAAGTTCTTTGGAAGCCAAATTCAGAGAGTGCGTGATGGAAGATAGCAGTACGTAATTCATTAATGATTCTTTGTGCTTTTTCTCCCTCATTCATTCTCAAATATTCTTCATCCTCTTGTAGAACTTCCCATACATTATTTGGTTTGTCCATAATAAATATCTCCAGATATTATTTCTAAAAAGATGAGTTAAACTAGGTAATATTTAAGAGCTATATAGAATCGATATCTGCTTTTTGATGATTAGCATTATATATTGATATTTATTAATAAACAGCCTTGACGTAGTAGAATTAACGCTTTTTTTCTCAAAGATGAGTCATTTATATATAAAACCTGAAAATATGACATAGTAAAGGTTTAAGGTAGATTCAAACAGGTTTTATATAATAAATAAATTCTCATTCTTCAATAAATACTTGGTATTAAATAAATCCTAAACGTCTATGCCTTATCATTTATTAAGCAAATATCAAATCCTAAAACTCTTGAGATTTGGTTTTCCGAAAATATGCAGCTATTATTTAATAGCTCAGGGTAATCAAGAAGTGTCAAACATGAGTCATACCGAAGAATTATTAGCCTAAGCATCTATATCTTGGAGGCGGATAATAGACCTACCTATCCGCTCTAAAAATTCACTGCGAGAAATCATATAATCACGGCTGATTTTGTCTATTCCTGCTAAGGCCGTAGGGGTTAAGCTAACAGAAACAATTTTTTTGAGTTCATCATATGTTTCTGGTTGACCGCGCATTGACTTCAAACCTGGGCGAACAATTTTGTTTTCTCGTGGCTCACGTTGTCTAAAGTTTTGATTGTTAGCTTGACCCCGATTATTTTTCCTTCCTCTTGGCATAACTTCTCTTCATTATTCAACAGGTTTCATTATGAAGTACTTGATAGCTATCGCTATAAAAACGCAAAAAGCCACACATCCATATGGTTGGTGGCTCGGTTTGGAGCTTCTAAAATAAATTTTTTGCTCTGTAATATGGTCTATTATATTAAGTTTTTACTTAATGGCAAGGCTAGATTGACTAAATGATATTTATCAGCAAATTATTCCTTATATATGTCTATACAAATGTCTAGATGATTTTTGTTTTATAAAAAATCTCAATAAATCTTCGTGTAGAAAATAATATCAACCCCTATCTGCCGAAAATCTGGATTAGTCAACTTAATGATTGTCATAGCCTTAAATATTTGGCTAGATTTCTGAAAAACGAATCCTCAGCAATCAAGCATTCTTGATTGTACATTACGTAATAATCTGTTAAAAAGATATTAAGCAAGTAGTCATATACACCGTAAGGCTCTCAGGAGAAAGACTGACACAATGTTAGTATCACCAAACTTTGGATTTCTAAAAATCCATGACCCGCAACTGGTGCGACTGGGAGCTTTAGCAGAAAGATATTTTACTGATGACCCTAACACCTGCCTCATCAAACTGCGTCAGTTTGGTGAACTCCTAGCGCAACTGATAGCCGCGCAGGTGGGGATGTACGACTATGAAGCACGGCAAATTGATTTGATGCGTCGCTTGCGGGATAAAGGCATCCTCAAAGGTAAAGTATATGACTTGTTTGACCAATTACGTCTAGTTGGCAATGATGCCACACACGCCTTTGCAGATGACCAAAGAACTGCCCTCAGTAACCTAAAATATGCACGTCAACTAGGAATATGGTTTCATCGGGTTAATACCAAAAATCCCGATTTTAACCCTGGCCCTTTTATTCCACCTCAAGACCCAGCCAGAGAAACCCAAGCACTCCAACAAGAATTAGCACAGTTACGGACTGAGTTACAAGCCAGTCGTACCGCCGCAGAACTCGCACAAATTGCCGCAGAACAGGAAGCACAGCGTCGCATATCTGCCCAAGAACTAGCTAAAGAAGCAGAAGCACAAAAACAAACAGCTTTAGATCACCTTGCGGCAATTCAAGCTATAGCCCAAACTCAATCAGTACAAACAATTCAAGAAACCATCCAGCGATCGCAACAAGCAGGGGAAAATATTGACCTGGATGAACGGGAAACCCGCCGCCTCATCGATGCTCAACTACGGGCAGCTGGTTGGGAGGTAGACTCAGAACAGCTTACTTATAGTAATGGCATTCGTCCCCAAAAGGCGAAAAATTTAGCGATCGCAGAATGGCCTACAAATGATGGACGCGCTGATTATGTTTTCTTTGTTGGACTTCAGGTAATGGCTGTAGTCGAAGCTAAACGCAAAAGAACTGATGTTTATGCTGCCATTGACCAAGCCAAGCGTTATAGTCGCGGCTACAAAATTCAAGGTAATGAAATCCTACCCGGTGGCCCCTGGGGTGAATATCAAGTCCCCTTTGTCTTCGCCACCAACGGACGGGAATTTTTACGACAGTTGCAAACCAAAAGCGGTATATGGTTCTGTGATGTCCGCCGTCCTGAAAATATCCGCCGTCCCCTGACCACTTGGTACAAACCAGAAGCTTTTATTGATGCCCTTAACCAAGACTTTGATAAAGCACATGAACTGCTTGCCGAAGAAGGCTTTAACTATAACTTGCAACTGCGTGATTACCAAATTAAAGCCATTCAAACAGTTGAAGCCAGATTAGCCCAAGGTGCAAGGGAACTATTACTGGCAATGGCAACGGGGACAGGTAAAACTAAAACCTGCCTTATCCTGGTTTATCGTCTCCTTAAAACCAAACGTTTCCGCCGTGTTCTTTTTCTGGTAGACCGCACAGCATTAGGAGAACAAACAGGTAATGTTTTTAAAGAAACACGAGTAGAAAATCTCCAAACTTTTGCTGACATCTTTGATATCAAAGAATTAGGTGAAGCAATACTAGATAGAGATACTAAAGTTCACATTGACACTGTGCAAGCATTTGTCAAACGTATCCTTTACCCAGGCGATAACACAGATATTCCCACGGCTGACCAGTATGATTGCATTGTCGTGGATGAATGCCACAGAGGATATTTACTAGATAGGGAATTAAGCGATTCAGAACTTACCTTCCGCGACTTTAACGATTACATTTCTAAATATCGCCGCGTTCTCGACCATTTTGATGCAGTAAAAATTGGACTAACCGCCACTCCAGCACTGCATACTACTCAAATATTTGGTCAACCTGTTTACCAATATACTTACAAAGAAGCGGTCATTGACGGCCACCTCATCGACTGTGAACCCCCCATCCGCATAGTTACAGCCCTTAGTGAAGATGGCATGATGTGGCAGCCAGGGGAAGAAATGGAATATTTTGACCCCATCACAGGCACAATTAATTTAGTTCATGCCCCGGATGAAGTCAAACTTGAGGTAGAACAGTTTAATCGGCAAGTTATTACCGAGGAATTTAATCGAGTCATCTGTGAATTTTTAGCAGCAAATATTGACCCATCACTGCCAGGAAAAACTTTAATATTTTGTGTGAAAGATGATCATGCTGATATTGTTGTTAACTTATTAAAACAAGCCTTGATTGACCAGTATGGCAGTGTGGAAGATGATGCAGTTATCAAAATTACTGGCAAGGCTGATAAACCATTACAATTAATCCGCCGCTTTAAAAACGAAGCTAATCCGAAAATTGCAGTCACAGTAGACTTATTAACCACTGGCATTGATGTCCCAGAAATCTGCAACTTAGTATTTATTCGGCGGGTGAACTCGCGCATCCTTTACGAACAAATGTTAGGACGGGCAACCCGACGCTGTGATGAGATTAAAAAAGAAGTTTTCTACATTTATGATGCTGTGAATTTATATGCAGCCCTGTCTCCTCTCTCCACGATGAAACCAGTGGCGGTTAATCCCAAGATTTCGTTTACCCAATTGGTGGAAGAATTAAATACAGTCAATGACAGCACTGCTGCGGCTACCATTGTTGACCAACTTTTAGCCAAACTGCAACGCCAGCAGAGGAAGTTAGGGGATAGCAACCGAGATAGTATTGAAGCCGCAGCCGGGATGCCAATGGCAGATATGATTAACCACCTGCGCCAAAGTGACCCCCAACAACTCAAGGAATGGTTTAAGCAACGGGCAAGCATCGCACAAATGTTAGATGCTAGAGATGGTGGTAGACAACCGATACTAATTTCTCATCATGCTGATGAACTGCGACGGGTAGAAAGGGGTTATGGTAATGCCCAAAAACCTGAAGATTATTTAGATAGTTTTGGGGCTTATTTACGGGAGAACATTAATAAGATTCCAGCTTTGATAGTTGTAACTACCCGTCCCCGTGAATTGACTAGGGCGCAGTTAAAGGAATTGCGGTTGATGCTTGACCTTGCTGGATATTCAGAAAAAACATTGCAGGTAGCATGGCGAGAAATGACCAATGCTGATATTGCTGCTTCAATAATTGGGTTTATCCGTCAAGCCACATTGGGGGATGCTTTAGTTCCCTATGAAGAAAGGGTGGACAAGGCAATGAAGAAAATCTTGGCTTCTCAAAATTGGACACCACCCCAGCGCAAATGGTTAGAACGCATTGGTAAGCAATTGAAGGTAGAAACTATTGTGGATAGGGAAGCTTTAGACCAAGGGGAATTTAAAACCCAAGGTGGTGGATTTGTCAGATTAAATAGGGCGTTTAATGGGCAGTTAGAAGATATTTTAGTGCAGATTAATGAAGCACTATGGCAGAATGCGGGATAATTGAATATCTGTTAATTTTTAATTAACTAACGCTTTGAATTTTTAATGCTAAATCAATGATAAATTTTAACAAGAATTTAGCATCTTGTTCTGTAAAATTATTGTTGAACTTATGAGTGATTTGAAAATTCCCATCACCTAAAACAACTGCATAAGGTAATACTTTTATAAAGTGATTGTATTCTTTGACAGATACACCACAAAGGTTAATTATGCTGATTTCTCTTAGCCTATTCATATAATCAGACATATATTGAAATACGTTTCTGACGTGAGAACTACTCTGTCTATCAAAAAAACTAGCTACATTTACTATGTTTTTATCAACTTCAGGAATTAAAAACCTAATTTTGTAAAAAAGTATTGCCTTAGCCCTAGCAATTTCAGCTACACAAGCGTTATAATCCTTAATATTTAAATTTTTCTCAGCTTGTTTGATTAACGACCTAACTTCATCCGATCTAATTAACTCGGACATTGATATATCATCAAAATTATTTTTGAAGTACAACTCAACAATTGTTATTAAATAATTTTCGGCATAACCACGAAATTTATTAGCCTGCGAGATATCTGGTAAGATGCCGTAGTGTTTGAAATTGACTCTTGCTTTATTTAGCTCTAAAATTTTAGCTTGTAGTGGAAGTTTAATAGATAGCTTGTTTTCCAATTCCTGGTGAACCTTATTTAAAAGCGATGTAAAAGATTCATTTTCTTTTACATCAATACCTAACTCTTTGGTGACTAACCATATTATACTTTCAACAGAATCTTGAAACAGGGATATTGCAAGACCCGCAGAGATAGGGTCATTTTGCAAAGAATACTTTTCCCCTTCTTGAAACAATCGTTTGCTTAGTAATAATTGTTCAATCATGTCTTTGCTTACTATATAAGTAGTATATGGCTAAAAATGTTTTAAATAGCTCAATTAGACTATAATTGTAGCACAAAAAATACATTATGTAGTTAAAATATTTAAAAGGGTATTCTTCATTAATTTTAAAGTTGTATCGATAATCTTAAATTTGTGCAAGTAGCAACAAAAATGTGTAAGAATCATAAATTTGGTATCTTACTCACGCATTTAGACTATTAACATTGAGCGCAACTACTGATATCGTCCAAAAACTCTGGAATCTCTGTCATGTCCTGCGGGACGACGGGATTACTTATCTCGATTATGTAACTGAATTAACATACCTGCTGTTCCTGAAGATGGCGCAGGAAACAGGGACAGAAAGCCAAATCCCAGAAGGCTGTCGTTGGGGTGATTTGGTAGTCAAGGATGGCATCGAACAGATGAACTTTTACCGCGCCACCTTGTTAGAGTTAGGTTCTAAAAATACGCCGCTACGGGTGCGGGCTATTTTTGCTAATGCCCAAACTGCCCTGAAAAAACCGCAAATTCTCAATAAGCTGGTCAAAAGCATTGATGAACTGGACTGGTACTCCGCGAAGGAAGAAGGTTTAGGCGATTTGTACGAAGGACTGTTAGAGAAAAATGCCGGTGAGAAAAAATCAGGTGCAGGGCAATATTTTACACCGCGTCCTTTAATTGATTGCATGGTGGAACTCATCAAACCGCAACCGGGGGAACTGGTACAAGACCCCGCAGCCGGGACTGGTGGGTTTTTAATTGCCTCAGATCGCTATATTAAAAAACATACCGATGATTTATTTGACCTCAGTGAAGCGGAACAGTCGTTTCAGCGTTACCAAGCATTCTGCGGTATTGAGTTGGTGCAGGATGCCCACCGACTGTTATTAATGAATATGCTGCTACATGGCATTGAGGGGGCTGTAGACTTGGGTGATACTCTCTCCAGTGATGGGCAGCAGTTACCAAAAGCCAATGTTATCTTAACTAATCCCCCCTTTGGGACGAAAAAGGGTGGCGGACTGCCTACACGGGATGATTTTACTTATCCTACGTCAAACAAGCAGTTAGCTTTTTTACAGCATATCTATCGCGGACTGTTACCCCAAGGACGGGCGGCGGTGGTGTTACCTGATAATGTGCTGTTTGAAGATGGTCAAGGGCGTAGCATCCGCGCTGATTTGATGGATAAGTGCAACCTACATACAATTCTCCGATTGCCTACGGGGATTTTCTACGCTCAAGGTGTCAAAACTAACGTGCTGTTTTTCCAACGGGGAACGACGGAGAAGGGGAATACCAAGCAGGTGTGGTTTTACGATATGCGAACGAATATACCTGTTTTTGGCAAGCGCACACCTTTAACTAGAGAGCATTTTAGGGCATTTAAAGAAGTTTATGGGGATGATGCTAATGGGGGAAGTCCGCGTGTAGATGAAGGGGAGTTGGGACGTTGGCGTTGCTTTACGCGGGAGGATATTGCTAAACGCGGCGAGAACCTGGATATCACTTGGCTGCGGGATGAAAGTTTGCAGTCGGGGGATGATTTACCTGAACCAGATGTGATTGCGGCGGCTATTATGACGAAGTTGCAAACTGCGATCGCAGAAATGGAGGCGTTGACGGCGTTGCTAGAAGGGGAGGAAGAAACCGAGGAAGGGACAGCACTTCTAGAATAAAAGCAAACCCACAGTAACTAATTGTTATGACCCAAGCCTTACCAAAAATAGTTACCTTTGACGAATTTATCGCGTGGTATCCCGAAAACTCAGGGGTACGCTACGAACTGCACAATGGGGAAATTGTCGAAATGGCACAGCCTACGGGGAAGCATGAAAGGATAAAAGGATTTTCGGCGGCTGAATTGACTTTAGAGTTTAGACGATTAAATCTCCCCTACTTTATCCCTACTCAAGCAATAGTAAGACCACCGGAAAGAGAATCAGGTTATTTCCCAGATGTATTAATCCTCAATGACGCTGCTTTAGCTGATGAACCGCTTTGGGAAAAATCTTCTACTGTGACTAAGGGTACATCAATTCCTTTAGTTATTGAGGTTGTCAGTACCAATTGGCGCGATGATTACTATCTGAAGCTGGCTGATTATGAGGAGATGAGCATTCCTGAATATTGGATTGTTGACTATGCAGCATTGGGAGCTAGGAAATTTATCGGTAATCCTAAACAACCTACTTTCTCAGTCTATCAACTAATTGATGGGGAATACCAAGTTACTCAGTTTCGGGGTAGCGATAAAATTATTTCTCCTACTTTCCCTGAGTTAAATTTGACGGCGGAACAAGTTTTTAATGCTGGTCAATAATTATTGGATGTACTCAATTATCAGAGGTAGGTAGTTAAGATGAGCGATAAACAATTGCTAGAGAGGATTAAATTCGACAAAAATATTTTAGCTGGTAAACCAATTATTCGGGGATTAAGAATACCAGTGTCAATGATTTTAGAATTACTAGCCAAGGGTGCTACTAATCAAGAAATTCTTGAAGATTACCCAGAATTAGAACCAGAAGATATACAAGCTGCGTTATTTTATGCTTATTATCTTATTTCTCAAGAAGAGGTTTTAGACAGAGTGACTGCACCTTAGACGATATATGAAAAATAAGTTTCGGATTCGTCAGGCTAATTTTGAATAGGTTGATTAAAAATAATTGATATTATTGAGTTTAGTAAATTATCAGAGGTAGGTATTAAAGATGAGTGCAGAACAAGAATTATTAAGCAATTGGCGTTCTCTTCCACCAGACAAACAAGAGGAAGTTTTAGATTTTGTAAAATTTATTCATGCAAAAATGGTGAAAACTCAACCTCTAACACCTGCAAATAAATCTCAATTGGGAAAACGTCTGCGGCAAATACGTGCCGAAATCGTTTCTTCTGGTGAACATTTGTTAACTCAAGATGAACTTGAAAAAGAAATTGCTAATCGTCGCGGTGGGTTACAGGAAACTGATACATGAAGATAAGTTTTATTGATTCTGGGGTGCTAGTTGCTGCGGCTCGTAGTGTGGGAGAATTATCAGAAAAAGCTCTTTCTATTCTAGAAGACTCTGAACGAGAATTTGCTTCCAGCGTGTTTGTTAAGTTGGAAGTAATTCCCAAAGCAATTTTTAATCAACGAACAAAAGAATCTGAATTTTACGAAACATTTTTTAGCGGTGTCACTTATTGGGCGAATGATTTAGACAAAATTGTTCAAGATGCTTATCAAATAGCTTCTCAGTATGGTTTAGCAGCTATGGACGCGCTACATATTGCGGCGGCGTTGTCAGTTGGTGCTGAGGAATTTGTGACGACTGAGAAAAAAACAAAGCCTATGTTTAGAGTATCTAGTATTAAAGTTATTTCTATTTTTGATTAATGTTTTATTGTCGATATTCTAGAGTAATGTCTAAAGGAGAAACAGAAATGCACAGTATTAAATTATCAAAGCGTGTCGGGGCAGATGGGATTTTACATTTAGATATTCCAGTAGGGATAACGGATAAAGAAGTAGAAATCATGGTGATTTATCAACCGCTAGAAAAACCAAATCAGCTAAAAACACCAGAGGAATTAGGTTGGCCTGCTGGTTTTTTTGAGCAGACTTATGATAGTTGTCAGGATGACCCCATTGTTATTGATTCTGAGGGTGATTTTGAAGAAAGGGAAATGAGAATAATTGATATTTAGGTTAAAGAAAGTATGGATAGTATAAAAATCAGATCCCATGTGGGTAAAGATGGAATTTTACATTTAGATATCCCTGTAGAAATGCCAGATACAGAAATTGAAGTCACGGTAACAATTAAAAGAGTTACACCACAACAACGGGGCTGGATGCCTGGTTTTTTTGAAGAGGTAATTGGTGGTTGGGTAGGAGAACCGCTAGAAAGACCAGAACAGGGAGAATACGAAACTAGGGAGCAGCTATTTTGATTTATCTGCTCGATTCAAATGTTTGTATCCGCTTAATAAATAATAGTAGTCCTGCGGTAACAAATCGACTGGCAGCACAACAACCAGAAGATATTTTAGTTTCTACAATAACCCAATTAGAACTGTACTATGGTGCTTACCCTAGCGCCCAACAAGAGAGAAATTTAGAAATATTACAACGTTTTTTTAGTCAGTTTACTATTATCCATTTAGATCCAGAAGCCGCAAGGATAGCAGGGAGAATTCGGGCTGAGTTGGCTGCTAGTGGTACGCCGATTGGCCCTTATGATGTGCAGATTGCTGCTATTGCAATGGCGAATAATTTGATAGTCGTTACGCATAATACAAAAGAATTTAGTCGAGTCAATGGGTTGCAAATTGAAGATTGGGAGGAAGAGACATGAGTTTTAATAAAATAGAACTCCCTGATGGTTGGTTATGGGCAAAAATTAGGGAATTAGGGGAGGTTGTAACTGGTTCTACTCCACTCAAGAAAAACCCTGCTTTCTTTGGCGAAAACATACCTTTTTATAAACCAACAGACTTAGATGCTGGTTATGAAGTTATAGAAGCTAGAGAGTATTTATCTGAACTGGGTGTTAGTCAAAGCCGGCTTCTTCCTGCCCTTTCAGTTCTTGTAACTTGCATTGGTGCTACAATCGGCAAAACTGGACTGGCACGAAAACCATGTGTTACAAACCAACAAATCAATGCCGTCATACTACCAAAAGAATATATTAGTCCTCATTATTTTTTCTGGATAATAAACAGCCCTAAAGGGCAACAAATAATTATTGAAAATGCTTCTTCTACTACATTACCAATTATAAATAAAAGTCGTTTTAGCGAATTAACCCTACCTCTCCCACCCCTCAATGAACAACGCCGGATAGTTGCGAAAATAGAGGCACTGAAGGCTAGGAGTCAGCGAGTGAAGGAGGAGCTTGAGGATATTCCTCAACTGCTAGACCAGTTCCGTCAATCTGTCCTCGCCGCCGCCTTTCGTGGCGACCTCACTGCTGATTGGCGGGAGCAGAACAGTAATGTTGAACCTGCTGAGGCTTTACTTGAGCGCATTCGTGCAGAACGTCGCCGCCGTTGGGAAGAAGCGGAATTAGAAAAGATGAAGGCGAGTGGTAAAACACCGAAGGATGATAAGTGGAAGGAGAAGTATAAAGAACCTGCGAGACTGGCACAGGATATACTATCAAGCTACCCAGACTCTTGGACTTTTGCACGAGCTGAAGAAGTATGTGATTTCATTACGAAAGGGACTACTCCAGCAGCACAAAAAATGTCTGCTCAATTTGGAGAAGTTCCCTTTATCAAGGTATACAACTTAACTGATCGTGGCTCTCTAGATTTTTCTATCAATCCAACTTTTATCACTAAAGATACTCATAATGGGGAATTAGCTCGCTCTAAAGTTTTTCCCGGTGATGTTTTGATGAATATTGTTGGCCCGCCACTTGGAAAAGTTTCAATTGTTCCAGATGATTACGAAGAATGGAACATGAATCAGGCGATAGCAGTTTATCGAGCAATGCCAGGAATTGAAAATCGTTATCTTTGCTACTGCTTGTTGTCAAATCAAATACTGTCCAATGCGGTACGATCTGCCAAGGCTACTGCTGGACAATTCAATCTTACATTAGAGATTTGTCGTGATTTACCCTTGCCAATACCTTCAACTTTGGAGCAGCAGCGAATTGTTAACGTATTAGAGCGTTGTTTTGCACTAGCTGATATGCTTGCGGAGCAGGTAGCTGATGCAAAATCTAAACACGAAATTCTCGACCAATCTATCCTCGCTAAAGCTTTTCGCGGCGAACTTGTACCCCAAGACCCAAACGACGAACCAGCATCCGTCCTGCTAGAACACATCCGCGCAGAACGTGCCAAACTCCAAACCAAAACAGCCGAAAAATCCACACTTCGACTAGGCTCAGTGACCACCACCAAAACCAGCGCACGACGTACCAAAAAAACACAACCACAACAAGAAGAATCGGTGCAGCTAGACCTGGGGTTAGAGTAGCGAAGACAAACTAGCGATCGCACCAACTCAATAACTCATCCTCTCACAGCAGAGCTTGACACCCTCTATTTATCGCACAAAAGCAGCCAGAGCAAGCATTTCGCCCTAAATCGTGGAATGTCCCTGAATCCCTGCCAAATCTCTAAAAAGCTAAAAAGCTAAATTTAGCTAAAGTCAAAAAGCTAATTTTACAAAAAGCTAAAAAGATAATTAGCTAAAATTATTAATTGACAAAATAATCAAATGAGTTTAAGTTAATTGGCTAATTTAATAAATTACTAAAAATATATATGTTGACCATTACCGTAAGCTCCTTGAGTGGCGGACAGGGCAAGACGACGACCTCACTGTTCTTGGGGCGGCTGCTATCACGCCAGGGCTTGCCCACCTTAATGCTAGACTCCGACCCCCAGCATAATCTCACCACCTATCTGGGGTTTGAGTTAGAACCCAACCAACCAACCCTATTGGAATTTCTCAAAAAAACAGTCGCACCAGAAGACTGCATCTACCCAACACAAGACAACGACAACTTATTTCTTATCCCCGCCGACGACCAACTTGATACCGTACAAGATTATTTATCTAACAGTGGAGTGGGTGCAACCTTACTCAAGCGACGATTGGAAGCCATCAGCAAAATTTTTAAAGTGTGCATAATTGATGCCCCACCCCAGCGATCGCAAATTTGTTTGACAGTCATCGGCGCAGCAGATTTTTTGATTATCCCCGCCGAAGCATCAGTTAAAGGTTACGGTTCGCTGGTGCGGACACTGGACTTACTCAGTGGCTTGCAAGATGTCGGCGCAACGAATGCCCAAGTATTAGGTGTTTTACCCTTCCGCGATCGCTGGTTTGGGAACACCCAAGCCCAAGAAAGTCGGGCGGCTGTAGATGGAATGCGTGACGAAGTTGGCGAGGAGTCAGTTATACCCTCAATCCGCGAATCAGAACGTTACAAACAAGCCATCAACAAACGTACAACTTTGAGCGAGTTGGGATATACCGATTTGGAATATCCATTTGAGATTTTAATTGAGAAAATTCACGCTGCACTTGGGGGTAAATAATAATGTCCGATAACGTACTCAACCAACTACGCAATAAGCGCAATCGCCCCACAGTTGAACCACGCCAAGATGCACTCGTTCCCAAAGTACAACCCGAACCCCAAACAGAAGAACAAAACTCACCACAGGAAACCAGCCCAGTACCAGCTACCGACAACCCAACTGCTACACCAGCAGACACAATCGCTGAACTCCAAGCCGAGCTTGAAAAGTACCCCGAAACACGACGACATTCAGCGATCGTCCTTGAAAAAGACCTCGACCAAGAATTAACACGCTTTTGTAAAGACAGGGGAATCACAGTTGAGGTATTTTTAGAAGCTGCTTGGACTTTTGCTAATGCAGATAACGCACTTTTAGAAAAAATCACCACAGAAGCCAAACGCCGCTACGACCAACGTAAGCGAGTTGGTCAAATTAAACGGTTAATCACTATGTTGAGTAATTCAGCTAAGTGATCAATGTTGGGCGATCGCCGAGATAACAGCAAATAGTCATGCCTACCCCTGCCATATCGATAATTTGCCCTTAATTACATTATATAGTATATTTGTACTAACAATGATTTCACAGATGATGAGGCTTAAATCTTAGTATGCTGTTGGAGGAAAAAGCTGAAACCCTTTACAAGATAGGGTTGCACTAACTTTGAAGATTAACTAAAAATCTTTACAAACTGCTTAAAACTCTTGTCACATTAAGCTTTAAAATTAAAATATCAGTGATTCACCCCAAGACTGAATCAAGACGTAATATAATGCAGAATCCACTGCATTTACCTTGGGGGGAGCTTTGCGTTTTCAGTTTAAAAAAAAGAAACTCGAAGCACTTTACACAGAAGAAAAAGATGCTCATAAATACCCAGGTGTGGTTGATGACTTTTTTGAAGTCATGGCGATTATTGATGCTGCTGTAGATGAGCGAGACTTATATGCTCAAAAAGGGTTGAGATTTGAAAAGCTCAAAGGAAAACGAGGAAAAAAAGGACAGCGTTCCTTACGTTTAAATGATCAGTGGCGTTTAATCGTGACAGTGGATGAGGATGACCAGGGGAATTACCTCACAATAATTGACATCGAAGACTACCACTAACCGAGACAGCAGGGGATACAGCAATATGAGCCAGAATCTAGTACCAGCAAGAGTACCAACACCGGGGAAAATTTTAAGTCGAGAATTAGAAGCCCGTGGCTGGACACAGAAAGATTTAGCAGAAATTATGAGTCGTCCAGTTCAAACTATCAACGAAATTATCCGAGGAAGCAAGCAAATTACACCTGAAACAGCTATCGAATTGTCCCAAGCATTGGGGACTTCTGCTGAGTTTTGGACAAACCTCGAAGCTAAGTATCGGCTGCATCTAGCTTTAAAGGAAAAAAAGGAGCAAGATATAGCTCGTAAAAGTCGATTGTATACTATTGCTCCTATTTCTGAACTAATCAAAAATGGGTGGATTCAATCAGCAGATTCTATTAATGAATTAGAACATCAAGTTTGTAATTTTTTCGGCATATCTTCTTTAGATGAAACACCAAAATTGGATGTTAATTTCCGTTGTTCAGAGCATCGTGAGCCAGAGGAAACATCTCGAATAGCTTGGGTAAAGCGAGTAGAAAATCTAGCTAAACAACAAAATGTTGCTAATTTTGAACGTACCAAACTAGAGGCTGCTATCCCGGAAATTTTAGCTTGTGCTGAACAAATAGAAAGTATCGTGCGGATTCCTAAATTACTAGCAGACTTAGGCGTACATTTTATATTTGTGCCGCATTTGAGCAAAACTTATTTAGATGGTGCAGCCTTTTATTTAAACAGCAATCCCGTTATTGCATTGACATTGAGATATGACCGGATTGACTCATTCTGGTTCACCCTCATGCACGAGTTAGCGCATATTGTTTTAGGACATCAAGGAGCTTACTTAGACAACTTGGATGCTTTAGAAGAGAATGACGAGGAAAGAGAGGCTAATCAAAAAGCTGCTGACTGGTTAATACACCCTCAGATATTAAATGAATTTATAGTCAGGAGTAAAAAACTCTTTTCTCGTAAAGCAATTGAAGAATTTGCTCTTGATCAACAAAGACATCCAGGTATAATTCTTGGTCGCTTACATTATGACAAATTAGTTCCCCATAAAAACTTGAGGACGTTACTCGTCAAAGTTAGTCCGATTTTGAACACATGGATTGATAACTAGGTTTACATAATTGATTAACTTTAGTACAAACCTATCCAGGCAAGTAAAGACTACTGCGATCGATCAGATGGTCAGGCGTAGCCCATCGCCCATCTGATCGATCGCGCTTAGGGGTTCTAATTCCCGCACACCGTGGCGGAAAATTATCAGCATGAGTGTATAATCTACCCCCAATTAGAGTTAAATTATTAAGTCAGTCAGAATCTTCACTCTCTTCAATTTGAGGTTTTGCAGTCTTACTCCGATTTAGCTGCAACAAACAAGTTATGGATGTAGGAATAATGGCAGTAGCTAAAGGGATATAACTAGAGTTTTTAGCTGCTAAACCAAGCGGTAGCAATGCAATAGCTACCAAAGAAATATTCAAAAAAACTTTATTCATGACGAGAATCTAATCCGATACCGCATGGATTACAAAATAATGTCGATAGACAATTAACGAGAAGACTCATAGATGATGGCAACTGCAAAAAAGCAGAAGATAAACACTGCGATGCGTACAAGCCACTCCCATAGGCTTGGAGATAATAGCATTTGAACAATTGTGTCAACTCCAAAAACTTGAGAGATGACATACGCGATCACGAAACCAAACAGACTCAGCAGGAAAAATTTCAGCACCTTACAAGCCGAGTTGAATAAGAATTTACCATCGTCAGTTAGATGATGTTTCATGGTTTTGCCCTTTTTTAAGAGTGAAATTTGGGGATAAATACACCTTCGGTTACAACAAACTATTGACAAATGCAACAGCCCTCTATGTTGTATGTAACTTCCAACAAAAATGCTGGTTCATGTGGGTTTCCACTTGAACCAGCATGTGATTAGTATCTAATCCTCAAGGCTAGTTGGATATTAACGAGTAGATATTTAATTGTTAGTAAGTGTCAGCTGTACCAGCTGCTCTAAATGAAGTGTGTAAAAACTAGGAGGACAGAATTTATTTTTCCTTCACCACTCAAAAACTATTAGCTTATTAGCTAGTCTTTATTCGCTGCCCTCTATAAAATATTTCCACTTTGCCAATAAATGACCTAGAGTCGGGGAATTCCACTCTAACAATCCCGAAACCACTGATTATTGCCACAACAAAAACTCTGGAACGAAAAAAATCAATCGCGCTATTAGGAGGTTGCTGCGACAACAAAGTGGTCATGCCCAAGGGTGATGGGGTAAGACCGTACTCCTTAGCTACATGAATTAGCTCCTCATAAGGACAGGTGATTGAGTGTCTATTCGGAAAAGTAATCCTTTGGTTATCTTTCCCAACTCTTTTGAGAGAAGCATAATACGGACTTTCTGTCCCAATAAACCTGGGCAGACTGTCTAGACACTCTTTTAGGGAAGGTTGCATAAAGTCATTGTGAGTCATAGGTCTACTCTTGCCAGAGCGACTATGACTCGCCCTTTTGGCTTATACGTACAATAACTTACTATAATTTATTTTGCAAGTGTGGTTACTTATTTTGACTTATTGTCTATTTATTTTAGTTTAAAACCTCTACATAAAGTTGCTATGTAATTTTATTAAGGCTATAATTGCTAGAATGTATGTACCTAACTGTAACAGCAATGGCAAAACCCTCTTTGAAAGCATCTCCGAAAGGACTCCAGCAAGCACATGAGGCTTTTACCAAGCGAGAATTCACACAAGAGTCTCTAGCTGCTCAACTGGGTTGCAATCGTTCTGTTATCAGTAAGTTTTTTAACGGCGAGAACGTTTGGGAAAAGTACTTTACAACCATTTGTGAAGCGTTAGAAATTGATTACCAAAAGATTGTGTATGGATATTTAGCACCTTCAGCTCAAAATTTAGTTGAAAAGGTGCGGACTCAGGTAAAAGAACTAACCCAAGAGTTGTGCGGAACGATGCGTATATTAGATATGACGCAACCGATTGAGTTGAGTCAAATCTATACTGATGTGAATATTTTGGAGAAGTTAACAGCGCTCCGACGTAAAACAATTGATGAATTACTTAAAGAATGTGGATATGATAATTTTGACAGATTTGGGTTAGGTAAAGTTGTAGAAAAGCGACTTCTTGGCGTAAAAGCAGTTGAAAAATATAAAAAATTAATTGTACTAGGAAAGCCAGGATCTGGTAAAACTACCTTTTTAAGATATCTAGCAGTTCAGTGTAATCAAGGTATTTTTCAACCTCACCTTGTACCTATTTTTATCCCTCTAAAATATTTTGCTGAAGATCCAACTCAACCTAGTTTATTGGAATATATTAGGCAGCAGTACTCTGGGTGTGATGTAACAGAAGAAGAACTTATCGAATTATTTAAGCAGGGTTCTGCCCTGATTTTACTGGACGGATTAGATGAAGTTAGCGCCGAATATCAAGAGCATACTTTAAAAGAAGTTAGAAGTTTTTCTCGGATATATTTTGACAATCATTTTGTCATCGCTTGTCGAATTGCGGCATGGGAGTATACCTTTGATAAATTCACAGAAGTAGAGATAGCTGATTTTGATGATAAACAAATAAATGAATTTGCCAACAATTGGTTCAAAAATAAATCAGTCAAGTCAGAGAAGTTTATTAAGTACCTAAATAAGAATAATCGTATCTATCAATTAGCCGTCACTCCTCTGTTACTAACTCTTCTATGCTTAGTATTTGAAGAATCTGCTAGTCTACCAAATAGTCGTTCGGAAAGTTATCATGAAGGATTAGATGTTTTATTAAAAAAATGGGATGCCAAACGTGGAATTCATCGAGACCAAATTTATCAAAAATTATCACTTCCACGCAAAAAAGATTTACTTCGTCAAATTGCTTACAGTACTTTTGAAAAGGAGAAGTATTTTTTTACGCCATTAGAAGTCAAGCTCATTCTGAAAAAATATATCGAGAAAATATCAAATTTTGATAGTGATTCAAATATTTCACAGGGTGATATTGAAGAGCTTTTGAAAGCTATGGAAGCTCAACATGGGATTATAATTGAGCGAGCTAAAGGAATTTATTCATTTTCTCACCTCACTTTTCATGAGTATTTTGTTGCTAAAAGAATTGTTAGCTTAATCCCACAAACATCAGATGAAGAATTACATCAGGATGAGGACTTTAAAAATAATGATAAATTCCCAAATTCTGAAGCGGATAACAAATTAATAAGTAATCAGAAATTACAAAAAGATCAAGAAGAATTACAAAAGCTACTTAAACATCTAAAAGACCGTAAATGGAGGGAGATTTTCCTTTTAGTAGCAGAGATATTATTAGATGCTAGTAACCTTTTTAGATTGATGAGGGAGAAAGCCGATCAAATCTTAGAGGGAAAAGATAATCTACAGAAATATCTGAAGCTTGTAAATAAAAAATCTCAATCGCTACTTCAACTATTTCAGATAAAAGATAATCTAGAAGCAAAGAAATTTTCTGCTGCTATTCGTGCATTTTATTTTGACATTGATTATGACATCGACCCAGATAGACAGCTTTGCTTTTTGTTGGAACCACGAACAAAGTACTTAACTTGTGGTAATTGTTTTACTCGTATACTTAAAGAGATTAATAGCTTGGAAGAAGGTATTATTCATGCTCAAAAATATGACGACATGACTGATGAAGCAAGTATAAAAGTAATTAATGCAGCTTCTGCTGATGAAATTATGAAAATTGCTGTTAATTATGGTATAAAATCTAAAAAAATACGGCAAGATAATCGAGAAGAACTAGAGAGGATAATGAGTGATTTTTTTGAAGTAAATAATACTATGCAAGAAAATGAAGAGAGATTAAAGCACGGTGCAGATAAAGTCAGAGAAGTCGCAAGTAAAAAACTATTAGGTGATCAATTGTTAGGAGTTAGTTTTAAAGATTTTAACGAAGAAGATCAACAAAGCCTTAAAGATTATTATTATGTAAATAAGCTGCTAATAGACTGTTTACTTCAAACAGATTGCCTTGTTACTTTTCAAGTGCGTGAAGAAATTTTGGAAACATTATTTTTACCAAAAATTCTATGAAATTTGTCTATTCTTTGATTTACAAATTAGGTTTTACATATTTCTTTAATTTCCAAAAACTCTTCCTTCATTGATATTAACCTGAAGAAAATTCTCTAACTTAAATGCTATTAAATTCATCAACTGTTCGAGCAATTAACTTAAAACCTTCTTTTATAACTCCTCAATCTCCAGAAAAGGCACGTACATTATCAGAAAGAATTGTCTATCTTCTTTCTAATACTCACCAGATGCTTCCAGAAGCTGAGACAATCCTTAACACCTTATACCGAGATTTGCCAATAATTTTGCATTCAGCATTTACTGATGAAGAATCTGTAGCACTTTTGGAAGTTCATAAAAGTCTTTATAATATCTATGAAGTAAGTCTTAGCCACCCCCTATCACCAATTTGTATACACGAACATAGCCCCTGGCTATTAACAATTCGTAATCAAATTGAAAAGGCATGGCTTAATTATGAACTGCCACGCATTCAAAAACAATTACCATCTGCGTCTGAAGCAAAACACCCAAAATTACTTCGTGATTGGTTTGTTCAACAGGCACACACAGAATCGGATCTCGATAAATGCTTGTTAAACTTTTTAAAAAACCAAGCATCTATTGAGCAATTCAATATATTTATACTCTCAGATGCGACTTTAAACTATCGTTTTTGCGATGCCTTAGCTTTAGCACAACTCCACTTTTCAGAAACAGTGAAAGCTGAAATCGTTCATAATATGTGGGATGAGTGTGGTCATGGAGTAGCAGAGAAGTCACACGGTAGGCAGTTCACGCAGATGCTTGCTTCCCTTGGTCTAGAGCAACCAACACTCCCCATTTGGGAAGACTGGCGACCCTACGCAGGTCATAACCTGTACTTTTGCTTCGGTTTGAACCGGAGACACTATTTTAAGGGAATTGGAAGTTTAGGGA
>NZ_JACJQL010000054.1 GCF_014696625.1 Nostoc parmelioides FACHB-3921
TGCAAAGGAACTTATTCACTTTAGTTTTGCGTGATTACATTGTAGAAAATCTTACCCATACTTGTGTTGCTTAGTACACATGAATGAAATTTTTTGTCAATGCGTAAGTCCTAGCTCTCTCCTCAGCACTTACTACTCCTTGCTATAAGTTCTACCTCTCCATTCCCTGGGAGTGCGAAAAGCAGATAAGAAGATTCGCAGAACGGCTAAAGCATCGGCTAAGGGTGATAACCAAAACAGCCAGCCAGCTTTAGCGTTTTGACGGTCGTAGGAAGGAGCGATCGCCAATAGCATAGCAAAGCGAATCACCAGTAAAAATACATTCAGTCCCAATAACAACTTCGCAGGCAACAGTAGTTGCCAGGAACCAATCAGCAAGTAACCAGTTACAATCAATAAAGGTAAACCTTGTACTGCCGATAGTAACCATAAATCTCCCCAAATTTGAGCGCGGGGAGAGGCATCTTTTAAATCAAGGCTGCGTCCCCATTCCTTCCAAGTTTCTAATGCCCCTTCATACATTCTCACTTTCAATACCTTAGCCCCATCTAAAAAGCCCACCTTAAACCCTTGGGCTGCAATATGACGCGCTAGGGTAACATCGTCACAAAAAGAGCTACTGGCGCTACTGTAGCCACCCACAGCAGCTAATACAGAGCGACGGCATAAAAAGCATTGTCCGTTAGCCATTACCCTTTCTGGTTGGTCTGTGGTAATGCCTGCGGGGTCAAATCGGTAAAGAAGAGTCATCAACAAGGCGGGTTGCAACAAGCACTCACCCGGATACTGAAGAATAAACTGGGGTGATAGGGATACTAAGTCGTATTCCTGGGACTGGGCTATTTTCACTAAACTAGCAACTAAACCAGGATGGGGCTGAGTATCAGCATCCATGCCCAAGAACCACTGACTATCTTCCGAACTATACAAAAAGCCGTTATGCAATGCCCAAGGTCTTCCTACCCAATTAGAGGGCAAAGGATCATCATTGATGAGGCGAAAGCGGGGGTCTTGCTGCTGTGCAGCTTTTACTAAGTCGGGAGTGCCATCTTGGGATTTACTGTCTACAACAATTACTTCCCGAACTTCGTAACTCTGGCGACTCAAACCAGCTAACAAAGGACTGATACGTAGGGCTTCATTCAGTGTGGGAACAACAACGCTCACATTGCCCAAAAGTTCTGGCGTTGGTTGTTGGGGTTGAATTGGAGGTAACCGTCTTGGCCCTTTAAATAAACGAGACAGCAGAATTGCTGTTGCTGGCACTTGGATCATTAGTAACAGAAGCGCCAAGGCGCTTGCTGCTGTCAAAGCGTTATCCACGATAAAAATACTTTGCAACTGGAATCGCTACTATAAACAAAATTGTTTCTAATTTTGAATTAGGTATTCAGGAGTGCTGAGTGCTGAGTAATGAGTCCTGAGAGCGGTAGCGAGGCAATCTGCTATTACTGAGTGCAGAACGATAATTTATATTACCTTCTCCCTGCTTTTTCTCAGTCCCCAGTCCCCAGTCCCCCCTTCGGGGTTCGTCAGTCGCTTATGGGGGAAACCCCCAAGACCGCGCTGACTCACCAGTCCCCAGTCCCTAATTCACAACCTTAATGCTGGTGGCTATGGAGACTTCTTTTGTAGATGCTTCTACACTGATCTGATCTGATGCAGATGAGCCTTTCCACCATAAAGCTAAGGCTGGGGCTACACCTAGTACTAAACCTAACAATACAGGGATAGAGAAGCCTGCTGCCAAGCTCATAACGGTAGCAAAACCAAAGTTACCTAAATAAACTATTAAAGGTACATTAAGCTGCGATCGCTCAAATTTGATCGGATTATTTCTCCACAACACAGCAGCCACAGTCATGAATACTGCACCTGTACCCAACCAACCAGCAAAGTTTTGATAAGGCATTCCAAAGAAGGGGCCTGGTTGTTGCCAATACCAGAAAGGTAAGGAAGTTTGGCTCATAGCAGGGTCAAGCACAAAATCCCATGAGGTGAGTAGTAATGAACCCAAGCTAATAGCACCGATATGGCGTAACAAGGTGGGTTTTTTATCTACTTCTAAACCAGCACGACCCAACAGGTATGAGGAACATCCTACGTAAAACCATGACAAGGGAATTGTGAACGGTACTAAACCAGCAATTTTATAGCCCAAGCCACTTAAATAACTATAGTGACCAAAAGGAAAGCCTGTGCTGGTTCCTAACAGTTCACTGGTTAAGGATATTAGTACAGCAGGTAGCATAAAACCCAAAGTACGACCTAACCCTAATGTTCGCAGGGCATATAAAAATACGGCCGCTGCACCCAAAATCATGTAAACTACACCACCACCAGCCATACTCCACTGCATGGCTGTCTGTCCAAACTCAGATAGATGGAACAGCACCTCGGCATTAGGTACAACTAGTAGTATCCCTACTAGTCCAAAAAACATCGAGACGATATGACCAATAAGGCATATCCGCTCTGCAATAACAATTTGTTTCATGGTCATTCCTTGAACACGATGTGATACTTCGCTACTCGGCTGCTAATAGTTTACAAATGTTTACTAAAATATTTAACTAGTTTTTACCGTAATCTCCGCAAAAGTTGTTTAAACCTTTGTCAGAGACTGACAACCTATTGATTGCACCTAGAAAAAATAGGATGATAAACTAATAGTCTAAGCGATCGCAGTCAAAATCCATCCAAGCAAATTAGGTTTTTTGCTGGTTTCTAAGTACGGTGTGCTTCTTGTCGTATTTTTAAATCAGATAACCATAACAAAACTGGCCTAGACAGGAAACCAACCCTCGAATCCTGGATAAACCTCACCATAGGAATCCGATTTGATATTGAACAAACCTGAGTATCTGTAGGGTGGGCAATTGTCCAACACCACTTGCCATAAACGGGGTAACCAGTCCAACGCAGTGGCTCCCCTATACGTATGATTCACAAATCAGATATTAGTCCAAATAGATTGCTCTGCTAATAGCTATAGCCACCCATGTCAATCTTGAATAAACTTCCTTGGACAGCCCTAACGCTACTACTGTTGAGCTACAGCACTTTGGGTTGGGTATTGTCCGAAATGAAAGCCCCTTTGGCTGTCTGGGTTATTCTTCTGTTAGCAATATTTTTTTTGGTAGGAAGCATTACTGCCCCTTATCCGAAAATAGCTGATTACTCTAGTGTGTTACTTGCTTCGAGTATTAGGAGTTTTTTTGTTGCTGTAGCCGGAGCATTCCTATTTTTTATAATGATAGCTTGGTTTCGAGTGTTTCTTGATACACTGCTTGTCATTTCCGCCGCTCTCTTAACAAGAATCGACTTCCAATCAGATGGGTTTACAGAATGGCAAGCTTTTATAGCTACATTGATTGTTTCAATTACTGGGGTAGGATTAGGAGCATTTATCAATACGCTGTTAACCCAAAAGATGATATTGGGTTTGTAGTCAGAACTCCAGACCTAATTTAAGAACCAAAGTATGGAATACAAGCAAGGTGAGCGGTAATGCCCACCTTGATAATTTAGCCTGCGACTGCTTCTGCTGCGGCAGCTGCTGGGTAAACGCTAACTTTCTTGCGGGATTTGCCTTTGCGTTCAAAGGTAACTACACCATCAACCAAGGCAAACAAAGTATCATCTTTACCGATGCCAACATTGTTACCAGCGTGAAACTTGGTTCCACGTTGACGCACGAGAATGTTACCAGCGATGACAGATTGTCCGCCAAAGCGCTTTACACCCAGACGCTGGGCGTTAGAATCACGGCCGTTGCGTGTACTTCCTGTTCCTTTCTTATGAGCCATAATTTCCTTTTTATTGCTTCTTTACTATTATTCAGCAGCAGTTTCTGTATCTGGGGTAGCGTCAGCAGTTTCCCCAGTTGCAGTAGGTGCTGTTAAAACTGTGCCGTTAAGAGTGATGGAATCTATTAAAAGTCTGGTGATTTCCTGGCGATGCCCCCGTTTTTTGCGGGTTTTCTTTTTCGGCTTCATTTTATAAACCAGGACTTTGCGACCTCTAAGATGCCGCAACACCGTTCCTTGCACTGTTGCCCCAGCTACCAACGGTTGTCCAATGGTGACTTCACCGTCGTTCTGCACTAGTAATACAGATTCTATTGTCACTTTTTCATCTGGTTCGGCAGAGAGGAGTTCAATATCGTAAAAACGACCTGGCTCAACTCGCACTTGCTTGCCACCAGTCTCAATAATCGCGTAAGCCATGAAATTGTCCTTGAGGTTGCCGTACAGGTAGCTAGTTTTGATTTACTAGCTTTTGTAGTATGTCTACCTGATCCGAGCAGGTAATTAGACAGACAATCTAATATTTTATGTTATTGGACAGCATCAGGTCAATCTTTTATCTATAGTTTTTGAGGGTATACCTGGAAAATTTCCAAATAAAGAACTTATCAATTAATTTTGGCGAATTTTGCGAAATCTCAAAAGTGCTTGATGTAGTAAACAGTGACACAGAACAGCACCAACAAGTCTGAGCAAAGGATCTCCTGGCTCAGATTTTCCCTTTTTTATGAGGGAGTGGGAAGTTATGTAAATGCTCGATACCAGTTATTTTCTGAGTGACGAATTGGCGTAAACCAATAGCACAGCCAATAACAGTAACATTAAAGTAAGACACTCAATTAGGAGAAGGTGAGATGACTTCCCAAGTTGTAGATACTACCTCAGATTTAATTGCCAAGTTAGAAACCCTACCACCAGAAAAGTTACAGCAGGTGCTAGATTTTGTCGAATTTTTAGCACAGAAATACACTCAAACCCCAGAATCTGAACAAACGCCTCAAAAACGGGTATTAGGTTTAAATCAAGGAGAAATATGGATGAGTGATGATTTTAATGAGCCTTTACCGGATGAATTTTGGTTGGGTGAAGGTGAAGTATGAGATTACTTTTAGATACCCATGTACTTATTTGGTCAACAGGAAATCCAGAAAAACTATCTGAAAGAGTTAAAAACTTACTGCTAGATAATAACAACTCTTGGATAGTTAGTGTTGCTAGCGTTTGGGAGTTACAAATTAAATATCAAATTGGCAAGTTAAATTTAAGCTCATCGCTGCCAAATTTGATAGAAACTCAACAGCGAGTGAATAATCTACAAATTTTACCTATTGAATTATCTCATATCTATGCTTTGGACAGTTTACCAAACCATCACCGCGACCCTTTTGATAGAATTGTCATCGCTCAAGCAATATCTGAAAAAATTCCTTTGTTAAGTACAGATACAGTTTTTGATGCCTATCCAGTGGAAAAGATATGGTAGAAAAACTGGCTCAAATAATTGGGTATAAAGAGCCTATATTTTAATTTATAGATATGAAAAGAATAGACGTTGAAAAAAGAACTATTTTAATTGGTTTGGCTGGTAGCCACGGGTATGGATTAAATCGTCCTGATTCTGATTTAGATTTTAGGGGGGTGTTTATTGCACCTAAAAGATATTATTTGGGATTTGACCACATAGAACAAAAGGATGCAGGCTGGGATGAGCCGGGAATATTTCCTTTGCTTGATGGAAATAAAGACACGGTTATATATGAATTAAGGAAAATACTCCAGTTGTTATCAGGAGCTAATCCCAATGTTTTGGAGTTGTTATGGTTAAATGAATATCCTGTGTTAACGGGTGTCGGACAACATTTAATCAATCATCGGAAATTATTTTTAAGTAAAAAGGTTAAACATACTTACTCTGGGTATGCTTTTGCTCAAATTAAAAAGATGGAGACTCATCGTAAGTGGTTGTTAAATCCACCAGAGAAGAAACCATTACCGTCTGATTTTGGCATAGAAGATGAAGCGCCACTCATTAAGGATGATTTGAATGCTTTTTTGGAGTATCTTTATACTTTGATTAGAGGTAGGATTGAGTTTTTAGAAGAAGCAGAACAATTATATAAGTTATTGACGGCTGATATTGATTTTAAAGGAGTGCTAAAACAGTATACTTTACCTGATGAAAGTTTAGAATATACGCAAAATTTAACTAATAGCCGTAAAGATTTTATTCGTTTGTTACAAAAAAGCCAAAATTACCAAATAGCTTTGAGGGAATGGAAAGCTTATTTAAGTTGGCAAGAAAATCGTAACCCGGCTAGGGCAGAGATGGAAAGGAAGTCTGGTTTTGATCTCAAGCATGGGATGCACTGCATTCGCTTGTTACGCAGTGGGTTGGAAATATTAAAGACTGGAGAAATAACTGTAGATAGGAGAGTTGCGGGTGATGTTGAGGATTTAAAAGCTATCCTCCAGGGTGAGTATTCTTATCAGCAAGTGATGGAAATGGCTGATGATTTGGTTGCTCAAATGGATGCTGCTTATGAACAATCAACTATACCCCATAGGCCTGATTTAGAAGCAATTAATAATTTGTGTATGGAGTTAGTGGAAATGCAAGGGTGGGGAGAGAGTAATTAGAGACGCGATTAATCGCGTCTGTACAATTGTCAGATGTCATTACTCATTACTCATTAGTAATAGCTTTTGACCGTTGACCGTTGACTATTGACCATTGACTAAATTAAAGAGTTTTGAGTAAGTCAGCAAAACCATACAGACTGATGAAGAGTAGGAGTAGGGCTGTGAGTTGGGTGACTTTGTTTTCGGGTGAGGGGGCGATCGCTTCTCGTACTAAGATGGAAATGGATGCACCAACTACGAAGCTTAAGCCCAATACTAAATAAGGTTTGTCTGGTAAAATCACGGCAATGGCTAACATGGCGATCGCTAGCATCAGCATGACTAACTCTACAAATCGGGGTGGGTTGTATTGGCTAGCTAAAATAAAGCTGTTTAACCAAAAGTTCCAATGTCTCATCAGTGCTGAGTTGCCAAGTACCGAGTGAATGCTGAGTACTGAATTTAAATTTATCAGTGAACAGTTGTTAATTATTACTGTTCACTGATGGTGATTACCGGACACCTGTCTTAATTTGACCTGTACCGTTTTTTTGTGAAGATTCTTCTTCTAGTATTTCTACCCCAAAGATACGGGCAAACACTTTCTCTACTTTGTAGCCAGAATCAATTGACTCTAGGGGGTCTTTCCGGAGGCGGTGACGCAGACATAATGTAATTACACGACGGATATCGTCAACTGTAACTTCGGTGCGTCCCTCATAAGCTGTGAGAGCTTTGGCGGCGCGGTTGGTCACGATGTCACCGCGTAAACCGTCTACATCTAGTTCTGAACAAACTTCCGAAATTTTTACCCGCAGGTCATAATCTAGTTTTACTTCTGGCAAGAGCTTTTGGGCTTCGACAATTTTCTCTTGTAGTGCTTTTTGCTCAGAGTTGTACTTTTCTAGGAATGTTGGCGGATTTTGGTCAAATTCTGACCTTTGTTCCACGATTTGCACCCGTAAAGCTGGTTCTTTAACGGTGTGGATTTCGGCGTGCATTCCAAAGCGGTCAAGCAATTGGGGTCGGAGTTCGCCTTCTTCTGGGTTTCCTGAACCGACGAGTACAAAACGGGCTGGGTGGCGGATGGAAATACCTTCCCGTTCTACGGTGTTCCAGCCACTTGCGGCTGAGTCGAGGAGTACGTCTACTAGGTGGTCATCCAGGAGGTTGACTTCATCGACGTAGAGAATACCTCTGTTGGCTTTAGCGAGGAGTCCTGGTTCAAAAGCTTTGACACCTTCAGATAAAGCTTTTTCGATGTCGATGGTGCCGCACACTCGGTCTTCTGTAGCGCCTAAGGGCAGGTCTACCATTTGGACTTTTTTAAATTCTATGGGAATTTCTGCCCCTGCGCCTGATTTTTGCCGGACTTCATCGCTCATCAAGTCGGGGTCGCTGGGGTCACTGTTGAAGGGGTCATTGGCAACCACAGGGATTTCTGGCAATAGGTCAGCCAGGGCCCGGATAGTTGTGGATTTACCTGTGCCGCGATCGCCCATAATCATTACACCACCGATTTTGGGATCAATCACGTTCAACAGCAGCGCCAGTTTCATCTCTTCCTGGCCCACAATTGCCGTAAATGGGAATACCACGCGACGCGCGCTTGCCGTGGTTTGAGCAGTTGGAGTCACTAAATTACCTTAACAATATTTTTCTTATTACAGTTCTTTATTGTGCCACAGTTGGGGGTTCAGGGAAGATTAAATCAATTCGCAATACCGCAAACCGTAGGCTAACGCCAACGCAATTCGCCACCTTTCTCTTTTGAGATGGGTTTCTAGCCTGTCCTGTGCTGTCTTTCCCACACAACAAGTGAATTTTAATCTAACATTTTAGTCTAGATAGTCGCTACAATATCAGGCGATCGCTCTAGGGTGTTAACTTTGTAACATTAATTGCACAAAAAATTTAACTTCATAAACTGCTTGAGTACGTTTGAAAGTGTGATCACTCTGAACTTGTAGAGTGCATTACTTCGTTAACGCACCGAACTAATCATTGAAGTGCTACGACGAATATTGATTCGGTATGAACAGTGAGTCTTTCCAATAAACTAGTGATAAGCCTATGTCATTGCAACTGAAAATAGACTACCCGGAAACACTTCCTGATGCCTTACAAAAGTCACGAGAACAGTTTGAACAAGAAGCTAAATGGGCAATGGCGGTAAAACTCTTTGAAATGAAACGTCTATCTTCAGGTATGGCAGCTGAATTAGTAGGTACTGATAGAGTTTCTTTTCTACTCAATTTACATCATTATGGTGTAGCGATGATTGATTTAACAGAAGATGAACTGCTGACTGATTTAGAGAATGCCGAAAACTGAGAAAATAGTGATTAATACTGCTCCCTTAATCAGTATAGTAGCGGCAGTTGGGGATTTAGAGGTATTGCGATCGCTGTATGAGCCAAGCAGGAAGGATTTCCTATTTTTATGCAGCAAGCCATTGAACGGATGAAAAACAAAGGTATCCGGCTTAGTGATACAGTCATCAACTTTGCACTTCAACAAGCAGGAGAGACGAGTTAATCACTAAATGTCATGATGGCGATCGCCTTGTTGATTATCATAGAAAATGCGATCGCTACACATGGTAAATGGTTTTGAGGAACAGGCGAAGAAAGCTAAGGAATGTTTCAAATAAACCTATTATTTATTGCTAACTCGCAAAGGAGTTAGTTTTTAATTTAGAACAGTGAACAGTTATCAAGAGAGTGATGACTATTCACTGTTAAAACATCCGCCGACGTTGACGCTTCTTCTCCATTTGCGGTCTTCGTATTGGTACTACCTCGGCTTCGCTACTTTCTCTGGCGACGCGAATTAGTAAGCCTGCACCAATTAAGCTGGCAATCATGGAGTTACCACCATAACTAAACATGGGTAAGGGTAAGCCTGTTGTGGGTAAGGCTCCTGTAGCTACACCAATATGTAACAATGATTGCCCGACCATGATTATGGTGATACCCATTGCTACCAAGCGATGAACGGGATTTTTTGCTTTCAGTGCAACTACTAGACCCAGAGTAGCAAATAGAGCTAAGAGTGTTAACAGAACTATGCTACCGACAAAGCCAAATTCTTCTGCGAATACGGCAAAAATAAAATCGGTATCCTGAATGGGTAAATAGAATAGCTTTTGTTGTGACATCCCAAATCCAGCACCCCAGGTTTTACCAGAACCTATGGCTAAGAGACTTTGTACTAACTGATAGCCGTCGCCTGTCGCGTCTGCCCAAGGGTTAAGAAATGACATTACCCGTCTGCGCTGATACTCTTTGATGCTAATACTGAGTAAGGCTAATAAGAATCCACCAATTGCTGTTCCCGCTAAATATTTGTAGGGTAAGCCAGCAGCTAGGGCAATTAGCCAGATAGTCATACCGCAGAGTGCGGCTGTACTTAAGTTAGGCTGGGCGAGGATGCCTAAAATTACTAACCCGAAAATACCTAGCCAGGTGAGTCTGACTCGCCAACTCAATCTTTCCCACTGTCCAAATAATCTGGCACTTTGCAGTACTAAAAAGGGTTTAATTAGTTCTGACGGTTGGATGGGGATGGGGCCGATAGCTATCCAACGGGCTGCATCAAAAGCTTTTTTACCTAATCCAGGGACAAGGGTAACGAAAATTAATAGTAAGAATAATCCTAGTAGCCAATGGGAGATACCCAGAATTTTCTGTAAGGGTCGATTGACAATGATGTTAAATCCAATAAGTGAGGCTAAAACCCAAAGGATTTGCCGCTTAAAGTAATACAACCCATCACCTTGACGGACATCAGCCACTACGTATGATGCTGAAAAGAGTATGGTTAAGCCAAAAAATAACCAGAGAAATGTTAGCCAGCGCAGCAACCGCGCTTCTAATGCCCAGGTGGAGACGGAATCATCAAAAAATGGAATTAGGCTGCGTAGCTTCACGATTCATTACAGGTAAAAGGTGAGGGATTATATCAAGTGCGGAATAACACTTATAACTTATAACTCATAATTCATGATGTGATGCACTGCGGCAATTGCACCATTGGTATATGTTGGTGCAGGGGACGGCTTTCCTAGTTCTAATTGCTGTAGGATTAGTTTCACTGTAATAATGGCATCTTCGATATTCTGCACCCAGTAACCTCTGCTAGCTCTTTTTTGTTGGCGATCGTATAATCGCGGTAAGGCTAACGCTACCAACGGTACACCTACGGCAGCACATTCGTAAACCGTGTTATATCCCGCACCGCCGATGACTATATCAGCCGCAGCTAGACACTCAATCCCAGGATGATGGGATATCCACAAATTTTCCAGGCAATTATGGGGGCAATGAGGAGCTAAAATTCTGACTGCACATTGGGGAAAATTATGATACAGATGCAGTGTAATTTCCCCAAATAAAGATAGTTCTGATGCTTGTCCGGCGGCACAAACTAGGATAGTTTTATCTGATGGATTCGTTTTGAGGATATGCGATCGCACTATCATTTTATCTGGTAATTCTTCTGGGTTACGAATTAACCAAGGTGCTGTGTGCATTACTCCTGGTAAATCAGAAAAGGCTAAATCTGTGCCATCGCCTGGTATTATTAGCCCATGAAAATTTTCTAAAACAAACGATCGCAATCCTTTGGTAGCTACATAATGAGGATTGATATCTCGATGAATGAGAATCCGGGGGGTGTGCAAATGGGGTAGGATGTCGGCTAGTTCTCCACCCAAGCCTCTGGGAAATGTATCGATAATTAAGCAGTCAAGGTGAGTATTGAGGATAATTTCCCGTATTTGTAGACAAGTTGCAGAAAAGCTTACACTATCGGGAATCCAATGTAGTGTGCAGCCTTCATGATTGATTTGTTGTGCATAGGGACTGTTTGTAATAATTTTGACGTTTCTTTGCTTTGCAGCAATTCTTCCCAAAGACAAAGCACGAGTCAAATGTCCCCAACCGCCACCCAAGGCGTAAATTAGCCAAGTTTTAGTCAATTGTTGGTTTGTTGTCAATGTAGGACTTACGCACTTAGGTTGTCTGTTGAGACTGGGTATAAGGGGGTAAGGGTATAGGGTTGTAAGGGTTTTAAAAGTTTCTAACTTGCGCCCATATTGGTTTCGTAATCGGTATCATATTCGTTTTCTAAACTCATTGCGTCGGCTTCGGTAAAGTCTACGTTACCTGTTTCTGAGTCGTATTCGTAGCGATCGCGGTTATAGTAATAGCTACTACCCCAAGAGCCAGAATGGTAATTACCATAGCCGGAATAGTAGGCGTAGTCTTCTTCGTAGGTTGGGTGACAGTGGGGACAGCCTGTGGTGTCTGTGCGTCCACAACGACGCTTAAAGAGAAATCCTATCATGCGATCGCATTCCCCAGGTGTTGTGACTGGAGTAAATTTGATGGTGATTTCACAAGTGCCGATTTTGATGCGATCGCCATTATTTAGACTACCATTAGTTAGTTCTGTGCCGTTGATTTGGATGCCATTATCTGTATTTTGGTCAATAATTATCAGCTCTTGATTTTGCCAATCAATTAAGGCGTGGTAATCTGCTATGAGGTCATCTTCAATGGTAATTCTGGAAACTCTTTGACCATTATTTTCTGATGGCATTGCTGCAAATTGTCGCCCAATCGCCACTGGGGTTTCTAATGTTGGTTCCCTGTGTTCCCCTGTGTTAGGAACTATCCAACTTAGTTGAATTTGCAAGGTTTACTGTCCTCCTGTGGAATTAACTGCATAAGCTAAAGCCGCTTGTTGTTCACGGGTAAGTACGTCAAACCCAAAGCAAGCGAAGGCAATGGGAGAGATATTTGATTTTGTGGAGAAAACAGTTTTATCTGTGGGATTTCTTAAGGATATCTTTCCTTCTTTAATTCTCACTTGATAGACTAATTTTGTATCTGCACTAGCAATTTCTAAACCTTTGGCATTTGTCTTAATCTGGTAAATTTCTTTTGTCGTACCATCTGTTAAATGATAATTACCATTACCTTGTAGGCTAAGAATATATAAAACTTGTTTGCTATCTGAATTTTCTAACTGCCAATTACCCTTAGATGTAACTACATAACCTAAAACTTTATCTTGAGGATTTTTCAGTTTTAACTTATTAGCTTTATCTACTTTAATCCTGGCTATTTCTTGATTTTTACCATCAACTAACTTTGCTCCATCTGCTTGCTGCTTGAGTGCAAATAAGTCTGAACCACCTTCTGTTTTAAATTTAATTTTATCGGTACTTTCAACATTGGCGGCTACAGGCGTTACGGCTGGGTTGTTGGGAGTTACTACAGAGTTAGGTGATTGATTACTATTACAACTAACAATTAATGTCAGTAATAAGCCTGATAATAAAAACTTGATAACCTGTTTTTTCATGATTATTTAGAAAGTAACTTGGCTAAATTCAGTATTTGATAACAACTTAGGAATATAGCTGCGATTGTTTCATATAAAGTATTTTCTACTTCTGCACATTGAGGTGCAATTCTGGCACTAATATTAATAGCTTTATCTGTAACTTTTAGTAATCGTAGTGTAGATGATTGGGGGAGTTTAACTGCACTATTAACTTCGTTTTGCAAAACTTTAATTGCTCCATACCGACTTTGAGGATAAGATAACTTTAAATCTACATCTAAGCCTATAGGTTTAGTTTTTGTCTTATACTTTTGCTTTCCACTACTGCCACGCTTCCAGCCATGTTCTTTTTTAGACAGTTGAGTTAAACTCAGATTGAAACGAGTTTTATCCAAAAATTGACCTTGTAAGTGTAACCATTCATGACGATAACTATCTACTTTCCATCCTGACTTATATGGGTGAGGATTAGTACCTATTTTGTTGTTATCAATTTCTATAGGTTGAAAAGACAGTTTTAAATCAAATATAGATGCTTTATCCATATCTCTGGCAAGCATCTGTAAAATCTGTTTTGTTAAATTATATCGATGGTTACTAATATTTGTTTTTTTATATCGACTCCGTTTCACTAAAGCACTAATGCAAGCAATTATCAGCGCAATTGTGACTAGGAATAGCCCTATCATGGATAGGCTGAATATAGGATGATTGTTACTTGCAACTAATAAAATAAAAAGTAAGGCACAAGAAGTTAATATTCCCAGAAAATAGAATAAAGCTTTTTTACCATACTCTTTTTGCTTCATTTCTGAAAGCTGATCAATTTCTGCAATTTGTTGTAAATCATCTAATATGTTTGCTAACGGAGATTGTGCTGTGTAGAGCAAATCTTTTCGCAAATTGTTTAATTCAATAGCCATATTATCTAAAAGTAGTGATAATTATTGAAATTTTATTAACTTTAAGTAAATAAAAAAATTAAATCATCCCAGTTTCGCCGCAAGTATATCAAACGGAAAATAACCTGTCAACGAATTTATAAACTTGTATGAATAAATTGAGTATTGCTTATATTACTTTCGATATTGTACCAGCACCAAAAGGGGCATCAATTCATATTGAGGCTTTTTCTTCGGCTTTAGCAGATGCTTATGAGGGAATACATTTATTAACAGTTTCACCAACGGCGGAATTAATAGGATCAGACCAAATTCATTTAAATATTAAACAAGTAATGTTACCTGCTTTGGGTGATGATTTCATTCAGCGAGTGTTATACTTCCGCCGCAGATTACAAGGTTGGTTAAATAACCGTAGATTTGATATCATACATATTCGCTCAATTTATGAAGGTTTGATGATTGCTTGTAATAAAAAGCAATATTGTAACCAACTTATCTTTGAAGTGAATGGTTTACCTTCGATTGAGTTAAAATATCGCTATCCGGCTGTAGCTGATGATGGTGAGTTACTCTATAAGCTATATTCCCAAGAGCAAATTTGTTTAGATGCAGCAGATTTGATTGTAACCCCCAGTCATGTAACTGCTAAATATTTGCAAGGAAGGGGAATATCAGAGAATAAAATTAAAGTTATTCCTAATGGCGTAGATTTAGATATATTTATTTGTAAAAATACTCGGCAGTTAAACATCAATGTAGGTCATTTACCTTACCAGATGCTATATTTTGGGACGCTTTCACCTTGGCAAGGGGTGAATTTAGCAGTTGAAGCCTTGGGGTTAGTGAATCGAGATTTTCCTGCTTGTTTGACAGTGATAGGACAAGGGAGAAATCATCAGATAAAAACTTTAAAACAACTAGCTTACAAACTGGGTGTGGCAGATAAACTGAATATTTTAGAACCCATGTCCCAAAAAGATTTGGTTGTACATATTCATAGTTCGGATGTTATTTTAGCGCCTTTAACGGCAAACGATCGCAACCTCGTCCAAGGTTGTTGTCCTCTCAAGATTTTGGAAGGTATGGCGACGGGAACACCTGTAATTACTAGTGATATACCAGTCGTACAGGAGTTGGGAGACAACGGAGTTCATTTCTTATCAGTCAAACCAGGTTCAGCAAAGGCAATTAAGGATGCTGTAGTACAGTTACGAAATGATAGAGAGTTAGCAACTCAACTAGCTACCAATGCCCGCCAACGTATAGAAGCGCATTACACTTGGCAAGGCGCGGGTAAGGAGTTAATTGCGGCTTATGAGGAATTAATTACTGTTGACTAAACAATCAATCACAATTTGTAGTTGCTGTTGTTCTTGAGAGATAGAATAATTGGTGAGGATGCGATCGCGTGCTGCTTGTTGAATGCGATTTTTCTCTCCTGCTGGCATTTCCAAACACTCCAACACCGCCTCACCTAATTTGTGGAGATGAGAACGAGGCAGTAAAAAGCCATTTTCACCATGTAAAATCACTTCTGGAATACCACCAGCATCACTGGCGATACAGCAGCAACCGCAAGCCATCGCTTCTAACAGTGCGTTGGGCATACCTTCCCACAATGAAGGCTGGAGGTAAACATCACATAACTGTAGATAGGCGGCGACTGCTTGTAAGTCGGCTAAATGTCCTGTCACTATTACCCTTTGGGCATCTTCTGGCTGCTGACTGGCATATAATTGCAACACCGATTCTTGAGAAGTCCTCACTTCACCAATAATTAATAGACAAGCTGGACGCTGTTGGCGGACTCTTGTTAAGGCATTGAGGAGAAACTGTTGTCCTTTTTTTTCCCGCAATTCTCCACAAAATCCTAAAACTACTTCATCATGGGCGATTCCTAAAGTAGCCCGCAGATTAGTTTCCGCCAATGGTGCGAAAATATCTGTATCCACGGCATTTTTCAACACCAAAACATCATCTCTTCCACTCAATAGCTGAATTTTCCGCGCCATATCCGCACTTACGGCGGTGATTACTTTGGCGTGTTGCAGTGTCCATTGCAGCCGGGCAAAATCTCCAGGGGGAAACATTTCTCTATCAATATCATTACCACGGGCGCTAACAGTACTGGCTATTCCTTGCAAGGCTGCAAACCATGTAGCTAAGAAGCCGCTAGGAAACAAGTAATGCCCCCAAACTGCATCATAGGCGCGAGTTTGATGCAGCCACTCTAAAAAATTAAGGGTGTGGGGCATTGTCATATCCCAATGGCGATATAAGCCGATACGATAGACGCGGGGTTGTGCATCTGATGTGGGTGGTGAGACTTCCCCTGGTTGCAAGTAACGACTCCAACTGACAACATCAACTTCTACACCTAATTGGGACAGTGTTGTTACTAGCCGTGTGGCACTAGTCGCCAAACCCCCTAAATCTGGGGCGAATCTTTCTGTAATTAATAAAAGACGTGTCACGTCGCTTCGCTCCGAATTCAAAATTCAAAATTCAAAATTAAATACCCCACAGATAAATCCGGGGGCTTGAATTAATGTTGATTCTTCGCTTTGGGAGGGTGTAGGGGGGTAAGGGTGTAAGGGTATTAAATTTCATGCGTAAGCCCCAGTTATTATCGGCGATATTCGTCACCGCAATCACCGATTAAGTGATACAAATCTCGTGATTGATTGGACATTATGTTGATGCGATCGCTATCTTCTGCGTCTAAACTAAAACTAAATACCTTAGCATTATCTGCCATATGTTCAGATATCCCTAATCTGGCACCCACTATCACACCAGCAACGGCTGGTTTATCTAATATGTAGCGTGTTGCCACATTCGCAATGCTAACTTTATGCTTATCAGCAATTTGCTTGAGGGTAGACAATAACTCTTGAAATAAGCGCCAACCACCCCAAGCATCAACCATATTTTTGTACTTACGTAAGCTGGTTGTACCCAAATCAAAACCGCGTGGTTCTGGTTTGCCAATATATTTTTCCGATAATAAACCGCCGCACAATGTACCATAGGTGAAAAGTTTAATGTCATGCTGTTGACAAAATTGCACCATATTCACTTCAGGACGGCGGTCAACTAAAGAAAACTGTACTTGGTTAGAAACGATTTTGATTCCAGCTTCAGTAATAATTTGCAAATGTTCTGTGTCAAAATTAGTCAAAGCTAAATGCTTGATTTTGCCCTCGGTTTGTAGTTCTGCCATATATTTGAGGGCATCTAAATAATTTTTATCTTGATAGTCCCACCAGTGGAACTGCATCAAATCTAATGACTCTACATCCATTCTGCGGCGGGAGATATCTATATTTTCCTCAACCAGTTTTTTGGTCATTCTCCCAGGACGAGGAACCCATTTCGTAAATGCTTGAATATTAGCTAATGCTTCTTTGCCACGGTTAGCAACTAACTGACGACGAAATTCACCAATAAAGTCTTCCGCCGGGCCATAATGGTCTGCTAAATCCCAAGTAGTAAAGCCTGCATCCACATACTGAAACATAGTTTGAATAGCAGCTTTGGGATTAATTTTCCCATGTCCGCCAGATACTTGCCACATTCCATTTAATATGCGGCAAATGTTTAAATCAGAGGTAAATTGCAACCGGCTGTCTGCTGATAGTGCCATTTTTGTGAATTTTGAATTCTGAATTACTAACGCCAGCCTTTCTCTGCTTGTTCTAGAACGTAAGCAGCTACATCTTGAATCTCTTGTTCGCTGAGACGGTCTTTATAGGCTGACATATTATTTTTACCATTAGTGACCATCGCTTCAACCGCTTCTAGGGAATCCATCCCATATTTTTTCAGCGCCTTCTTTTGCAAATTCTTACCACGGCGGATGATATTACTACCATTGATATGACAGCCTGCACAGTGAACACTAAATATTTGTTCGCCGTTCACTGTGTCTGCTGCATTTGCAGGCGAACTCAAAGTACTTATCAAAAATAAAAGGGTTACTAACACTAATTTAATCAAATTCCGCACTCCAATTCTCCTGTAATAATTAAATTATTAACCTACGTTACTAGTTATTAACTCATAGACTGGAATGGTTAATGGTTAGAGACTTCTTTTCAATTAGCAATTACCCAATCCATAGACTATGTTTACAAAACTAGTAGCCTAACTGATGAAATACATACTTATCATCCCATAGAAGGACAACAAGTTATACATGACTTGCTGAGGTATGAATATTCTCATTTTATGTCTCAAGGAAGTACCAGCACCATGAGGACTAAATCATAATGTGAATGGAAGAGTATGTACAAAAATTTTATCCAAATTATCTAAATCACAAGAGTTGAAAATGGCTAGCAATATCAAACAGCAAATTCAAGCAGACTTGCAACAAGCAAAAGCAACTGGACAGCTAAAAAGTGAAAGAATCAGAGAAATTGTCAAAGCCGCAGTTGCTCAAGTTTCCTCCGAGTTGAAAGAGGGTTCTAGTGAAATTCGTTCCTTAGTTAAAGATGCAGTGTCCACTGTGATTGAAAATCTGCAAGACAAAGGTACAGAAATTAAGGAAGAAGTTACAGCTTCAATTGAAGGAGCTATCGAAGGTGTTCATACTAAAAGACATGAGGCGATAGTCAGAAGTCAGTCAGAGTTACAAAGGTTACAAGCTCAAATTGATGGTGAAGAAGCCAAAATTCAGCAAGAAGTTGATGGTATTTTAGCGGAAATTGCCGAGAATGGTCAGCCAGAAACTGCTAGCAGAAAAACTGTCATTGACTCCGCTATTGATGCGATCAAAAATAGTGAAGAAGTTTCCCTATTACAAAAGCGTTACGCCCAATTACAAGCACAACTATCAATTGTTAGGGCTAATTTGGCGGCTCGTTACGGTGGACGGTCAGAAGAAGTCAAAAATTATCTGGACGAGGCCAAAACCTGGTACGAGCAGGCTCGTCCCCAAGCTGAAGTTCTAGCTACTCAGGTAGAGGAGAAGCGATCGCAAATAGATAGTAAACTAGGAGAAGCTGGTACATCCCTAGCCATAAAAGAGCGTCAAATCAAGCAAACTTTAAGGGAACTATTACTAGCCACTGCCGATTTGTTCAAAGATAAAGAACATCCGGAGCAACAGAGAGAAATTACACGCAAGTAATCGAATAGGGGAAAAATAGCCCAGGCTTATGTGATAAGCCTGGGCTATTTAAATTTTGAAAAATCAGTATACTTGTTGACTGTTAACAGACTGGAGAACTTTTTATAGCTGTTGACGGTTGACGGTTTTCTGTTGACAGACTTGAGAGCCTTTTACCGTCAGGCTTGTATCTTACCTTGATACCATAATTTATCGTAAAATCAAGGGTTTAAATCCCCAACTCTAACTGTCGTTAATTTTGAATTTTGTTGGCGTAGCCTTCCCGTTCGCGGTAGCGTTGCGTAGCAAAGGGTATTTTGAATTTTGAATTGTTAACTAGCTACGGTTATATATAAAAATAGGCGGGAACTTCCCGACCTATCTAATCTAAAAAAGTGACATCTAACTTCAATTAATAATTAAACTGTTCTTCGTGTTTAGCGATTACCCAAACAGCATGAATACTACCGGGTAGCCAACCTAAGAGTGTCAGCAAAATATTAATTACCAAAGTTGGGCCGACACCGACTGTCAAAAACACACCTACAGGAGGTAATAGTAAACCGAGAAGAAGACGAAGTAATTTCATGGGCTTGTTGCTACTTTTCAAATGTTATTTATTTACATTGTCGGAAATCAATCAAATTACTAACTCCATCTCCAGAATTAACTTAATTTGATGATTTACAATACATACTCAAGCTTGTGTTACGAGAAGATGTAATTTTAGCCACGCTTGTGCTTACAAGTTTTATCGGGAAGATAATTCACTTTGTGATGGTAATTCACCTGGTGTTTTTGCATCACCTGTCAAAGCCAGATTCTTCTCCACAAAGTAATTATTAATGAAGGTATTAGCAAAAGAAAGAACTACCGGCCCCAAAATAAAAGCAAGAATGCCGTGGACGCTGAACCCAGGAACCAAAGCTGCTGCTAATGAAAAACACAAACCGTTAACAATTAGGGAAAATGCACCGAAAGTTAAGAAGTTAAGCGGTAATGATAGAGTAGATAGAACTGGTCTGACTGAGCCGTTAATTAATCCAATCACTAAAGCAGCGATGATGGCGGCAGGAAAGTTAGCAATATTAACACCAGGAACTACTAAATCAACAATTAATAGGCTGAGTGCTGTAGCTAAAGCGGTTAAAAACATTCCCAACATTTTTTTACCTAAAATTCAGTAATAGATTATTTGTTTTCGCTATTACTATCTTGAATATTTAAATAGGTAAAAGCATCTCTAGCAAGATAGATTACCTTTCTACCATCTGGAGTATTTTCGGAAAAATCAGATAAAATTACTCAAAAATCAGGAAATAGCTACTTATTGTAAAATTACTCTGATTCAAAATGAGATTATTCTGATTTCCCTGCATTAGATTGATGGTAAAGCGAGGAATTATACAAAACTTGCTCTTGATGAGTTTCTAAAGTGCAATCTGATAAGGGATAGGTAACGCAGGTGACAACGTAGCCATTCTCAATCTCATCAGGACGCAGGAATTTCTGCTCACTTTGGTCAACTTCACCACTAATAAGTTTGGCAACACAAGCAGAACATTCTCCCTGTTTGCATCCCGATGGTAAGCGAATACCGGACTCTGCGGCTATATCCAGAATATATTGATTGTCTGGTACTGAGATAATGCAATCTAATGCGATCGCACTATTCATAAGTCGGACTTGATAAATTGTCATCTGCCAAAAGTAATCTATTGCTTCACTGCTTTCATCGACAAACTAATTCGTCTTAATTTGGCGTTGACTTCCAGCACTCTCACCTTCACCACTTGTCCCACCTTGACAACTTTCTTTGGGTCATCAACAAATCTATCAGCCAGTTGGGAGATATGCACCAACCCATCTTGATGTACACCAATATCGACGAATGCACCAAAGTTAGCAACGTTGGTGACAATTCCCTCTAATTCCATCCCCTCTTGCAAATCGGTGATTTCTTTAATCCCTTCCTTGAAGGTGGCGTACTTAAATTCGGCGCGGGGGTCTCTCCCCGGTTTCTCTAATTCGCTGAGAATGTCCCGCAGTGTCGGTTCACCAACTGTCTCGGTGACGTATTTCTTCAAGTTGGCTTTTTTGAGCTTTTCGGCAATTTGTGTTACCTGATTTAAAGCTACACTTAAATCAGATGCGATCGCTTCCACTACTGCATAACTTTCTGGATGCACTGCTGTATTATCCAAGGGGTTCTCACCGCCACGAATCCGCAGAAACCCCGCCGCCTGTTCAAAAGCTTTCGGCCCCAACTTGGGAACCTTCAACAGTTGGCGGCGATTCTTAAAAGCTCCATACTGGTTACGGTAAGCCACAATATTATTAGCGACTGCTGGTGTAATTCCCGAAACAAAAGTTAACAGTTCCTTGGAAGCAGTATTTAAATCTACACCGACGTAATTAACACAGCTTTCCACAGTCTCATCAAGCTTCTTCTTCAATAACTTTTGATCAACGTCGTGCTGGTATTGTCCCACACCAATCGATTTCGGATCAATTTTCACCAATTCCGCTAACGGGTCTTGCAAACGCCGACCAATACTAATCGCACCCCGCACCGTCACATCTAAATCAGGAAACTCTTCCAGTGCGACTTTGCTAGCAGAATATATAGATGCACCAGATTCATTTACCATCACCTTGGTAGGTTTACGGTCTAGTGCTTGTAATACCTGCATAACAAACTCATCTGTTTCGCGGGAAGCCGTCCCATTCCCAATAGCAATTAACTCAATTTTGTATTTTTCAATCAGATTTTTGAGAATTTGAGCCGCTTTCGTCCGTTGTTCCGCAGCTTGGTGGGGAAATACCGCTTGATATTCCAAAAATTTCCCTGTTTGGTCAATAATTGCCACTTTACAGCCAGTCCTAAACCCTGGGTCAATAGCCATAGTTGGCTTCATTCCCGCCGGCGCAGACAGCAACAATTCCCGTAAATTGATTTCAAACGTCCGGATAGACTCAACATCCGCATAGGTTTTCTTCTCAGCAATGACTTCACTGATAAGGGAATTTTTCATCAGACGGTTGAACGCATCTTTCAGCATCGCTTGATAGAAATCCCGAATTCCTCGCATCTTGGTTTTAATTTCTTGAGATTCTAAGTAAGAAAGAACCAAATCTTCTGCAAATACCACATCAAAGCTTAATATTCCCTCAGTTTCACCCCGACACAACGCCAGCAAGTTGTGGGGGGCAATATTTTTGACATTAATTTGATAGTTACGGTACATTTCAAACTTGGTTGTACCTTCCGGGTAATCATCTTTTATGCGGGAAACAAACACCCCGTCTTCTAAGAGATAATCTCGAATATAGGCGCGTAAATCAGCCTTCTCTGCCACTTCTTCCGCTAAAATATCAGCCGCACCTTTTAATGCTTCATCTGCGTTCGTTACCCCTTGAGTTTCGGAAATATATTTTGCTGCTTCTTCCGATAATGATGCAGAAATGGGGTTTTTCGTATTTAAAGACTTAATGAAATCCGCTAAAGGTTGTAATCCCTTCTCTCTAGCAATAGTGGCGCGAGTCCGGCGCTTAGGACGATAGGGTAAGTATAAATCCTCAAGTTCAGTTTTTTGTAAACAAGAGACGATTTTCTCTTTTAGTTCATCCGTCAGTTTATTCTGTTCGGTAATAGCTTTCAAAATTACCGACTTTCTTTCTTCTAATTCCGTTAAGTAAGTATACCTATCAGCCAAATCACGCAACTGCACCTCATTCATCTCACCAGTGCGCTCTTTGCGATAACGGGAAATAAAAGGAATAGTCGCACCTTCCGCCAAAAGTTCCAGCGCATTTTGCACCTGAAAGGGTTTGAGTTCTAGTTCAGTTGCCAGTAGTTGAGGAATGTTCAGCATCGGGTAATGATTAATTTGAAAAATTTACGCCTAAAGGTACTATGCTAAATCCTTGTTCTAGCATTAGTAGCAAGTATTAAGTTAATTTACCAAATGATTACGTAATATTGAAAAAAATACGGTAATTTTAAGTAATATACTGTCACTCCACTTGCTAAAATAAGAGATTACTCGATATATAAGAATAGCTCTCACTTCGCTTTAGCAAAAGTTTACATTTTAAGTGGGAAGGTAAGTAAAAATGCCCATGTTTTTTTTGGTTCCCCTCGTGGCTGGTTTAGCAACTGGCTACATATCCAAAAAATGTCAAGATGAAGTAGCTTATATTATCAGTACATTTACAGTGCTGAGTTTGATTGTGAGTCTAGTCCTAGCACCTTGGCAAATACAAACACTACTGCTGATTGTGGTATTTGTTAGCACCAACAGGTTTTTAAAAAGAAATTAGGGACTTCCAGATAAAAAATATCGAAAGTGTAGGGTGTGCTACTTGCGAAAAAACCTAGCTATACCAAGAAGTTATTCATACTGACGCACCCTACCAATTAGACTGAATATGAAGTATGAATTTCAAAATATGATGCTTCTAACTGATGCACCCTATCCCTGTGCATCGTGAGTACATCCCCATCTATAGTTAGATTCTATCAACAAGATAGACAACATACTCGAATATACCCCAATATAATTCATTTAAAGCTAACAACTTAGACTGGTCTAGGTTGGATGAAAAAACGGAACCCAACATTCTCAAGACTTTATTGGGTGACTCTATCCCTACGCCCAACCTACTATTCTCTTAAATGAAGCGTATAGGGATATACCCAGATATTACATATTTTCTCTTACCATAATATAAAGATTATAAAGAATATTTGCACAGTAAAACCCAATTTAGTTATCGTCACTACTCTCTTCGCTACTGAACACATAACGTAGTTGATATTACGGAAAATAAAGCCTTAGCCGTTGCTGCATAGCTGCAAGTTTGCGAATTTTCTGGAGGCTATGAAATCAGGAATATTGCAAAAATAGACAATTATTGCAAATAAAGATTTCATGAAGTAGATTCGGTATATATTGTACAGTAGGTACTTTATATGCGAATGTACTGAACACACCAAGTTAAATCATAGATACCAACTAATAGGATAGTAACAACATCATCTTAATCATTCAAAAATATATAGCCTTTATAAATGACGGTAACGACTTAAATTCAGGTGTAGTTTTCCTATAAGATGAACTGGGCAGTTAGATTTTAGTATTTAAAACAGATTAATGTGTAGTTTGTCTACACTTCTACAAACCTCACTTTTCAAGGCTAAGTATATTTTAGATAAAGATGAAATTTTACTTATTAGAACGCTGGATATCTGTGATATTTCTAGGAACTTCTCTTTGATTAGAGCTAATCAGAATCTATGAAAGTATCGACAATCTTACCTGTTTTGTCAGCAATAGCGTTAGCACCTATCGCTGTAGGCTTGCTTGAAGCACCTGCTTCAGCCATAACCTTTGTGTTGAGTGGTGTTGATTTTCCTCCTCCTGGAACTGCCGGAGGTACAGCAACAGGTTCGTTTGAGTATAATCCAACCTCAAACCTCTTATCAAGTTGGAATCTGAACACAACAGCCGGTGCTGTAAGTGCGTTTAACTATACTACAGCGACAAGCTCTGGAGACGCTCCTAGTAGCGTAGGCTTCGTATCAGGTTTACAAGACCAAGTGTTCTTTTTTGAAAGTAATACCACAACGCAAGCTTTGGCTATTTTTGTCAGACCTCTTATTGGTGCTGGAGTCAATAACACCATAGGTGCAACATATGACGTTTTTGTTGGTGAAGGCGCAATTTCTGACTTAGACTCGGTTTTTGGGAACCTCATAGCGGGGACTACTTCAGCAGGATTTAGAGTAAGTACTGGTACATTAACTGCGGTACCAGAACCAATCACTATGGCGGGACTCGCTCTGGGTTCTGGATTTGGTGTACTACTTCGTAGAAAGTACAAAAAGTCGGCAAGTGTCTCTAACTAGTTGAGCGTCTAATTTTGCAGATGGCAAGCGAAGCATACAAGCTAAAGCAGACACGATAAGGTAGATGCGGGTGCGTCAGTGCGAAAAAACCTAGCTGTAGCAAGAAATTATTCATACTGACGTACTCTACCAACCGTGAATTTGGCATAATCTATGCTATTTCTATCTAACAAGTTACATACCTCGACCTACCATAACTGAAACCTAGCACATCTCAGTTGAATGAGCAGCTTTGATTTGATATAGTTAGGGTCTTTTTTAAATAAGCTATTAGGGAAATTTAGAAGTATATAAGAGGTGATTTAGGCTAAAAATTACGGCTATACCTTGCATCTTATAGACCATATTTTTCCCTGCTTCCTATAACTCAAACTTCATCCACAGATTCAGCGACTAGATCAGTTCAACACAAGCATTCTTGCTTGTATTATGGCTTAGGATTTTATTTTTAACGTTGGATTCATCAGATTGAAAAACCAAAGTTCAATCATGATAATGAATTACTCAACTCAATAAATTAGAATAGACACACCAGTGAATTATAGGTATGGTGGGCATCGCCCATCATGTAAACACTTTGATTTATTCAATAATCACATCAAGTTCATATCTGCTCTTTGGTGGATATATTTAGATACAATTGCTGTTGTGTGAAATAAATATTAAACATTAAGTTCAGTAACTTATATATTTGAATTAACTCATAGATAATATAAAATTATGCACAGGTTATCAGCATCACTAAGAAACAGTGAAATATGGCTATTAGGAATAGCAGGATCACTAATAGGAATTTACTTGACATTAATTGGGCGAAGTGATAACCCTACAAATCTTTATATAAACTTTTTATTTTTGATAACCATATATTTTACACTTAAGGAAAAGCACTATAAATTAAGTTTAGAAAATTTATTCTATGCAAATATTGCTGGATATATTAAGCAGAATCTTGGCATAAACGCCTCTTCTTTGATGCTCCATCAAGAGGGAATTAGGATATTACGGGCTTGGTATAGACCAACAGGAAGCCTATTTTAAGTACCTGTATTAACTCGCGGGGAAGAAGTACCTTTACTCATGAACAATTCCGGAACAACCGCCTTTCTCAAGATATCCAATTAAACCGTATAATACCTATTCTATTAGGTAAGGAAATGCTTTTAGACAAACATTGTCTGCGGGTAAATTTATCAATTTCTAATAGGTAATTCTTCCCCAGAAGAAGCCTACCAAATATTAGATAAAGCTTGGTTTTCCTGGTATCAGTGGTGGCAACCACGATTTCCCAAACCCTAAATTTTTATCCCCGGATTTTTTGTAATTACCTTTGACTAAACTTATGGCCGAAACTGACATTCGTGAACCTAATATCCGCGAAACTGACAACCAAGAAAAAGATATCCGTGAATTTGTTGAACTAGAATTCACTAAATTAAGTAAATTAGTAGGGACTATACAGCCTCTAATAGAGATAATTAATCTTTGGCGATTACTTGGCTATGGAATGTTGATGTTGGCATTCCTAGAGATCATTGATATCTTTGTGCCACCAAGCTTCATGAATCCCAATTGGGAATTTCAAACGATGGGAAGATTGGTAAACCAAGTAGGTGTCCCATTGATTGCAATGTTATTCGTATTTTCGGGTAAGTTAGCAAAACGAGCCAAATGGGAACCACGTATCTTAAGCGTCTTATCTCATTTAACCCTAATAGTGGCGTTGTTATACTTGCTACTGATACCTTTAGGAGTACTTAATACAGTACGTTTGTATAATACCAACCTACAGCAAATTAGGACTGGCTATGAGCAAAGACTATCTCAAGCTAATCAGGTTGAAAAGCAGTTGAGCCAAACTTCACTAACAGAGATTGATAGTTTAATCAAGCGCCAAGGCGGCTCATTAAACGGTAGAAATCCTGAAGATGTAAAGAATCAAATTTTTTCAGAACTAACTCAAGCCAAGCAACAACTTAAAACACAGAAGGAAACAAATCAGTCTTTGGTGAGTTTGAATTTAATTAAAAATTCCGTCAAGTGGAATTTAGGAGCTTTAATATCAGCAGTTTTGTTTTTTATTGCCTGGAAGGAAACACGCTGGGCAAGAAAAAGAACATTATAGTTCAAGCTAGTTTAACTAGTTAAGCCAAAAATTAGAGCGAATAAAACAGCCCTGACTAGCCCCCATTAAAAAGGAGGAAAATGAATCAAATTCCCCCTTTTTAAGGTGGATTCAGGGGTATATCAAAGGACTTAATACATCACAAAAGACTTTTAAAACATCCTCTAATACCTAGAGCCTGAATATCAGAATTTTTAACAAATATCCATTGTTAAGTTCAAATGGAACACACCAAAAAAATAACAAATATATTAACTAAGTTTCCCGAATCCCTATTAATAGGAATAGGCGGAAGTTTAATGGCTATACACCTCACACTGTTTTGGAGAGACGAAGATATTGTCAGTGTTTTTCTATTTTTTCTATTTTGCGCTAATGTATGGTCTCTGTTGAAAGAAAAACGTCATAGTTTAAACTTAGAAAGTGGATTAATTTCTAGTCTCTTAGGTTTCTTGCTGCTTGTATTGGTGTTTATAAATAGTATATATAAGATAAATTTTACTATTTTATTAGCACTCTCGCCTTTGATATCTGCTATTGCCCTAGCTTTAATAGCTTCCGGTTTTCAAGGATTAAAACAATATTGGTTAGAATTATTGACAATATGCTTTTTCAGTTTACGCACATTGATACCTTTTATTCAGAGAATTGATATATCTCTGATTACTGCAAAATTCTCTTATGTATTACTTTGGTATACAGGTTTCGATGTTAGTCGTTCTGGAGTTGTTATTAATCTGCCCACTGGCTCTGTAGAAGTATATAGTGGTTGCTCTGGTATGGTCGCTATCTTAGATACTTTGAGTTTAGCCGTATTGTTTCTTTTTATGTTTGAATTAACTTGGAAGCAGAAAATTCTCGTACCATCGGTAGCTGCTATATTAGCATTTATTATTAATGGTATACGAGTGTGTCTTATGGCTATTTTAGTAGCAGAAGGTGATAAACAAGCATTTGACTACTGGCATGAGGGTGATGGTTCACTCATATTTTCCATGATTACCGCTTTTATTTTTTGTTGTTTCTGCTGGTTTTTACTCAGCATAAATCAACGCAAAATTCAACAAATCACAGATAATTAAAGGTAATGTACTGGAAAAGTTTTCGTATCCATTTCTTAACTGTAATTTGTGGCACAGGAATATTAGTTTCGGGAATATTAATTATATTTCCCAACTTAGGAAATCCGAAAAATAGGGCGTTTAGTTTTCCTGAAGCCGTAGCTTTACCACAGTGGCAGTTAAAATCTTCTCGTGCTGTAGAACCACCTACAGAAAAATATCAACAGCTTTTATCTCAAAGAAATTATCAATATACAAAAAATGGCCTCACATTAGATATAGAAATGCGTTATTTGCAGAATTTATATCATGCAGATGTCGATGCCTTGATGAAGAAATATACTTCTATAAAACCATCAACTATCGTGCGTTACCAAGCAGGTATAGGCTACTACGGTGTTGGGGTAGACAAACAACAAGCATATCTCAGTGCTTGTATTAATCCACAAGGTGGTAGTACCTTCACTCACCCACAGTATAGGCAAAATAGATATCTCAAAGATATTAATTTTGCTCGCTTAATACCTGTATTACTAGGTCAGGAAGCACTTATAGACAAGCGTTGTCTTTGGGTATATTTATCAATGCCTTCAGGAAATGCCCCACCAGAAAGTAACTATGAAATTTTAAAAAAAGCTTGGGTTTCGTGGTATCAATGGTGGCAACCTCAATTTCCCAAACCTTAAATTTTATTTACTACAAATCGTTTAATACTACGTAAAGTTATGACTGATAGACACCGGAGTAAAAGCAATACCTTGACTACCTAGAACAATAAAAGCGATCGCTCTAGCCCTACGCATATGAAAATCCGAGGTAATAACAAATAGGTGCTGGATACCGTGATTTTTGAAATCTGAAACCAGGGTAGTGAAATTAGTGACGGTATCAATAGCCCGATAATACTAGATAAACACGCTGGTGCGAAAAACCCTCAGCATCAAAAATCTCTCGCACTAGCCGAGGTGAATCACCAGAAGAAACCTACACTTTTAAAGCCGGATACCACCGGGCAATTTCCGCCGCCGCCTGTTCCCTTTCCATCCCACTACCAATAGAGAGTATAGCTTGGGGTTGAGGAGTCTGGTTGTAGGCGATCGCTAAACGAACGGGAATTAACAAGAGTAAAGACAGAATAAAACCCTTTATTATAAAATCAATATTTTGTCAACCCATACAGTAAAAACTTCACCGATCCACCTTTCTTAATATCTTTTGATCACAACTTTGTTCCCCGTTCCCTGCCTGGACTAAAGGACTTTTTCAGCAAGCCCTACCTATAATCAGGCAAATCTATCGACTCCTGTACAACCCGTGACAACCCACAGTAGGGAGCGAAACATCACAAGCAATATGGTAGGTCAATCCTTGGGAGATATTTAGAGACTATAAAGTAAAAGCGATATCTTTAAAATCTAATAGTAGCGATCGCTTTATATCTCTGCATTCCGTATAGTATTTTTTTGATTAATTGACTTTATTTTTTTCACAAACTTATTGTATTTATGTAATATTTGATTTCAGTAACACCACTGAAGGCATTAACTTTTTTCAAGAATAGACTTATAAGCATCGATGATACGAAATAAAGGCATCTACCCAACGATTTTATTCTTGAATTGGACGATGTTGTCAAAAAAAAACTTGCAATTTTAAGCTATTAGTGCAAGCAAGAATCCCAATAAGAGGTATGAAATAATTAATTGTTGTGCTACAACAACTAAGGAGCTAAATGTGCTATGGATTAAGCAAAACTTATTCATATAGCAACATAGTAGTATAAATACTAATGAGCAAAGCTAACTATTTGCCAGACCTGCGTGTATTATACTCTAAGCCGTTGCTGGCTTATCCAAATTATTTTAAGTATCTAACAGATTAGGCAACTATTTAGTAATAGTTTGCTCTACAATGCTTTTCTCTATAAATTTACCAAACCCCTTATTTCCCAGAGTTTTTATGTCATCGGGTGTCGATTCTGCTTGAAAATATAGTCCATTAATTGAATCTTACACTCAAAAGAATTTTGGTTAGACATCTTAAACTTTTCTTAATATTCTTTTCTCTGCACCAAATTTTTTAACTTCTTGTTAGCTGTTTCTATCTAGGAGCAACAGTTCTCAAACAGCCTCTCAATCAGGCTAAATCTTGTTGGCATTTAAGACCTCAAAACTCCATAGAGATTGTCAACTCCTTAAAGTTGAAGTGTTACAAAACGAATCGGTCAAATTACTACTACTAGATCATCAGGACATATTTAATGAAAAAGCTTCATCTACGTTCAATTAGTTCAACCCTTTCTTCAGCATTTATTTACGGCATGACGCTGGGTTTGGCCTTTAACGCCCCACTGTATGCTCAAACTATCCGAATCAATGAGCAATCCACTCCATTAGATCATCTTAGGGCTATGCCTCGCCCCAAATTTAAAAGTGGTGCTAGGTTGCTGCTACCCTTAAGTCAGTCAAACTGCGGTGTCCATAGAGATATCCATATTGAGTTGGCTAACAACTGGGGGTATGGGTTATTAGTTAATAAAGCCAGCTTACATGAATTAGCAAAAGCTAACCCTGGACGCTATAAATTAATTGCGGATATAGGGAGTTTGTATATATATTATCTTAACTATAAGGGAGAGAATCTTAAGCTCCCCATTCTACCGCAAAATACATGGTTGCGCGACGCAAGTAAAAATGTAATTCTTGATGGGAATAGCCCAATAGTCAACCCTGCTGCCCCAGAGGAAACTTTTCGAGTCATAGGAGATCATATTGGTACGCAACTAAGTGAGTTAGAAAGATTCACTGGACAGCCGATTAGAATGATTTTCAATGGTGGTGAGTCGGGAATTCCAGTTATAGGTGAAAAAAATGTTTCTGAATACTATGGAAGAGATCCTGATGTATTAGCTAACTTTAATAGTTCGGGACTACCAGGGTGGTACGAATATATCTCTTCAAGTAAGGCGCGGCACGAAAGATTAATAAAAGAGAGAATCTTTAGCAACTTACAATCGCAAAGCCGTCCTTTTTATTCTCTGTATCAAGAGCAGTACGGCACTGAACGCGGTAGGTGGTGGGGTTGGAAAAGATATATATTTCTATACGAATATTTTTTAAATTCTTATGGTAAACCTGCTGTTTCTGACTATACAGCACCAGAGATGTATTTTAGTTTTCACAACTCTGGATGGACTGGCGTACACTCTGGTAGTCTCGTACCTTGGGATGCCTTAACGCAAGCACTAAATAATGTTTCTGGCTCAATTAGACTAGGACAAAAGTTTTCTTATCCTTGGGTAAGCATGGGTTGGGAGGGAAGCAAAATCTCAAACTCAAAAGAATTTATGGGTATGATGAAGGCCTACTATACAGCCGGAGCTATTGGATCTGTAGGTGGGTATTTTGTATGTGATGGGCCTATATTTAGAGCAATTTATCACAATACGGCTATTGGTTCAGCAACACCTACAATAATTAAACAATATGCTGTACTTGGTCATGTCCATGCGCTCTTTTCGCATCTAGAAGAGTATTTACGTGATGGTGATCTGTTGCCCGGTCCAAATTTGCACCCATACAAAGACACAACTCAAACATTGCCAGCAATGGAGTTTCCTGTAGATGGTGAAACACAACAAATAGAAGCCCGTCCTGGCATATTCGTCACAGTTCCCACCGCTCGTGTCGTTGCACGCAAAATCCGAGGTCAAGACCGTTGGCTAGTTACTGCTTGGGCAAATGTCGGAGAAGATCGCAATATCAGGGTGAAAATTGATAACAAACTTGGTACTTTAACTTTACGTGCAAGGAAAGCAGGTGCTGTATATGTTATCAGGCTTGTGAATGGTCAAATACAACGCACCCTCATAGATACTGATGCAATGCACCCAACAAAGTTTTTGTCTTCTTTATAATCATCTGAATACTTACTAGGTTCAATCAATAACAGACTCAAAGCTTGCGCCTGTATGACTAGTGAAAATCCAAAGTAGAGAGCGTGCTATATCGCGAATAATAGGAACAATAGTTTCTTGTTTGAATTGATCTGATGATACAGAAATTGGCGTAAAGGCAATACCTTGGCTACCAAGAATTAAGGTAGCGATCGCCTTGGCTCTAGGCATATGAAAGTCTGAAGTAATCAGGAATAAATGCTGGATTCCGTGTTGTTTAAAATCTGAGATAAGAGTAGTAAAATTAGTCACAGTATCTACAGCACGGTAATCTAGATACAGACGGCTATCCGAAACGCCCGCAGCTTGGAAAATTGGCCTGACTAATTGAGGTGGAGTCCCCGAAGAAACCCAAACTTTTAAAGAGGGATACAAACTGGCTATCTGCGCTGCCATTTCTTCCCGATCTATCCAAGCACCAAGGGTGAGGATCGCTTGGGGTTGGGGTGACTGGTGATAGGCGATCGCTAGCCGCACAGGAATAATCAGTAAAATCACCAAGATGAAACTCATTATTCCTAAGCGGCAATATTTTTGAATTTTCATCTAGTTTTTGCTGCTAATATTTCACCATCGATCAAATAAACTTGACTTTAATTCTGGCTGTTAAGTTCTGCAATCAAGAGTTGAGTTTTTCTGTTTCTATAAGACGAATGCTTAACAAGATTTCTGCTAAAAAACGCTGAAAGGCGTAGTACCAACCATGCCAGCCATCAAGAATGCCACCTTTAAGAATGAGACAATAAAATAAGATAATGAAAGGGGCAATGACTTTTTGCTTACGGATGCGATCGCCTTGGCTTAATTCATTGCTAGGAGTTGTCAATATTTTCTGTACTTCCAGTACCATATAACGATCCTGCGCCCATAACCAACGACTTAAAGGTTTGCGATCGTCATGGTGAATGTAGCCGGAAAGCATTGCTGAATTACCATTAACTTGCAAAAATTGAGTGTGACCATCATCTATATAAGTGGCTTTGTCTCTACGAAAAAGAACTTGACGGGGTGGAAGTATTGTTCCTTTTAATGGTTTGCCAAAAACACAGTATTTAAATTTAGCGAAGTAGCCATCTATAGAACCATCAAATGGCAAAGTTGAAATTTCATATATTAATTCATCTGTAAGGCTATAGTCTGCATCTAGAGACAAAACCCACGGTGATTGAACTTGCTCTAAACCATAGTTCCACTGTTGAGAATGGGTATCGAATTTTCTTTTAAAGAATTTAACTTGTGAGTAAGATTCAAGAATTTCCAGAGTCGCATCGGTACTATAGCTATCAATAACTATAATTTGTTTTGCCCAGGTAAGATGTTTCAGTGTTCGCGCAATATTTGGGGTTTCATTATATGTAAGAATTAGAGGTGTAATCTGCTCTAACATGGATAAAATCACTTCTGGAAAATAATAGAGAATAACTAGCCATACATAACCTGCACAGGCTTTATCAATTAGCGATTCATAGTAGGAATTGTAAGTTTGTTTGTTAAAACATTATGATATCTATCAATGAGTCTGTTTGTAATTTTACCCCAAGTATATTGTTCCAAAATTAATTTTTGCGCCTGATCACCCATTTTTTTAGCGACATGAGTATTGTTGAAAAAATCTTCTAAAGCATTAATAATCGCTGTCACATCCAAGTCTGGAACATAGCCTAGTTGGTTTTCTTTAACAACGGAAGCTAGAGCCACGCCAGGAGTCACTAAAACCGGAACACCTACAACTAATGACTCTAAAACTGAAACCGCGAAGTTTTCAGAGTGGGATGTGAGAACAAATAAATCTGAACCTTGCATTAATACATCTTTAGTCTCACCATCAACAAAACCCACAATCCTAGTGCGATCGCGTAATCTATTAGAGACAAGCAGAGATTCTATTTCAGCTTCGTAATCAGGACTACCACTACCTGCAAGGATAAAAGTAAAGCGGTGATGAGTAATTTTAGCGAGAGCAGGAATCAAATAATCTAAGCCTTTTTTATGATGGAGCCGAGATAAGAATAAAATTACAGGTTCGTCTATTGGAATATTAAATTTTTGTCGTAGATGGTAACAAGCATCAGAAATATTATTTGGTAATGATATTCCCAGAGGTAAAACAAAATTAGGTGCTTTGAGTCCCAACTGGGACACTTCTTGCTGTTCTTTTTGAGAAGTAAAGTGGATATTCCGACTACCGTTGAGGTTAGCTCTCTCTATAAGTTTGAGGTAAGTTAGCTTTTTACGTGTGCTTTGTTGTAAAGACCATTCACATAGTAAACCATGCGTTGTGACTATGTAGGGAATATTCTGGCTACGAGCGATTGACATGGCGATCGTTGATGGATAGGAGAATAAAGCATGAACGTGTATCAGGTCATACTTAGCCATATTTTGCCAAAGCCATTGAGTCAATTGGCTAGAGAAGGCGTATTCTCTAACTGCCTTAATATTAGGTGAAAAACGTTGAAAAAACCAAATCGGAATATGTTTATATTCAATGCACCTTTGTAAAGGTACATCAAGTAAGTTATCACCATCATCATTGGTAGTGGCAATTTCGGCATCAATATTATTAACTCTTAATGCTTCAACCATGTCTAAGACTGCTTGGCTAGTACCACCACGCACTTTAGACACAGAAGCAATAATATGCAGAACTTTCATTTTAATAAATAATAAAAAGCATCAGAATATTTTTATTGATATAACGATAATTTATTTAACATTTGCTGCTGTGAATAATAATCATTTTGATGTTTGTAACTAGCATCAAGTAAATACTTGCCTAGAGATGTGTATAAAATTAATGCCATAACTGGGAATGACATATTCCCTAATAATAATGCTTCAGAAAAACTACCAGATAAAAGGCAGGATAAGCCTGCAATCACGGTGCTAGTGTGGAGAAAATAACTAGGGTTTTTCTTACTTAATTTTTGCATTTTAATCATCATTTGCAAACAGCCTAAACCCATGAAAATTAAAGGTATAAGGCCTATCAACCCTGTAGTTTCTGCTGCTGCTAGCCATGTATGTTCTCCATACCCTAAACGGTCACCTACTAAAGGAACACCAAAAATTGGATATTTAAGAAAATTTCTCCACATGCCATTCCAAACATCTTCACGTGTGTTTCCTGCTTCTAGAAATCTGTTACTGATTTGTTGATTACTATTTAATATATCTGGATTAATAAAGAAAAATATGATAACCAATATAACAATAGTCAATAAACTTAGGCGCAACAAACTACCACTTCTATTACGATAGAATAGTAAAATAGAAGTAATTGCCATAAATGCACCAGTACGTGAGCCTGTGAGAAATAAAAAATAACCAACAAGCAATAACATAGCTATCCAAAAAGCTTTTAGCCAATCCCATCTTTTATGACTTTCAATGAGAAAGATAAAACAGGGAATCGTACCAGCTAAGAGTGCTGCTGCATGTTGTGCATTACCTGTAGTTCCCATGAATCTTCCGTGTAAGAAGGTCATAGGGTGCATATTAATAGCCCCTTGATATGTGCAGGCTAGAGCAAAAATCACACCAGTCATTGCCAAAGACCAAACACCTAAATGAAAATTGTTGTCATCCTGCAACCAACGAGCAGGTCCTAGTTTAAACATTAGGACTACTGCACCAAATGTCATAGCTGCTAGTAAGGCAAAAACTATATCGCCATACAATGAAACCTTCAAAAAAATCACAGCCTGAAACATAATTAAGTAGTTAATTGGCTGTGGAATAAATACCCGTCGCCAACCATTTTTTGTTTGCATTCCTAGTAAAATTATCAAAGCTAAGATAACTATAGCTAGAGGGCGACCCGTTTCACGTATTTGTTGTAAGGGAAAGACTAATGCTGGTGGTTCTTTAATCCATTGATCTGTGAATTTTGCTAAGGAGGCTGCATAGCAACAACATGAGAGTAATAGCCAAGCTAAACGACGAGAAGTTTTGGCTTTTTCTAAAAGCATCAAGCCCAGAAGAATACCCAACAAGCCATAGGGACTAAAAACTAAGTTAAGAAGTCGGTGAATAAACTCTGATGCCATGTTTAATAATTCAATTTAACTGTTCATTAACCAGCTTACTGGGATTTTTCTTAACTGTGTTTGCTTGATAGGTATTGTGTATAATTTGTTGCCAACGCCTCACCCAAATATTGGCAGCATAGGGAGCTGCTAATTGTTGTGATCGCTTGCCCCATATTGATAACTCTGCATATTCTTGATGCAGAGTTAACATAGCTTGAGCCAAAGCTGTCGGATCTTCTTGAGGAATAATTAAGCCATTATACCAAGGACGAATCACCTCAACGGCAGAACCACAGGTATCGGTACAGATAATCGGTAAACCAGCAGCAGCCGCTTCTATTAATGCCAGTGGCCAAGGATCAAATCTACTAGGTAAAATAAAGGCTCCAGCTGACTGCCAAACTTGTGACATTTCTGTTGGCTGTAAAAACCCTCGATTTTCAATACCCGGTTGTCCCTCTAGTTTTGATTCTAATGCGCCTTGCCCACAACATACCAAATTCCAAGGATGGGATACTTGTGATCTATAAATTTGGTAAGCCTTGACTAGCACATCAACTCCCTTTATGGGAACATAGCGACCAACAAATAAAAATGAACGTGGCCATTCAGACTGGATGCGCTTTTCCCACAGTGGAGACCAAGCATCATAATCAATACCATAAACACCACGAGCAATATTTGCTGGTTGAATTCCCAAGCGGGAAGCATATTGCCAACTACGTTCTCCAGCAACGACAACACTATTTATGCGTTGCAAATAGGAGCGTAAAAACCAAGAAGCTAAGTGCTGTTTCCAAGTACCCCACCAAGGAGTATCCATTGTCATGATTAAGCCTGTTTCATGGAACTCTGAGGTAAACGCCAACTGACGATATGGTTTGTGCAACCATCCGCACAGCACCAAAACATCTGGTGATTCTGCCAACACCAAACGTTTAATTAAATTTGTATCCTGTCTTTCTTGAATATCCAACAGCCGACAGGGAATGCCTTGCATTAATTGGTCAGAAAATGCTGTTTCAGTACGAGCTTGAAAGGCAACAACAAATACATCAACTTCTGGTAATTTATGTAGAGCTAGCCAGCAAGCAGCCATGTAACCAGAGATGTCAGACCAGCAGAAGACAACTTTTATAGTCATAGCTACTTTGTTGATGTTAAGCAAATTTCTGTAAAGCAGTGATTACTCGTTCTGTACACCGCGACCAAGTATATTGTGCTGCGTGTTCACGCCCTCTTTCTCCATATTCTGCTGCTAGTTGGGTGTTTTCTGCCAAGTTAATCAGGATTTCTACTATGGCATCAGTTGCTTCTGGATTAACAACAATCCCAGCGTCTCCAACAATTTCTGGTAGAGAAGCTCTGTTAGCAACAATGGCTGGAATGCCGGCAGCCATTGCTTCGAGTGCAGGTATCCCAAATCCTTCATAGGGAGATAGGAATAACAGCGATGATGCTCCCCTTAGCAACTGGGGTAAATCTTCATCTGGAACCATACCCAATACGGTGATATTGGGATATGCTTTAGCGGCTTCCACGTAATCGGCTTCTAATTCACCAGCCACAACAATATTTAAACTACTTTGGCGCTTCAGCAAAGTTTCTGCGACTGCAAGGACATGATTCCCGCCTTTTTTCTGACGTAAGCCACCGATTATAAGAGTATATGATGCTTCCACGGGACGCTGTAAATCGGCTGGATTTGTTGAGGCTATATCAAAAAAAGATTGCTCAACACCGTTACCAACTACTACAATCTTTTGCGGATCGCCTCCTAATAATTCCACCATCCTCTGCTTAGAAAACTCTGAAACAGTAAACACAATCCGACATTCCGACAAAGCACGACGCACCCAGCGTCCCCACTTGTAGCGAAACCATTGATGCTGCCAAGTACGTGACCAGGGTAAATTGGTTTCAAATGCTTGTACATCATGAATTGTCACAGCAACTGGGCATTTTGACACTGGGATGTAAGTTTCCATCGGTGCGTATAGCCAATCTATTTGTTCTGGCAAATATTTATCCATACGCGGATAACCAAAGAGCTTCCATGTGCGTTCAGTAGTATTTTCTGGCGTGGAAAAAGTGCGCTGGGGTAGGTTACGTAGTGGACAAAGTGGGTCAAGCTTACCATCTTTTCCCAACCACTGACTTGAGAAAAGTAACTCTAACTCTACTCCATTTAGTTGTGCCAGTCCCAGTAAAATATGATTCATGTGCCGCCCTACTCCTGTACAGGGAAGGTATGTACGGATAGGGTGAATATAGGCAGAAATTCTCATAAATTCTTAAGTGCCTATTTGTGATTTTTCAATCATGATTGATGTAAATTTCACTGAATAATGAAATTTTGGCTAACTATTTTTGCAATTTTATGATATCGGGTGTTAAAAAAACGCTGTCTTCTTAAGCTCTGAACAGGAATATGTTTTAGATAATCTAATGCAAAGTTTAAATAAATAAATAACCAACTAAAAATTTGTTTATTCATTAAAAAGGATTTGTAAAACAACTGTTTATGGGGCATTAAGGCATTGAGCTTATAGCCTGCCCAATGGAGTAGAAATATCTGCTTCTTATGATCTAATCCCCCATAATCCCACAGATAATATTTTTCATTTTCCCAATAAATTTTTCCTGGTTGTCTTGCCCACCCATTTTGACAGATGCCACCAATTACTTCTGCAAAATGCCCATAGCGAACAGACTTCATATCACAGCAGTAATTAATAAATGCTTGGTCAGTGTTGCGGGGATTGAGCTGATCCCGAATTTTGAGCGCCTCTTGTGCAAGTTGCTCAAACTCTTCTAAAGAAAACAAACCTTTATAAGAAGCCCAGATACCTGATAAGAAGCCACGCCCTCGTCCCTGTTTTAATAGTTCTTGACGAAATGCTCCCCGCTCGTAAACTTGATCAACAGCACAGTCATAATGCAGAAAATCAAATTCTAGGTTTCTGACCGCTTCAATAAACGGTAGAAGATTGGCTAACACTACCTGACGGACATCTAAATACATAAAATAGTCTAGTGTCCCCCAAAAGGAAGCATAGCGTCGGAACCAATAGGGGCCTGTAGGTGTATGGCCTAGTTCAAATGCTTTACCGATCGCCTCTAAACGAGAAAAGGATGAATCAGTATATATTTCAAATTGGTAAGTATCACTCAATTTTAGCAGGCGATCGCACTGGTCATTAAATGGAATCAGAATCAGGCGTAAATCTGGGTTGAAGGTGCGGTAACTGTTGAGGAAAGCGATCGCCCAATCATAGACAACATCATTGGCTGAGAAATAAACACCAATAGTTGGTTCGTAAGACATTTTTTAGCCCGAATTTACAATTATACTGTCAAGCTTTAATTGACATCTCCCCTTGCTAGAAGCAGAGGGGATTCTAAACTGATGTTGCTACGGCGACTAGAAGTCGCACTTCGCAACGTTTACGATATGATTTATTTAATCGCGTA
>NZ_JACJQL010000055.1 GCF_014696625.1 Nostoc parmelioides FACHB-3921
CCTCTGGGTATGATTCTATTCTTTTTAAGGGGCTTGTCATTATTAATACTCGCTTTTCTAGCTCCTCTGTTTATTTTCCTATAAAATTTATTTTAAAGATAGGTCTATTGGGGAAACAGATATTAATCCCAGTACATACGAGTTTGTCTCAGTGGAACTGAAAGAAACTGCCTTTCGCATTGATGGGGTATTTAAACCTGTAAATGAAACCACAGAAGAACCCCTATATTTTGTTGAAGTTCAGTTTCAACTAGATCCTAAATTTTATAGACGCTTCTTCGCCGAAATCTTTCTTTATCTCCGTCAAAACCCATCTGTGAATTTTTGGCGTGCTGTTGTCATCTATCCCCAACGCATTATAGAACCGGATGATCAACAACCTTATCGCTTGATTTTGGATAGTTCCCAAATACAACGCATTTATTTAGAAGAATTAGGCACAGCTAGCGAAAATTCTCTGCAATTAGCGATCGTGCAACTAATTATTGCCAGTGAAACAGTAGCCATTGACCAAGGTAGACAACTGATTATACAGGCAAGGCAAGAACTGACAGATGAAGCAAACAAAAAACAAATTGTAGAATTAATAGAAACTATCCTGTTGTACAAATTTACCAACTTAAGCCGAGAGGAGGTAGCAGCTATGTTGGGTATAGATGATGAATTCAAAAAAACTAGAATGTATCAGTCTATTAAGGAAGATGGACTAGAAGAAGGCAGACAAGAAGGCAGACAAGAAGGTAGACAAGAAGGTAAATTACAAGCAAAGTTAGAGGCTATCCCTCGTTTGTTAGCGTTGGGGTTGAGTGTAGAACAGATAGCAGGTGCTTTGGATTTAACTGTTGAGCAAGTTCAGCAAGTAATAGGGAATTAGTTGATTTTTGCTGAGTACCTCATGATAGATGTGTCACTTTCCGATCACATTTGCTTGTAACCCTAGCGGTGTAGGCTTTCTATGGCTATTTACTGGCTTTAAAAAATTATGAACGGATTAAAAGGCAAAAACACTCTCATCACGGGTGCTAGTTCTGGTATTGGACAGGCGATCGCTATCCGTCTTGCTCAAGAAGGTTGTAATATTGCCATTAATTACCGCAAAAGTCCTTCAGATGCGGAAGAAACTGAAGAGATGGCTATGCAGACAGCTTGTAAAAATGTTGAAATTTGCGGTGTTAAGTCTTTGTTAGTACAGGGTGATGTTTCTCAGGAAGAAGATGTTGTCGAGATGGTCAACACTGTAATTGAGGAGTTTGGTAGTCTCGATATTCTCATCAATAACGCCGGGATTCAAACTGAATGTCCATCCCACGAAGTCACAGCAGCAGATTTTGATCGGGTAATCGGAGTCAACCTACGGGGTGCTTATCTGTGTGCGCGTGAGACTATCAAACACCTGTTAGCGCAGAACAGTACAGGGATAATTATTAATATTTCCAGTGTCCACGAAATTATCCCTCGACCAATGTATGTCAGCTATTCCATCAGTAAAGGTGGAATGGAAAATATGACCAAAACTCTAGCTTTGGAATATGCTCATCGGGGTATTCGTGTCAATTCTGTAGCGCCTGGAGCGACAATTACACCTATCAATGAAGCTTGGACTGATGACCCGGAAAAGAAAGCAGTTGTAGAAAGTCATATTCCCATGAGGCGTGCTGGTACTTCCGAGGAAATGGCGGCAGCAGTAGCATTTTTAGCATCTGATGAAGCAGCATACATCACGGGACAAACTCTCTTTGTAGACGGTGGTCTGACGCTTTACGCTGACTTTAGAGAACCTTGGTCAGCTTGAGTTCCAAGTATAAAACTTCAGAAAATATGAGTCTTATCAGGCTGTATCGCACCTCAATATTAGTAGTGAGTGTCTGCATCCTACTGTCTAGCAACTCTGCTTTAGCTGCTGAAAGAGTAGTACTGAAGTACAAGGTCTTTCGTGAAACTATTGTTGTAGAAGAATTGTCAACCTTTGCTCAAATTGGCGCACTCTCAAGTTCACTACGAATTAATTTAGCTTTAGCTCGACAAAACCCTAAAGTAATTCGTCAATATTTAACAACACCAGTCAAAGTCAGCCCTGTAATTTTAGATCGGGTGTTAAACAGTCCTGTAGGTAACATTATTCTTGATGAGCTAAGTCAAGTTATTCACACACCATCCCGCAGTGCTGATAGACAAGCTTTGCGTTCCGCTTTGTTACTTTCCGCTAGTGGCGATGGACAAATGACTTTAATAGAAATCATCCAAAATTATCCTACGCCCAACGTAGAAGTTGACGGAGAGCGTTTGGGGAATGCTTACCGTCAACTTCGTAGCTTACAAGCTAGGTTAGAGAATTTATTAGGTTTTTAATAAGCTAAAGTTTCTAAAGTTTCCCGCAAATAACGTTGTACTTGCTGTTCTAAACGCAATTCTGTAAGTTGAATGTTACTTTCTAGCTGCCAACGCTGGAAACCAGAACTAGCGGCGATCGCATATTGGAGATTGCTCCAAATATCAGGATCACGAGAAAATTGATAATTACTGGTAGCTGTAATCTTAGCCATAGTCCCTCATTCCTCAGTTTTAACTTCGACAGGCAACTGGGGCAAGATTTTATTAACCCGCACCCCTAAAATTGTGAAATCCTGGTTAATCTTCTCTAAAGGTAATGGTTCTATCGCTGCAAATTCTGTGTCATTTGTGACCAAAACCCGCGCTACGCTCACGGGAATTTGCAGAAACAAATTACTTGCCAAAAAGGTTAAAGCCGCAAGTGCTAACCCCAAGATGCGCCATTGGGGCAATTGACTTGTCATGTTAACAACTAAAGGCGCAGCTTGATATAGCTGCCACAATACAAAAATAGATAAAATTGCTGACAATAGAGCCAGCACACGATTTAACTTGGTATTAATTAAACAAAGGATTTTTCTTTGCTGCTCAGTCAGATTCTCTGGCTTGAGGGCAATTCCCAAAATGGCAAATATATAAAAAGGGCGGCGCAACTGCATCCATAAAAGTGGAATAAGACCAGTTGCAGCTACTAACAAAAGTTCCATCCAGACTGGTAAAAGTGGCTCACCAACAGAAAGGAACAATAAGCACAATAGCAAAAAAATTGGTAGTGTTGCCAATCCAGCGACGTGAATCCACAATATTGGTTCAGAGCGAAATGAGCGCATAAAAGAGTCCTGAGTTTTGAGTTTTGAGTGCTGAGTGTTGAATTTTAAGTTTGGATACCAGCAAGAAAGTCAGGTTTAAATCTCTCCCAGGCTTGTTTCCAACTGGTATGAGTTGTGAGTTGTCGCAGTTAAAAACTGTTTTCAACTCTTTACTCTTAAATTACTTACCACTCAGCACTCGTTACTCAGCACTATCTTGTTAGTGCCAGGGTACGGCGTTTTGTGACCATTTGATAGGATTCAATGATGTCACCTTCAGCCCAATCATGGAATTTATCAACACCGATACCACATTCATAACCAGCGTTGACCTCGCGTGCGTCGTCTTTCATCCGTTTGAGGGAGTCAAGCACGCCTTCATAGATCACCTTACCGGCACGACGTACGCGCACTTTGCAGTTGCGGACTAGTTTGCCAGACTGGACGTAACAACCAGCAACAGCACCGCGACCAACTGGGAAGACAGCGCGGACTTCTGTTTGACCAAGGGGTTCTTCTACCAACTCTGGTTCTAACAGACCTTCCAATGCGCCTTGGATATCTTCGATCAGTTTGTAGATGATGTTGTATTCCCGCACGTCTACACCTGCTTCATCAGCAGCTTGTCTGGCTCCACTGGCAAAGGTGGTGTTGAAGCCGATAATTACAGCTCCACTGGCTGCTGCTAAGTCGATATCTGTTTCGGTGATTTCGCCAGCCGCAGTTAACAGCATCCGGATCTGTACTTCGTTTTGGGGGATTTGTTTGAGTGATCCCACAATTGCTTCTACAGAACCTTGTACGTCGGCTTTCAAGATCAGGTTGAGTTCTTTCAACTCGCCTTCTTGAGCTTGAGCAGATAGGGTTGTGAGGGTGACACGTCCTTGTAGTAGACGAGATAGACGTTGCTTGTCGGCGCGGTCTGAGGCCAGCGCTCTGGCTTCTTTTTCGTTGTCGAATACCTCAAATTCATCACCTGCGGCAGGTACGTCACTTAAGCCCAGTACCTCAACTGCAAATGAAGGCCCAGCTATATCTACTCTTCTGCCGCGATCGTCAACCATTGCCCGGACTTTACCGAATGCTGAACCAGCAAGTAGTATATCTCCTACATGGAGTGTACCGTTCTGAATCAACAGGGTAGCAACTGCGCCCTTGGCTTTATCCAGGTGGGCTTCAATAACGGTTCCTCTGGCGTTCCGGTCTGGGTTGGCGGATAGTTCACCAACTTCTGCTACTAAGAGAATCATCTCTAGGAGAGTATCGAGGTTTTCACCCTTGATGGCGCTGACAGGAACCATGATGGTTTCACCACCCCACTCTTCTGGGGTCAAGCCATACTGGGTGAGTTCTTGTTTCACGCGGTCTGGTTGTGCGCCTTCTTTATCAATTTTGTTGATAGCAACAACAATTGGTACTCCGGCTGCTTGAGCGTGGCTAATTGCCTCGACTGTTTGGGGACGTACACCATCGTCTGCGGCTACAACTAAGACGGCGATATCTGTTACCCTAGCGCCTCTTGCTCGCATGGCTGTAAAGGCTTCGTGACCGGGGGTATCTAAGAAGACAATCTGTTGTTCTTTACCGTCATGGACGATATCAACGTGGTATGCACCTATATGCTGGGTAATCCCACCAGCTTCACCGGCTGCTACTTTGGTTTTGCGAATCGAGTCGAGGAGGGTAGTCTTACCGTGGTCTACGTGACCCATGATTGTCACTACTGGCGGACGACGCAGGAGATGTTCCAAGTCGCCCACTTCAATCATTTCCGTGACTTTACGGGCTTCTGCTTCTGGTTCAGCAGTTTCGACTTCTATCTCTAACTCTTTGCCTACCAAGGTAATTGTCGGAATATCCAGATTTTGGGTGATACTCACTGCCATGCCTTTCATGAACAGGATTTTCACGATTTCTGTGTCAGCAACTGCCAGAAGGTCAGCTAACTCTTGCACTGTCATTGCCCCTGTGACCGCAACTTTTTCTGGCCGCTCACGTTTAACTTCTGTTTCCTGGCGGCGATTTTGGTCACGATTACTATGGCTAGACCTCTTACCACGGGTGGTAGGACTACTAATTGGTGCTGCCGTTGCTGCTGTTGCTGCTCTGGCTGCTTTTGGTTTGGGGGGACGGGCGATGGAAAGACTAACTTGGACGGTTGCGGGTATTTCTAATCCCTCTTCATCTAGTAAATCTTCGTCTTCAAAATCATCTTCCACCAATGGCTTGACGCGTTTGCCTTTAACGCCAGCCTTACCAGCTTTCTCTTTGATTTCGTCGATGATTTCTTCTTCTTGCCACTTCTTGCCACCTTTGGCAAGACGGGGTGGTGTCGGGCGTTTCAGATCCAGCAAGTCTGGGGCGATCGCTACTGTATCGCCTACCTCTCCTCTACCACCAGGGACTCCTCTAGGTGGAGTAGCAACTGGTGCGGCATCTGCTGACGGGCGGACTGGTCTTTGGGGACGTATGCCGTCACCTGATGGAGCGCCTGGTCTGTTGACACGTTGCTCTGGTTTGACTGGGCCTTGGCCGGGGCGCGCCTGTTTTTGTACTGGAGCCGATGAGGTTTCTCCCTGTGCAGGTTTGGCGACTCTTGGTTTAGCTTGGTCGCGCTCATCTTCACGCCGTGGGCGATCGCGCTTGAGTATTGGTTTTTCGCCAGGCGCACCTGTTATTTCAGATAGATCCAGTTTTTCTGCTGTAGGTCTACTAGGAGGCGCTACCAGTTGGGGTTTTGGTTGTCTCTCTGGTTTACCTGGTCTAGGTTGAGCTGATTTTTCTGGCTTCTCTACTGCGATTTTCGCTGGAGCTTGTGATTGGGCTTCCGGCTCTGCTTCTGGTGCAGCAGGTTTTTGCGGGGTCTCAGATACATTCCGTGGTACAGGTCGAGATGGTGCCGTCGGCTTCATGGGCGAGACTGGTGTAGCGAAGGGCCGTGGAGGTGCTGGAGAATTGGCTTCAGAAGAAGCAATCTGGTTATTAGCAACTGACGCTTCTGGAGCGTTGGGGGTAGTGTTTCTCAATATTTTGGGTTTACGAATTTCCAAAATTTGTTGTTGTTTTTGTGGGGGCGCAGGTCGGTTGCGCGAGCCAGCAGGTGCTGAATTTGGTTTATGACTGGTTGTGTTTAATTCTTTTTTGGATGTTCCATTTGTAGCTGCAAGTTTTTCCGCAGCTGCCCGGATACTTTCTGCCTCTGATTCTGAAATTGTACTGCTATGGCTTTTGACCGCAATATTGAGCTGGTCGCAAATTGCTAATAGCTCTTTGTTATCCAAATTCAATTCCTTTGATAATTCGTAGATTCTAACTTTGCCGTTGTTCATCCACTCTTCCCCTTTAATTTACAGTTTTTTTGCGGATGGTTGCCTGGAAGTGCGACATCTCCATCCTTTGATTACTGTTTTAGGTTGCCCTTGGTGATTTTGCCGGTGCCTCCAATCAGGAAAGAGAGATGTTTCGGGTTAATGCTGGCATCTCCACCAAAATCGATGGTTAGCGAACATCCTTAAAAATTTGTTAAATAAAACATTTTTATGATGTTCATTGATGCCGAACTGCGCCTGAGCGCTACCAGGTTGCCATTTTGTCGTTTTTTGTTTTGCTGTTTCTGAGCCTTCCACAACACAATGAGAGTGATTTTGTTGGGAGTAATGCTTCGCTCCTCTTAAATATTTTGTCGGAGCCGCTTGCTAACTACACCCATTTACTATTTTGGCACTAACCCCAAAAATTTCAGAGGGTGTGGTCATAGCTCAAATGTTTTGGCTGTCACCACAGATTCCCCTGAGGAATTACCACCATGAATGTTTTTTAGCCTAATTTTGATTTTGGGGATCGTTTTGGGCGAGATTTTGCCACAATGTTTGGTACAGTGTTTCTGGCACCGATGCTTGTAGCGATCGCCCTAATCGATTTTTTTTCTGAGCCACTTGTAGGCAGCTCATCTGGGGACAAATATAGGCTGAACGCCCCATGCCCTCATTCAATTGTACCTTTCCCGAAGGAAAGACACGGACAATCCGCCAAAAGTCTTGTTTTAGTCCTACTTTACGGCAACTAATACAACGTCGGTAGTTGGGTTGCATCTGTCTTCTGTAACTTTAACAGAACTATTGATGGTGACAACCAAGTTAGACTTGCCAACTCTGATTGATCTTTGTGTTGCCTGATTTTTAGTAATAATTAAGACTAATACTATGGTCTATCTTACCAGAAATCCTTAAGGCTGAGAAATTACTCTTCATCGTTGGGGTCAAAAGATGAGTCTTCTAATTCTCCTTCTTGATTTTCTTCATAGTCTAGCTCGTCTGATTCGATGTCATCTTCCTCTAGTTGATATTTTGCACGCGCCGCCACAAATTTAGCATCTTCGGCTGCTTGGTCATACTTGGCTTTATCTTTAATATCTATTTTCCAGCCAGTCAATCGGGCAGCTAATCGCACGTTTTGTCCTTCTTTGCCAATAGCCAAACTCAGTTGGTCTTCCGCGACTAATACGTGAGTTTGTCGAGTTTCTGGATCCATGAGGCGCACTTCATCGACTCGCGCCGGGCTGAGGGCGTTGGCAATGTATGTTGCTGGGTCTGGAGACCAGCGAATCACGTCAATTTTTTCGCCGCGTAATTCGTTGACTACTACCTGAATCCGTGATCCCCTAGCGCCAATGCAAGCTCCTACTGGGTCTACATCACGATCCAGGGTATCTACTGCTATTTTAGTCCTTGGGCCTACATAGCGGGAAGGGGGGTTTGCCTCCCTAGCCACGGCAACTATCCGTACCACTTCATCTTCAATTTCTGGTACTTCGTTGGCAAATAGATAAACTACTAAACCTGCATCCGCACGGGAGACTAATAACTGTGGGCCGCGTTGCTGACCTTGGGAAACTTTTTTGAGATATACCTTAAATGTGGCGTTTGCCCGATAATTGTCGTTGGGCAATTGTTCGCGTTTGGGTAATTCGGCTTCTACTTCTGGTTGTCCAAAGGTACTGCTAACTGCCAGAATCACTGATTGGCGTTCAAATCGCAAAACTCTGGCTTGCAGAACTGTGCCTTCTAAGTCTTGGAACTCTTCTTGCACCATCTGGCGCTGTTGATCCCGTAGTTTTTGCGCTAAGACTTGCTTGGTTTGCATAGCTGCCATGCGCCCAAATTCACCTTGGTCTGGGGTGACATCTAGTACCACTGAGTCTCCCAATTGGGCTTCGGGGGCTACTTGTTGTACTTCATCTAAGGAGATTTGATGGTCGGAATTATTAACTTCTTCAACAATGGATTTTGTGGAAAGAACGCGAAATCCTTCCTCGTCAATATCTAACTCGACTTCAAAGTTATCAAAATAATCTTCATCAAACTGTTTACGCTCGATGTTTTGAGCGCGACGATAACGCTCATAACCCTTAAGTAAGGCTTCTCTAATAGCAGCTTGAACCGCTAACCGGGGCAAATTCCGTTCACGACTAATACTTTCTATTAAATCTTTTAATCCTGGTAAACTAACCATTGACATAAGCAATCTCCTTTATATGTTGGGGACTGGGGATTGGGTATTGAGTACTGGGCATAGGGAAAATCAAAAGATAGGGTAACAAGGGAGTAGGAGGAAAATTATCCTTCCTTACCTCCTTCCAGTCCCCAGTTCCCAGTCCCTAATCCCTCGTCTCTCGTCTATTCGCCGTCATGTAGCAACACCCTAGTAATTAGGGAACGAGGGATTTCAATGACGCGGCCTTTTTGATTTATGTAAACTTTTGTCTCGTCCCGGCGAATCAACTGACCAATCCACTCTTGTTGTCCTTCGTGGGGTGGGGAAGTGGAAACAATTACAGGAAACCCTTTAAAAGAGATAAATTCCCGATCAGTTACCAGTTGCCGCGAAATACCAGGACTTGACACTTCCAAGACATAAGCATCTGGAATGATTTCCGTTGCATCTAAGGCAGCTTCTAAAGCACGGCTCATGCGCTCACAATCATCCAGACCAGTATCCTGTTGAGGATTACGGATATCTACCCGTAATACTGGTGGTCGTTGGTTGGTGTGAAAAACGATACCAACGACTTCCAATCCCAGTTGTTCTGCCACTGGTATTGCCAAATCTGTAATTGGTGGAACTAAAGGATGAGTCATGTGCAAATACAATAAAAAAAGTGGGCATCAACCCACTTCCTGCGATAGGGATATCTTCCAAGAAGTCTTGTAACGAACCGATGATGGTTCGCCGCTAACATGAGTGTAGCGCATTTCTTTATTAGTCAATAGTCATTGGTCAGAGACGCGATAAATCGCGTCTGTACAATTTTCTTCCTACTCCCTACTCCTCACAATTGAATTGGGAATTGATTTGAGTTGTCTAGTTTGTTCGATGATTTGGTCGATGTCTTCTTGGGATAAACGCTGGACGTAGTTGAGTTTGACTTCTTCTAGGAAGTCAACTAGTAAGCTTTGGATTTCGGAGAGTACGTGCTTTTGCTGTATTTCGTTGCCTAAGGCTTGGGTGAAGCTATGGGCAAGTTGGCTGGAGAGTTTGGCACCGATGGGATCTTTGATAGCGCTGACTAGGACGTTGTAGAGATTTGTGGTGATTTGGGTGGCTATTTGTTCACTGATTTGGGTTTGGGCTTGTCCAACTCCGGGTAAGGATTGTAGGTTCTTGTAGATAGGGACTTGGTGAAAGGCGCTGTTGATATTGTGCTGTAATAAGGCAACTAGTTCTGGTTGAATTTTGGGCAAGACTTGATCAACGATAGTTTGGACTAAAAGACCAGCGATCGCTTCCACTTCATTGATATCGTTAAGGTCTATGTAGGGACGCAATTTGTCGTTTTGCAGCAACCAGCGTGTAATTTCACCCTTTTGAATTGATCCCTGAATCTGGTTAATGACGCGGATGACGACAATTTCTGTGAGTTCTTCGGCGAAATTGGCGACGACTACTTGATGAATTTGTTTATTTATGGGTTGCAGGTTTAATAAACGGGCATGATCTAGGCGAATCGTTACTGGTATAATCCGCAACCAGCACCAGAAGGGAATTAATAGGAATAAATCATACCAGCGCCACAAAATAGCATTTAACCAGCTGAACCCTGGATGGCTACCTCTGATATAAATTACGCGTCCTAGTAACTCTAAGCCAAATAAGCAAACAAATGGTAAATCTATCAGCCAAAAATAATTAATAAATTCATTGTTTTCCCCAATTTGGCGGTAGTAATTTGTAGCAATTAAAGGACTGATTTTCTGGTTAAAAAAGGTAATTTCTTGTATCCAGCCTTTTTGGGATAGGTATGGCTGACTCCAAAAGGTAGCAAATGATTGTTTGGCTGAATCATTACCGATGCGATCGCGCATTCGCTTTTTGATTCTTTCTAAAGTCCCACTTTTACCTGCGGCGGCAAATGGATTACCTTCGATCATCTCGTTGCTCAGACGACTAATCTCTTGTAATTGAGTTTTGACTTCTGGTGATGTGATACCTGTTTGACTTACTTGTGCTTGTAAAAGGTTGATTTGATTTAAATAATTTTGCGTTTCCCTGTGCTGTTCAATACCCTTAATAGGGTCATAAATTTTAGTTATTTCTGGCAATTTCCGTAAGTAAAAATCCCGCCACGGCACATAGCTTAAATCAAATAAAACTAAGAATAAGTTTAATGTGGCAATGGTTGCCATCAATCTTTCAAAGTATAAATTTTGTTTTTTCGGTAATTTTCGATTAGCCATTTTTAGTTTTAGATTATACAAATTACCCTAACTAAACCATTTTTAATTCTTATACTTTGCATAGTAATGTAACTAGGATATTTCTTGTGAATGAGGAAAAATATTTTATTATATGTTAATTAGATTAAAACTAAAAAGCTTTATCATTCGTCAAAAATTATGAACAATCAAGACAAATGGTGTAAAGCAAAGTAAAATTATCCTCTTGTTTACGTCTATCAATTTCTTGGTTTAACTCAAAGGAGTTTTAAATATGTGGTGTGGGTTTGGAAAATCAAGCACAATTATTGCTACAGCTTGCGTAATTAGTACTAGTTTCGTAATTTCAAATACAACTTTTGCAGCCCGTCAGCGTAATTATACGCCACAGGAATTTCGTACAGTTTTACGAGGTTTAGGCTATAACGTCAAGGTGACAAACACGCCTCTCACTGACGCAGAAACTAAAAAAGCTATCAGTGAATTTCAAAAAGGTTACAAACTTACCCCAGTTGATGGGATCGCAGGGCCAAAAACCCAAGATTTTGCTGCAAATATCGTTCAAATCTTGCAAGCAAACTTAAACGCAGTCCTAAAGACAAATCCCCCTTTACCCCGTGATCAATTTTACGGCCCCAAAACTGAAGCAGCCATTAAAGAATTTCAGAAAAAACATAAGCTAGAAGCAACTGGTATTGCTAATTTAGCTCTTCGTCAAAAGTTGGACGAAGAAGCCAAAAAAGTCATCAGTAAACCGAGTACTCAGCCAACGGTGAAGCCGTCGCCATCACCGACAGCTAAACCAACAGCATCGCCGACAGCTAAACCAGCAGCATCGCCAACATCTAAACCGACAACATCACCCTTGCCAACGAAATCACCGGCAACTACACCAACAGTATCACCCTCACCAACTGAATCGCCAACAGCTAAACCGGAGGCATCACCCTCACCAACTGAATCACCCTCACCAACAGCATCGCCGACAACTACACCTTAGATAACGCTAAAAACCCCCTATACCCAAACATTAGTTCTTTTGATTTGGTTCTTCGAGGGGTCTACCTTTTGGTATGGGTAAGATGGGACGGCGATCATCGTAAGGCATAGGAATATACTGAACACTGGGTCTTCCTCCTTGGGGTTGGGGATATAAATCCATTAGTTCGTAGATAGAATGGGGCAGTCCTACAGTTATGGGCAGCCCCATTTCTGTGGCTTCTTCAACGGTGATTGGGTAGTCATGGGTTACTCGACCGGTGGTCAAAGCTTCGATAATGGATTCGATATTTTCAGGGCTGACTTTTTGTTTGGGTATATTATCTTTGAGTAGAGTTCGCACGAAGCGTTGCACTTGATCAATAGCTTTGCCGGCTAGGTCTGCCATGATTAAAGTCTGGTCATCAATGTCCCCGATTGGTTTATCTTTGACAACTTTAAGAATGCTAGCGGCGGGGAAATTACCCAGTTGGGGATCAACTGGGCCTAAGACAGCATTGGCATCCATCACAATTTCATCGGCGGCGAGGGCTAGCATAGTGCCGCCACTCATGGCATAGTGGGGTACAAATACAGTAACTTTGGCAGAGTGACGAATTAAAGCTCTGGCTATTTGTTCGGTAGCTAGGACTAAACCCCCTGGTGTATGCAGAATTAAGTCTATGGGTACATCAGGGGGTGTGAGGCGAATTGCCCTAAGTATTTGTTCTGAGTCTTCGATAGTTATGTAGCGTGAGATGGGAATTCCTAATAAACTGATAGACTCTTGACGATGTATGAGTAAAATTACGCGGCTTTTACGTTCTTGCTGAAATTCTTGTAAAGCCCGGATGCGGCGATATTCTACTTGGCGTTTTTGCCAGAGTGGTTGCAGAGAAGAAAGAAGAAGAAAAATCCAGAATAAATCACCAATACCAAAACCCATAGAATTAATTGTTCCAAAATAGCGATCGCAATATATTGTGACAAGTTTTAGGCGATCGCAATTCTATCTACAGGTTTATCTGAGAAGCATAATTTACACCAGCTCATCAGGATTCACTCCTAGTTGTCGCAGGCGTTCTGCTAACTGTGCTGCTTTTCTTTTTGCCTGTTCAGCTTCCTGTTCAGCAATTATCGCGCGTTCCGTAGCTGCAACAACTTCTTCTGTAGGCTCAGAAATTAATTTTCCTGCTAAGGTGAACCAACGTAGCCACAACCTGTTAATATCTCGAAACGCTCCTTGCCACACACCCAAACTTAAACCCAATTCTGGCATGAGTATGCGTCCCTCAGTTAAATTTATCGGTTCATAATGACCGCCTACTAACTGAAAGGCTCTCAGTTCATTGGTGTAGCGACTAAACACAATATAGTAAGGGATTCGCAAAATTCGCTCGTAAACTTCCCATTTGCTGGGTGGTTTAGCGGTTGGCTTTTGAGTAATGCCTAAATCTTCGTCTTCTGTACCTGGGGATAATAATTCTACTACTACAAAAGGATTTGCTGGTTCTTGCCAAGTGACATAACTTAAACGCAAATCTTCGCCTTTGTAGAGTTTTTGTACTCCCACAACACCAAACCAATCAGGGCGTTTATACCATAGTGGATGCTGGAGGTCATAATAAAGATTGAGGTCAGCCGCACTGTAAACTAATTCAGGATTCCAGTTAATTGGTTGAAAGGTTAAGTATAAGAGTAAGGGCTGTAAAAAATGAAAATCGTCTGGCAAGCCTGGCTCCCCTGGATTGTCGCTAGGTAAATCATACATAGTTGGTAGGGTTTCCCACGGAGGAAGGGGCGGATCTGATTGGGGGACGTAGTTAGAGAAAGTATTCATAGTCAAAAGTCTACTCTTGTGGTTCAATACCTGCGGCTCGTAGTTGCGCTGCTAATCGCTCGGCACGTTGACGTTCTTGTTCGACACGTTGCCGTTCTTGTTCCACTAACTCCGAACCCCACAGTAGTAATTGTCCGGTTTCATCCCACCAGCGCAACCAATTACCTGTACGATTTTCCCGCGTACCTTGCCATACGCCAAAGTAAAGATTCATTTCGGCTATCCAGTAATGTTGATTTTCGTTGGGGGTGATGATAGCTGTCACGTCGCTTCGCTCCTAATTCAAAATACCCTACGGGTTCTCCGCAGGAGTACAAAATTCAAAATTTGAAGTTTCCTGTCACCTGCTACCTATTCATCTTCGTCTAGGTTGAAGTCCTCTTCTGTTAGTTCTTGGTGAGGGATGGCGGCGATAATTGCATCTATGACTTTGGCAACTGGGATGATTTCAATGTCAAAGTCGGGAAATTTTTGCCCTTTAGGAACGATCGCTTTCTTGAATCCCAGTTTAGCTGCTTCTTTTAATCGGAGTTCCATCTGGGAAACCGATCGCACTTGTCCACCTAAGCCGACTTCGCCAATCAAGACTGTACCAGGATCAACGATGCGATCGCGGAAACTGGCAACGATGGCAATGGCGATTCCTAAATCTACGGCTGGTTCTTCTACATTCAATCCTCCAGCTGAGGCGACGTAAGAATCCAATTTGGACATAGGAATTCCTACCCGTTTTTCTAACACGGCAAGAATTTGGACTAATCGGTTATAATCTATACCGGTTCCGGCACGGCGGGGAGAGGGATAGCTGGTAGGACTGACTAAGGCTTGTAATTCAACTACAATCGGGCGTGTACCCTCGCAAGCAACAACGATGGCTGTACCTGGTGCGGGATCATCACGGTTACCTAAAAATAACTCACTGGGGTTGGGGACTTCACGGAGTCCGTTTTGCACCATTTCAAAGATGCCGATTTCGTGCGTTGCACCAAAGCGGTTTTTCACTGTGCGTAATAACCGATGAGATGCAAAGCGATCGCCTTCAAAATAGAGTACTGTATCTACTAAGTGTTCTAAAACTTTCGGCCCGGCGATCGCCCCTTCTTTGGTGACGTGTCCCACAATTAACATGGTGATGTCTTCGTGTTTTGCCACTTTCATTAAGGCGGCTGTGCATTCCCTGACTTGGGCGACTGAACCAGGCGCAGAGGTCAGGGCTGGGAAAAACACGGTTTGAATACTATCTATTACAGCCACATTGGGCTTGAGAGAATCCACCTCTCGTAATATTTCTTCTAAATCTGTTTCTGGCAAAACATATAAATCTGCGCCCACACCATCAGCTATGGATACTAGGGGTGTCTGTTCTGATTCCTCCCCTTGATCATCTCCGACAACACTCAGAGTTTTTGCTACACCTAAGCGAGAAGCTCTTAACTTTACCTGTTGCCCAGATTCTTCACCAGTGACATAGAGAATGCGATATCTCTGCGCCAATTGATTTGAGACTTGTAGTAATAGAGTAGATTTACCAATACCGGGATCACCACCAATCAAAACCATCGAACCTGGAACCACACCACCACCAAGCACCCGATCGAGTTCTCCATAACCAGACTCCCAACGAGCGATTTGGCGATCGGTAATTTGATCAAATGTTAAAGAAGCTCGTGCTTTTGGCGGTTTAACAGGTGCTTTGCCATTATTCTGAGAAGCGTGCCAACCACTAACCCCTCCCTTAGGTACATCTACGGAAGATTGAATGGTAATCTGTTCTTCTAAGGAATTGTAAGTACCACAAGCTGGACACTTACCAAACCATTGGGGAGATTCTGCTCCACATTCGTTACAAATGTAAAAAGTTTTAGGCTTTGCCATTATTAAATCTTAACTAATATTAAATATCTTAATTTTTCCTTAAGTATTGCTCAAATTGAAAATCCGATTAATAGCAAGAGTTAGAGCATTTTCCAAATCATTTGAAGGAATGATATCTTAATATTATGGTATTAAAAATTAATCATGAAAATTTTAGTTAAGGAGCATTGAGAAACTTGGAAAGTCATAAAGAAAAAATCCTGGTAGTAGACGACGAAGCTAGCATTCGCCGAATTTTAGAAACGCGCCTTTCAATGATTGGCTACGATGTAGTAACAGCAGGGGATGGCGAAGAAGCTTTAGATACATTCCGCAAATCTGACCCGGATTTAGTGGTTTTGGATGTGATGATGCCAAAACTAGATGGTTATGGTGTTTGTCAAGAACTACGTAAAGAATCGGATGTCCCTATAATTATGCTAACAGCCTTAGGGGACGTTGCCGATCGCATCACTGGTTTAGAGTTAGGTGCTGATGACTACGTAGTTAAACCATTTTCACCCAAGGAACTAGAAGCAAGAATTCGCTCAGTATTACGACGGGTAGATAAAACCGGTGCTTCTGGTATTCCCAGTTCTGGAGTGATTCACGTTGGCAATATCAAAATTGATACCAACAAGCGCCAAGTCTACAAAGGCGATGAGCGTATCCGCTTGACAGGTATGGAATTTAGCTTACTAGAGTTGCTAGTCAGCCGTTCTGGAGAAGCTTTTTCCCGTTCGGAAATTTTACAAGAAGTCTGGGGTTACACTCCAGAACGCCATGTAGACACCCGTGTGGTGGATGTGCATATCTCCCGCTTACGGGCAAAATTAGAAGATGACCCCAGTAACCCAGAATTAATTCTCACAGCACGGGGTACTGGCTATTTGTTTCAACGCATAATTGAGCCAGGAGAAGAATAGAGGAACAAGTGTTGACTGTTGACTGTTAACTGTTGACTGTTAACTATGGACTAATGACTAATGACCAAACCTGATCCCAATCGAGTTTTGCGACGCTTACCCTTAGTAGTAGGTGGGTTAGGCGCTATACTTTTGCTGATTAACCGTTTATTGACACCAGAATTGACAAACTCTCAAGCCCGTGGTGATGTGCTGGGGGTGATTTTGAGTGCTGTACTCATTTTAACGGGTTTAATTTGGCAGCAGGTACAGCCGCGATCGCCTGATTCTGTAGAACTCATTGGCGAAGAAGGTTTTGTTTTAGCAGCAGATTTACCAGAAGCCGTGAAAACAGAACTAGCCTGGGCATCTCATTTATTGTTGACTAATACAGTAACGCGATCGCTGGTGGTTTACTATCAAGGTAAGGTTTTGTTACGTCGCGGTATTCTGGCACCAAAGGCAGAAGTTACACCAGGCGCGATTGTGAAGCGAGTTTTGGAAAAACAACAGCCTGTTTATTTAGTGGCTTTATATGTCTACCCAGGACGAATTGAATTTGATTATTTACCAGAAAATACCCAAGGTGTAATTTGTCAACCAATTGGTAATGAAGGTGTATTAATTTTAGGGGCAAATGCTCCTAGAAGTTACACCAAACAAGATGAAAACTGGATAGCAGGAATTGCTGATAAATTAGCTGTAACCCTCAAATCTATATAAAAGTTTACAAAAATATCAATCATGCAAATTCTTTATTGGCTACTCATTGCCTTAATGCTGGTAGGTGTTGTTGGTGCAGTAGTTCCTGCTATCCCTGGAACCAGTTTAATTTTAATTGCCATTATCATTTGGGGAATTGTTAGTAGTTCCTTTGCGGCGATTAAAATTCCCTTGATTGTGACAATTGTTGTGTTGATTTTAAGTATTGGAGTTGATTTTCTAGCTGGATACTTGGGTGCAAAACAAGCAGGTGCTAGCAAGTGGGGTCAAATTGGCGCATTTGTGGGTTTGCTTTTGGGTTTTTTCGGATTATTACCGGCTTTGCCTTTTGGCGGCCCACTGTTGGGGATTTTATTTGGGCCGTTGTTAGGGGCGATTGTGGGTGAGTATATTTACCGAAGGGAATTTTGGTTAGCGGTGAAGGCTGGTATTGGTATTGTTGTCGGTACGTTGGTAGGGAATTTAATTCAAGGGGTTTTGGCGATCGCTACAGTTGCAGTATTCTTGTTTACAACCTGGCCACAAGTATTCGGTAATTAAAATTATCATCAATGTCATTTGATAATCTCTGCAAGCTGTTATCGGAAAAATATCCCGAAAACTTTGCTAGTTGGGTTCTCGGAACACCCCAAACCACAGTCAAAGTCCTCAAAACCGAATTGAGTATTGAACCAATCAGGGCTGATTACGTCACATTCCTACAACTACAAGGACGTATTCTCCATCTGGAATTTCAAACCAAACTCGAATCCACACCACCATTACCGCTACGAATGTTGGATTATTGGGTGAGATTGTATCGTTTATACCGTCTACCAGTCACCCAAGTTGTTGTTTTATTGCTTCCTCCTACACCAGAAACAGTCATTGAAACAGCATTCACCGTAGAAAATACTCGTCATGAGTACCGAGTAATTCGGATGTGGGAGGAAAATCCAGAACTATTTCTCAATGATTCGGCTTTGTTACCATTAGCACCACTCACAGCCACAACTCAGCCGCAAATATTACTACAACAAGTTGTCCAGCAGGTTAATCAAGTTGAGGAAACAAAACGACCGGAAATATCTGCTTATACTCAAATATTGGCGGGGTTAAAATATAAAAAGGACTTGATTAGACAACTATTCCGGGAGGGTATGATGCGCGAATCAGTTATTTATCAAGAAATTCTGGCTGAGGGCGAACAACGAGGTGAACAACGGGAGCGATCGCTTGTTCTCCGACTATTAACACGACGAGTAGGAGAATTACCCCAAGATATGGGCGATCGCCTAGAAACTCTCTCCTTAGAACAATTAGAAAATTTGGGCGAAGCGCTGTTAGATTTTACTAATCTTGCTGACTTACTCTTGTGGTTAGACAACTATTCCGGGAAGGTATGATGTGCGAGTCAGTGATTTATCAGGAAATTTTGGCTGAGGGTGAACAACGAGAGCGATCGCCAGTAGGGTATTTAATTTAAGGAATGTTGGCGATCAATACAGTTGCGGTATTATTATTATTTACAAGCTAGACATAGTTATTTGGTAATTAGAAAAGTTTCTAGGTACATAATTAATCTGCGATCGTCGGCTTGATGCCTTGATAGCAGCAAAACACTAGCACAGTATAAAAGGAGCAGACTTTAATTTTTTAAAATCCCTGCTGTATTGTGAGTGTAAAGTATACGATTTAAAATTTATGTAATTACGCTGGATAGCAAATAAATGTTTAGTAAGCGTTTGTAATCTAACGTACATGATATATTTGGTATATAAAATTTGTAAACATCATACTTACGGCATCTACTGACCAACCTACCAAGAATTACATAAAAGGCTGACTCATCTAGCTTGGTTATGCAGGATTGATCGTAGCCATTGCTTTGAGCAAATTTTACTATTTATATGAATTGGTATTATAAGTTGGTTTTTTATACTTCATTGTCAATAGTCTAAGCTCAAGACAAGCTCTCGTATTTTGTTTATTATGTGTGAACTTTAGCAACACATAAATTATTTTCTACGTATTTTTACTAGGAGTTGATAATGGTCGTTTCTATAAAAAATTGTTTGAAAGGAGCAGTTGTAGCATTAGCATCTGTCCCTGTAGTCACTGCTGGCTTATTAATTTCTGTTGATTCGGCTCAGGGGTCTGTGCTGTTTGGTGGCTTTTTGTTAAGCCCTGGTAATACATCTGAGTTTGGTAGTAGTACAGTCACACTAACAAAAAACTCTTTAAATTTCTTGCCTCAACCAATAACACCAGTTGTTATTGAGCCTGTAGCAGGAAGTTTTGCCAAATTTAATACAGGTAATATTCGTAACAATATCACCTTTGGAACTCCTGTTAAAGCTGACTACCTATTTATGGATCTTGGTTCACTACCTATCAATGGTTTGATTTCATCTAATACTGATACCAGCTCTTTAACAGACGGGAAAAACACCTTCACTGTTACAGGCTCTGCTTATGAACTTATTGACGGTGGTATTAGCACTATGGTTGATGTTTCAGTTTGGGGATTCTTTACGGGTGAGAATTCTAATGAGATAACAAACGCTGTGGGCAACATAACTTTTACGATTGGCAATAGAACAATTGGTGATGTTCGAGAAATCTTGAATGCAAATGGTAGTATCTCTGATTTGACTTTTTCTGGTTCATTTTTTCCTAGTGTATGCGGGAGATGCGGAATTATTCCTGAACCAGCCACAATCTTGGGGCTGGTATTATTTGGCGGGGGAATGGCTATTACTCGTCGTCCCAAAAATGTAGGTTAGTCAATACCTTCGTTAATACATCAACTCATCCTCGTAAATTGTCTAAGATATTGATACCGTGGTAGGGAGTTTGATTGAAGGGTGTTGGCGATCGTGGCTGTTTCAGTCTTCTTGTTTACAACTCGGCCGCAAGTATTTGGTGGTTGATAATTACATACTATGTCTTAATTAAATTAATAAACCCCCACGACTTTATATCAGCCACAGGGGATTCATTCATCAAGTTTAAGTTACGAATTTAAATTCAATGCCGTGTTTAGCTAAAAAAGTTTTACTTGCAGGATGATAACTACTGACTTTACTAGTAGCTAAACCTGATCTCAAAGTGAAATACTAAATTCATTTAAGATTATGGTTCTGCAAGATAGCTTTTATTAAGCATTGACAGATGCTTTCTTTTTCTTAGCCAAGTTATTGGTGAAGAAAGCGCCTAAGCCTAAAGCAGCAAGTCCAATTGTTGCAGTAGGTTCTGGTGTAACTCTACGAACGTCAGCTTGTAAAGTTATGGAGAAGCTACCATCACCAAATATCTGATTTGCTGTTAAAGTTCCTGTACCAAGCGCATCATCAGCGGCACTAAAAAAGGTTCCTGTTAAGGGAAGAATACTCAATGCATTAATGTTACCAACTAGGCTGCTAGTAACAGTAAAGGGAGCATTAGCGCGGAAAGTTGTACCATCACTGAATAGAATAAAGGGGTCAGTAGTCGTACCGCTGTATGTACCAGCACCAATGTTAGTCAAGATGATATCAGCTACAGCAGCAGAAGTGCCTCTCAAAAAAGCGAAATCATTATTAGTTGTTGCATTGTTTGAAACTACTTCTTCCAGAAAATCAATTGTTATGTTGAGAGGATTTGGATTTGCTTGAGTTGGAGGATTTGTTAATAGAGCCGAACCGCTGACATTGACTAAACTGGAAGTGGTGAATGTTACTGCTTGAGCAGATGAAATATTAGAAGATAAAGCAACAACAGATCCTAAAGCTAGAGAGGTGCTAGCTAAGGCTAATGCTTGCCCTACAGTCTTAAAGTTTGCCATGTTTTTCACTATTTAAATGAATAAGTTTGTGGAATGCTTAGTGTGATAGGGTACTGAGACAGATCTACAAACCTGCTCATTAAGTAAAGGTCACAGGGGTATTAGTATTTCTAAGTATATACCACACTAAAACAATTAAGGAGAGATAAATTAGAGCTTGGCTGTGAAACAGTAATACTCTAATTTGCAACTGTAAGTATTATTACACGCAAATTTTATACATAAATTAAAATATCCATAAAGCACACACTAAGTTTTTGTAAACCACTTAAAATATTTTTTGTAAGAAGATAAATCATACCTAACGGTACTTAAACATTTTTGAGGCAGAAACAAGGCTCAAACCTATACAGGGTAAGGAAGATACGCTGAAGGCTCAAAAATGCCCCAAACCCATATATATACAGAAACCAGGTCAATCGAGGTCAAAGCTTTTGCGTATATACGTTTGATAGTTTTTTTTGGAACTAGTTTTTGTCTCAGCCCCACTAATTTTGTGCATTATTAAGATTAGTATTTCACTATCAATAAATATTAATCTTGATTAGATATATAACCGGCTTTCAGTACATTGCTAATCTTACTGATGAGCGTCGATGGATTCTCCAATTTTTTGGTGCGCCTTGCCGAAAATATTATCTCCTTACCTGATGCACCTGCGGAATGTGGGTTTTATTTGCTTATTTTGTTACTTAATACTTTTTTCCTAGTTAAAATTAGGCGTTACTATTTGAAACGCCTAATTTTTGTTAAGTGATTTCTTCTTAAGCTATCTCAAAACCATAATCAAAATGTTTGCTGATGTTATCGAAAGCCAAGTCTATGAAACCGTCATTAGAACCACTCAAGGTTCGACCATCTACTCCCCAAGGATTACGAACTATAATCCTCCTCTCACCATTAGCATTGCTATAGACATTTGTTACTGAATAGGCATGATAACCTACAATGTAGTCCGTACTATTGGGTGTTATTCTAGCTATAGCTATAGCTTTACCACTTGCTAAAGCAGTGTCAATAGCAGAATATGTAGTAGCAACATTCCCATGAAAGGGATCTATATAAGTGCTATTTTTGCCTGTAATTGATGTCAAATGACGATAAAAACTACCTCCATTGCCAATTACATTATAGCCAGGAGTATTAGTTGCCCACTCTCGCCATTGGGCATACGCTTTTTCTACTAAAGCCACCCAAATAACACCATTATTAGTTTTAGCAGCTATGTTAGTAGGAATACGTCGGTCAACAGTCACATATTGTGCTTCACCATTACTGTAAAAACGCATGGTGTATGTGTTATCACCATTATCTGTAATCATATTATTGATTGCTGAACTGGAAGTATTGCCAGAGTCATTAGACTGACGGCCAAAAGTTGCACCCAATACAGCTAGAAACGTACAATTGCCTAACCTGCCTTGGTCAATATGACCAATGCGTGCTTCGTTAGCAGTGCCATAAAGAGTACCTTTTACAACAGTGTATGTAAGATTTTTACCATTAAACACAGGTGTGGGTGCTACTGTGCCTAAGAACCAACGACCGACTAAACTCGACTCAAAATTAGTAGCACTCATATCTACAGATGCACCATTAGCAACCTGTGTGGAAAGCCATTTCACAGGGTCTTGCATACTAAAACGATTGCTAGCACCCACCAATGTTCTGAGGTCTTTTACTTCATCAGCATTTACCTTAGAATCATCTTGTACATTTCTGAAGATATCCAGCATATCCTGACGGCTTAAGTTACCGTCAGAGGCTAAGTTGCGGGTTAATGTAATGAGTTGTTGGTCGAGAAGATTTTGGCTGAACCAATCTTGAATAGTAGCCGATGTTGTTGTGGTTGGTGTGGTCGTTACGGTAAACGTCTGGTTGACTGTATTACTAGCAGCACCCATCTTGTCGTAAGCTATGCCTTGGAGAGTATAAGTGCCAACTGCCAGATTCAAGCTGCTTAAAGACAAACTGTAGCTGAAACCTGCCTTATTTGCATTGCTAGAATCGACAGTAAATTTGGTCACATCAGCCACATTTATCCAACTTCCGTCTGCTTTTTGAATGCGGAAGTCTACTTTAGAAATGTCGCTCACACCGTTGTTGTCCGATACCCAAGCACTGTTGATACTGAGGGTGTCTGTTGGTTTAAGGCTGGTGTTGTTCAGCTTAAAATCTAGTGCAGTTGGGGCAAAATTTTCAAATACCTTGAGATTGTAATTAGTATTGCCACTTTGTGAATAGACTCTAATGAAATAATTGCCAGCATCTAGAGTTGTGCGGATTGATTCGCTACTGCTTCCAGTTCTGTAAGCACCAGTAACAACTTCACCGCCATCAAAAAAGCCATTGCTGTTGGAGTCTCTGATGATCTGTACATCTGCATTAGCACTCAGACCATCAACAACGAGATTCAGGTTACCACGAGCAGACAAACTGAAACTGTAGAAATCGTTGAGGTTTGTTGAATCCACCCTATCTGCAAAAGTCTGGGTATTTGCAGATAAAGTTATTTTCTTCGCATTAGTTAATGTGAGTCCAGGATTCTCAATCGTCAGACCTAATCGTACTGTATTACTAGCACCACCTGTCTTGTCATAAGCTATGCCTTGGAGAGTATAAGTGCCAGCAGCTAAATTCAAGCTGTTGAGAGACAAACTATGGCTGAAACTTGCCTTATTTGTATTGTTAGGATCGACAGTAAATTTAGTAGCATCAGCTACATCTATCCAACTTCCGTTTGCTCTTTGTATACGGAAATCTACTCTGGAGAGGTCACTAACACCGTTTCTATCTGATACCCAACCACTGTTGATATTGAGTGTATCTGTTGCTTTGAGGCTGCTGTCATTCAGCGTAAACTCTAGTGCAGTTGGGGCGAAATTTTCAAATACCTTGAGATTGTAGTTAGTATTGCCAGTGTTGGAATAGACTCTGATGAAATAATTGCCAGCATCTAGAGTCCTGCGAATTGATTCACTACTGCTTCCAGTCTTGTTAGAACTATTGAGTACTTCGCCGCTATCAACTAGACCATTGCTGTTAGTATCTCTAATTAACTGCAAATCTGCATTAGCGCTCAAACCATCAACAGCAATATTAAGACTACTACGAGCGGACAGACTGAAACTATAAAAATCATTAGGATCTGTCGAATCCACACGGTATGCGAAAGTCTGGATATTAGAGGATACAGTAAGCTTTCTAGCAGTAGTTAATGTGTTACCTGCATTATCAAGAGTCATAAGCTATGCCTGATTATACCTGGTTTAAAAAATGTCGCCATGAGTTTTCGTAGGGACACAAAGCATTGCATCCTTACATTTTGTTGAATTGATATGTTGTAAAAACTTTCTGATTTGTTATTTATTTGCCATTTAAGACAATTTGATAAAAGACACCCTGATGAATATTTAAAAATTCAATTCCAAGCAATAGTTATATAGAGTGCAACTTAATGTTGCTTTCAAATATTCATGTTTAGCTAGGGTGCATTTACCCAATATAAACTCAATGTAAAATTACAGTAGAAACACTGAATTTAAGAATAAATATGTAATCAAGTTAAAATAAATATTTTTGTGTAAAGAATAATTACTTATTACAGATAAGTCGCTTTTTATGCGTGAAGTTTTAGCTGTTTGTAACATAGGGAAACCTTAGCCGAGTAGTAGTAGACGGGAACTTAGTTAGCAGCAAAAAAGACTTGAATAAACTATCCAAGTCTTTTCTTTCGATATTCAGGGGAAATATTAAAAAATATTTCAGGGATATAATAACACCAAACGCGGATAATCTAGGTTTTAATGTCTTTTGGGGTAATCTTTTGCCAGAATAAATAAAAAACCTCTATTTTTCAGAGGTTTTTTGTGTCTAAGGCTTAAGGACTCAATTAACAACCCTGATCTTGTCTCATACCAATTTAATTAATGATTGCTACACATCCTTGGGTGAAGAAGACGCGATGAATCGCGTCTCTACAGATGGTTTATTTGTCGCATTCTTTTTTTTATTGGTATCACCTTCTGGCATCCTTATCCTAGAGGTGGATAGGGAAAGATAGAGTCTAGGGGTAATTGCCCATTAAACTGATTGCAAAGATTGTTGAGCTTCCAGAGCGATCGCTTCTACTTCATCATTAACCAAAGTCTCTAAAATAGATTTAGCTTCTGCACCACCCAAACGAGCTAGGGCTTGTGTGACTCGATAACGAATTTGCCAATCGGAACTGCTGGCGTAGGGAACTAACAGAGGGACTGCTTGCAAATCTCCCAACTCACCCAGAGAACTAATAGCAGCAGTTTGGACTAACTCCACCTCTGAAGATAGTGCTTCTTTGAGTAGTTCAAACGATCGCGGATCTCCCAATTCTCCCAATGCAGCAATAATGCTAAATTGCACCAACCATTCAGGAGTATTGTGATATAGCTGTTGTAGGTCTTCAAAAGCAGCGTGTAATTTCAACGCACCCAAACAATCTGCGGCGGCTGCTTGCACATCAGCTTCCGGATCACTTAATAAACCACGCAATATATCTAACGATAAATCCAAATCCTGAGCGCCAAGGGTATCGAACTGACTTACTGCTGAGTACCTGACACGGGAATTACTATCAGTAACAGCAACTTGTACTAATTCAAAAGCGATCGCTTTATCTAATTCCCGGATGTGATTTACCGCGCGCAAGCGATCGCCCAAATCTTCTGAACTGAGTGCTTCTCTTACAGACTCAGGAGTAATACTCATTTAATTATCCTAATTTACAAAGGGTTTTAAAAAACTTATTAGTCCATAGTCAATAGTCCAAAGTAAAAAACTGTTGACTGTTGACTAACTAGTAGCCATTGCTCGGATAATATCACCACGGGTGAGGATACCAATCACCTGACCCTCATCATCTAATACTGGTAGACGGTGAACGTTGCGATCGTGCATCAATTGAGCAGCTTGTTTCACAGACTTTTCAGGGGAAACGGTAACAGGATTTTTACTCATCACTTCGCCCACAGTCTGTCCTAAAGCCTTATGCAAATCGCGTTCATAAACAGCAGGATTCTGTAAATATATGACACTATCTAAAAACATGATGTACGCAGGAGGAGTTACACCAGTTTCTTGCCACATCAAATCAGTCTCTGAGATAATGCCCAACAATTTACCGTCATTATCCACAACAGGTAAACCACTGATGCGTCGTTCTGCCAGAATCTTGATAGCTTCTTGTAGCGGCGTTTCTGGCTTGACAACAACTGGGTTGTGACTCATTACATCGGCAACGGTTTTAGGCATTGGTTTACTGACACTCTTTTCCAAAGTCTCTGGGATTATTGTAGAAAATTCAGGTACTCTACTGAATTTGGTTAATAGATTGTTACGGTAATGGACAGTTAACAGTCATCAGTCATCAGTCATCAGTCAACCGTCAACAGTCCTCATCTCCCCCACTCTCTTCAATGCAGCGATAATTTCGCTATTCGCCTCAGGAAATGTAAAATCTTCTAGCTCATCTACAGTTACCCAGCGAACTTCGTCGCATTCTAGAGGCTGAGGAATACCTTTCAGTAAGCGACAATGATGCACTGTCAAAGTAACACGCAAGTGAGTATAAGTGTGATCAATAGTTATGAGACATTCACCCACTTCAATAAATATCCCTAGTTCTTCATAAATCTCTCGTTGAATACATTGTTCTACGGTTTCCCCTGGTTCGATTTTCCCGCCAGGAAATTCCCACAAACCCCCCATCACGCCCCCTGGACGACGGCGGTCAATTAATATTTGCTGCTGGTCGTTCCAAATGACAGCAACACCGATAATTTTGTGTGGTGGAGTAGTGGTTGTATTCATATTGTTTGGTAATGGAGAGATTGGGGAGTGGGGGAGGTGACAATTGACGACTGATGACAGTTAACAGTTAACAGACAACCGACAACTGACAACTGACCAACAACAAAACTCGGCAGATTTGGTGGATCTCTACCGAGTTCTTACTTAACGCGATGTGCAACTTATTTTTGAAACCCCTCTCCAAACCTCTCCCCGTTGGCGTTAGCCTGCCGTTAGGCAAGCGGAGAGAGGCTTTGAATCTTGCGCCCCTTCCCTGTCTCCGACACGCTGCGCGAACGCAGGGAAGGGTGTGGGGGTTAGGTTTGAGAGAAAGTTGCACACGGCGTTACTTATTAAAAATATAACTTAAATACTGTTCATATATTGTCGCCAGTAGTGTTAGGACATCAATAGATAATACAACCTAGACATAACAAGACTTTTAACGCAGTCCCCAGTCCCCAGCCCCCGGTACCCAGTCCCCAGTACCCAGCTATAATTTGCCTGTTTGTGGTTGACCCTACGAATGAAGTGAGTTCGCGCCAGCTTATCGTAGGGAACAGGGAATTTATCCTTGTGTATTTAATTAAGCACTGAGGTGCTGACTACAAACTAGACAAGCTTATTCAGCTTCGTTGTGGTTACTCTCACTTCCTTGTAAGACTGTTTCAAAGCTCATTCTCTGTTCAGCGTTCCGCAAGAAGTAGCCGCTAATCATTGCTGAGGCTAGCAATCGTCCTAAATGTTCGCGGCTAGTAGTGATGGTGACTCCAAAATGTTCTGGAGGTAGATTGCCCAATAATCCGATGATATTGCGCTCCATTACCTGAAAAACTTCTGGTGATGTGGGTTTAGAAAGTTGGGTAACGGTTTCTGGACTTAATGACTTAACATACTGCCACAGCAGATTGGCTGTTTCTGAGTCGCTATTAAAAAATTCGGAAACTCGGTTAGATTGATTACTCACTTTTTCCTCCTGCAATAATACTGGTGGGTGTGATGATAATGGCTTTAAATAGATGATTGATATATGTCTGTTATCTGACTGCTTTAACCATTTGGTGTTCCTGTCAAATAATGTAACAAACTCATTCATACATTAAAGTGGGTGTAACCGTACCATAAGCAGGGGATTTTCTCACCTGTTAGTCCATAGTAAAAAGTCAGCAGTCAGATGTAAACAGAGGATTTACATCTCACTACTGACCACTGTACAGACGCGATTCATCGCGTCTCTGACTAACTGGCTAAATACTCACCCATATTGGCTTTAGACTTACGCAGTTTGGTAAGCGCTTCTCGTTCGATTTGTCTAACTCGTTCGCGGCTGATGTTAAGTATTTCGCCGATTCTTGCTAGAGTTAGGGCTTGCCCATCGATTAAGCCAAAGCGGAGTGTGATTACTTCTTTCTGCTGGGGCGTTAATTGCTCCATCAGTACCTCTAGGTCGTTGGATAGGGAAGATTGCATGACAAAATCTTCCGGAGAAGCGCCTGGATCTTCCAACATTTCTCCTAGTTCGGTGTCGTAATTGTCTCCTAAGCGTAAATCTAAGGATAAGGGGAGACGGGCTTTTTCTAAATATTCCCTAACTTGTTTGGGTGTGAGTTCTAATTCGTTGGCTAATTCACCGGCTGTAGGCGCACGTCCCAATCTCTGGGAGAGCTGACGCTGGGCTTTTTTAATTTTGTTCAGCTTCTCGGTGATATGGATGGGTAGGCGGATAGTACGTGCTTTTTCAGCGATCGCCCGCGTGATGGCTTGACGTATCCACCAATAGGCGTAGGTAGAAAATCTATACCCCTTGGTGGGGTCAAATTTCTCTACACCTCGTTGCATTCCAATACTGCCTTCTTGGATGAGGTCTAATAAATCGACGTTACGTTTAATATATTTTTTGGCAACGGATACCACTAGCCGCAAGTTGGCTTCTACCATTTTGCGCTTGGCTATTTCGCCATCGGCGATCGCTTCCAGCAAATCTGCTGGGTTGAGATTGGCCGCTTTTGCCCACTCTTCTACGCTTGGTTCACGCCCTGACTGGGTTGCCAATTCCTCTCGCATTTCTTGCAACGTTGTGGAACGCTGTACCTGCTTACCATAACGAATTTCTTCTTCATGACTTAACAGTGGTACACGTCCTATCTCACGCAGGTAAGTCCGCACGAGGTCTGTGGCTGTTGGAGCGGTCTTCATGGCGCTACTCTTTGGTGATGATGTTTCTGTTGGTAGGGTCATTAACTGAATAGATGCTCTTTGCCGTTGCTACCCAGTTAACCTGGGATGTTGTTTGATCGTTTAGGGTTTATACATCCGATAATGTCGGCTGTTATAGGAGTTTCAATAGGTCTTTAACTGCTAGACGTTACAGTTATTCCGTATTTCGCACAACTATCTTTAGTTAGATAAAAGGTGTCGGAAATAACATTTTTGCGTTGAACCTTGTATTAACAATTGTAACATTTATGAGAAAAAATGGTTAATTTGGAGACTAAAAACTTTATAAACTCAGCAAATTGTAGCTTTTGTTACCTAAAATTAAAAAGAATTACAGTTTCGCTCATTCATAATTCGACAACACCTTGAGATTAAGATTTGGTTATGGAAAATTTTTAGCAATAGCAATTGCTATCAACAGCTTTCTAGCAGATTGTTCAGGGACTGAGTAGGATCGTTTAACTCTTGACAGAAGGCTTTTTCAAGACACAAAAGAATATCCTGTTGCTATTTGTCTAGCTTTCTAGAAGTATATTCGATTAGCTTTTTCGCAGAGAATTACTATTGCCTCATATTTGTTAAAATATCTCAATGAAAACAATAATTATTTTTCTATAATAATTACTTAATTTTTCTTGTAAATACTGCTTAATGCAGATTTCGGATCTTGGGGATTGGGGACTGGCGAAAGTTAGGAATTGGGGCAGGGGGCAGGGAGAAAGTTTTTGATGAAGTACCTAACCCCCCCAACCCCCTTCCCTACGTTCGCGCAGCGTGTCGTTCGCGTTAGCGTTGCGTAGCAAAGACAGGGAAGGGGGAGCCAAACTCACCTCTCCTTGTAGGAGTGGGGGGAGAGGTTCTTTCAAGATTACTGAATTGGTGTTCTAGAAGTTCGGGCAATACTCTTGGATGGTTTTTACGTCCAAGGTGGTATTCTGCATGGAACGGATGGCCGCGACAGTTGCTTTAGCCCCAGCGATAGTTGTAATGATGGGGATTTTATAAGCTAGACCTGTCCGGCGGATTAATCTGGCATCGGTTTGTGCTTCTTCTCCAGAAGGTGTGTTAATAATCAGTTGGATTTTTTGGTTTTTGATGGCATCAATAACGTGGGGACGGCCTTCATGAAGTTTCAAGACTAATTCCACATTCAAGCCGTTTTCTAACAAAACTCGACGCGTACCAAAGGTAGCCATTACTTTAAAGCCTAAGTCGATAAATTCCCTAACTACGGGTACGGCGGCGGATTTATCGCGATCGCTCATCGATACAAAGACGGTTCCTGTTAGTGGCAGACGTTCTCCAGCACCTAATTCTGCTTTGGCGAAGGCGCGACCAAAGTCGCTGTCGATTCCCATAACTTCGCCAGTGGAACGCATCTCCGGGCCTAATATTGTATCAGTTCCTGGGAATTTATTAAAGGGTAATACAGCTTCTTTAACGGCAATGTGATTAGGGATAACTTCTTGGGTAAAGTTTAACTCTTCCAAGGTTTTTCCCGACATAATCAAGGATGCCAATTTTGCGAGAGGTACGCCAGTAGCTTTAGACACAAAAGGTACGGTACGAGAGGCGCGGGGATTGGCTTCCAAAATATACACTTGGGGTGAATAAGAGCTAGCACCAATGACGGCGAACTGAATATTCATCAATCCAACCACAGAAAGCTCTTGTGCTAGTTGTACTGTCCAAGTACGGATTTGATTGAGAACGGCTGGTGGTAGGGAAATAGAAGGCAAAGAACAGGCGGAATCCCCTGAGTGAATCCCTGCTTGTTCGATGTGTTCCATAATACCACCAATTACGACTCTTCCTGTATGGTCGGCGATCGCATCCACATCGACTTCAATGGCATTTTCCAGGAACTTGTCAATTAAAATTGGGTGTTCTGGTTCCACCTGCACCGCAAAGGTCATGTACCGTTCCAATTCTGTATCGGAGTAGACAATTTCCATTGCCCTACCACCCAAGACGTAGCTGGGACGCACAACCACCGGGTAGCCAATACGCTTGGCAACAATCAGTGCATCTTCGTAACTCCGGGCAATTCCGTTTGGTGGTTGGGAAATATTCAACTTTTGGAGGATTTTCTCAAATCTTTCCCGGTCTTCGGCGCTATCGATTGAGTCGGGGGAAGTACCCCAAATCTTTGTGGGGATTGGCGAAGAATCAGTTCCCAACCGTTGTAGATATTCTTGCAACGGCAATGCTAATTTCAAAGGTGTTTGTCCACCAAACTGGACGATGATACCTACGGGGTTCTCAGCTTCGATGATGTTGAGGACATCTTCTTTGGTTAATGGCTCGAAGTAGAGGCGATCGCTGGTGTCATAATCGGTGGATACTGTTTCTGGGTTGGAGTTGACCATGATTGTTTCGTATCCAGCCCCTTTCAGTGCATAGGCGGCGTGACAACAACAATAGTCAAACTCGATTCCCTGACCGATGCGGTTGGGGCCACCGCCCAAAATCATCACTTTGGGTTTGCTAGCGGGGATAACTTCGGTTTCTTCTTCGTAGGTGGAGTAGTAATAGGGTGTAAACGCTTCAAACTCAGCCGCGCAGGTATCGACGGTTTTGTAAACGGGGGTAACTCCTAGTTCTTTGCGGTAGGCGCGGACTTCATCCTCGGTGGTTTTGGTAGCAAAGGCAATTTGGCGATCGCTAAATCCATCCCGTTTAACTGCATACATCTGTTCTTGTGTCAATTGTTTCAGAGGTGTGCGTTTGAGGAATTTTTCCACCTCTAACAGTTGCTGCATTTTATCTAGGAACCAAGGGTCAATGGCGGTGAGTTCATATATTTCTTCTGGACTCATACCTAGTTGCAACGCATGACGCACAGCAAAAATCCGGTCTGGGTTTGGTGTCCGCAGTTGGGCGCGAATTTGTTCACCACTAGGTAATTTTTCGGTTTTGTCGCAACCCCAACCAGCCCGGCCTGTTTCTAGAGAACGCAAAGCTTTTTGGAAGGATTCGTTAAAAGTCCGACCGATAGCCATTGCTTCCCCGACGGATTTCATTTGGGTAGTCAAGACTGGTTCGGAACCGGGGAATTTCTCAAAGGCGAAGCGGGGAACTTTGGTAACAACGTAATCAATCGTCGGTTCAAAAGATGCGGGGGTTTTCTTGGTGATGTCGTTTCTAATTTCATCCAAGGTGTAGCCCACAGCCAACTTAGCAGCCATCTTGGCAATAGGGAAGCCGGTAGCTTTGGAAGATAAAGCTGAACTGCGGGAAACACGAGGGTTCATTTCAATAACAACCACATCCCCAGTGACTGGATTCACCGCAAACTGGATATTAGAACCGCCCGTTTCTACGCCAATCTCACGGATGATTTTAATCGCCATGTCCCGCAGGCGTTGGTATTCCTTATCGGTGAGGGTTTGGGCGGGGGCGACGGTAATTGAATCGCCGGTGTGGATACCCATCGGGTCGATATTTTCGATGGAACAGATAATCACAACGTTATCTGCAAGGTCGCGCATCACTTCCAACTCATATTCTTTCCAGCCGAGTAGGGACTGGTCGATGAGAATTTGGGAAACGGGACTGGCATCTATCCCGACTTGGGCCATTTCCTCAAATTCTTCTTGGTTGTACGCAATACCACCACCCGTACCACCCATAGTAAAAGCTGGGCGAATAATTAAAGGATAAGTGCCGATGCGACGGGCGATCGCTTTAGCTTCGTCTAAAGATGAGGCTGTACCACTGGGGCAAACTTTTACCCCAATTTTATCCATCGCTTCATTGAATAGTTTTCGGTCTTCGGCTTTCTCAATTGCCGGCAACTTAGCACCGATTAATTCAACGTTATACTGATCCAGTACGCCATTTTTTGCTAAAGCAACGGCAATATTCAAGGCGGTTTGTCCACCCATTGTGGGTAGTAAAGCGTCTGGACGCTCTCTAGCAATAACTTTTTCTACTAATTCCGGTGTTAGTGGTTCAATGTAAGTGCGATCGGCTGTTTCCGGATCGGTCATGATGGTCGCAGGATTGGAATTCACCAGCACTACTTCATAACCTTCTTCTCGCAGTGCTTTACAAGCTTGAGTCCCGGAGTAATCAAACTCACAGGCTTGTCCGATCACAATTGGGCCAGATCCCAATAATAATATCTTCTGGATGTCTTGACGGCGGGGCATAGTCGTTGGGTTGGAGTACGAGAATACAAATCCTGATTATTTTAAGGGTCTTTCCCCCTATTCATGTTGTTTATTATCAAGTTTTCTAGGTTTGATAACACAATAGCTGCCAGCTAGTACAACAAGGCAAAAGTCAAAACGATCATATCTCTATATAGTGCGCTGGTTAACCATTTCAAAGCGTCTGTGTCTTTTTGCACTCATTGCACTGAGTGATGTATTCATTCTTTGGTAGTATCCCAATACTAACCCTTTAGGAGAAACATAAATTTCATCCGTGTCGTCAGTATTTGAATTTTTCAATTTACTTTGCTTAAAAGTAGTGATACTTTACCCTACATATCACATAGGTAAAAAACTTCCATCATTCCCAGGTCACGTATTTATAACGTAAATTATATGAATACAATAGACCCCAACCTACTGACCATTTTCTGAATTGCATCGTATTTAATTCAACAAAGACAAATAACTTTTCAAAATCTGCCAGTTCGGTAGGGTGAGTAATGCCTAGCAAAACTATAATACCGGGTAACGTCAACTCTACAAATCAAAAAAAAATGGCAGATAAGTATCAACACTCTCTGCCATTTCTGATATTTTTTTAATATCCGTTTTTGCTAAGGATACTTCCTATCTATCGTAGAATCAACTACCTTTAGGTTAAGTAAAGGTTAATTTTGAGCAGGCTGAACAAATCCTAAGGTTAAGCTATCTTTAGCTAAGAAGTGAGCTAAATGATAAGCTCTTTCTTCGGTTTTTAACAGAATTTTTTCGTAGAGGTAACGTGTACCGCGATCGCCTAAACTTTCAGCCTGAGCCGCTTGGCGACGAATAACGTTGATAATTGCCTGTTCTGCTGCTAGGTCATTTTCTACCATCTTACGGGAAGAATATACGCCATCAGATTCTTGTTCAAAACAGGTTAATTCTGCTAACTTGCTGAAAGAAGCAGCCGGTACGCCACCCAATCCATTCAAGCGTTCGCCAATTTCATGAACGTGGTCTTGCACTTCATTGTAGCTGGAGTTAAAAAACTCATGCAGTGAGTAAAATTCTGCACCTTCAACTACGAAATGATGTTTTTGGTATTGCAAATAAAGTGCTTGAAAGCTAGCTAGAAGAACATTTAGTCCTTCTGTGACTGGAGCAGTTACACTCCGATCCAGTAGCACTGGATTGTCGTATACCTGACCAAAATTTTGTAACAAAGTTTGTGTATCAGCCATTGTTCTCCTCGCTTTTGGGCAGTTATATTTGCTAACTGCTTAGTTACTACATATTAACATCTACAAAATGAAAGCAAGCCTAATCAATACCACAAATTTCTGATTTTTCTGTTATCAAAATGCCAATTTTTAGCTTTTAGTATAGTGAATTTATACTCATTATTTAACGTTTAGTTACTACTCTTATTGCAATAATTTCTAAACATTACTTTGCTATCTCAGAGTCGCTCCGCCTTGCTAGTAGAGGAAAGAGGTCTGATTCATCAAAGATTGGCTACAAACTAGAAATAAAACAGAAAAATTGTCATTTCCTAGACATCACACTCTACTTGTAAATAATGGTGTTCTCAGGAAAAATTATCAGAAAATTTCCCTCACAAGGTATAGAAGGGTTTTCATTCCATAGGAAAGCGACCTGATGAATAAGAGAAAGTTTTCAATAAAAATGAGCAGCGTATAGTGCTTGGTGCGATCGCACTAGTAGCATAACCGGACTAAACTAGTACATTAAGATAGGATAAAACCCTGACAACACAAGGCTTTTAAGTCTGTTAACAGTCAACAGCCAACAGCCATATCAGGGTATTGGGTTACGCAAAGCCTCTACCCAACCTAAATTTTAGGCTTGTCACACCACTGCTTTTACATCTCACCATCATTCTGGTAATTCGTCTAAAATTTTTCTTGCTATCCCTGCCCAATGTTCATCTTTATACTCAACGTATATTTCTAAAGCTGTCTGCAAATTTAGCCTCGCCTCTACATAGTCTTTCTGCGCTTCTGCTAATGTTCCTAAGCCATGATAAGTGCTGGCTTGGCTATAGCGATCGCCAAATTCGATTTTGATATCTAACGCTTGTTGATAATAGGTTTTGGCTTGTTCCCATTCCCTTAATTCTTGGGCTACCCTTCCCAATTCGTGGTAAGTGCTGGCTTGGCTATAGCGATCGCCATATTCGATTTTGATATTTAACGCTTGTTCATAATAGATTATGGCTTGTTCCCATTCCCTTAATTCCTGGGCTACCATTCCCAACTGGTGGTAAGTCCTGGCTTGGTTATAGCGATCGCCATATTCACCCCAGACATCCAAAGCTTGTTGATAATAGGTTTTGGCTTGTTCCCATTCCCGTAAATTTTGGGCAACTCTTCCCAACTCGTGGTAAGTGCTGGCTTGGTTATAGCGATCGCCATATTCGATAGTAATATCCAAAGCTTGTTGATAATAGGTTTTGGCTTGTTCCCATTCCCTTAATTCTTTGGCGACTCCTCCCAACTGGTGGTAAGTGCTGGCTTGGTTATAGCGATCGCCAAATTCACCCCAGATATCCAAAGCTTGTTGATAATAGGTTTTGGCTTGTTCCCATTCCCTTAATTCTTGGACTACTACTCCCAAATTGTGGTGAGTGCTGGCTCGGTTATAGCGATCGCCAAATTCACCCCAGATATCCAAAGCTTGTTGATAATAGGTTTTGGCTTGTTCCCATTCCCTTAATTCTTGGACTACTACTCCCAACTGGTGGTAAGTGCTGGCTTGCTTATAGTGATCGCCAAATTCGATTTTGATATTTAACGCTTGTTCATAATAGATTATGGCTTGTTCCCATTCCCTTAATTCTTTGGCGACTCCTCCCAACTGGTGGTAAGTGCTGGCTTGGTTATAGCGATCGCCAAATTCACCCCAGATATCCAAAGCTTGTTGATAATAGGTTTTGGCTTGTTCCCATTCCCGTAAATTTTGGGCTAACATCCCCAAGTTGTGGTAGATGTTTGCTTGGTTATAGCGATCGCCTATCTCTTGTGCAATCTCTAAACACTGCTGATAAAACGTAGCCGCTTGTGAAAATTGTCTCAAATCTAAATAAGCATTACCTAGTTTAAATAAAGCATTAGTTTCACTATGGTGATTCTCTAGCCGTTTAGCAATTAGTAATGATTTCTCATAATACTTGATTGCTAGATTAAATTGCCTTTGTTGAGAGTAGGTATCGCCTAAAGTGTTAATAACTTCTGCTTGAAATAACCCATCTTGTAAATTTTCAGCAATTCTTTCTGCTTCTTCTAAATATTCCCTAGCTTTTTCTGGTTTTATATGACTTAAATAAGCCTGTCCAAGTTGATGTAAAATGTTACTGTAGCTGCGGATATTCCCATCTGTTACCTGTTGTCCAGTTGGTTTTTCTTCCATTAACAAGCGGTGTAATAAATCGATGCGTTCTTGCTTTTCCGGTGGATCTAGCCTGTCTACTATCTCGCTATTTTCAACCTGATTAAGAGCATTTTCTTTCGTTATTACTGGTGTTTTAAAACGAAATATTCCCGAACGCCAAGCCCAAAAATCTGGGGCGAATTTAGCTAGGCGAGTGATAGCATAATCTGGCAGAATAAATAATATGGGATGAGGGACAGTTCTTTTATACGCGTCCCGCACAAAGTTTAAGTCTTGTAATACTGGGGGATATTCACCGAACACCCCAATGGCGTTTTCTAAACCTCTGACAATCAAGACTAACTTTTTATTAGATTGTAATTCAATCCCAGGTAATCTTTTAATAATTTCATCTCGCAGAAACCGCAGATTAGCATCGACACATTTAAGAATAAAAAATTGAATATTCTCACAATCTGGGTTATTTTGTAACGCCGCAATTAATAAATCTACATCGGGAGGAAAGTTAACTTCCACCAAACCAAGAGTAAACTTTTCTGCAAAGTCGATAAAAGTCACTAACTCAGCAAAAGCTTCTTGATTTAGGCTGATAAATTGCCCAATTTCTGCACTAAGATTTATCTGCGAAGGCTGCTGTGAGGGCTTTTTGGAAGAACTCATTTTGTTTTACCACGGGATTGGGGTAATTCCAGCGTTTATTGCCGTTGTATTCTAAAACTGAAGTGTTAAACAGCATCAATTGACCAATTTCATCTTTGCTCACATCTTTATTGATGCACACTTGCGCTAAATAATGATAATGTTCTTCAGGGATAAACCTCTCAAATCCAAATTGCTGTTGTTTGATAGCATATTCCACATCTTCAGCCGTAATTTTTGGATGTTTTTTAGTGCTAGCAGTTTGACAAGCACTCCGCATCATCTGCATCAATTGACGGACATGACCACCACTAGCTTTAGTTAACTCTAGCAATTCTTGGCGAGAAGTAAATACAGCATCAATATCTACTCGCTTCTCAATCAAACTAGCAACCGCGTCTAGCCCAACTTGATTGTAATTTAAATGGCAGACATCACGTTCAAATTCATAAATATTCACCATTGGTACAATATGAGGATTCCCCTCAAATTGACAAAGGGGATTTTTAGGTGAACAAAGAATAGAAATTGGGACTGTATAAATAATTGTACAATGCAGTTCTTGTAGCTGTGCTGCATAATCAAAAAATAAATGGTCTGCAACCGCAGGCGGAACCCGGTCTAAATTATCAAATATAACTAATAGTCCTTTAAACTGGGGAAATTTCTTTCTGAGTTTAATGTAAGCATCACCAAGCAATAGATTAATATCTGCTTTCAGGCGCGATAAGTCCTTTTCTAATGTTTGGCGAATTGTAGTTTTCTGTTTATCAGAACCTTTAATCTGCGCCAGCAATTTCACCATTAATTTAGCGATAAATGGCGCTTGGGGCTGTAGCGTTGCTTCTCCCTCAATGCTGACAGATTTTTCTACACTCTCCTCAGTTTCTTTAGTAATTTCCTTAAACCAAGATTCAAAACTTTGTAATAGTTGTTTATCAAAGCTTAAGTCTAATTTTCTCAATTCATATTCTACTAGGACTTACGCATTGACAAAATGGCAAAAGAGTGGATTGATAAAAAGTATCATCTACTCACTAGGTATCGAACAATCAGAGAAATCAGCAAACCCTCGACAGCACA
>NZ_JACJQL010000056.1 GCF_014696625.1 Nostoc parmelioides FACHB-3921
TAGGTAAGCAAGCTACTGGGTATAAAACTGCTCATAAGGTTCTCAATCGTTTCATTGCTGAACTAATCGGTTCAGTTTAGCTGTTTAGGGAATTCGCCAACGGTATCGTTAGCTTCAACAACATTGTAGAAGCTAAGGTTTCTTTATTTAGGTGGCTCTCATCTTAGTATTTTGAGAGCATGATTAACCATAGTGGGTGGTATGTCACAGTGAAAATTGACCGTCACAGGAAGTTAAAGGTTTTCACCAATCTAATTTGGCAACCAAACCGTTTTTGCCCTGCTACTACGAAACAGCCATCGAGCAGCAGCATTTTCTCGAATTCCACACGATGATTACTTAAAATAATTGTGTTATGACTCAATCTCAACCTGCATTGCCCCAACCCCAGCTAGAAAAATCTGGTATTACCTTTGAACAGTATGTAGAATTTACCCCAGAAAAGCTGGAACTGAGAAACGGATATCTCGGCTATGGCGGACAAGACCAACTTGGGTTTCACTTGGCTGTTCTCACCAACATGGGTTTATTATCAGCAGTTCGGCATACAGGCTTGTCATTGTGGCTACAAGCCCTTGACCGTTGTGTACGGGAAAAACTAGCAACGGTTAACGCTGACCCAGAAGTAGCCCAAGCAATGTTAAATCGATTTAATCAGGCTATGGCAGACCTGACGGCGGTGGTAGAGTATCTTGAGGAATAAAATTAATGGGCGCGTAACAAAAATCATGAGAAATCTGTAGACTGAGATATCACCATTAGGGTTAGTACAGGACGTACCTGAACTCCGGTTTTACCCCATGAATCTACCTGATAAAGTGCCAAATATCTCCAAATAAACTCAAGTTATTGTCGAGCAAAACAATGACTATCGAACCAACTTCCTTAGAAGTTTCAGGAGTAGAAATTACCAAAACTCTTTTAGGAGATTTACAAAAACTTCAGCAATATACTGGAGAACCAATAGCAGCCGTCTATGCAGACAATCTACTGCGTACCATGCGGAAGTTGTGTGACCAATTACCGTTTGACCTATATACCGAAGTGGTTATGGCACTATATGATGCACTCGCATTTCAAAACCGATGGATTGACTATACTGCAAATCAGTACAAGGGAGTTGGCGAATTACTTACATCTCTAATCAATCAAGAAATAATCAACAATTCATCAGTCGAGTCAGCCATTTTAACTTTAGAAAACTTAGGCTTTCATACCCTACCGTTCGGGGTCAAAATTGAAGAAAGTTTAGATACTGATGATGACTTAGATACTTACTAATAATAAAATTACTCAACATTTTGATAAATTTTCTCATGCTTGTCTAGGTGAAATGGCAACAAGGTGAAAAAATAGATTTACTCATTAGCAAATTTACGGGTGTAAAGAAGTGCATCGGATTGAGGTGATATAGTGCCAGTAAATGCTGATAAACCGCACCTGTGGAAGCAAGATATTGCCCAGTCGGTGGACTTTTACAACAGTTGGTTCATGGAATTTGCTCCCAGAGCTTACCGGGATACTCGCATTGCTACAACCCAACAAGTAGAATCAGCTTTAGTCTGGACAGCCAATCTCACCAACATTACACCAGCCGTACTGCGCCAACATCCCTTGGTACTGCCAATACTCCGTATGGCAACAGCACCACCCATTGCACGAGATCGCCTGATTGGACTAGCCGGGGTATTGCCCAACGTTGTCAAAAATATGGAAGAAAAGCAACGCATCCCGCCCAAAATGGATAGTACAATGCTGGATGCCGAGCTAGAGAAAATCGTTCAAGTCTTGGCACGGCTGATAGACCCAGATATCTTCCCCTGGCTACAAACAATGCCAGAACCAACGGAAGCACAAATCCATAGAGCGGCAACAATTGTTGCAGACCGTCTTTGCGGTGCGCTAGCTGACCCAATTATTCGTAACGCTCAAGAACAAAGACAACTGACCATAATTAGGCAGTGGTTAGAAGAGCGGGGTTACTCTTACATCAGGGGAGGTACAGGAGTAAGATTTGAAACAATGCAGCCAGGAACCTTTGCGTTTCGACTGAATATTCCTGTTAGCTTGCAGTCTGGTAGCAAACAAATCAACATTCCCATTGACGCAGTAATTATGCCCTCCCAGTCCCAAACAGGAGATTTACCTTTACTAATTGAAGCTAAATCAGCCGGGGATTTTACTAATCCCAACAAGCGACGCAAAGAGGAAGCCATTAAGGTAGCTCAATTAAGGAGCAACTACGGTAATCAAGTCCGTTTTGTGCTGTTTCTTTGCGGTTATTTTGATAGCGGTTACTTGGGTTATGAAGCTGCGGAAGGAATTGATTGGTTGTGGGAACATCGCATTGAAGACTTAGCATTATTTGGTGTATGAACATAACGAAGGCAACTGAACAAGCAAGGGTGTTATGCCAATTGCAACTAGATGAAGCCAAAACCAAAATTGAACGTAACAAGCTCGGACAGTTTGCTACACCAACGGATTTGGCAGCCGACATTTTGAAGTATGCTTTGGAATTATTGCCAGCACATCTGCAAATCCGGTTTCTCGACCCAGCTTTTGGCACAGGTTCTTTCTACTCGGCATTATTACAAGAATTCAACCCATTACAAATAGTCTCAGCAGTGGGCTACGAAATTGACCCGCATTACGGCTTGTCAGCGATTGCCCTTTGGCGTAACACGCCATTAAAATTAAATATTACTGACTTTACCCAAGCAACACCACCCCAAACTGACGCTGAAAAAGCCAACTTAATCATTTGCAATCCGCCCTATGTGCGACATCATCATTTAAGCCAAATTGAAAAGCAGCGATTACAAAATAAAACTCTTCAAATCACAGGCATAAAACTCAGCCAGTTAGCTAGTCTTTACTGCCATTTTTTGTGCATTGCAGATGCTTGGATGGCTGATAATTGTCTAGCTGGGTGGCTAATACCTAGTGGATTTATGGACGTAAATTATGGACAACAAGTTAAGGAGTATCTGTTAAATCGGGTTACATTACTACGTGTTCATCAGTTCCATCCCCATGATGTGCAATTTGCAGATGCACTAGTATCTAGTGCAGTTGTTTGGTTCAAGAAAGCTTTGCCACCAGCTAACCATCATGTTGAGTTTAGTTATGGCGGCAGTCTAGCAACACCCAAGGAAAGAAAATTGGTTGCTTGTGAGGTACTAAACTCAACAGCCAAGTGGACAAGAATTGGAATTATTTCCCATCAAATAAATTCTCATTTCAAGCAGTTTAAACTAAAAGATTTATTCACAATCAAACGAGGTTTGGCGACAGGAGCTAATAATTTTTTTGTATTAACACCTGAACAAGTCTCTGCATATCAAATTCCGACTGAGTTTTTAAAACCAATTCTGCCTAGTCCCCGCTATTTACCAGTTGATGAAATTGCAACTGATAGTATGGGGCATCCTATTTTGAAGCAACAGCTATTTTTGTTGGACTGTAATTTACCTTTATCTGAGGTGGAATCAAAGTATCCTTCACTTGTAAAATATCTCCAAAAGGGAGTAGAAAATGGAATTAGTTCCCGCTATCTTTGCCAGCATCGCTCCCCCTGGTACTCACAAGAAAATCGCCCACCTTCCCCATTTCTTTGTACCTATATGGGTCGTCAAGATACTAAAAGAGGCAGACCCTTTCGATTTATTCTCAATCACTCCCAAGCAACGGCTACTAACGTTTACTTAATCTTGTATCCCAAACCTATTTTGAGTAAAGCACTGGCACAAAATTCGCAATTACTAAAGTTAGTATGGCAGGCTTTGAATCACATTTCAGATGAAATGCTGATGGGTGAGGGTCGCGTGTATGGAGGTGGATTATATAAGCTAGAACCAAAAGAATTAGGTAACGCTATTGCCTCGATTCCACTATAAAAGCTTGTTAAACTCATTCTCTGATCATGGTTCAGAAATTAAATACACGCTCATGATTTGATGCAAAGTCTCATGCTATATATGAGTTGACAGCTTGAAGAAAGCATTAACTCATGCTTTGTTTATGCTTCAGAATTTTTTTCGTGTTTTGGTTTAAAGTACATTAAACGCCATCAAACCAAATCCGCCAACACACTACTCACCTTTAACTGGTGCTGCTGTCGATTGTCATCATAAATCATCAACGTCTCCAACTTGATGTGCCGACTCAGTTTCTGCACCTCCCGTACACTCTGCCCCGCATCCAACGCCGCCGTAATGGAACTGTGCCGAATGCGGTGCGGTGATAACGGCTTAGTAATCCCGGCTTTTTTGGCCCGCGTTCTCACCATCTTGGCCAACCCCGTATCTGACAAAGGATGCCCCGGCGTATTCGGATCTAACGCCACAAACAACGCATCTTTAGTTGATGCCAACCCCCGAAACGCCAACCAATAACAAATCGCATCCCTAGTCTTGGGAGTCAAATCAATCGCCTCTCGCTGACTACCCCTGCCCTTACCCAAAACCATGAGTCTGCTATTTTGACGGTCAAAATCCCCCATTTTTAACTTTGCAATCTCCCCCCGCCGCAGCGCATTATCCCAAAGCAAGCGCAGCAGCGCATAATCCCTGACCCCCTTCGCCGTCGTCCGATCGCAAGTCAAAAGAATCTGCTTAAATTCCTGGGGAGTAACACCACTGGTATCTCGGTATTTAATAACAGTTTCACCCTTAATATCCTCCAAGGTGTAACCACAAACGCCCAACACTCTACCCTTATGCACCAGCGCCCGCAGAGCTGACAACCGCCGGTTAAGCGTGGCCTCCGATAACCCCGAATCTATCATCTTGGCTTTGTACTTGACTACCCACCCCAAAGCTTGCGCCCCCGGCAGTGCCAAAAATCGCACTACCCATTCCGCCGTCGATTCCACCCCAAACATCTTGGCAAAAAAATCTTTAATGTCTCGGTCATAAGCTTTTCGCGTGGACTCACTACGCTTCTCTGACAACAACATCGCCAACACATCCGGTTGAGTCCACCAATCCAGCACGGAAGGCAGAGTATTATTGTTGACTTTAACGATGCGACCAGACATAAAACGTAGGTGACGATAATAGGTATTATCGTAACCTTATATCCTAATTAGGGATACAAAGCCTAACTTTAAAACCTGTTTGCCCCAATCTTGGTTTAGCTGTCCCAAAAAACGCTCGAATGTCTTCAATTGGGTCATCACTCCTTACTAGCCATTTCGGATATTCACAAATACTTTTACCTCTATGTAAAAATCCATAACAGTGAGTAAATTTTGTAACTCCTAGTAATATATAAGCTAATAGTGGTAAGACAAGAGTTTAATGATAGATAGTTACCGTCTCTATGGCTATACTCTATATGCTCGGTAACTAATAAATAGTTACCTAAAAAGCTCCAGACATTTTCCGGTAACTATCGAGATTAATCTATGTAACTATTCCTTGGATACAGGTAAATTAGTTATAGAGAACGAACAATGGGTAGAATTTCATCCTTCCCTACAGTGTGCTTAGGTATGATTACAACTAATATTAATCAACAGATTCTTCTGAATCTTCCTCATCTTCCAAATCAACAGATTCCACCCTATCTTTAGCACTCACAGCATATTGTTTAGCTGAAGTTGCAAACGGAAAAGGTAACGGTAAAGAAACCTCATTAGCAAAATATGGCCATCGGTCTCTAAGATTATGGACAAAGCAAGCTAACTTGTCGCGTTCAATACCTGGGTGATGAATAACAGCTATCTCTAATGGTTTTGGATTACCTGCTTGTACACCTCCATTATCCAGACGAGACTGTTTCTGTTGTAATGTATTTGTACCTTGCTCGGTATTTAACAGCTTCCTCATGCTGAGGTAAAGTGCTGTTGCCTCATCATCACAAACACCTTGCCAACAGAATAAACCATTAGTTCTGCTACCAGGAGAACCCTTAGCAATAGCAACAGGAACTTCACCATCACCTGGAACTCTTAACCGCACAACCGAAAGCCGATTTATTTCTGATTCTGTCATGTGCCGTTTTAGTTCATCGGGTAAATTGTTAGCTGGTAGTTGGGGATTTTTTAACCATGTCAGCATTAAACGGGCATTTATCGCTTCCGCCATAAATAGCACATGGGGAGGTTTTTCCTCTTCAATTGATGTACTTAAACAATCACGCAAGCAATCAGTCACAAATTTATTGAGAAACTTCTGTTCACTTTTGGTATCACTAGACTGTTGTGCATCGCTAGTATCACCAATTGTTTCATCAGCATAAGTTAATGGTTCCCATTTTTCACTGAGTAAATATCCCAGTCCTACTGAATAAGATACCCAACCTTGTGTAGCGAATAAAGTAGGAGTAGTGACCTGTACCGTTCCTTTGATGGGGTTGACTCGTACCATCAACGCCACAATAGAAGCTTGATTACTAGCTGTTGTTTTGCGGGTACGACGCAAAACATAAAAACAAGTCAGCCACATATTTGGATCTATGGCATCTTTTTCAAAGTCGATAAGAGGAGCAGGTAAAATTCCAAATTGTCGTAATAAATCTGTTACTGCTCTTTGTACCCGATTCGTAGATTTTTTAGTAATGAACTCTTCATCATTTTTTGTAGATGTTTTTAAAGCATGAATATGCTGGTTAACATAACCAGCCTGCATTACCCCAATTCGCACAGCCAGTTTTGGATCTGACTCCGGTGGAAAGAAGTCCTGTTTTGGTTTAATTTCCACTAAAGCACCACTTAATCCTTCGGCTGGAGGTAAATACGAGGTAATTTGATGAATACGCTTGTCTATTAAAGTAATACGTTTTTGTTGTCGGTTATTTCCCTCAACTTCAGGATCATCAACATCTAGTCTTGCTGTTATGTCTGAGACGTGCTGAGTTCTAAGGAGCAAACATACATCTTGATTTCCATAAAGGGTTTCTTCTCCTGTGAAGCCAGTTAAAGTTTCGTAAGTGATTGTTTCTCCCTGGGGTGAGAGGGAAAGTAATTTACAAATTTCTGCAATTAACGCATCTCGGCATTTTTGGGTTTCCCACAAAATTAGGATGGTATGAGGAGAGTTTTCAGTATGTCGAAATGTAGCGGAGGCAGCAATTTTTGGACGCAGCATCGGCGTAGATAAATCATCAGGATTTTTAGGCTCTGAACTCCCCTTTTTTTGTGGCTGACCAAGCTCCCAAAAAGGTGTATATTCACCTGATTTTCTTACTCCTTCACCTATACGACGAAATGATAAATTTTCTTGCTCAATCTTATTTTGAATAGCACTATCTAAACTAGCTAAATCTAGCGGACTTACGCCACTAAAACAAGAAAATTCACCCAAATGTCGAGAGTCATAAGCAATAGCAGCTTGTATTCCGGTTGGGGCAGCAGCGAACACAGACCAATTATAAATTGGCTCACTAGCTAAACTATCAGGGTCAGGGAGTGGTGAGTCATTAATTTTCAGTAATTCACTAATAGCTCTTTGCCATCTTGCTTCCCTTCCTGCTTGTGTTGTAATTTGCCTTATCGGCAGAGGAATAAAGCAGAATGGTTGTTTTTGACCATCCAACCATCGTCGCTCATCACCAATAAAAACGGTAGCACCCCGATAAGGCCAGCGTTTTATCGATTCAGTAATCCAGCGTCGAATCGATAGTTGATGATAAATCATTGGTTGATTCCGCCAAGGTACTGTTTGTAACTTAAAACGGATAACAAAAGAAATGTCTGCTGTACCAACTTGCTTTTTGTTTTTAATTAGCGGAACTCGATAAGGAGGCCATGACATTAGTTCGGCTCCAGGCTTAAGAGTTACTACTTGGTAAAAAGTTAATTGGTACTCATTATTCCAACCAAAAGTGACCTGTGGATTTTTAAGAAATTCCCCAGCCATATAATCAGGTATTGCCTGCCAGCGAACGTCTATGCCATACGGGTTATTCGGTGGAAGTTGCAAAGGAAAGCTTATTGGCTTGTTCTCCCATTCCCAAACATTATCATCAAGTTTGTTGAGGCTAGATTCGACTTCATCATCACCTAAGCAATAGCTAAATTCTTCGCGCAACCAATCTTTGATCAGGTCAGGTAAGTTGAAGAGTTCAGCGCGTTCTGTTGCTAATATCCAAGGTACACCGGGACGCTGCCAGCCATTACGTACTGTCTGAATAATTCTAGGAAAGCTCGCCGCTATAATTGGGTCGAGGGAGTAGACGGGGACGGAAGGATAACCTCTACCTTGCAAATTGACACGTTTTTGCGCCAAAGATTTAGCGACTTGCTGCCATGCAGTAGGTACATGGAGAGAGAAAAGCTCGTATTGAAGATCCTTAGTTAGTTCCCAAGCTCCAGGAAGAAGAGTGTTAATTTTAAAAGGCATAATTTAACTCCTTATCTTTGAGTTTGTTCTGTACATTAAAACAAGCACTGTAGAGAGATTTGGCTAAAAACATTAGCCAAAATTGTTGAGCAAGAAGATTAATGTGAAAATGATTTTAAAGGTCATAGTGTAAATCCTTTGTTTGTTTGAGTGCGTTAAAGAAAGCACCATAGAGAGATTTGGCTAATGTTTTTTCCCAAGGCTGTTTGTCTTCTAGCTCAATAGCAAGTTGAAGTTCCTTGATCATGCCAACCAAAAGTGAAGTGACTTCGTTATCGAGTTCACTATCAACCGATTTAGGTGCAAATTTGGCATCTAGAAAATGGACAATACAGGGAACTCCTCCACGTACCAAACGCCCGATAATTTGCCAAACACTGACCAATTGAGTCCAGCAGAGTATAGAACGTTCATCACTGGTTAACTGCTGAAACGACATCGCCCGACAGTTCAAGTCAAGCATCTTCGCCACTGCATACTGGTAGAACTCATTTTCTACATTCGTCAGCGTGAGAGCATCGCCTCGTTTTTGTAATGCCTCATAAAGCCCAACATCTGAAGACTTTTCCAACGCCCAATTATTCAGTTGCTGGACGGTAGTTTGCCAATCATCGGGAACTGGCATTGGTCGGCTCAAAAATACCGCCGCCCCGAATGCTGCTATCCGGTTCTCGTTGAGAATATTGTGTCCCCGCTCCAATGCCATCAAAGGAGCAATGACAATCTGGGTAGGCAGTTTAGCAACATCTCGGATTTTTCCTCGGCGGATACCAGTTAAATGAGCAGGAGCATTGTCACGGCGCAAGGTAGCGATGCCATCAAGATTTATGTCACTTTCAGAAGACGCTGTACTAACAACGCGATAGAGGGGTTTTAAAATTGACTCCACCAACTCTGCTTCATCGTAGCTGTTGGTGATGAGTAGTAAGCGTTGGCGATCTCCCCAACGTTTTGGATCTTGTTTGGCCTGATCGCTCAAGGTGGCAAATAATTGATCAAGGAAGCTGTTGGCCTGTCCTGGATTGTGACAGATGGCCTTGACCATTTCATTGGCAGCTATTTTTCTTACATCTGGTGGCAGTCCCGATAGGGCGATGTACTTGCCGACTGCATTACGTTGGGAACTGAAGAAAAAGTCGCTTTCGCCAATCCCGGCATCACCTGCTGTGTAATTATTGGTAGCTGGTTCTAGCAAGATAGTTGGTTTTTGGCGGATGTGATAAGCAGGTGTTCCTGGAGCGTAGCTCGTACCGGAAATTAAAACTGTATGGGGGCCATCCCAACTATCAACAGCAAACAGATGAGAAAAATTCAGAAGTAAATAGCGGCCAACCCCAACGTAGCGGAAATATTCCAACTTACCACCAGATTTGTTACTCCTGTCTCGCGTATACCTGAAGCCTAAAATATTTCCCACAGGTGAAGATGGCACAACTGGCAGATAATCACGGGGTGGACGGTAAACCAGGGCAAGACTTGTATCGTGCAAATCAAGAACTCGCGCCCGCATGAGTGCATTCAGGTTATCAACTAAAAAACCCAGCCTGTCATTGAGTACCGTTACCAGAATGGCTAAGTGCAAATGGTGTGTAACTTCCTCAAACTGAGTTTTTTCTGTGAGAGAAATCCCCAATAGTTCCAACCATTTACGTAACCATTCAGCAACCTCAGTTAATGCCCTTGCGTCATTTTCGGCACTCAGTAAAGTCAAGGCAAGGTCTGAAAGTTCTCCTCCTTTGCGACGGTTAAGGGGAGCTTGCAAAAATCCCTCCAAAGTTTGCATGATTTTTTTACGGCGTTGGCGTTCCTCTTCGGGGGGTAAACCAGCTTCAATCCGTTTTTGTCGTTCCTTGCTGCGTTCCGCACGTTTAAGTTTGGGAGATAGTTCGTTCTCTTGTGTTTCCGGTGTTTCCAGAATGTCGCGGATAATATGGGCGAAGAGTGAACGACCTGTAAAGGGGTTTTGTCCTACCCATTCCACAAGTTTTGGCTGGTTATGAAGCCGAGGCAGAATTAAGTCTGTGGCAATTTGAGCATAGTCATTGGCTCTTTTTGCTGTAGCAACGAGTTCAGCCGCCATGCTGCGACGGTCAGAATTGTAAATAGTGGTGGCGAATTTGAGTCCTAGTTGATTTAATAGGGAGTTTCCAGAAGAATTGACCAAAACTTCATCGGGGGCGCAAGCTTCATCAAATTGCACCTGTACCCTGTCGGCTTCATCAACAAAGAGGAAGTCACATTCACGGTAAACAGCTTCAGCAAAGGTCAGTTTTTCTGTAAAAACTTGCGGAGGAACGCGGGTATGAATGAAGCTGGCTGGTGTTAGCACCCAAACCAATGCAGTGGCTATGTCTCGTTCTAATTGGTGACGCGGACATTTGTAATACAAGGGACAAGTATATTTATCTTCACTCTCACCCTCTTCCAAGTCCTCAAAATCCTCATCAACTTCTGCCGAGGAATTGCTGTTTTTGGTAGTGGCTTGTTTTTGGTAAAGATTGTGACATGGTTCTTCACCAAACTCCCACTTTTCTTCTGATTGCACTAAAGCCAGTATTGGACAGACAGGACTAAACCAACGCCAAGCTGGGTGAGTTGCTCCCGTTGCTATTTCTTCACCCTTGGTTGCAAGAATTGGTTCATAAACTTTTTCTAAGTGTTGCAAGCGATCGCTTCCCAAGACTGGAGATGCCAAAATTCCTAATCCTTCTCGAAATAGGGAGGCAATACGCACTGCTGCTACAACATCGTTTACCAGCAATGCACAGCGATAACCTTGTTTTGCAAAATGGTAAATCAGAATATCAAGCAGTGTTGATTTACCCACGTTCAATAAACCAACAATGTGAACCAGTTGGTCTAGTGTGATTTCAGTGTTTGGTAGACATGGTTGAAAATCATCTATTGATAAGTCATATAACTTTAAAGCAATGCCTGTTAGACGTTGATGATAATTTTCTGGCTCGTACTCAGCTTGAGCCAATTTTTCATCCATTTCCTGAGCATCTTGTAACAATTGTTCTAAGGTGATCTGACGAGAAGGGTTTACGCCCGTGCGTGTACGATGAAAAGATACCTGTGGAGAAAGAGCCAGATTAGCTACGGCTTCAGGAATATTGATGGGAACATCAACGGTAGTGTGACCCTTGTGAGAAACTTTGGCATACCAATAACCAGAGGTTGCTAGTTTGACTTTTCGTTTTTTGTGCGGTGGAGTTATTGATAAGGTCTGACGGTATAGTTGTAAACGTTGGGGGTAAGTGCTAGATGGAATCAGTTGAGGAACTTCATTGAGATCCGTTATGCTGAATATCCTCAAAATTTCAGGTAATTTGATGTATTCAGTCAAAGTACGCTCCCATTGTCTCCCTTTGCGACGCACAAGATAAAAACGGGCTTTTTGTACAAGCAACCAGTTTTCTTGACTTTCAAGTGCTTTGACTGGAAAACGATATCCTAAAAGTAATGCCGATACGGAAGTTGCTCTTTCGTCTGGGGCTACCTCTATCAGTAAGGTTAACCCCAATTCCACTTCGGCAATCAGTTGGGCAAGACGTGCTATTTCTCGCTGCTGTGTATTAGCCTCGGTATCAGGTAAAGTTCTTTCGACATAAGCTTTTAATTCCAGCGACTTACGAAGGGCTTCGCGCAATGGTTTGCTCCATTGAGAAATATCACGCATGATTTTTCTTCTCCAGTATTTTTTTAGCTTGGGAGATAATTTCACTAACCAGCTTCAAGCGCACACCACTCAATTCTGGTTCGAGTCTTTGACGTTCCACCTCAATTCGTAAGAGATCATTTCGCTCATCTGGGAAGACAACAAAGGTTTCAGTAGTATCAAAGCGGTACTCTACTTTCCGCAAACGCTCTTCATCTAGGTAAGACCAATCCTTAACATCAATTGCCCAGCGCACTTTCCTACTAAACTCTACGAGTAAGTCAAATTCATCAATTTCTGGCCAAAGAGTGACACGTACTCCCAGTTTTGTCAGGGCTTGTGCTAGCTGAATTTCCCAAAGTCCTGGCAGTGTCCCGTACCGATGCACCCCAGGGGTAAGAACTTTCCAACCCTCTGCCTCATGCTTGGGTATTGACGGTTGGGGTGGGAGGCGGAGTTTCGCACTCAGTTGTTCACAAGTCATGTTTCGGCAGTTATAAGTCCCATCTCGACGGCGGCGCATGACATATTTGCAGCGAGGGCAGAAGTGATAAGTGTGGTCACTGGTTAAATCAACCAAATCCACATAAAGTTGCAATAAAAAATCACGCAGAGGTCTTAATTGGGATGAAGACAAAAGACTGCGATATTCAGCGTAAGGGAGGACAGGACGCTCGATAATCAGTTTTCTTAAAGCGCGATAAGCTTCTTCTAGTTGGTTGGCTCGACAGTATTGCAGGACATCTTGCAATACTTTCTCTTGCACCTGCATTTCTACATCAGCACCTGTAACCTGCCACTGGAGGGCAAAGTCGGAAACTAACCCATCTTCTATGAGGGTAACTTCAGATGATAAATGTTTAATCTCTGCTGCTGGTTGCCAGTCCTTGACTGGTTTTTTTGCCCAGTTAAAAAATTCTGGCAGATTCGAGGGGGCTTGTTCTTCTCCAGAGAGCAAAGATGTTAAGTACATTCTGGACATCCCCACACGAAGAGCTTTTGGAATATACGCTCTGTGTTCAGGTTCTCGTGTTTCCCATTCTGTCAAGCCAGTCGCCAAATACCGCAATGTTTCTGTTGCTGATATCTGTAGTTCAGGTTCTATGTCTGGAGCAGAGTTCAGCAAGCGAAGACTGCGGGCAACATTATCTTCCCAATCCACATCAATACCTCGCATTGTCTGCAACCATCGTTGCAGGGTTGCTTTTTGACGCGGTTGCATTCCTAGTTCAGTACACAACTCTTCTAAAGTAGGTGCTTGTTTGTGAATCCGAAACCATTCCTGTAGTGCTGCCAAAATTTTGTCTCGATGTCTAGTTATTTTCATCGACCAATCTCTTAATCGGGCTTGTTTGAGCAATTTTGGCATTTACCTTACTAAGGGTCAAGTAGATTTTGCAATGTTTCCATAATGTTTCCAATGTTTCCAAAAATAGCTAGATATCAAAAAGATAAATTAAAGCTAAAAAAGCTTGCTCTACCTAAGTTTTAGCCTTAACGTCAATTTCTGTAATATTTATAGATACTTTAAATGCTATGTAAAAATCCATAACATTGAGTAAATTTTGTGATTCCTGGTAAGGTATCTGACTGCATCGGTGAGAGGTTAAGGTGAAATGTTTAAATCGCCTAAAGACGATGACCGCCATACAGTGATCGCAATCAGAAAATATTCTACTTACCAAGAGCAATCGCAAATTTGGTGAATGCTCTTTTAGGAAAGAGATGAAATTCTACACGATTAAGAAACTGAGTAATTAATTTCTTTACAAGGGTTGTCAAAGTCCAGGTATAGCAAGGTGATTGAGAGGCAGTGTTTCGCAACCTTCTTGAGAGGTCGCAGTTTATATCTTAGATAAAGAAAATATCTTTGTGAGATATATAAAATATTTTGCTGAGATACTTGACACCGTAAAGTTTAATCTGTTATTGTGAAGGTGGCAGATTGTGAATATTAACAAATGCCATAATCTTGAGCTAAATTGAATATAGAAAGAAAATCCTTTTCCCGGCATGAGGTGATCGCGTCAAACTTGGCTTAATTCCTGCTGTGTAGATGCTGGTGTATCCATGTCGTGATAACATCTTTTCCCTACCGGGTTCAAAAATTCAAAGCAATGCCTTTTGCACTAAATGTTCGACTAGAACACCGATTCAGTAGTCGTGGAAGAAAAGAAAAATCAGCCTGCGTTAAATGACCCGCTACTACAAAAAGAAGAAGGAATAGGCTGTCGTTGGCAGTCTATTCCTTCCCCCCGCAATAATAATTATTATTGCTTGTATATGTTATTTTGTTGAATTCCCATTAGAGCAATAAACTATCTTACTCAAGTCCACCTACCAACCCATTTACTCCAGCCCCTGCACGAATAATTGCTGCAACATCGGCTACATCGCCCGCCAGAGTTCCACCAGATGCAGAATTTAGTGCATTTGATGCTGATTGCACAAAAGGATTAGATGTAGGCGTACTTGTTATCGTTTGTGCTGTACCAGGATTGATAGTAAGAGCATTAATGACTTCGCTATTTTCGCCTGAAGTGCCTCCATATACAGGTGAAACTTCCAAAGGCCCTTGATAGTAGTAGCCACTGGGAAGTATGATTTCACCACTAATACTTATAGAACCTCCAGAGGGACGGACTAAAACAGCAGCACCACTAGCGGAAGCAGTTTGAGCAAAAGTCGGTCTGACTGTTAAGGAAGAAATACCAAAAAAGCTTATGGCTAATATGCCAACTTTATAGGATATAGATAAAAATCTTTGGTGCAATGGCATAGATAGTTGATTCCGAAAGTTTTAAAATATACCAGCATATCTTGCTGAATACTGTGTCAATAATAACAATGACAATACGTTAATGCTAGTGATATTTATACGTAAAATATACTTAAAATTTATCACAGATTAAGCAATACTACTTAGAGAATACCTGAAAAGGTGGTAGTACTTGCAGTTACCGAGGAAGTTTGCACTAACATAACGCATCATTACCTTTGTTACACCGCCGGAAATTGCTTGAACTCAAATGAACTTATCCCAATTTTTCAGACATATTTTTGTAAAAATTAATGCAATTCTTTTACACTTTAAGTACAAATACTAGTATAAATTATCGGCTAAGTGGATATTATTGTAATAATTTTATCTAGCCAAAGATATATTTTTTATGAGTAAGATGGTCGTTTTTGTTGATAGTCTTCTCGCCTATTTTGGTAACGAGAATTTTACTGGTGTTGATATCTTTTTCTTAGATCCATATTTAAATGGAGTAACTCAGATTACTTCTATACTGAGTCAATATAATGATTTAGACAGTATTCAAATCTTCTCGCATGGTAGTGAAGGTAGCCTCCAATTAGGAAATTCAGTTTTAGATAAAAACACCTTAGATACATACAGTAAAGAAATCTTATCTTGGGGCAAATCTCTAAATCCTAAAGGTGACATTCTCTTACTAGGATGTAATGTTGCTACAGGCTTTGTAGGTCAAGATTTTGTCCAAACATTTAGTTATTTAACAGCAGCAGATATTGCAGCATCAGACAATCTCACCGGTAGTACTGCTTTGGGTGGTGATTGGGAATTGGAATATACCACCGGACTAATTGAAGCACCTTTGGCTTTTCAGAAAGAAGTTTTAGCAGCTTATACAGAAGTTCTCAACCAAATTTTATATGTTACTTCAGCAGCAGATAATACAAGTATTGGAACTCTCAGACAACGAATTGAACAAGCTAACAGCACTCCCGGCAAGGATATTATTGATTTAACTGGAGTTGCAAGCCAAACAATTTTATTGAATTCCTCTCTACTCACTATTACTGATGAGGTAGAAATCAGAGGTGCTAACGCCATTATTGATGGCAGAGGACAATACCAAATAGTTGCCGTTGATGCCAGTGGCCAACAAGTTACAATCAGTAATCTTACTTTCCAAAATGGTAGAGCTAAGGGTGGTGATGGCAATAACGGTGCAGGTGGTGGCTTAGGCGCAGGCGGTGCTTTATTTATTTATCAGGGTAACGTTGTGATGAATAGCGTCACCTTGAAAAATAATGTGGCACAAGGGGGTAATGCCTCTGGAGGAGCTAGAGGTGGAAATGTCAATAGAGATGGCACAACCGGTGGAACTGGTGGAAAATTTAATGAAACTGGAGTATTCCAAGTACCAGGTACTCAGATAGCCAATGGTGGTAATGGTGGCGGTACACCAGGGGACGACGGGGAAAATGGTGGCTCTGGAGCAAATGGTACTTTCGGCACTGGTGGCGGTGGCGGTGGCGGTGGCGGTGGCGGTGACGAAGGCACTTTGGATGATGGATATGGAGGTCGTGGAGGTAATGGAGGTACTGGCGGCTTCGGCACTGGTGGTGGTGGTGGTGGCGGTGGTGGCGGTAACCCTGATAGTGATGACAATAGAGGTATTGCTGGTAGAGGTGGTACTGGCGGTCAATTTGGTGGTGCCGGGGCAAATGGTAGCAACGGGATGTTAGATGCCGATGAAGGTGAAGGAGGAGGTAATGGAGGTACTGGCGGCGGTGGTGCTGGACTGGGAGGCGCAATTTTTGTTGGTCAAAATGCACAACTGAATCTAATTGGTGTCCAGTTCCAAAATAATCAGGCTAATGGAGGTTCTGGTGCTAATAACGGAGAGGGTCGTGGCGGAGCTGTCTTTGTGCAATCAGGAGGAATAGCAAAAAGTGTTAGCGTTAGTCACTCTGGTAACACAGGAAGTAGTGGAGACAGTAATACGTATGGCAGTATAGGTAGTCTTTCTGTACCCAGCGTCAGCGTAAGCGCAACATCTCAACCACGAGAACCCAATCAGACTGGAGAATTTACAATCAATCTTTCCCAGGCTTTCCTCGTTCCGCTAAAAATTAATTACAACATTACAGGTTCTGCTACTAACGGCACAGACTATACTGGAATTCCATCTTCAGGTTTTGTAGAATTTCAGACTGGAGAAACTAGTGTAAAACTAAATCTTACGCCCACAGATGATATTTACTATGAGGGCAACGAAACAATTATTCTCAACCTCCAGTCTGGAAACTATTACAGCCTATCTGGTACGGCTCAAGCAACTCTTACCCTTTCTGAAGACGAACCTCTAATTACCAGTGTTACTTATATCGACACTAAAGAGGGTGGAAGCAATGGCATACTTACGATAACCCTGGATAAAAATACACCAACTACTGGCACTATAGTTGAGTTTACACTGACAGGAACAGCCCGATTAGGCACTCAATATACCCTAAAGGGGCGGGCTGCTAATGGCAATGAAGTACAAATTGATACTAGCCAAATTACAGCAACGAATGGTCGAGGTCGTTTTCGGATTCCACCTGGAACTAATAACTTCAAGGTTGAGATAGTACCAATAGACGATCGCTTTTTAGAACCTGATCAAAGCATAGTTTTCACAGTCGTTGAAAAATTAGAAGGTAGCCAAAAACGAGATTATGGCGTTAGCGGGGGTAGTATTCAAAGGACTCTCACTCTCAGAGACAATGAGATTGAACCCTTAATATCTGTTGTAGCTGAGAATGCTCCTTCGGAAACTGGGCCTACTTTTGGTACTTTTAAACTTAATATCAGCTATCTAGACCCTGTAACCGGTCAGCCAGTTGCCAATACCGATCAGCGCATTCCTGAACAATTAACAGAAATCCGTTACCAAATTACAGGTTCAGCAACAGCAGGTCAGGATTATGCAACTTTGCCTGGTCTGATTAAAGTTCCCACTGGGGTGACTTTCATTCCTATTGCTGTTAATCCAGAAAACGATCAAATTGACGAGGATAACGAAACTGTCACCATCACTCTGCAAGACGCTGCTTTTAGTCGCCCATATTATGTTGTCAGTGGAGGGCAAAGGAACGCTACTTTAACAATTACTGACAACGATACGGCAGCTATTATTGTTTCGCCAGTAAGTGGAAATACTAATGAATTAGGTGATCAAGCTAAATTCACAATTCGACTGGCAACTCGTCCGACCAGCCCGGTAACAATTAATTTTAGCAGTTCTAAACCCGGTGAAGGAAATACAACCGTTAGCTCTTTCACTTTCACAACAACTAATTGGAACCAGCCCCGTGAGATAACTATCCAGGGAGTAAATGATACACTCCAGGATGGAAATCAGGATTACACAATTAACACTACTGTCAGCAGTAGCGATGCCAAATATGCTGTTCTTAATCCTGATGATGTCACTCTGACTAACTTTGATGACGATTCGCCGAATATTTTGATTCGTCAGTCTGGTGGCAGCACAAATATATCAGAGGCAGGGACAACAGACACTTATCAGGTAATGCTGGTGGGGCGCGTGCCTGCTGCTGATGTGGAAGTGACTATTAGTCCCACAACTGAAATTGATTTAGGTGCTGGAGCAGGTAAGCCAATCAAGCTTGTATTTACAACTCAAAACTACAGTACACCCCAAACAGTAACAGTCAGGGCCGTTAACGATACAGACATCGAATTTACTCACATTAGTACTATCAGTCATAGCCTGCGAAGCGAAGATCCAATCTTTGATGCGGTCAAACCAGGAGTTGCTCAAGTGACTATCACTGACAATGACCCAGCTACTGTCAATATCCAAGCGATCGGTCATGGCAGTGAAAAGAGTGGTGTTCCTGGGGTAATTCGCTTTACAATGAATGCTAACGCTCCCAGCTCTGGTCTGCCAATCAATTACACAATCACGGGCGGAAATGCTACAGCAGGTGTTGATTACTTTAGTCTTTCTGGTTCATTGCAAATAGATCCAGGGGAATCAGGTGCTAATCTCAACATAACTCCTATTTTCGATGACATTGCTGAATTACCCTATGAAACTGTGAGGGTACAAATTGCACCAGGTACAAACTACTTTGCTGGTAGTTCCAATATTGCAGACATCAGGTTGTACGATGACGATATTCCTGGCTTACGTATACTAGAGTCGGGAGCAACGACAAAAGTAACTGAAGGTGGAGCTAATGATACCTTTACGGTACAGTTAACGAGTCAACCTACTGCTAATGTAACTGTTAATTTCAATACTAGCGCAAGTGGTCAAATTCAAACTATTTCACCTCTAGTTTTCACTCAAAATAACTGGAGAAACCCTCAGACTGTAACTGTGGTAGCCGTAAATGATGGTATAGATGAAACAATTGCTGCTAATACTCTAACTATTACGCCCTCAGTTAGCAGTAGTGATCCTATTTACAACGGGGGAACAGTTATCAATGATGAATCTATACGTACTGTCACTGTCAATATTAGTGATCCGACCTTTAGCGCCCTCGATATAGGTGAAAGCCTAAAGTTAGCTTTATTCAAGTTAGATCAGAGCTATACTCAGGAACTTAAAGGAATCCAATTGCCTGTATTTGGGGCCATTAGATCCATGATTCCGGGTGTGATTAATACCTTTGCAGATGGTTTGGTGAATGAAATTAGCTCTTCAATTTCGCAAAGCAAGGCTGGGATGACAGCACTTTTGCAGAACTTTTTCAATGCCAAGCTAGGTAATTTAGTTAACAATGTACAAGTTACATCTAGCTCCAATGCCAGTGAAATTACTTTTTTAGTCATACTTAATGGTAGCTATTCCCAAAATAATACTAGCATTCTCAACAACCTGGGCTTACCTGCTTTATTTTCCAAGGCAGATGTGCAAGGCCAATCTCAATCTATTTTTAACTGGCAACTAGACCTTGGTTTTGGTATTCATAATAGCTTTGGAGCTTTCATTGACACAGATAAAACGAGATTTCAGGGCGACTTAAACCTGGAATTCAAGGACAAAAATAACTTTACCAGTAATGGCACAATTGGTTTTACTCCCCTGACGCTTCGTGATAATGCGGCTGATGTTACCAAGTCTACTTTGACATTTGATTTGGACTTAAAGGATCTGACGAATGAAGCAGTTAGTGATGGTGAGCGTTTAACCATCAACGAGTTGCGAACTAACCCCCAAATTGACAGCATTATCTTCTCAGAAGTTAAGAATAAGCTTGATATGTCGCTTACTGCTAGCACTCAATTTTTGAATTTGGGGGCGGCTTTCCCATCCTTCAAGTTTGATTTGGGTGCTGACATAGACACCATGTTATTTGACAATGGTCAATTGACAGGTTATCGAACCTTTAGTACGGATGCTTATAAATCTCCCGATAATGGTCAAGCTGTTCCGTTTATTTCTTTTAACAACCTACGTTTGGATTTTGGCACATTTATTACTGAGTTTGCCAAACCAATTGTAGAGACAATTTATCCTTTGGTTTTACCATTTCGACCGATTGTTGAATTCTTAAATGCAGATACAAAGATTTTCAGTGAGTTAGGTTTAGATAGTTTCTTAGACCGCAACAGTGATGGCAAAGTTGTGGTGCGGGAGATATTTGAAACTTTGGTATTACTAGGGGGAGGATCTACTTCAAGTTTTGCTTGGGATTTTTTGGATGCTGTTGAGTTTGTTATCAATCTGCATGACCAATACGAAATTATTGAAAAAGATCCTAAGAAGAATAATTTGCAATATGTGATGGGTTCTTACAAGTTGTCCAACTTTGTAGCCACAAATCCCTTACAAGATATCCAGCAGACTCAAATTCTGCCATTGAATAATCAAACTACCAGCGCCAATAGTTTCTTGCAAACTGTAATAAATGATGATGGTTGGCAGGATGCTTCTAAGTCTTTTTTCCGCACTCTACAAGGTAAGAGCTACGGATTTGATTTCCATATCCTGGAACCGCAAACTATTATGTCTATGCTGCTGGGCAAAGATGTACCATTGGTGACATTAGACTTACCTCCATTAGAAGCAGGAATCACCGCAGAATACAAAATAGCACCTGTACTCAAATTTCCATTTGCTAAACTTTTATTAGATGGAAGTTTAAAAATTAAAGCTGACCTAGCCTTTGGTTACGATACCTATGGTTTACGTGCTTGGTCATATAAAGATTTTGCAGCCGCAGATGCAGATTTACTTTTAGATGGATTCTACATGAGTGATAGGGAAAACCCTGATGGTACAGGCGAAGATATCCCTGAATTAACTGTAGAAGCTGAACTTGCTGGTGGCGTAGCTTTGGACTCTGATCCCAAACCTAAATCTTTCAAAATAACAGCTTATGTTTCGGCTGGTGGTGTGCCTAACACAGCTAATGGCACAGATTTATTCAAAATTTATGCCAAAGGAGGTATCAGGGGAAAAGTTGATGTAGATGTTGTTGATGGTGGAGAAACAACCAACCAAAGCGATGGACGGATACGTATGTTAGAGCTTAATCGTCCTTTGGGAGAACTCTTCACTCTGAATGGGGTAGTGGATGTTTTCCTCGCTGCTGGTCTAGATAGCTTTGGGGTGAATCTCTATGAAAAAGATTTGCTTAAGTTCCGGTTATTGAAGTTTGGTTATAACGCACAAACTGGGTTCACCGCTCAGTGGGTAGGTGAGTTTGTGGATGGACGTATGGCTGGAACCGAGGTATTTTTCGACGCTAACTTCAATGGAGTACATGATATTGAGGAACCAATTACCTACAGTAGCCGTTTAGGTAACGTTAGTGATTTGGAAATCCAACTGGATCGTTTTGATCTGAATCAAAACGGTGAGATTGACCCTGAAGAAGGCAATATTGTTGGGGTAAATGGGGTGGATACATCGTTGTACATAGCTCAAAGTACTCCACTAATTACAACTATAGATGCAACGATCGCTAGTCCTCTGACAACTTTAGCCGCACGTTTAGGGGAACCAGCCCGTACTGCTGCTGCTAACCAAATCAAGTCTGTGTTTGGTTTCTCCAGTAGTTTGAATTTGATGGACTATGACTTGACGACTGTAGACCTATCTGTTCTGCGGGTACATAGTCAGGTACAGAACTTGATCATCTTGGCAACGAAAGAACTGGCAGCAACTTCTAGTACCTCAACTTACAATATTGCCTCCGAGCTGCTACAACAATTAGCAGCTAGAGTTCAGGCTGGTATTGTTCCTAATCTTACAGATGGGACGACTGTGCGATCGCTAATTCAATCAGCACAAACTGCTTTGGGATTGTCAGGGCAGATTGATAGCTTGGTGGATGCAATTCTGGAAAAGAACCAAGTTATTATTGATGCTTTAGCAAATGCAACACTGACAGTTGCACAGAAACGGCAGCAGATATTCCAAGCTATGGAACAGCCAGAGTTGGCAACTGGCTTCCAAAAAATTGCGATTGCTCCTTTTGTCGCCATGATTCCTGAACTGGCTGGTGCTGCTGATCCTATAGGGGCTGGAATTAAAGTCAAGGCAGCTTTAGGGCTTCCAAGTCAAGTGGATATTTACAACTTTGACGCTCTAGAAGCTATTTCTGTTGGTGATGCCACTGGTTTAGGCTTGGTAGTCTTTGCCAAACAAGCTCAAGTCCAAAATACCATTGTTTCCATCGTCCGTTTCTTGTCAGGTGCGCTAGATATTAGCCATACTCAATTGGGCTACCCAGTTATTGATGCTCTCAATGCACCAATCCGCAATAATCAAACTCTCAATTTAAATAGCGCATCGCAAATTGCCAACTTAATTTTGACTGTAGCTCCCAATCTTAACAGTGCTACCGTCAATAGTGTAGCTCAACTGATTGCTGCTGCTAATCAGGAAATAGATGGAGTTTTGCAAAATAACAGCTTTGACCTGGTACGGAAAGCGTCGGAAATTGCACGCATTCAGCAGGTTGTCCAAGGTGATCTGTCTGACGACTTACAGGCAGTGGGTGACGGTACAACGCTACTGGGTGATGTTGTCACTAAATACTCTGGTGCAAGTTTGGATACTCAAATTGCCCAAGCAACTGCCAGTAACCCTGCTTTCTTAACAAGTACCAATGATTTACAAGCTGAGACACCTAGAGATACTAGTATTATTTTGGATGTGCTGGCTCAGGAGTCTACAACCTCACAGGTCAATCTGCTCTTTGATCCAGAATATGGTACTCTCACCTTAAATGCTGATAGGACAGTTACTTACACTCCAGTTCCTGGTTTTGTCGGTGAAGCCATTCTCCATTACGTTATCCAGAATGGTACTTCCTTAGTCAGTCGTACAGCTAGAGTAATTGTGTACGGAACTCCTCAAGGCCAAACTAGTGGAACTATCTATTTAGGTCCTGGTGATGACATTGTGACTACTAGCAGCGCTAGTGACATTATTTATGCCAGCAGTGGTAATAACAATATTAATGCAGGTGCTGGTAACAATATTATTACTAGTGGAACAGGCAATGATAACATCACTACTGCTGGTGGTAATGATGTCATCGAGGCTGGGGACGGACAGAATACAATTCAAGCCGGAGATGGGCTAAACATCATCACCAGTGGTCTGGGTAGCGATTTTATCTATACTGGTTCTGGTGATGATAATATCAGCGCAGGGGAAGGAGATAACACTATTAATGCTGCTGCTGGTAATAACGATATTACGTCGGGTAGTGGCAATGACCGTATATTTGTCTTGGATGGGGAGAATCTGATTAATGCCGGGGCTGGAAATAACACTATCACTACTGGTAATGGTAATAACTGGATTAGTACAGGCAGTGGTCGCGATGTAATTACTACTGGTTTGGGTAGTGACCTGATCAACGCTGGAGACGGCGATAATATTATCAAAGCAGGTGGCGGTAATAACGTCATTACTACAGGCTTAGGTAATGACCAAGTAAGTACGGAAAACGGCAATGATACTATTACTACAGGTGACGGCAACGATGTAGTTTTCGCTGGAGCAGGTGATGATACTGTTGATGCTGGTGCTGGAGATAACAGAGTTATACTTGGCTCTGGTACTGACACGTTGATGCTTTCAGCAGGAATTGGATCAACTACAGTTACAGACTTCAACACAGCAGGAGATATATTAAAGGTTGCTGATAGCTTGGTTGGGCAATTAGTCATTATTCAACAGCAAGGAACGGATACTGTACTGAAAGTAGGAGATGATACTTTAGCTATTCTCTCTGGTGTTCAGGCAGCCAATGTAACTGTTACTGGCACTGATTACTTGCTGGTAGTTACTCCTAATACAGCACCTGTTATTCCTAGTGGACAGAGTTTTGCTGTCAGTTCTGGTGTCGTCAATGGCACAGTGGTTGGTAAGGTAAATGCTACCGATGCAGAAGGTGACTCCCTGAGTAACTGGACTATTACCAGTGGTAACATTGATGGCGATAAAGATAACATCTCTGTCTTTGCTATTGATGTTACTACTGGTAATATTACTGTCAACGACAGTAACGAATTGTCTAGCCTGATCAACACAACTGTGAATTTAGCGGTGACAGTTAGTGACGGTAAGGCAAATACCACTCAAACTGTTGGCATTACTATAAAACCGACCGTTGTGGGAATTAACCCCGCAGTTTATGATCGCACTCTCACAGGTACTACTGGTAATGACTACATCAATGGTAATAGTGTGAATGAGTTGATTTATGGTCTTGCAGGCAGCGATCGCCTTTACGGTTATGCTGGCAATGATGCCCTGGTCGGTGGTGATGGACGAGATTACCTCACAGGTGGTACTGGCAGAGATATTTTTGATGGTGGTCTGGAAGCTGACTACTATTACGGGGAAGCAGATAAAGCTCAAGATATCTTTGTTTTAGCAAGAGGTGAAAGCGGTATTGGTTCAACCATAGGGGATGCCATCTACTACTTTGAAGACGGCATAGACAAAATTGGTCTCAAGGGTAGTTTGAGCTTTGGTAGCTTGAGCTTTAGAAGTTCTAGTTCGGGAACTACAATTTTGGATGGCACTACAACTTTAGCCACCGTTTATGGTAGCGGAATTGTGCTGGACACAACGGATTTTGTAGCCTTCAGCTAGTAACCTCAATCTATTTTACCTCATCTCATATGTTGAAAATTAACCTTTTTAGGGGAGATATATGTTCTACTCCCCTTTAAGGAAAAAGCAGAGGTAAAAGAAGTAAAAAAATGTGTATCAAACTCACATTTACTTAAACAAATTTGCTTTTAATTTCCTGATTTGCTCACTCTAATTATTAATTCATAAGGTGGTAAAACAATGACTAACATTGCTGTAATGACTTCTGCTGTAAATTCTGCTAATACTCAAGAATTAAATTCTCAACTCAACTCTACTGTTGTTTTTATTGATGCCGGAGTTGCAGATTATGAGTTTTTAGCTGCTGGGGTGTTACCAGGTGTAACTGTAGTAATTTTGAACCGAGAGCAAAATGGGATTACCCAAATTACAGAATTTTTAAAAAATCAGAACTACTTCACTAACGTTCACATTGTCTCTCATGGTTCTCCCGGCTGTCTCTATTTAGGTAATAGTCGTCTGGGTTTAGATAATTTAGAAAGTTATGCTTCTCAGTTAGAACATTGGTTTTATCATTCTCTAGCGAATAGGGAAGAAAAAGGAAATCTGCTGCTGTATGGTTGCAATGTCGCTGCTGGAGATGCAGGGGAAGAATTTATTGCTAAATTGCAGCAATTGATGGGAACAGAAATAGCAGCTTCTAAAACCCTTACAGGAAGTGCTGTATTGGGTGGTAATTGGCATTTAGAAGTTCATAGCAATACAAAACTTTCCCCAGTGTTCTATCTCGAAACACTACACAACTATTCAGGTATATTTGCTTATATTAATGAAGTTGAAGCAAATGATAGTATTGCGACTGCTCAATTTCTTTCCCCTAGTAGCTTTACTTTAGATTCTGATAGTAACATTCAACTTTTGAATGGCACTAATATTTCTACCACTTATCCACACGCTAGCATCAATGGAACTGGCAATGGTACAGCTGATTTTTACAGCTTTACAGCTAGTGCAGGTCAACAGTTTGTCTTTGATATTGATAATAATGACTTTGATAGTAGACTTATTCTTTTTGATGCTTCAGGTACGGAATTAGCCAACAATGATGATGATACTGAAGTAGGTAACATTGGTGGTACTAACCCCTCGTTCATAACTTATACATTCCTAACATCAGGGACTTACTATATAAGAGTTGCACACTATACTAGTAATGTAGTGGCAAATGGAAATAACTACACGCTTCATATTTCCTACAACAATCCCAACAGTCCTCCAGTTGCCCAGAACGATAGCTTCTCTACCAATGAAGATACAGCTATAACCAATGGCAACCTTCTCAGTAATAATGGTGGTGGGGCTGATAGTGATCCTAACGCTGGAGATACACTGAGTATCTCAGCCATAAACGGCACGTCCTTTACCACTAGCACTACACGCTCACTAACCTATGGTTCACTTTTCGTTAACGGTAATGGCACGTTTAACTACACTCCATTTGTATCTACCAATTCTCTAGCTCAGGGAGCATCAGTAACAGAAACCTTTACCTACACACTACGCGACAGTGGAGGATTGACCAGTAATGCGACAGTTACTGTCAATATCACTGGCGTAAATGATGCGCCAGTTACAGGCAATGATACTTTTTCTACTAATGAGGATACTAATCTCAACAACGTTAATCTCTTCAGCAATGACTATGATGTAGATGCAGGTAGCTCCTTCACTATTTCTGCTGTTAACGGCACAACCTTCACTGGCAGTACGACTCAAACCTTGACCTATGGTACATTGACTGTCAACAGCAACGGTACTTTCAGCTTTGACCCAGGAGATAGCCTTGCTCAAGGTGCTACTCAAGCCCAAACCTTTACCTACACAATTAGAGATAACAATAACGCTACTAGTAACGCGGCAACAGTCACTATTAATATCACTGGAGTCAATGATGCCCCTGATGCCAAAGATGATAACTTTACAGTTAATGAAGATACTGGCATTACTAACGGCAACTTGTTCAACAACAATGGTAATGGTGTAGATACAGATCCCGACACAGGTGATACTCGCATTATTACCGCAGTCAATGGCTTTGCTGGTAACTTGGGTACAGCAATTAACCTAACTTACGGAACTGTAAGTGTTAACAGCAATGGCACATTCAACTATGACCCCATAGATACTTTAGCCCAGGGGGAATCAGTAACAGAAACCTTTACCTACATCCTCAGAGACGGCTTTGGTTTAACTGATACTGCCACAGTTTCTCTTAACATTACAGGTCAAAATGATGCTCCCACCATTAGTAATACAGTTAGTGGGCAAACTGTTACCGACAAAACAACTATCAATCCTTTTTCTGGTGTCAGCATTGCCGATGTAGATATAATTCCCACTCCTCAAACTCTAAGTGTTACCGTTAGCCTCGATGATCCTACCCTGGGCAACCTTACAAATTTGGGTAGTTTCATTGATATAGGCGGAGGCAGTTATGAATTCACGGGTACAGCTACAGCCGCTACTACTGCCATTCGTACTTTGGTGTTTACACCTAGTGAAAATTCCTTTGCTGCCAATCAAATCGGTACAGGTACTTTTACAATTACAGTCAATGACGGTATTGCTAACCCAGTAAGTGATAGCAATACAACTATTGATATCTCTTCTGTTAACGACAATCCCATTGCTACAGACGATATTTTCTCTACCAATGAAACTAGTCCTGTAACAGGCAACTTAGTTTACTTAGATAACGGTAACGGTTTAGATAGTGATGTCGATATAAATTCCGTGTTAGGCATCCTGAAAATCAATGGTAACAGTATCAGCTATGGCCTTCCAATCACTTTGCCTTCTGGTGCATTATTAACTATTCTGGCAGATGCTTCCTTTACATACAATGCTGGTACAGGATTTGCTAGTTTAGCTCAAGGTGAATTGGGTACAGAGCAATTTACATATACTTTGGGTGATGAAGCTAATGGTACAGATACAGCAACTGTAACAATCAATATCACTGGTATTAATGATGCACCAACTGTTGTTAATCCCATTGCTATTCAACGCACCAGCACAGTAGATCCTTTCAGCCTGAATATTAGCAGTCGCTTTAACGACATCAACATTCCCAAGGGAGATTCTCTCGGCTTCTCATCTTCTAATCTGCCTAGTGGACTTTCTCTTAATTCCAGCACTGGTTTAATTAGTGGTCAAGTTAACACAGGAGGTATTTACAACGTCACCCTTACTGCTACTGACAGTTATGGTGCTAATGTTTCTACTAATATGGGGTTAGTTGTTAGGGGTGTCATTAATGCTACAGGAAGCAATGATAATATTTCTGGCACTTCTGCACCAGATAGAATCAGTGGATTTGCTGGCAATGATGTTCTACAAGGCTTTGGGGGTGATGATGAAATCTTTGGGGGTGAGGGGAATGATTTTATTTATGGTGGTGATGGAATAGATTATTTAACAGGTGACAATGGTAGCGATCGCATCTATGGTGGTAATGGAGACGATTTCCTTTACGGAGGAAACAGTCGTGACTATTTAGTTGGAGATGCGGGAAGAGATTATTTTGATGGTGGAGCTGATTCTGACTATTACTACGGAAGTACAGATGGTCTACGAGATGTTTTTGTGATTGCTAGAGGAGAAAGCGGTACAAGTCTAACAGGTGATGCTATTTACTATTTTGAAATGGGTATTGACAAAATAGGTCTCAAAGGTGGCTTAAACTTCACGGATCTGAGTTTTGTTAGCTCTACTGGTAAGACAACAATTATGGATGGCACAGCTACTATTGCTACTATTTATGGTAGTGGTATCAATTGGAGTTCCACAGACTTTATAACTGTTTAGTTCGATAAATTTCGAGCTAGATTATGTTTTTAAGCATTAAATGAATTTTTGAATGTAGGTTCGGTTTAAATTTTCTTAAACCAACCTACTTTTCAAGTGTGAGAACTCACCTTTGGTAGCCTATGTACATACCGTTTACTGTGATTGACCCACCAACAAATCGCACAAGCCCATCTATATGCACCTAATCGGGAGCAGATACCAGACCAAACATCTGCGGTTATGCTTCATCAATCGCCACCATCACGTCCCATCACTCGTCAGGGTATAGAGGATTTTTTTAATTGTATCAAATTTTACATATTTTTATTAGTATTAAAATTTAATCTGCACTCCAACACAGCATTCTGTGCTATATCTTCTTAGTCATATATAAATTTTTTTTACAAGAATTTTTCTATTCAGATTGAGAATTATTTAGTTTAGATGTAAATATGCAATCACCAATTATAATCATGGCGTTGCATAATAAATGGATGAACTAATGTATTTTATCGTACATTGTATTTACTATGAATCTACTGAGATTAGAGGTAATGGTAGAAGAAGTAAGCGACAACCACATTTATGCTAATTGTGGTTGTCGCTTTGCTCGGAATTCAAAATTCAAAATTAAATATCATATGGATAAAAGCAGGGGATGAAATTAATTTCATTTCACTTTTTTCTTTTATTATAATTTGACAATTATAGTATTCTTGGGAACTGCTATCTTTCTCTTGTATCGCTTTGGCAAAATTTAATCACTGAAAGCCTTTTAGAGATTTAATTTTTATATTTGAGCTACAAGTTTTAGTTACTGTTAGAAAATAAAGCCTCACAACTTTATCAAATCAAAGTTTTATAATTATAGCGTTTACTAGTCTAATGAAGTACACTAATTAAGATAAATCAGTGCATCTACTCAAGGGTAAAAATGAAACCATATTCCCTCGACTTCCGCCAAAAAATATTTGATACATATAAGATAGGTGGAATATCACAACGTCAATTAGCAAACAAATTTTGTGTCAGTTTAAGTTTTATTGAGAAATTACTAAAGCAATATAGAGAAACAGCAAATATTGCTCCTAAAGTTAGGACAAAACAAACTCCTCCAAAGCTCAACGAAGAACAAATGAAGATTCTTGAAGAAATAGTTGAAGCTAAGAATGACTCGACTTTATCAGAAATTCGCTTCATTCTCAAAGAAAAAACAGGAATAACAATTGGTATATCTACGGTAGACAGGATGTTAAAGAGGATAGAAATAAGCCTTAAAAAAAAACATTGCACGCCTCAGAAAAAGAGACTGAAAGAGTTCAATTATTAAGAGTACAGTTCTGGCTTCAATTTCATGGGATACCGGCGGAAAACCTTATCTTTCTTGACGAAGCAGGAGCTAATCTATCTTTAATAAGACACTCTGCTCGTGCTAAAAAAGGTAAAAGAGCGTATGGCTCACGACCTCAAAAACGCCCTCAAAATGTCTCTATAATTGGAGCAATTGCTCTCAAAGGCGTGATTAGTCAATATAGTATTTTAGAAGCATATGACGGACTGACATTTGAAGCTTACCTTTCTCAAAAATTAGTTCCAAAGCTGTGGAAAGGTGCTTGTGTAATCATGGATAATTGTTCAATTCATAAAGGGGGAGATATTGAGAAAATAATCGAATCGGCTGGAGCTAAATTGATTTATTTACCACCATATTCTCCTGATTTTTCACCAATTGAAAACTGTTGGTCAAAAATTAAAAATTTACTCCGTTCTATTGGAGCTAGAAGTTATCTAGACTTAGCAAAAGCAATTGAAACTGCTTTTACTCAAGTCTCATTAACTGATATTTATAATTGGTTTACCCATTCTTGCTACTGTACTTCACCAGACTGAGAAACGCTATAAGCTATGCTTATTATTTTTCGAGAACAACAAAAAAAGATATTTACACCTTTTTATACAGTTGAAAGTTTAGTTCATATATTTTTCAATTAGATTGAGAGCAAAATGTGATTCTAGAGAAACTGAAACCTATAATCTTCATATTTATACAACTTGCTTTCTTCAAAATAACATCAGCTTCGCTAGTTACTGCTCAAACTTCCAGACTAGTTGCTGACAGTAATGGTGATACTGTTAATTTTCTTCAAAAAGTTACTGATGATATTAAAATTTTCCAAGTATATCCTAATACTATAAATGTAGATTCCTTTGATGATTTTGAGTTTTCAAATGCTATGCCTGCAAGCATAGCACAGGTCAATACTTCCCCAATTCAACTGTCACCCCCAAGTTCTATTCCTCAGATACCACCATCGATTGACCCTTTGTTACGTGATTCCCAAGAGCCTAAACCCAATCCGGATGACACTCCAAAATCTTCACAACAAGTAGAGCCTCAAGATGTTATTCTGGATTCTCTTACTGTAGCTGCTCTACGATATTCTCGTATTGTTAATCCTACTGATAGTCTAACATTTAGCCCAGAATTGTTTCGTCCAGTCCGGGATGAAAACTACTTTGATGTTGATATTAGATTTTCTGCAAATAATCCAATAATTAATAAATTTACATTTGCACATTTTCCTAAAGATGAACAATTTTATTGGATTTTACCCGATAATAAAGTAGTAATCGAAACTAAAGGCTGGCAGGGAGGAATTCTTCATCGTGGCCGATCAACGAATCAAAAATTTACTCAAAATGCTTTATTAGAGCAAAGTTTTATCGGTTTGCAAGCAGTATGGTACGTTCCTAATAAACTAAAGGATATAATTGGAGAAATAGATACAAATAGTTTTTCAGTTGTTTCTATTGCTGGTCAATTAATCAATCCACCAGGTACTCCAGCCGGAAACGTTCTTATTAAGACTGGAATTAATGCTAGCAATCTTAATGCTACTATTTTAGAAAATCCTACTCTCAACCTCAGTACTGGTTCAACTCGTAGTTTGGATGGTGGAGGCTCGCTATTTCAATTTTTAGATGTAGATAATGCACCACTAATTTTGCAAGGCTTTCCTACAATTGACTTACGACCTCTTTTAAATGAAGGTCAAGTAAGATTAGTCAAAAATGAAATTATCCCTGATGAAGTGTTAGAGCAGTCCGGAATCTTTTGGGGTGATATTTTAACTGGAGAACCTTCTAAGTTTACAGCTCCTATGACTTCATTACCAGGGCTAAAGGTAGGTCAGTTTGGGGAATTTGATAACACCCAACTCTTAAATATTTTGGTTAATCCGTTTCTTACTACAAAAGAGCGAGACCTCTACTATTTTAATTCCTTGTACTGGTTTTCTTTAGGACAAAGGAGACCAAAGTTCAGCCTGCAACTATATAGTACAGAGCAGAATGAATGGTATAGAAGTTATATCAGTTATGCTCATAACCGAAGTATGATTGAGTACGATCCTGTTGATATAAAGGCGACCTATTCTAGTATTTTTGCTAATCCAGGATTCTCATTAGTAGCTAGTGATAATGGCATCATTGATAATATTCAGACAGGGAATGCGACATTAGGAATGGCCTTGGGTGGATTGTTGGAAATTTTAAATATCAATGAAATTGAAGAAAACCTTAATGAAGCAAAACAAAGTTTAGAAAACGGAAACAGATTTGCTAGTCTGAAAACTCAGGCTACACCACTCCAGCGCAGATATTTAAATCAGCGTTTGAATCATACCTTAGTTTATGCAGACTCGATTAGTGGATTAGAACAAGTTTCAGGGAAAATCACCTTTCCTGGTGAAGTAGAACTTGATAGTTCTCAAATTTTCCAAGTACGAACAGGCTTACACCGGAGAAATGTTCAGTTTTCTCAATTAGAATCTAGTTCTTTCCGTAAAGGCGATACCTTCTTTTCTAAATTGCAACTTTCCAATGAAGATTTTGGATTTTTAACTTTTGTAGGTTCACCTATTCCTGTAAGTCAAACATCTATCCGTCATGAAAATGAATCTTCATCCGTAGCAATTCTTTTAAAGAATACAGAGGGTGATTTTTTTTTGCAACAGTTCAGTTCCGCAGACGCTACAGTCCTACCAATTGGAATTCGTACTTACGATTTAGTATTTGATAGAATTGAATTATCACGGATAGATAAACAAAAATTAGAACTATCAAATTTTTATGGTAGTTTATCATTGCCTGCTGTTGAAGCAGTTTATAGCGGCTCTGAAAATAATTTTAAGTATAGTTTTAGTTTGGGAGCCTGGGGAAATTTAGACGCTGATTCTGCACCCAGAATTGATAAAAATGAATCTAGCTTATCAGAACCCTATTTAGGCCTATATATCAACGGTATGTTAACATTAGTTGATCAACAAATTAATAAAAGCAAACTACAAACTATAAGTTCTATCAATACTTATATTCCCACGTTAAGATTTGGATGGAATAGTGCGAATAACATAAATAATCCGTTTTTCTCATCATTCAGTTTTTCCTATACGCATTCTAATGAATCTTTCAATTTTTCATTAACCCCTGCTATTGCCTTGATCGGGAATAGTAGTAACGCATTTATTAGTATGTTTCTAAATGCTTCATTAGAAATGAGACAAGGATTAAAGTTCGATTTTGATCTAGATTATGGAGAGCAAATTTTCTTAAAAATACAAGGTTTTAAAAAAATAAATGAAAATACAGAATTTGGCTTATTCTTAAAAAATTTTAACTCCAATAAGTTTGGGCTTGAAAATCGCTCTCTCAATTTAAATGGTGGTTTGATTTTTAGACAGAACTTCATTGGAAGCAATAAATTTTTGGAGGTTCAGTTAGGGATAAGTTCCAATGGTACAGACATCAAGGTTGAAGGAGGCCTACGCTTATAAAATGTTTTTTAAATATCAATTGGTTCTTGGCAACTTTTAATACTGGTGGTAACCATCCAAGATTGGCAGACCTTATTGTGATTTGAACGATAATTTAGCCAAACGGTCACGAAATACTTCACTCTGTACTAGGACAACATATAGTTCAAAGCTATAAATGGAGTTCAAAAAAACTCAAAACTTAATTACAGCAAGGAACATGGTCAGATAGTTCATTTGTACCGTACCGTGATGAGAGAGAAATAAAAATTCAGATTTCAGGCGATCGCTTTATCACTCAATTTTTGGCGAAACATATTTTTGAACCATATTGTAGGCATTTTGAATTATATTTTGACCGAAAGTTTAAAATTTTCGACTAAATTAGTGTGTCTTGCTCGGCATTTTTTATCAAGTCTAAAAATAAAACTTTTGGTCGTATTATGGTTCACATTTAAAACACGCGGACATAATTTGATTCATAAAGCTAAGTTATTGATTGGCTCAAAAGCTTGAAATTACGTTAACTTTTAGTCACGTTATGGTTCAAAATTTGGTCATGCAGGGGGTAAAATCACACTTATTGAGTAATTGTTTACCTCCTAAGCGTTCATTTTTCTTTTCTTCCACGATTACTGAATCGGTGTTCTAGATGGGAACCGAGGCAAGGCAAAGCGTACAGATTAATACGTTTTGTAAACGATTAACCGAAATGCAGATATTGATGCTAATAGACAGCTAATATAAGGTATGGGTTAGAAGTATAGTCAAACGCCCATCCATATCCGCTACATTCCCCGTAAAGACTTTGAGCTATTTCAATTAAGTCAGCAATGGACAGAATATTGTGGGTTTGCAGACTAAGTGAAATTTTTTTAACGCAAGAATAAGGGTTTGAGCAATCTTTGTTGCAGACTAAATGAAATTTTTTTGCGGACTAAGTGAAAATTTCCCCCTAAATTCGCAGACTAAATGAAAATTTCCACCAAAAGGGCATAAAACGTTCCAATTCATTACAAGACAAGGCTTTGAGCAAAAAATCTATCCCATAGCGATCGCCTTTAGCTACGAAAGAATCAGGGTTACACCAACAGATTTTCACTTAGTCTGCAATAGAATTTCACTTAGTCCGCACGAATTTCATTTAGTCTGCAAACCGACAATATGTCCGAAAATCGGTGTTGTCAAAAATCTTGTATTTTAATCGTAGTTTTCATCGTACAAAAGATAAGGGTCACTTATTTTGGGTTGGAATCATCTAATAAACGCTGGATCTCTTGTTTTGTGAAAGGATTTTTACCACCACGCAGAGCATTAACCCAACCTTGGTGTTCTGCTTTTTCTTCCTTATTATCAATCGATTTGATATATGCCTCAAAGTCTTCAATTGCTCCTTGAGTATCCTCAGTCAGCGCCCTAGCAATACCCCGACTTTGACGAATTTCTGTATCTTTAGGCTCAAGTGCTACCGCTTTATCACAGGCAAACATTACATCTGCGGCATATCTCCTCAAACTGCCATCCCAACAGAGTTTATTCCAAGAATTAGCTGTAATTTTCAAATTAGGAGCGAATTTTTGTGCATCTGCGTAGGCAGCAAGAGCTTCCTTGACCTTACCATCTTTAACGAGCTTCTCTCCCTGAGTAACCAGAGCAGGGGCAGCTAACTGTCTGACTTCTGTTGTGCTAGGGATAGCTACGTTAGAATCCAATTTTCGGGCTTGATTAAACTTAGCTTCCGCAGTTTTGATATCTCCATCTATCTTCGCTATGGCTTGACCTTGATTAACGAGAAACTGAGCTTTTTCGCTGTTGCTCCATTTGGCAAGGTCGAGACAGGTTTGCGCTGCGGCTTTTGCTTCGTCAGTCTTAGCTTCTAGAAGCGCAGGATGCCTGTATAATCTATCGCACCCCACTTTTAGCCAAACTTGCCAATTACCAGGCCACAACCGTAGCGTCTTGTCTGCACTGCCACTGACAATGTACTGACCATCGGGACTGAACGCCAGTGCCGTGACAGCATCGGTATGACCGTTGAGGGTGTGGAGCAACTTGCCTTTTGTATCCCACATCCGCAGCATTTTGTCAAAACTAATACTAGCAATGTACTGACCATCGGGACTGAACGCCAGTGCCGTGACAGCATCGGTATGACCGTTGAGGGTGTGGAGCAATTGGCCTTTTGTATCCCACATCCTTAGTGTCTTGTCATAACTGCCACTGACAATGTACTGACCATCGGGACTGAACGCCAGCACCGCGACAGGACCTGTATGACCGTTGAGGGTGTGGAGCAAGTTGCCTTTTGTATCCCACATGCGTAGCGTATTGTCTGCACTGCCACTGACAATGTACTGACCATCGGGACTGAACGCCAGTGCCGCGACAACAGATGTATGACCGTTGAGGGTGTGGAGCAAGTTGCCTTTTGTATCCCACATGCGTAGCGTATTGTCTGCACTGCCACTGACAATGTACTGACCATCGGGACTGAACGCCAGTGCCGCGACAACAGATGTATGACCGTTGAGGGTGTGGAGCAACTTGCCTTTTGTATCCCACATCCTTAGTGTCTTGTCATCACTGCCACTGACAATGTACTGACCATCGGGACTGAACGCCAGCGCCATGACACCAGATGTATGACCGTTGAGGGTGTGGAGCAACTTGCCTTTTGTATCCCACATCCTTAGTGTCTTGTCATCACTGCCACTGACAATGTACTGACCATCGGGACTAAACGCCAGCGCCGTGACAGCATCGGTATGACCGTTGAGGGCGTGGAGCAACTTGCCTTTTGTATCCCACATCCGTAGCATCTTGTCATTACTGCCACTGACAATGTACTGACCATCGGGACTGAACGCCAGCGCCCAGGCAGAACCTGTATGCCCGTTGAGGGTGTGGAGCAACTTGCCTTTTGTATCCCACAACCGTAGCGTCTTGTCCCAACTACCACTGACAATGTACTGACCATCGGGACTGAACGCCAGCGCCCAGACAGCAGATGTATGACCATTGAGGGTGTGGAGCAACTTGCCTTTTGTATCCCACAACCGTAGCGTCTTGTCATTACTGCCACTGATAATGTACTGACCATCGGGACTGAACGCCAGCGCCCAGACAAGACCTGTATGACCGTTGAGGGTGTGGAGCAACTTGCCTTTTATATCCCACAACCGTAGCGTCTTGTCATCACTGCCACTGACAATGTACTGACCATCGGGACTGAACGCCAGCACCGCGACAGCAGATGTATGACCGTTGAGGGTGTGG